>JBNRMP010000074.1:0-47035 GCA_050309685.1 Anaerohalosphaeraceae bacterium
TAACGGCAGTCTCCTGTGTAAAAGAGCATGTTCCAACCCTTTTATCGAAGAGAGTGCCGTTTTTTATTGAAAAAATCACCATCATCGTCCAAAATCCCACGCTAAAAAGTCAGTCAACTTGAGTAAGGTTTTATCAATACCTGATAAAGCAGGATAAAACAAACAAGGATTTGTTCAGGCAGTTGGTTCGGTCGGGAACCTCCATCGGAGCTAATTTGGAAGAGGCCAATGCGGCCCAAAGCCGTGCTGATTTCATTTCAAAATGTATGATTGCGTTAAAAGAGGCAAGGGAAACAAATTATTGGTTAAGGATTTTTAAGACAACGAATGTTGTTTCGGAAGGAAAGTTAAAAAGCTTGTTGCAGGAGTCGAATGAAATTATTTCAATTCTTACAGTCATTGTAAAGAAGTCAAAATTAAGGAAAGAGCATAATTGAATTTCTTAATTCTCAATTTTCTATTCTAAATTACCCCCATGCTTACTTTCTTTGTGTCCTCTGTGGCTAAAAATCATTTGTGGTTATTCATGAAGATTCGTGGCTGATTTAAATTACCAAACCATCCAAACACTGGCAAAGGAAAGCGGCGGCCCCTTTTACCTTTTCGATCCCGCGCGCTTCGGGCGGAACCTGCGTATGATGTCGCAGGCATTTGAAAGCCGCTATACGCCCTTTTTGCCGGCCTATTCCTATAAGGCCAACTGTCTGCCGTACCTGTGCCGGCTCGTGCGACAGGTCGGCTGCTGGGCCGAGGTCGTCTCCCGTATGGAATACGATCTGGCCCTGCGGATCGGACAGGACCCGGCCAGGATCATCTTCAACGGTCCCGTCAAATCGGAGGAGGATATCGTTCTCGCCCTGGATAACGGTACGCTCATCAATCTCGATTGTGAGCCGGAGGCGGAGGCGGTGATCCGCTATGCCCGGTCGCATCCGGATCGGAAAGTCCGGATCGGCCTGCGAATCAACATCGCCCTCTCCGATTCCGAAGGCGTCTCCCATATCCAGAGCAGCTTGAAGACCGGCCGCTTCGGCTTCGCCCCGTCTGAGCTGGAAGCCGTCAGCCGGAAACTGGAAGCGGCGGACAATCTGACGATTGTCAGTCTCCACGGTCATACCTCGACGACCGACCGCAGCGTCTGGTGCTTTGAGACGATCACCCGGACGCTGGCGGAAATCGCCGAACGGCACTTTCCCGATTCGATCGAATATCTCAACATCGGCGGCGGTTTTTTCGGCCCCGTTGCCTGGCGGCAGGTCCCCGCCTGGGACGACTATGCCGGAGCCGTCAGTGGTGTGCTGAATGAGAGCGACTGGGTCAGGACCCGCCGGCCCGTTCTCGTGATCGAGCCCGGCATGGCGCCGGCCGCCGACACGATGAGTTTTATCGCCCGCGTCGTCAGCGTCAAACGCATCCGGGACAAAACGATTGTCACGGTGGACGGCAGCGCCTTCCATACGAAGCCCACGTTTCACAGTTATAACCCGCCGCGAGCGGTCATCACGGACGGTACGCCGCGGATGGACGGCACGTATGATGTCGCCGGTTCCACCTGTATGGAGAAGGATTACCTTCTGAAAGAGATCGAAGGTCCTGTTCCCCGACCGGGCGACTATCTGCGGATCGACAGCGTCGGCGCCTATACGCTGGCCATGTCGCCCTCGTTTATCCATCCCGCTCCCGCCGTCTGGGCATTGGAGGAGAGCGGTCCCCGGCTCATCCGCCGCCGCCAGACCCTTGATGATGTCTTCGGCCCTTGCCTGTTCAATGAATAAAAAGCGACCGAAAACAAGCCGCCCAATTCGTGTAAATCCGCGGCAAAGCAAATGGAAAATTGGAAATCGAAAACTGAAAACCCGGTGATCACCGGCGACCGCCTGCGGCTTCGCCCGTTGACCGAGGCCGACCTGCCCCTCCGTGTGCAGTGGTACAACGATCCGGACATTCGCCGGACCCTGCTGGTCGATGAGACCTTCACGCTCGAAGGCACACGGAAGTGGTTTGCACGCATTCAGGAGGATGCCTCCCGTCTTGACTGGATGATCGAAACATCTGCGGGTATGTCCATCGGCCTGATCAGTTTGCTCCATATCGATCCAAAGAACAAAACCGCTGAGATCATTATCGTCATCGGCGACAGAGCGTACTGGGGTCGCGGCGTGATGGCCGAGGCGGAGGCGCTGCTGATCGGATGGGCCTTTGAGAAGCTTTTGCTTGAGAAGATCTGGGCCGTCGCTCTTCCCGGCAACCTGGCCAGTCTGATCACCATGAAGAAGCTCGGCTTTGTGATCGAAGGCACTCTTCGCGGCGAGGCCGTCAAGGACGGCCGACGGACCGACCTTTTCCGTCTGGGTTTACTGAAAGATGAATTCAAAAACAGCTTCCGTTCCCCAGCCGGCCGTAATAACCCGTGTCCTCTGTAGTTAGAATAGAATCTGTGTTATCTGTGGTTTAATGCCCATTCATGTTTCTTGCGGTTAAAAAACTTGTTGCCGACCCTGCGTTCCGCCGGGACTATCTCCGGTCTATCCGGCCGAAATATCGCGGTCTGATCGGCATGCTCTCCAATTACATCCCCGAGGAGATCATCGTCGCGGCGGGCTTCCACCCGGTGCGGCTGATCGGGCGGTTCAATGGTCTCGGCTCGTCGGCCGGCTCTTTGCCCACGCCCGTCTGCGCGTTCGCCCGTGACGGTTTTGCCGCCGCCTGCGCCGGAGAGTTTGACCTCCTGACCGAAGTGATCTTTCCCAACTCCTGCGATTCTCTGCGGGTCCTCTATGAAATGTGGCAGAGCCGGGCGGCATTACCGCCCGCCTGGCGGCTGCGGCATCCCATCAACGCGGATGAGGCCGCCGCGGCGTATTTTGCCTCGCAGCTCCGCGCTCTGGCCGATCACCTGCGGGAGTCGGCCGCCGCGCCGCTTGCCGAAGAAAACCTGCGGGCGGCGATTGAAAAGACCAACCGCATCCGCTCGCTGCTGAGGCCACTGGCTCAGGTCCGGCTGGCCAATCCCGGCAGTCTGAAGGGCTCTGACGCCATGGCCCTGGCGACGGCGGGCCTCGTCATGGATCGAGACGAGTACGCTGCGCTCCTAGAGCAAACCATCGAGACATCGCAAAAAGAGGGCGCTGACCACGCCGAAGTTAAACGGCTTTTGATCGCCGGGCCCCTGATGGATTCGATCCCCCTCGTCGAGACGATTGAGCGGTTCGGCGGTGCGGTTGTGTATGAGGATACCACCAACGGCGTCCGCTGGGCCGACCGCGACGTGGAAGAGGAAGGGGACCCCTATGAAAATCTCGCCCGACGCTACCTGCTTGCCGCCCCCAGCCCCACGCGCAGCAGCCGGCCCGACGAGGATGGTCGAGCCTTTCAGAAAATGATTCGAGAGACCGCTCCCGCCGGCATTATCTATATCAATCAGAAGTTCTGCGAGCCGCACGTTCACCGCTTTTTGGCCCTGAAGGAGACCGCCCGGCAGGCGAATATCCCGACCCTCCTGCTGGAAATCGAACACGGGAGGGAAACCGTCGATCAGCGTGACCTCCTGCGGATCGAATCCTTTTTGGAGACGCTGGAAAGTATGTCATAATAGGTTGAGTGGGCGGTATCCACCCGCACCTTTATAAAATGGAGAGCGTTTTATTCATGTTCTTTATGGTAAAGAAAAATCCGCGTAATCCGCGGTTGCTGTAAGATATGCAGACATCCAAATCCATCCTGCTTAAGCTTTTCACCGACTACTATCTCGGCGCCGCCCGGGCCCGAGAGGCCGGCGAGCCCATCGTCTGGGCATCCGCCTTTGCGCCGGTGGAGATCCTGCGGGCCATGAATCTCGTTACGCTCTATCCCGAAAGTTATGCGGTCGTCTGCAGCGCCTCAGGCAAGGCCCCGCTGATGATCCGCGATTCACGGATGGCCGCCTTTACTCAGGACCTCTGTTCCTATTCACTCATCGCTTTCGGCATGGAATATGCCGACAAGCTGCCCTATGGCGGGATTCCCAGGCCCGATCTGCTCGTCGCCTCCAACAATCAGTGCGGCACGATTCCCCTGTGGTTCCGCCTGCTGGCCGACAAGCTGAAGATTCCCCTTTTCGTCCTCGACTATCCAGACGCGGCCGACGGCCCGGCGTTTCAAACTTATCTCCTGCGCCAGCAGCCGTCGCTGGTGGAGTTTCTCAGGGCCCATACCGGCCGGTCGCTCGATGTGCAGAAGCTCAGCGAATCCGTCGATCACAGCCGCCGGGCCTCGCGCCTCTGGCGTCAGCTCCACGAACTCAATCGGGCCGACCCGCCGTTTCTCGATGCGGCCAAACTCGTCGATGCCCTCTTTCCGATGGTCGTCGCCCGCGGTACGCAGGAGGCATGTGACTACTATGAGGCCCTGCTGGAAGAGGCCCGGGCCGCTGCACCGGCGGGTGATGCGGCAAAGCCCATCCGCCTGCTCTGGCACGGCTATCCGCTCTGGTATCTGCCGACCCGCTTTCCGAAATGTTTCGACGAGCATTTCCGCATCGTCCTCAATGACTATACGCTTTGGTGGAATCTTGACTATCCCGAGGGCGTCGATCCATGGCAGGCCCTGGCCGCCGCCTGCGCCGATACCGGCCTCAACCGGCCGCTGAAGAAAAAATTGGCGACGACACTGAAACTGGTGGATGACTATATTGTGGACGGCGTGATCTTCCATGCCAACCGAAGCTGCCGCCGCTCGCTGGCCGACATTGGGCCCCTCCGGGACAAGCTCGGCGAAAAGAAAATCCCGTCCGTCCTCATCGAGTCCGATATGGCCGACCCCGCCGCCTATAGTGCCGAGCAGGTCCGCCTTCGCCTCGACTCGTTCCGGGAGGTGCTGGAGGCGCGATGAGCAGTTATCTCGGCATCGATTCGGGTTCGTCCTATACGAAGCTGGTCCTGATCGACGCGTCGGGTCGGATTATCGCCCGTCATCTGGTCCCGTCCGGTGTTGCGGCGGACCGATCCTGCCGGGAAGGCATGGACAACCTTCTGCGGGACGCCGGCATCGCGCAGACGGACCTTGCGGGAGTTGCCGTTACCGGCTATAACCGCCGCCGGATACCGTTTGCCGATACGGTTCTGACGGAAATCACCGCCCTGGCCTGCGCGGCCTCCTGCGTGGACCCCCGGGCCCGACTCATCCTCGATGTCGGCGGTCAGGACAGCAAGGCCGTTGCCCTGGATGCAGGCGGCGGCGTGATCGACTTTGCCCTCAACAGCAAGTGTGCCGCGGGCACCGGCCGTTTTCTCGAAGTCACCAGCGCCTCGCTCGGCGTGGCCCTGGAGGATCTGGCCGCCCTGGCGCAGAAGGCCGACCGGCCTCTGACCCTCTCCTCGACCTGCACCGTCTTTGCCGAGTCCGAGATCGTTTCTCATCGGGCGGCCGGGCAGACAACGGAAAACATCGTCGCGGCTCTGCATGCGGCCGTTGCCGATCAGCTCCTCGGCCTCCTCCACCAGGTGGGTCTGCCCGCGGACGGTCCCGTCCTCTTTACCGGCGGCGTCGCCCGAAATACGGCCATCGCGGACATACTGGCTGACCGGCTGGGCCGGGAGATTGTGATTCCACCGCACCCCCAGCACATCGGCGCCCTCGGCACCGCCTTATACGGCAGACGCAAACCATGAAGATCAGGAAGGAAAATAAAATGCGGATAGTTTATCCTGTGAATCCTGTTGAAAAATAAAATAAATTTGTGTTTATTCGTGAAAATTCGTGGCTAACAAAATTGATGATATCCTGATCGATCTCCCGTCCACCTGGCTGGCCGTCCGCCGGGCGGCCGAACAAATTCGCGCCCTCTGCGCCGACGGCGACTGCGGTCTTCACGAGACGGTCAAAACGGCTCTGCTCGCGTCCTTTACGGCCGACCCGCTGGCCGACTTTGCCGTGGTTGAGGCCGCCCGTCAGGGCATCCGCCTGGATTGTTATGTCGCCGGTTACGGCCAGTTCAGCCAGGAGGTGCTTGATCCCGCAAGCGGCCTCTATCGCCACGCGCCGGAGATCACCTTCCTGCTGCTCGAACCGCAGGCCATGGGGCTCGATCCGCTGGAGGACCTGAACGGTCTGATCAATGCCTTCAAACGCAACACCGCCGGCCGACTTGCGGTCGGCACGTTTGTTAATCCGCCCGCCTGGCCCCTCCATGTCCTGCCCGGCGACGGCGAAGACAAGCTGCACGAAATCAACCGGCGGTTAAAGCAGGAGCTGGCCGCTGATCCGCAGGTCCGGGTCCTCGACCTCGACCGTCTGGCCGCCTGGGAGGGTTATGCCGGGGCCCTCGATCCGCGGATGCTCGCGATGGCCCGCGTCCCCTTCAGCGAGTCCTTCCTGGCCCTGCTTGCCCGAAAGATGCTCTCCCATATTGTTGCCGCCCGAGGCCGCGGACAAAAGTGCCTTGTCCTCGACTGCGACAACACGCTCTGGGGCGGCATTATCGGCGAGGACGGCATGGAAGGTATCCGGCTCGGTCCCGACTCGCCCGGTCGCGAGTTCGTCGAATTTCAGCGGGCCATCCTTGAGCTTTACGAGCAGGGCGTTATCCTGGCGATCAACAGCAAGAACAACCCCGAGGATGTGATGCGGGTCCTCCGCGAGCACCCCCACATGGTTTTGCGGGAGCGGCATTTTGCCGCCATTGTTGTCAACTGGATGCCCAAGCATGAGAATATGCAGCATCTGGCCGATGAGATCAACATCGGTCTCGACAGCATGGTCTTCGCCGACGACAACCCCGCCGAGCGTGAGATCATCCGTCAGATGCTCCCGCAGGTCCGAACGCTCGACCTTCCCGCCAATCCCGCCCTCTACGCCCGCGCGCTCAGGGAATCGAGTTTCTTTACGCGGGCCGTTTTGACCGGGGAGGACCGCAGGCGGGGTGAGATCTATGCCGCCCAGCGGCAAAGATCCGAGCTGCAGAAATCCGTCCCCACGCTGGCCGACTACCTGCGCTCGCTGAAGATGATCGGCACGATCCGGCTTGCCGGGGAAAGCGATATTCCCCGCGCCGCCCAGCTCACCCAGCGGACCAACCAGTTCAATCTCACCACCCGCCGCTACAGCGAGGCGGATATAAGGCGAATGCTGGAGAGTTCCTCCTGGGCCGTTTATGTCCTGGGGCTCAGAGACCGCTTCGGCGACAACGGTACGGTCGGTCTGGCCCTCGTGGAAAAGGCGGAGGCCGTGTGGCGGATTGACACCTTCCTGATGAGCTGCCGCGTCATCGGCCGCCAGGCGGAGGATGCCCTCGTGGATCGCATCGCACGCGATGCCGCCGCTGCGGGCGCCGGCGAGCTGAGGGCCGAATACATCGCGACCCGGAAGAACCCCCTCGTCGCCGACTTCTGGCCCCGCATGGGTTTTGAGCAGACGGCGGCGGCCGGCGGAACCTGTACCTATCGTCTGACGCCGGCGGACTACGCTCCCAAAACCTTCGAATACCTGAAAATAGAATAAAAATTCGTGTAAATGTGCGTTAATCTGCGTCAAAAAACGGAGTTGTAAATGCAGGAAAAACTCGAAGCCATCTTCAAACAGGCCTTCGGTATTGACCGTCTCACCGACGACCTGTCCATCGAAAACGTTGACGGCTGGGACTCCATGGCCCATGTCGCCCTCATCCTCGCCCTCCAGAAGGAATTCGGCGTAGAAATCTCTCCCGCCGACGCCTTAGAGCTAACCGACGTGGCGAGCATCAAACGGTTCTTATCCGCAAAGACAGAGTGACGGCTTGATCGAACAATCAAACACCATCCAGATCCAAAGAATGCAGGCAGTGCATGCCCGCGATGCGGCCCGCCTGCACATTCAGGGCATTGACCGGGGCTTTATCAGTTCGCTGGGCGAAAACTTTGTTACGGCCCTGTACGAATCAATCGTCAGTTCCTCCTCCAGCTTCGGCTATGCGGCCCTTCAGGGAAGCCGGGTCGTCGGTTTTGTCGCTTTCACTGATAATCTCGGACGGCTTTACCGGTCTGTCGTTTGCCGGGGCGGCCTGCGATTTTTCTTCCTTCTTTCCGGTCGTCTCTTATCCTTTGCCGCCCTCCGGAAAACGATGGAAACCCTGTTCTATCCGAAGCGAATTGAGAAACTGGATCTGCCCTCGGCCGAGCTGCTGTCGATTGTCGTGGATGCCTCCGTCCGCGGGCAGGGGGTTGCCGCCCGCCTGGTCCAAGCGGGTCTGGAGGAATGCCGCCAAAGATCTCTCCCCGCCGTCAAGGTGCTTGTGGCGGCCGAAAACGAAAAAGCCAACCGACTTTACCAGAAGTGCGGTTTCCGGTTTAAAACCACCATCGATAACCACGGCATCAAGAGCAATATCTACGTAATTGATTTGGATGCAGTTTCTAAGAATCTTTCGCCGTAGCCTGCGTCTCTTTGCGAATCGCCCCTCGGTGGCCTTCCATCTTTAAAAAGCCCTTCTTCCAGATCACCAGTGCCGAGACGAGGAACACGAGGATATACACGAAGAAGGCATACCGCGTGCGGATCTGGCTCATCGCCAGGCCGATGAAGGCATACAGCCCCGCCAGACCATAACAGATTGCAACTGTCTTCCCAAGCCCATACCCCCGATCCATCATTTGGTCGTAGATGTGTCCCCGGTCCGAGACGAACATCGGCCGGCGGTTGATCAGCCGCCTCACCATCGCCGTCGCCGTATCAAGGATCGGCAGGCCGAAGATCACGATCGAAGCCATCCACCATCGCGGCACCTGTTCGGCAAACAGGATCATCAGGGCCGCCACCACAAATCCCAGCAGCATGCTGCCGGCGTCCCCCATGAAGATCTTCGCCGGGTGACGATTGAACGGCAGAAACCCGAGTACCCCCCCGACCAGCCCCAGGCAGACGATGATCCGCACCGGATCGCCGGCTTTGCTGAATCCCCACGTAGCCCGATGTACCGAAAGCAGCAATAGCGCGACGGTGATAATTGCGGTTACTCCGCCGCAAAGTCCGTCCAGCCCATCCAGCAGATTCAGCGAATTGGTTGCCCCCAGTACAAAGAAAATGACGATGGGAACTCCCAAAATCAGATTCATCTCGGGTGACAGGTTCCAACCGAAATACTCGGCTGTGTAGTGGAGGCCGGGACGAATTCCTGCTATCAGCAGGGCTCCGGCGGTGATCAATTGTCCCAGCAGTTTCTGCCACGGCCGTATGTCCAGAATATCGTCCACCACCCCGACAAAACAGGCAATCGATCCGCCCGCCAGGATGCCCAGCAGCCAGCGGAGGCTGATATTGAAAGATTCGTAGCCCTGGATTAGCGCAATTCCCGTAAGCACCCCGACCGTCAGCCCGACAAGGATGCCGATGCCGCCGAGATAGGCGACGGGTTCCTTGTGGGTCTTGACGAACAGATCTGGCTTGTCCACAATTCCCAGCTTCAGCGCGATCTTCTTACACAGCCAGGTGGCGCCAAGGGCAAAAACCCAGGAAGACACCAAAACCGGCCAGAAACGCAGCGCCCAGGTAAGGGGCCTGTGAGGCCCGACAAAGTCACCGAAGATCATAAATCCGTCTCTTTCCCTTGAATTCTAACCAAGAATCGGCCGATTATATCGAAAGGCGGGTAAACTGTCTATCCATATTTATACCCTGCCCTCCCAAGGACAGAATTGTTTTGAAAAACTGATATTTTTATGTAAAATTCGTATACAAAGATTGTTGCAGTTTGCAGGATACTTATTTGAGAATTCTTTTGTCGTCAATTGGAAGGCGCGGCTACCTTGTCAAGTACTTCAAGGAGGCCTTGGGTCCGGGCGGCCAGGTATGGGGTGCGGACAGCAGCCGGCACGCGGCAGGATTCGTCTATTGCGACCGTCAAATCCTGATAACGGAAGTCAGTAATTCCAGTTATGTGGATCATTTGCTACAAATATGCACAGAAAATAAAATTGACATCATTGTACCTCTGATTGATCCTGAGCTTGAGGTTCTGGCAAAAAATCGCAGTCGCTTTACTGAAAAAGGCATTACCGTTCTGGTTTCTCCGCCAAAAACGATCGAGATTTCCTATGATAAATACCTGACCATGCAGTTTGCGGCCCAACACGGGTTGGCTTGCCCGGTGTCGGTATTATCTCTCGAAGAGGCATTGGCGAATATCCAGTCCGGAACGCTCCAATGGCCGCTGGTAGTCAAGCCCCGCAAGGGCAGCGCCTCGGTGGATATTTTCTACTGCTCGGATGAAAAAAAGCTTCGCAGCGCAGTTATGTTCTGTCCCGATCCGATCATACAGCAGAAGATTAAAGGCGATGAGTACGGCTACGACCTGTTCGGCGGCAGCGATTTCGTCCCGATCAGCGTCTTTTGTAAAAAGAAGCTGGCCATGCGGGCCGGCGAGACCGACAAGGCGATCAGTACCGATGATCCGATTCTGATCGATTTCGGTGCCCGGCTGCTCCGGGCCCTCCGGCTTTTCGGGCCTGCGGACGTGGATGTTATTGTTGATGAAGAAGGTCCCAAGCTTCTGGAAATCAACCCGCGTTTCGGCGGCGGCTACCCCTGTTCGCACCTGGCCGGCGCTGACTTCTGCCGCAAGGTCATCGCTCTGCACAAAGGCGAGAAACTCACTCCTGATATCGGCTCCTGCAAGGCGGGCGTTACTATGCTCAAGCAGGACGAGATTATTTCCCCGACCTGGAACGACCTGCCGACGCAGTAGGCGATTTATTGGGTCCGCATACTTTCAGTCCCTTTACAAGCTGACTCCCGGAGCAGTACCATCACCTTCTTTTTCTACTCGCAGGGCTGTTGGACACTGAATGTCTGTCCGTCATCCTCACAAACGTACTGTTTGCCGCTTTGGTCGTGCGGCACAATCACTTTGACCTTGCCCTCTGTTTCACCGCCGCGTCCGTCAGAGGCGACAAAACGGATCTCATACACGCGGCCGTTACCGCTGCCGAGGCGCGTAGCCTGCAGCTCGGCGGTATCGGTCCCGATGCCGCTTGCCTGGGCGATGAATTTTTTGCCCTGTTTCGTGCAGAGCGGCTCATCGGCGGTAATGTCCGTGATGGTAATGCAGACCGGGTCGCCGTCGGGATCGGTTACGCCGAGAATGCGGATGTCCATAAACTTATTGTTCGAGGGCCACAAAACGTCCGTGGAAGGCCGGGCCCCCGAGGTATCCGGCGGCTGGTTATAGGTGCGGCCCGCCAGCGAGTAGATCGAATAATACGGCACGGCCGCGCTGATCGAACCGGCATAGCTGCGGCCGTAAACCTGCACATCCGCCGGATCGAGCTCGACGGGGTAGAGACTGTTCAGGCCCGTGCCGAGTTTGACCCACTTGCCCGTGAGGTCGCTGTAGCCATAGAGACACAGGGTGCTTTCGTCGATATCCTTCGGGCCGGTTATGGAGCCGTCGCCATCGCGGTCCAGGTCCGCGCTGCGGTAATACATCTTCACAAGCCCGCCGTGAATGGCGGCCAGGGACCCGTTTTGATTTTCATCGGTGAGTTTAACTTCGAGGAACGACCCCAGCCCAATGTCGTAAGGATGCAGACCGTTCTGCTGTGTCAGCGGTACGGGTACGGCCGCGGTCGCCAGCCGCTTCATCTCGACGGTCGGGCGAATCGACGGGTCCAACGATGCGGCCGTCATCGCATCCATTCGGCGGATCGTATCGATCCACTCGACGACGACGCTGCTGACGGGGTTGTCCTGCACCATGGAAACGGTACCGGCGTTGAACATGACCTTCGCCCGACCGGGCTCGACTGTGACCGTCTGTCGCCGCAGCTCATCGAGCACCGCCGCAGGATCGGCCGGTGAGGACGTCGAGAGCAGAACAATCGTCTGGGTCGGCTGCCAGACGCCGTGCCGCACGGCCATGCGGTTGGTGTCGGAGGCGATCATTTGGTCGAGCACATCGCCGCAGTCGGCCAGCAGGCCGCGGATGAGCGTGCCCGTCGGCCCGCCGCCGTCGGGTCGGCCGACGAGTACGATGCGCGGCGCCTGGCGGTGCTGTGAGAGCAGTTCATCGACCGTCACCACGGTCACATCCGCCGAGGCCGCCAGGGCATTGACGAACACCGCCGCGCCGGGCTGATCGTCACAGGCGATCACCACATCGCCCACCGGCGGCAGATCGCGGTCCTCATCCTGCCCGTCCGGGATGCCGTCCCTGTCGGTATCACGGCTCCACGGGTTGGTGTTTTCCTCGAGTTCCCGGCCGTCGGGTATGCCGTCGCCGTCCGTGTCATTCGAGGCCGGGTCCAGCCGCATGTCCACTTCCCGCCCATCCTTGAGGCCGTCGCCGTCGCTGTCGTCATTCTTCGGGTCGGTCCGATAGAGGGTCTCCACGCCGTCGGGTATGCCGTCGCCGTCGCTGTCGCCGGCATTGACATCCGTTCCAATTGCCGCCTCCATGCCGTCGAGCATGAAGTCGCCGTCGCTGTCGCTCGAGAGCGGATCGGAGCCGAGATTCACTTCTTCACCGTCACTCAAACCGTCGTCGTCCGTGTCCGGATCGTTCAGATTCGTCCCGAGCGCCAACTCCTGGGCGTCGGTAAGTCCGTCGTCGTCCGTATCGGCCTTGAGCGGGTCGCTGCCGAAGGCCGCTTCCTGCCCGTCCGAGAGCCCGTCGCCGTCCGCGTCATACAGCAGGGGCCGGATATCCTCCGGGTCGCTGAGCCCGTCGTCGTCCGTGTCCGGATCGTTCGGATTCGTCCCGAGATCAAACTCCTCTTTATCGTTCAGTCCGTCCATGTCCGTATCCGCCAGCAGAGGGTCGCTGCTGACCATAAGCAGCCGGGGCCCGCTGGGATCGGTGTAGGCGATCTGCCAACCCGCCGTCTCGTCAGCGGTCGGCAGGCCGTCGCCATCCCGGTCCGGGTCCGGATCGGCAACCGGCTGCGGCTGGGCATACTGGGCGAGTTTCCGGATGACGCCCAGTTCGGTATGGAACTCCACTTCCTCATTGCCCTCGTAGTAGCGGAAGTCATAATAGATATAGAGATGTCCCTGAGAGTCCACGGCAAACTCCCGGTACCGCGGGGACAGGTAATGGACGTAGCCCGTCTGATCGGTCAGATAATGCTCATGAGCCCAGGCGTCCACCACCCAGCCGGTGCGAGGCACGAGGTTGCGGTCATACTTGAAGATCCGGGGGCCGTCGGCAACAACATACAGATTCCCTTGCGGATCGGCCGCCATGGCGCCGGGGCCGTTGAGCAGGGAAGAGCCGCCGGAAACGGGGTCCGCACAGTAGATCTGGTCGCGGTAGAAGTTCCCCGCGGTGTCGAACTGCGCGAGGCGGTCCTCCCGCCCGGGTTCATAGCCGTCATACATCCACTCGCCGTAGCCAAAGCGGACAAGATATCGCATGTAAAAGTTGTCCACCCCGCCGTCGCTGATAAAGAGCATTCCGTCATCGAGAATCGTCAGATCACGGATCAACTGGAAATCCTGGGGCGCGGTTTCAAAGTAGAAGTACCATCGGTCCAGTGCTCCGCCGGGGTTCAGATCCTGATCGTACATGGGACTGAAACGGCCCCAGGAGGCAATCGGGGTCCCGTTGGATTCGTACACATCGATCACGGCAGCGGGGATCCGGGCCCAGGGCATCACGAAGGACGGGAAGTAACTGTCGCCGTCGCCCTGACGCAGCACATACACGCGGCCCTGTGAATCGGTTTCGACCTCGATCACGTTGTATCCCCCACTGAGGTTATGGATTCCCCACGGGCTCTCTGAAAGCAGATGGCCCTCCAGGTCATAGGTAAGCAGACTGCTGGTTTCGGAAGACCATCCTCCCTTATAAGCGATGTGAATCAGTCCGTTTTTCTCATCGACGGCAATCGCCTGAGTATAGGTAACTGCCGGCAGGTTAAAGGACCACTGCGAAAGGGGGTTCAGATCGGCATCGAACCGATATACCGTGCCGCTCTCCCAGGATTCGGACAGGACCCAGACCGATCCGCTTTCGCCGAGGGCCAGGTCCGCGATCATCGAGGGAATGCTGACACTGTCAACCAGCCGGAGGTCTTCGGCTTCGGCCCGATTCTCGTTGGGCTCATCGGCTATCCCGTCGCCGTTGGTGTCGCGGGAGCGAGGATTGAGGCCGCTGTCGTATTCAGTTTTGTCGTCAAGGCCGTCGCCGTCCGTATCGGTCTTGAACGGATCGGACCGGACATGGCAGGTGAAGGTCCGGCCGCCGTACTCGAATTCAATCAGTCGCCCGAACACTTCCGCGGCGTCATTAAGCCCGTCGCCGTCGGTGTCGGGGTTCTGCGGATCGGTCCCCAGTATCAGCTCGATCCGATCCATCAGCCCGTCACGGTCTTCATCGTGATGGTTTGGATTGAGGCCGTTTTCCACTTCGTACTTATCGTTGAGGCCGTCGCCGTCGGTGTCGTAAAGGGTCGGATTACTCTGCGTCTCCTCGCTGTCTTTGAGGCCGTCGCCGTCGCGGTCCAGCATGGCAATGCCCCGCCAGGCAACCAGCGCATCGAGGTTATCCGGCATCACATCGAAGAACAGGGTGAAATCGCCCATGTTCGACGTGCCATGTTCCCACAAGAGGCTGTAGTTCCAGAACCAGTAGAAGACGAGGAAGACGAACGTCTTGGTCTGATACCAGATCTCGTACTTGGCTTTGCCCTGCATTTTGACGGGGAAGTTAACGCCCGGCGTCGCGGGCTCGATCCAGGCGCCGTAGTCATATTCCTGCGAGCGAAGCAGGTTCGCGCGGTCGGACACGGTGGTCCACAGAGAACGCGGGGGAATCGGCAGGGCTTCGTAACTAATCGTGTTCCAGTACGTATAGCCCATCGGCGACCCGCTGCCGGCCGGCGCGAAAATGAGGTAATAGGGTAAAATTTCACTGTTGTATACCACATCCCACAGGTTGCCCGTGATTGTCCCCTTGAGGCGACAGGCGTAAGTGATCCGGTCGCCCACGGTCAGGCCGTTGCCGGTTTTATCCTGTATGGTTACCGACGGCTCGCCGACCATATCAATCTTCGGCGTCGCCTGGGCGTTGACCTTGCAGAAAATGCCGATAAACCAGTCAAACAGATCGTCCGACCAGTCACCGATCAGATCGGAGATTTCGATCATGACGGCGATGATCCAGCCCACGTAGGGAATCATCCCGATCAAAAACAGGATGCAGGCCATGTAGAACTGCATCGTAACCTTCAGCACCGCCTGATTGAGCTGAAAGGCGTTCAGGTCGGAATTGGCCAGGGCGAATATCGAGGCGATGGTCACGCCCGTGTCGGCGACCAGGGCGAGCGCATTGAGGATTTGGAGTCCCTTATCCGACACCTTAAACAGCTTGAGATTATCCTGCAAACTGTCGGCCTGGCGGATGAAAAATTGCAGCTTGCCTATCTGCCGGGCAAAACCAGTCTTGGAACCCAGCCGGGCGAGATAATCCATCGACCAGCCTTTGGTGAGCAGGCTGTTGATCTTTGAATAGGCGCTGATCGCGATGCCCGTCCGGTAGAGCAGGTCGAGATTGGACAGACTCCAGCCCGTCGCCGAGTTGACCCAGTCGGGCAGGAGATTGTAATCCGCCGGACGCTCCAGCGGCAGGCTCGGCGACTGGAGGGTCCTCTCGCCCGCCTCCCAGCAAAGCATGAGACTCTTGAGGACAAAACGCCCTTCTTCGTTGAGGCCGTAATCGTCGATCCGGTCCATTATCATTTCCACCGGGATGGGGCTGCGGCTGCCCGTATCGTACCAGTTCGTTTTCATCGTTCGGGTTCGGACAATCTCCTGCGCGGTAAGGTCAACCTGAAATGTCGCATCGCCGACGGCGGTAAATTCATCGAGGTTTGCCGAGGCGGCCTGCTCCTCAAGGAGCGTAATGACCGGCAGTTTGGAATCGGCGGGCAGGTTTTCAAGGGCCTGCTCGATCATGGAAGCCGCCGCGGACAGGGCCGAGTCCCGGTGGGCAAACGAGCCGGTCCAGGAATCGACGGTGACGGACAGGTCCGCCAGCACCGCAGGCATATCAAGGACGTGGCCGTCGGGGTTGTGCAGGAATTCATAGGCCAGCGACAGGTTGGCCGCCACGGTCTCGTTGGGGTCGGCGCTGGTAAATACCCCCGTATCCGTCCCGTAACATTCCTCGACGCTCATGCCGGTGAGCAAAAAGTTTTCCGGGTAAACCGCCAGCAGACTTTCGTGGTTATAACCCTCCTCGCTGTCCGTTCGGCCCACAACCTTCCAGTTGAACCGCGCATCGATCGACAGATGGATCGGCGTCGCGGACGGATAGACCATCCGCCCGGCGAAGGCGACAATCGTGCCCTGTTCCGTAACGGGAATCAGCGGTACGGAAACCGTGCTGCCCTCGACGGACAGGCCGTACTGCGCGGCCTCCAGTACCGTGGGGGCCTCGTTCACGTTCAGTGTCAGGATCGGAAAAACCGATACATCCTCCACTGAATTGTCCCAGTCCTGCATGGCTCCTTCGCGGTCGCCGTTGGGCCAGTTCCATGACCGGCCGAAGAGCCGAAGATGGTCCTGCCCCGCCGGCTGGATCTGGAAGTTAAGATAGGTCACGCAACCGCCGGTGGTGATGTCAAAGTGAAAACTTTCCCGCGCCTCGGTTTTGATAAACGGGCACAGGTCCGTACCATCATTGACGAGGTCGCCGTCATTGTCGAAATCCCACTGGTTGGCGATCCCATCGCCGTCCATATCCTGTAAATCGGCATCGGCAATCTCATAATAGTCCGGCAGCCCGTCGAAGTTGCTGTCCGGCTCCATCGGATCCAGATCCTGCTCGATCTCCCGCCCGTCCGGCAGGCGGTCCCGGTCCGAATCCGGGTTGTTCGGGTCCGTCCCGATTATCGTTTCCACCACGTCCGGCAGCCCGTCGCCGTCCGTATCGGTCAGATCCGTCGTAACGGCAATGAGTTCGTCCACCAGCGGCTTGAGCGGTTTGCTCGTCCGCGGAGGATTGATGGGGATGGGCTGGGCCTGGGCGACCCGCGTCAGCAGGTACGGCAGGTTCGGCTGAATGAAAATAACACCGGCAAGCAGCGCGCAAAAGAATTCCCGACAAGTACGCATGTGTAACCCTCCTATTTAAAGAACTCGACAGAGCTCCGGAAGCAGAAAAACAGTGGTGAAAGATTTATTTTACATTTTCGAGATAGACTATGCAATAAAATTTTCCGGGCACGAAGTTGCGGCTTAAAAAAATTTTTTAGAAAAAAGACTTGAAGCCAAGATCTGTTTGTGTTATCGTAATTCTCATAATTACGATTGATTTAGTGAGATTATATAATGAAAAAGAATGGTTACTATCAGATTTCGCAGAAAAGCCGCTACGCTTTGCGGGCTTTACTGGAGCTGGCGCTGCTGGGGAATCGGGAGCCGGTCGGTGTCAAAAAGCTGGCGGAGGCCCAGGAGATTCCGACGCGATTTCTGGAGGTAATTCTTAGTGAATTGCGGCAGGGCGGTTTTGTGATTTCGATCAGGGGCAAGAACGGCGGCTTTATGCTGGCCCGCAAGCCGGGCGAGATTACCACGGGCGAGGTGATCCAGTTTGTCGAGTCGATCAATCATGTCTCCGGTCAGGCCGGCGGCGGAGCGGCCTCCCGGATCAAGCGGGGGGACTTTTCGGAGTCCTGGCTTTTTGACAAGATCAATGCCGCCATCTCGGGCATATTGGATACAGTTACGCTGGAGGATATGGTCCAGCAGGAGATGAAAAAACAGGACGCCTACGCGAGCAACTATGTAATCTGACGCCTGATCGGAGAGTTCAGAGTGGAAAGTCATCTACGGAACATTTTCAAGGCGGCGGCGGGAGCAGCAGGCGGCTCGGCATCAGCATCGGCGAAATTACCACAGAGAAACTGACCGCGAATCCGGATATGTTATCAGAAATCGTTATTGAAAGAACCGGGTCCAGAACGAGACTTTTTGAAAGGAAAGTACCATGACACAATACCAATCGGTTATTCAAACGGTGGGCCATACGCCCTTAGTGGAAGTGCGAAAGATCATCCAGTCGAAGGCAACGGTGCTGGCCAAGCTCGAGAGCCGCAACCCGATGGCCTCGGTCAAGGACCGTATCGGCGTCTCAATGATCGAGGCGGCGGAGCGGAAGGGGCGGATCAACGCAAAGACGCTGATCGTCGAGCCGACCAGCGGCAATACGGGGATCGCGCTGGCGTGGGTCTGCGCGGTGCGGGGCTACCGGCTTCGGCTGACGATGCCCGAGTCGATGAGTCTGGAGCGGCGCAAGGTGCTCAAGGCGCTGGGGGCCGAGCTGGACCTGACGCCCGCGGCGAGCGGCATGAAGGGGGCCATTGAGCGGGCCCGGGAGTTGGCCGCCTCGGATCGGGATGTGTTTATCCCGCAGCAGTTTGACAACCCGGCCAACCCGGAGGTCCATCGCCGCACGACGGCCGAGGAGATCTGGCGGGATACGCAGGGTGCGGCGGATATTCTGATCTCCGGCGTCGGAACCGGCGGGACGATCACCGGCGCGGCGGAGGTGCTCAAGGCCCGCAAGCCGGACTTTAAGGCAATCGCCGTCGAGCCGGCCCAAAGCCCCGTGATCAGCCAGGCGTTGGCGGGCGAGGAGCTCAGGCCCGGACCGCATAAGATTCAGGGGATCGGGGCGGGTTTTATTCCGAGCGTGCTCAACCTGAAGATCGTCGATGAGGCCCTTCCGATCGATCAGGAGGAGGCAATCGAGTGGGCTCGCCGGGCGGCCGCCGTCGAGGGGCTGTTCGTGGGCATCTCGTCCGGGGCTGCGCTGCGGGCGGCCCAGATCGTCGCCCAGCGGCCTGAGAACGCCGGCAAGGTGATCGTAGTGATCCTGCCGAGTTTCGGCGAACGGTACCTTTCGACGGTGCTGTTCGATCATATCCTGGCGTAGAGGATGTGCCGGGTAGTGTGGATGCCCGCCGGAGTTTACCCCTCGCGCCGGCGGGGGCGGCAATGACAAAGCGGGAACGGCATAAGAGACAAGATGTTTTTAAGAGGATCGATAAAAAGGAGCGTTTATGCAGTTTGCAACCAGAGCGATTCGCACGGGTCAGCAGCCGGACCCGGCGACGGGGGCGATTATCGTCCCGATTTACCAGACGGTTAACTTCGTTTTTGATGAGATCGGCAAGCCGCACAATTTCGAATACTCCCGCAGCGGCAACCCGACACGGGCGGCGCTGGAGACCTGCCTGGCGTCACTGGAGGAGGCGGCCTACGGGTTGGCGTTCAGCTCGGGCATGGCGGCGGCGGATGCGGCGGTGTCGATCCTGCGGCCGGGCGACCACGTTGTCTCGTGCAAGACGATCTACGGCGGGACGTACCGGCTCTTTGAGTCGGTCGCAGCGCCGCGGGGTATCCGCTTCAGCTACGTGGACGGAACCGACCCGGCGGCCTTTGAGAAGGCCCTTCGACCGGAGACGAAGATGCTCTGGATCGAGACGCCGGCTAACCCGCTGCTGCAACTGGTGGACGTGCGGGCCGTCGCCGCGATCGCGCGGCGGCATAAGCTGCTGCTGGCGGCGGATAATACGTTCGCCTCGCCGTACTTTCAGCGGCCGCTGACGCAGGGGGCGGATATCGTGATCCACAGCACGACGAAGTACATCAGCGGCCACTCCGATGTGATCGGCGGGGCGCTGGTGACGAACGATGCGAAACTGTACGAGCAATTCAAATTTTACCAGAACGCGGTGGGCAGCGTGCCGGGGCCGCTGGACTGCTGGCTGAGTCTGCGCGGGCTCAAGACGCTGGCGGTCCGCATGAGGCAGCACGAGGCCAACGCGCTGCGGATCGCCCGTTGGCTGGAGATGCACCCGAAGGTGAAGGACGTGCTCTATCCCGGATTGGAGAGCCACCCGCAGCATGCACTGGCCGGGGCGCAGATGGACGGCTTCGGGGCGATTGTAACGTTTACGCTGCCGGGCGGCCGGGCGGCGGTGGCGAAACTGGTCGAGAAGCTGAAGATCTGGCTGTTTGCGGAGAGTCTCGGCGGCGTCGAGTCGCTGGTGTGCCACCCGTGGAGTATGAGCCACGCCGTGATGAGTCCCGAGGAGAAGCAGGCCATCGGGATCTCGGAAGGCACGATTCGGCTGTCGGTCGGGATCGAGGATGCAGAGGATTTGATCGGGGACCTGGAGACGGCGCTGGAAGCGGTATAAAAAAGCAATCGCGGGTTTTTTGTTAAAGGATTCCCAACATGGGCAACAGGATCAAGTATATAGCGATGGGGGTGAGCGGGCCTTTGGCGACGTGGTTCCTTTATGGGGAATGGGGGGCGATTCTGCTGGTTTTGCCTTTGTCGCTTCTGGCGCTGGCGGCGGCCTGGTGCTGCTGCCGGGTGTTTCATATGCAGAAAAAGGCGGTTTTCTTTGGGGTTCTATCGGCGGAAATCGTCAGTCTGTTCCTGCTGATGCTGATTTATCCTTTCGCCGATCCGGAAGCGGCGATGTGGCTGCCGGCAGCGATGCTGTTTTTTGTTCCGTACAGTTTGGTGACCATTGTTACGGTCTCCGCAGCGACATATTTGTGGAAGAAGGAGACGTTCGCGAAGAAGCAGGGAGGGAAGGAGTTGTATTTTCCTGTTTTGTAACCCGATGAAGGGGGGAAAACCCAAAGGAGGAATCGGAGCAAAGCGGAGGCGGGGAAAGGGGGGCGTTATGCGGATGGGCGAAGGGGTGCCGCCGGGGGAATGGTCGTTCCTTTGGCGCGTGCTCGCTTTTTTCGGTCTGCTGGGGCTGGTCCTGTTTGGGGCCGCCGGACGCCTGTCGTGGGGGCGGGGCTGGCTGTTCCTGGGGGCGAACCTGGTCCTAATGGTCGCCGCCGTCGTTTATGTCGGGCGGACCAACCCGGAACTGTTCGAGGCACGCCGCCGGATTCAGCCGGGGACCCGGCGATGGGACCGGATCCTGCTGGTTTTCCTGTTCAGCGCCTATGCGGCGATTTATATTCTGGCCGCCCTGGATGACGGCCGGTTCGGATGGTCGCGTCTGGGGTGGGGAGGTGTCGCGGTCGGCTATGCGCTCTATGCGGCGGGTTTTGTGCTGACGACATGGGCGGAGGCGGTCAACCGCTTTTTCGAGGCGGGGGTGCGCATCCAGACGGAACGGGGCCACCATGTGATCGACACGGGCCCCTACGCCGTCGTGCGCCATCCGGGGTACACCGGGGCGTGGCTGCTGTTTGCGGGCAGCGCCCTGTCACTGGGCTCGTTGTGGGCGCTGATCCCGGCGGGGCTGGCGGGGGCTCTCCTCATTGTGCGGATCGTGGGGGAGGAGCGAATGCTCAGAGAAGAACTGCCCGGTTACAAGGAATATGCCCAACGGGTCCGATTCCGGCTGATCCCGGGGGTGTGGTAAAAGAGTGGGGTTTTCTTTTCGAGGCGGGGCATGTATAGTGGGGGGAAACGGTTATATCAGGACTACGGCCGAGGCGATGTGATTTTATCCGGGAAGGCGACTTATGAACCAGCAGCAGGAAACCCATCTCGATCCGGTGTGCGGGATGACGGTGGAGCCGCAGAAAGCGGCGGGAACCTATTCGTATAAGGGCCGGGATTACTATTTTTGCTCGAAGCGATGCATAGAGAAGTTTCGGGCGGACCCGGAGGGGTATCTTTCGCCGCGGCCGAAGCCCGAGGGGCCGAAGGACGCGATCTATCTCTGCCCGATGCACCCGGAGGTGCGGCAGATCGGGCCGGGGTCGTGTCCGATCTGCGGGATGGCGCTGGAGCCGGAGGCGGCGAGTTTGGAGGAGGGGCCCAACGAGGAACTCATCAACATGCGGCGGCGGTTTTGGGCGGCGGTGGTGCTGACGGCGCCGGTGCTGGTGATGGTGATGGGGCATCATGTCGGTTTGCGGATTCCCGAACACATCCTTTCGGAGCGGGGGGCGCTGTGGGCGCAGTTTCTGCTGACGACGCCGGTGGTGCTCTGGTGCGGCCGGCCGTTTTTTGTGCGGGGATGGCAGTCGATCCGGACGCGAAATCTGAACATGTTCACGCTGATCTCAATCGGCGTGGGGGCGGCGTACGGCTACAGCGTCATTGCGCTGCTGTTTCCGCAGATTTTCCCGGCGTCGTTCCGGCGGCCGGACGGGTCGGTGGACGTCTATTTTGAGCCGGCGGCGCTGATTACGGCGCTGGTGCTGATGGGACAGGTGCTGGAGCTGCGGGCGCGGGAGGCGACGGGGAGCGCCATCCGGGCGCTGCTGGGGCTAAGCCCGAAGACGGCCCGCGTGATCCGGCCGGACGGGACGGAGGAGGACATCCCGACGGGCGAGGTGGGACCGGGGGATGTGCTGCGGGTGCGGCCGGGGGAGCGGGTGCCGGTGGACGGACGGGTAACGGGCGGCAAGACGTCGATCAACGAGTCGATGATCACGGGCGAGCCGCTGCCCGCGGAGAAGGGCGAGGGGGACGCGGTGATCGGGGGGACGACCAACGAGACGGGGACGTTTACGATGGTCGCCGAGCGGGTGGGGCAGGAGACGCTGCTGGCGCATATCGTGCGGATGGTAAGCGAGGCGCAGCGGAGCCGCGCGCCGATCCAGCGGGCGGCGGACCGGGTGTCGGGGTGGTTCGTGCCCGCGGTGGTGCTGGCGGCGGCCGCAGCGTTTATCGTGTGGGGGCTGTTCGGGCCCAGCCCCCGGTTTGCGTATGCGCTGCTCAACGCGATTGCCGTGCTGATTATCGCGTGCCCTTGTGCGCTGGGGCTGGCGACGCCGCTGTCGGTGATGGTAGGAACGGGGCGGGGGGCGACGGCGGGCATTCTCATCCAGAACGCCGAGGCGCTGGAACTGTTCGAGAAGGTCGATACGCTGGTGTTTGACAAGACGGGGACGCTGACGGTGGGCAAGCCGCAGGTGGTGGCGGTGCACGCGGCGGGGGGTGTCGAGGAGGCGGAGCTTTTGCGACTGGCGGCGTCGCTGGAGAATAATTCGGAGCACCCGCTGGCCGGGGCGGTCGTGGCGGAGGCCCGGCGGCGGGGCATCAGGCCGGAGGAGGCGGGAGCGTTTGAGTACACGGCGGGCAAGGGGGTGCGCGGGCACATCGGCGGGCAGACGGCAGCGCTGGGGAATCAGCCGTTCATGGAGGAACTGGGGATCGATACGGCGGAGGCGAGCGAGGCCGCGGATGCGGCGCGACGGGAGGGGCAGACGATTGTGTTCGTGGGGATCGAGGGGCGGTTTGCGGGCTTTCTGGCGATTGCGGACCCGGTGAAGGAGACGACGGCGGAGGCGCTGGAGCGGCTGAGGCGCGAGGGGCTGCGGCTGATTATGCTCACGGGCGACAACCGGACGACGGCCCAGGCGATTGCCCGGCGGCTGGGGATCGAGGAGGTGCACGCGCAGGTCCTGCCGCAGCGGAAGAACGAGGTGGTGGAGGACCTGCAGCGGCAGGGGCGAATCGTGGCGATGGCGGGGGACGGCATTAACGATGCGCCGGCCCTGGCGGCGGCGCAGATCGGGATCGCGATGGGGACGGGGACGGATATTGCGATGGAGAGCGCGGACATCACGCTGGTGAAGGGGGACCTGATGGGGATTGTCAAGACGCGGCAGCTTAGCCGGGGGACGATGCGGAACATCCGGCAGAACCTGTTCCTGGCATTCATCTATAATACGCTGGGGATTCCGATTGCGGCGGGGGTGCTGTATCCGTTCTTCGGGATTCTGCTGAGTCCGGTAATCGCGGCGGCAGCGATGAGTTTCAGCTCGGTGTCGGTGGTGGGCAACGCCCTGCGGCTGCGGGGACTGAAATTATAGGACCGACGGCAGTTTAAAAATTAGAACCAAGTGGGGAAGATAAGCATATCACTATAAGTAAAATGCGTAAGCATTGGGAGCAGCCGCTTATATATAAATAAGGGTAGAATAAGTGGGCAAACTGCCCCCTTCCGTTTTAGATACAGTGGAGTCTCGGGAAATAAGGTTTTTCAATTTAAGATTTTTTTGATACAATTATGTAAATGTAGCAAAAGAAGAAGTTGTCTTCTGTCGAGAATGCAGCCGCAGGAGAATGAGTCATTATGAGTACGCCGGACCATAAATTTACCATCGAATCAAGCTTTGGGCCGGGGGGGCAGTTCTCATGCGGCGATATTTCGCGGAAGGATGACGGGGCGGACCGCGAACAGTCGGACGCCAATCAGGCGCTGCTGATGGAGGTGCTTCGGATCTTCAACCGGAGCGACGCACTGCACCCGTTGATTGCCGAGACGCTGCGGGTGATCCGCGAACGCACGGGCTTTGAGGCGGTGGGGCTGCGGCTGCGGCAGGGGGATGATTATCCCTATTTCGAGTACAACGGCTTTGAGGAGTCGTTCGTTCGCCGGGAGGATTCCGTCTGTGCCCGTGATACGATGGGGGCGATCCTTCGCAAGGAGGGCCGGGCCGTGCTCGAATGCACGTGCGGGGCCGTTCTGTCCGGGCAGACTGATCCGGAGCTGTCGTGCTTTACGGAGAACGGCAGTTTCTGGACGAACGATTCGAGGGATCTGCTGACGCTGGGGGCCGATGAGGATCCGCGGTTTCATGCCCGCAACCACTGCATCTACAAGGGCTATCAGTCCATCGGGCTCTTTCCGCTGCGGGCGGGGGAAGAGGTCGTCGGGCTGCTGCAGCTCAATGACAAGCGCCCGGGCCGGTTTACGATGGAGCAGGTGGCCTTCTACGAGGCGCTGGCGCAAAACATCGGGCTGGCGGTGCAGCGGACGGCGGCGCAGGAGGCGCTGCGCGAGGCCAACGAGCAACTGGAGCAGCGGGTGCGGGAGCGGACGGCGGAACTGGAGGGCGCGATGAGCATGCTGCAGGTGGAGCGGCAGCGTTTCCAGGACGTGCTGGATCAGTTGCCCGCGTACCTGGTGCTGCTGGGGCCGGACCACCATGTGCCGTTTGCCAATCGCTTCTTCGAGGAGCGGTTTGGGCCGTCGAGAGGCAAGCGCTGCTACGAGTACCTGTTCAATCGCAGCGAGCCGTGCGAGAACTGCCAGTCGTTCGAGCCGTTCAAAACCGGCCGGCCGCACCATTGGGAGTGGAACGGCCCGGACGGGCGATGCTACGATATCTACGATTATCCTTTCACGGACGTGGACGGCTCGCCGCTGATTATAGAGGTGGGGCTGGACATCACGGATCGCAAGGAGGCCGAGGCGGAACTGGCCGGGTACCGGGAACATCTGGAGCAACTGGTCAAGGTGCGCACGGCGCAGCTTGAGGAGGAGATCCGCGAGCGTGAGGAGGCGGAGGAGAAGCTGCGGCGGCTGAATGAGTCGCTTGAGCAGCGGGTCTTTGAGCGGACCGCGCAGATCCAGGCGCAGGCCGATCAACTCCGGACACAGGCCGATCAGCTCCGGGCGCTGGCCAGCCAGCTTAGCCAGGCCGAGCAGCGGGAGCGCAAGCGGCTGGCGAAGATCCTGCATGATCACATTCAGCAGATCATCGTGGCGGCGCGGATGCAGGTGAGCTGGATGCAGCGGGGGCAGGACGTCGAGCAGATGCAGGCGACGGCGAAGGAGGTGGCGGAAATTCTCAGGGAAGCGCTGGATGCCTCGCGCTCGCTGGCGGTGGACCTGAGCCCGCCGGTGCTGCATGAGGCCGGTCTGGCGGCCGGGCTTCGGTGGCTGGCGTCGGACATGCAGAAGAAGAACCAGTTTTGCGTTCGCCTGCTGGCCGACCCCACGGCCGAGCCGGTCGCGGAGGAGACGCGGTCGCTGCTGTTCGAATGCGTGCGGGAACTGCTGTTCAATTCCATCAAGCACGCGGGGGTCTCCGAGGCGCACGTTTCGCTGGAGCGGATGACCGGGCAGATCCGGGTGATTGTCTCGGATGAAGGCCGGGGCTTCGATCCCCAACTGCTGAAGAATCGCCGGGCGGATGAGGTTTCGTTCGGTCTGTTCAGCATCCAGGAGCGCCTGCGTCATATCGCAGGGCAGATGGAGATCGAGACGGCGCCGGGCCGGGGCTCGCGAATTGTCCTGACAATTCCCGCGGACGAAACGCCGACGGCCCGGACCCTTGAAGAAAGGTCGGCGAGCGAGGAGCGCGAAGAGACGATCACGGTGCGCCTGCGGGCGGACCTGAGACGGGTGCTGATCGTGGACGACCATAAGATTATGCGCGAGGGACTCAAGCGGCTGCTGCGGTTTGAGGCGGACCTCGAGGTGGTGGGAGAGGCCGAGGACGGATTTCAGGCCGTTGCAATGACGGACGAGTTGGAGCCCGATGTGGTCATCATGGATGTCAACCTGGGCGAGATGGGCGGTGTGGAGGCGACCCGGCGAATCCTGGCCAAACGCCCGCAGGTCCGGGTGATCGGGTTATCGATGCATGCCGATGATGATGTGGCCCGTGCCATGCGGGAGGCGGGCGCGGCGGCTTACCTGACCAAGAGCGGTCCCTCCCGGGAGCTGATTGCCGCGATTCGGGGAGAAACCGGCAGCAGCAAAAAGGCGTGATATATCTATAAATCGCCTCAGATTCGTTCATCCGTTCGGGCACGACGTGAACAATACTTCATGCTCTCGGAGGACGGCGTTATTTTTCATGAACTGATCTGGCGGAATGTTTCGTATAACCTGCCCCGCCTGTCCGTCGATGCGCTGGCCGTGAGCCCGCACACCGGCGAGCTGTTTTGCGGCGGAGTGGTCGGGACGCGGGTGCTGAGGCCGCCGTACGCGGGGCCGACGCCCGTCTATGACAAACTGATCCCCGCGCCGACGAACTGGAAGTTTACGCCGGTGGATTTTGCCGAGCTGTCGAGACAGTGGCTGAAGGACGACCCGGCGCGGCTGAGTCTTTTCAACCTGAACCGGGACGGCGCAATCGATCTTTTGGATTTGGCTGAATTTGTGCGATACGTGTACTGAAGATTAAAATGACCGCCGCGATGGCGGATTGATAAGGAAAGGATGTCAATGGCCACAGATGCAATTACCGATCAGGAACTGGTTCGGCTGGCCCGGGCGCTGGAGGGGGTGACGGAGGCGAAGGTCATCGCACCCGCCGATGTGGTGACCGCCGCATGGGTGCGGCTCAAGTGTCAGTACGGCTGCGACGGATACGGGCAGTGCCTGACCTGTCCGCCCTATGCGCCGACGCCGGAACAGATGCGGGCGGTGCTGGACGACTACCGGCGAGCGGTGCTGCTCCATTTTGGGGATTGGAAGGATACCAAGCCGCAGGTGGTTAAGCTGGAGCGGGCGGTGTTTCTGAAGGGGGCGTGGAAGGCGTTTGGGCTGGGGGCGGGGCCATGTCGGTACTGTCGGTCGTGTGTGCTTGAGGCGGGGGGCTGCCGCCACGCGGAGAAGGCCCGCCCGGCGATGGAGGCCTGCGGGATCGACGTTTACACCACGGCGCACAAGGCGGGCTTTCCGATTCGGGTCGTGAAGAATCGCCGCCAATGCCCCGACTACTACGGCCTGCTGCTGGTGGACTGACCCGGCGGCACACAACTGCGCCGCCCTATGCCGATATGCGGTCATTACGAATCTATATTAGCTCGCTTTATAAGTTGTTAAATGTTAGCCACCGATAATTTCAAAGTGTCAGACACTTTGATTTATGACGTCGTCCATTCGGTTATTTCCTGCCATGTCAATCGTATCTGTTAGACCGTCACAATCAAGGGGTTGTGTTGTTTTACCCATACCGCAAAGTGGTCCATCCAGTTTTGCAGGAACTGGCGACTGCCGGGCCCGATGCCGCCGTCGCGATCGAAAAGCTCCTCCCGCACTGTGATAAACGCTTCCGGCTGGCCCATGGTATGCATATCCAGATAGGCCAGAACGTTTCGCAAATGCTGCTGCGAAACGGCGGTGCCGATGGCGCCGATGGAGACGCCGATCACTCCGGCGGGCTTGCCGGCAAAGGCGTTCTGTCCATAGGGCCGGGAGGCGTTGTCAATCGCATTTTTCAAAACGCCCGGGATCGAACGGTTGTATTCCGGGGTAACGAACAGGACGCCATGACTGCGCCGGATTTCCTCTTTGAGACGCTTGACGGACGGGGCCTGATGGTCATCATCGTCCTGATTGTAGAGCGGAATATCGTCGATTCCAAGCTCTTTGAATGAAAAATCCGGAGGCCCTAATCTAACAAGGCCGTTTGCGAGCCGGCGATTATATGAATCATGCCTGAGACTTCCGATGAATACGGCGATTTGATATGACATGGCAAGCTCCTTTGCATTGTATTCCCACCGGGTGCCATAAGTATTTTTTTGTGTTTGTACCCTGATACCTTACTGTTCCATTTTGGCCTGGTTCCAGATGCGGCGGATGTGCCGGTCCATCTCCTCCTGGTCCGTGCGAAACTGGCTCAGGCCCGCCAGGGTCATCAGACTGTCCAGGCCGATGCGTCTGCTTTCGAGGGCGTCGCGCCAGTTCTTCAGGCGAGGGATCTTGCCCTCCTTGTAGCTGGTCTGGATTTCGCGGTCGGTCCAGTGGACGAGGACATCGCCGCACCCGTGGTTCTCGAAGAAGCCGACCAGGTCGTCGGGGGAGAACTCGTCGATCTTCTCCGTTTCGAGGGCGTTCATACAGCGGACGAGATCGTCGCCGACCTGCCAGAGGGTGTCGAGCCGGATGCGTTCGGCTCTGACCTGCGGCCCGAGGGCCGGTTCATATTTTTCCTGGGTGCGGCGGCGCAGCTCGCTGGGGATGATGTCGGCCTTGAGGAACTGACCGGCGACCTTGGGCGGGATGGTCATTACGTCGATGCCGGCCAGGTCGCGGATCTGTCGGGCCTCGCGGAAGCTGGCGCCGATGAGCCGGGAGCTCGTCTGGCCGGTCTCGCGGAGTCGGCTGACGACGGCCTGGGCACTGAGCGTCGCCTTCTCGCCGACGTAGTCGCCGGGGCCGAGCTTGTTGTCGGCGACGACGCTGTTGAGCCGGCCGAGAAAGACATTGGTGAAGGCGGGACGGCTCAGGCGGGCGGCCACGTAGTTCTGGCGGGCGGAAAAGCACAGCGTGAGGTTGACGGGGATGTCCTGCTCGGAGAGCTTGCGAGCGGCCAGCAGACCCGCGGGCGTGAAGGGAATCTTGACGCGGAAACGCTGCGGGCAGATGTTGTAGAACCGCTGGGCGAACTCGAGCGAGCCCTCCAGATCCTGCGCCAGATCGGTGTGCTCCTCCAGCGAGACATAGGCGTCAAACTGCTCGACGAGCCGGAGGCCGTGGGCGGCGTTGAGGATGAAGGCGGTCTCGAGGAGCTGTTCGCGCGGCGTCATGTGCTCCAGGTCCTCGCTGCGGCGCAGCAGGTCCAGCGACTGGAGGATGATGCGGTCGTAGCGGCCGGAGCGGATCTCCTGGCTCAGCAGCGTATTGTTGACCGTCAGCGAGGAGAACTCACGGGTCCACTGGCGGCGGATGGACTCGATGTCGCCGGAGTCCAGCCAGAGCTCGGTGCCGGCGCTGCGCAGACGGCTCCAGCGCTCATTGCCGGGGAACAGATCCTGCAATTCTCCGAAGCGGGGGGTAAAGCCGCGTTTGATAAAGTTTTCGATCTCCCGGTGGAGTTGTGTTTTGCTCTCAAAGACCTTCATATCCTTCAGCCCTTTCCCGAACGGCGGTTCTGCGTTCGCCTGCCTGCGGGCGGCGAGTATCCCCCCGGCAGGATTTCTCACATCCTAAGCAAAGGACGGAAGGAAGGGTATCGGGCAAATCCTTAAAGCACGGCTAACTTTTACGGATTTTAAATGTGTATTTGAATCAGGCGCAAGGCGGCGTGACGGCCGCCCCGGGTGGATGGGGTTAACAGGGCTCGTCGCCCTGATGCCGAGCCCGGCCCGCATGACAATCAAAGAGACGCGATTCAGGTTGAATGCCTTCTTTTGGCCCCGAAGAAGGCGAGGAGGTCCCTGGCGGAGCGGGTGTTGAGGACGTTCTTCGGCTCGAGCCAGCCGCGGCGGGCCTGATCGATGCCCCATCGCATGAAGTCCAGGTTGGACGGGCTGTGGGTGTCGGTGGAGATGACGACGGGCACGCCGAGGTCGCGGGCCATCCGGCAGTGGCGGTCATTGAGGTCCAGGCGGTCGGCGTTGGCATTGAGTTCGAGGGCGCAGCCGTACTCCCGGGCGGCCCGCATGATCTTTTCCATGTCGATATCGTAGCCCTTGCGGCCGCCGAGGATTCGGCCGGTCGGGTGGGCGAAGATGTCGAAGTACGGGTTCTTCATGGCCCGGATGACGCGCTGGGTCTGCTGCTCGATCGGCAGCTTGAAGCCGGTGTGCACGGAGCAGACCCGCAGGTCCAGCTTGCGAAGAACCTCGTCGGGAAAGTCGATGGTCCCGTCCTTGAGAATGTCCACTTCGGCGCCCTTGAGGAGCCGAAGCTTTCTGTACGAGCGGTTGTACTCGTCGATTTGGCGAATCTGCTGCTCCAGTTCTTTGGGTTTGAGGCCGCCGGCGATGCTTAGACTCTGGGAGTGGTCGGTAATCGCGATGTAGTCATACCCCCGCCGGGCGGCGGCCTCGGCGATCTCGTCAATGGTGCTGTCGCCGTCGGTATAGTTGGTGTGGACGTGCAGGTCACCGCGGATATCGTCGAGGGTGACCAGGTCGGGCAGGGTGTGCGCGCGGGCGGCCTCGATCTCGCCGCGGTTTTCCCGGAGTTCGGGGGGAATCCAGTCAAGGCCGATCCTTTTATAGATTTCCTCCTCCGTCCGTCCCGCCAACCGTCTGGCGCCCCGGTAGAGCCCGTACTCGTTAATCTTCCACCGTTTGGCGAGGGCGATTTTGCGCAGCTCGATGTTGTGGGCCTTGGAGCCGGTAAAGTAGAGCAGGGCGGCCCCGAAGCTCGCCGGCGGTATGACGCGGAGGTCGGCCTGGAGGCCGGAGCTCAGGATCACGGTGGACTTCGCCTTGCCGGAGGCGAGGACCTTGCGGATTTCGCGGTAGCTTAAAAAGCGGTCCATGATGCGCTCCGGCTTGCGGCCGGAGGCGAGGATGTCCACGTCGCCGATGGTTTCCATGCGGCGGCGGTAGCTGCCGGCGATGACGATCTGATCGACGGCGTCCTCCTGCCGCAGGTAATCCGCCAGCGGGATGACGAACGAGTCGGCGCGGTCCAGACGCAGACGTCGGTGCTCGGCGCCGGTCAGGCGGCGGGTCTCCTCGAGGATGGACTGCTCGGTCTTTTGGCCGAACCCCTTGAGCTCGCGGATTTTGCCCTGTTCGGCCGCCTTGCGAAGCTGATTGAGGTTCTGGATGCGGAGGTCGCGGTACATCCGGGCGATCTTCTTGGCGCCGAGACCCTGAATCTGCATCAGATCGGTCAGGCCGGACGGCATCTGCTTCTTGAGGTCCTCCAGCAGGGGCAGCGTGCCGGTCCGGACGATCTGCTGAATCTTGCCGGCGAGGTCCTTGCCGATGCCGGGCAGCGCGGTCAGCTTTTCGGGGTCGTCCGCCAGCTCGGCGATCTCCTGCGGCAGGTCCTCGACCGTGCGGGCCGCACTGCGGTAGGCGCGGATGCGGAAGGCGTTGGCCTCCTGAAGCTCCAGCAGGTCGGCGATTTGGTTGAACACGTCAGCCACATCCCGGTTATGAACGGCGATCTCCTTCATAATGTGTGAATTGTCATAGCGACGTCTTCGGGTTTTCTTTCAGTTGACGCTTCATTGAATCCCTCATCATCAAGGACAGCCACCTGTTTATTGCGAAATAGGGTGACTGTCCCTGGTTTTGTTACTCCAGCCAGTACTTGGGGCGGCCGTAGTAGTCATAGAGCCGCGTCTCATATTCCCGGTTGACGGGGGTGTCCGGGTTGAACTCGGGGCTGTCCTGGACCTCCCGCTTGTCAATCTCCACGGAAATTTCGCTCGCGGCCCAATCGATATTGTGAATCCACTCGGTGGAGAGCAGCACCCGCTTGCCCGGCAGCCAGTTGCGCGTATCCGCGACGAAATAGCGCAGCCGCCAGTTCTCCTCTTCGAGGATGAAGTCCTCGATGTGGCCGATCTCGCCGTTGGAGGCGCGCAAGCGGTAGTCGATGAGCTCGCGAACGCTGCGCAGGTGGGTCGTGACGGGCTGCTCGGTTTCCGTCGCCACGCGGCTGCCGGCAGGCCCCATCGGCGCAGCCGGGGCGGTTACGGCCCCGTAGCCGCCGTACCAGTAGGGCGTCCAGCGATAGTACCGATGAAGCTGCTCCTCGTGCTGGCGGGAAACGGGCTTGTCCGTATCCACATCGGGGCTGTGTTCGATCTGCTCGCGTGTCAGATTGACCGGCAGCAGGCGCCCCTGGAAGCGAGGGCGATCAACCGACTCAGGGGCGATCAGGACCCGCCGGCCGGGCAGCCAGGTGTGGGTATCCACCACAACATAGCGAACCGACCAGTTGCGGTCGTCGATGTAGAAATCGTGGACTCGGCCAATCGGCCCGTCGGTGGCTTCGATCTTATAGTCGAACAGGTTTTTAATGCTCAGCAGCATCTTTAAGACTCCTTATCCTGAACCGTGCTCATCTGCCTTCTCAAGCCCCCTTGAATCCATGATCCGAACCAAACTCGTTTTTTTGTACGTGAGAATTTCGGTTAAGCGGAGCGGTTTTTTCCCGATTGCCGATGCAAAAAATCCTCACGGCTTTGCAATGCGCATAAAAAAAGGCCGGAAAGAAAGCGGCCCTTTCCGGCCTTTTTTCAGGATGGATTATTCTCCTTTCAATTCAAGCTTTTTGGCCTTCGTCTTGGCCTCCTCCGCCTTGGGGATGGTAACGTGAAGGACACCCTTCTTGAATTCCGCATGGGCCTTGTTCTGATCCACCCGGGTGGGCAGATCAAAGACCCGGCGAAATTTGCCGTAACGGCTTTCCCGATAAGTGTAGCCCTTTTCTTCCTCCTTATGCTCCGACTTCTTTTCACCCTCGATAATCAGGCTCTCGTCGGTCAGCGTTACGTCGATATCCTTCTCATCCATCCCCGGCAGCTCGGCGGAAACACGAATTTCTTTGTCGTCTTCCTGTACATCGATGGCAGGGACAAAAGTTTCCGTCCGGCTTTCCGGAGGGGTCAGCCAGAAGGACTCAAAAAGCCGATTCATCTGCTGCTGCAGATCGTAGAAAGGGTCACCGGTGCGGGTGAAGATCTCGCCCGGCGGGCGTATTTTTGACAAGAGGTTCTTCGCCATTTTTTGTCTCCTTTCCAAATGGGCGTTTTCTTCTTTTTCGCATCCAAACATTTATACGAAAAACCATAAGTGTTTTTCATTAAGCATCTTACGTAATCTCTTTCAGAGAATCCCAATGGGGGCAAGATGAAGAAGGTTCCGATAAAAAGGGGCGGCTTAAAAATAGGTCTTTCGCTGTCGGAATATAAGCAATTGCCTGATTTCGGTTTAGCACACAAACGACTACGGTATCGTAGGATTATAATGCCTGCCGGCTCAGGAAAGCCGGGATGTGAAAAAGGATGAGTTTCACAGGGCCATAAGGATATAAACTTAAGCGGAGCAGAACGATGCTCGTACTCAGCCGAAAACCAGATCAATCTATCTTGATCGACGGTCAGATCAAAATCAAGGTGATCCATGTCCAGCATAACCAGGTGAAACTGGGGATTACGGCGCCGCCGTGGGTGTCCATAAAACGAGAGGAACTGCTTACGGCCGACCAAAAGCCCGAAAAGGCATCGGCGGTCAGCCGGTAATCTTCGGCGTTTATCCGAAAGAATCGATCGTGGCAACCATTCAGTGGAGAGGGAATTTATGAAGGCCCATATAACGGAAGACTGCATTTCGTGCGGACGCTGCGTGGATATCTGCCCGGAGGTGTTTGAGATGGGCGAGGAATACGCAGAGGTCAAGATGAGCTCGATCCCGGAGGAGTACGCCGAGGCCGTTGAAGAGGCGGCGGAGGAGTGCCCGACGGCGGCGATCATCGTGGAAGAGTAGGTATCAGGAAAAATAAAACACAGGGAGATCAAAAGAATGGACCAGATTACCGATCATTTTCAAACCGCCGACTGGAAAAGCGAAAAGCATGTACCGGTGATTGAGTGCCCCGACACGGTCAGGGCCGACGAGATGTTCCAGGCGACCGTCACGCTGGGCAAGGAGATCGCTCATCCGAATACGACCGAACATCATATTGTCTGGATGAAGCTCTACTACAGGCCCGAAGGGGAGAAGTATGTCTATGAGGTGGCCGGTACCACCTTCGGCGCCCACGGCGCATCGGTCAAAGGTCCCAATGAAGGCCCGGTCTATACCCATCACCAGATGACCGTGCAGCTCAAGATCAGCAAGCCGGGCATGCTCTATTCCACGGCCTGGTGCAACATCCACGGGCTATGGCAATTCGCCAAGGAGATCAAGCTGCAATAAAGCCGGTTTTCTCAACAGGCAAGACGCTGACAGGCCGCATCCAGCACGGAATATTCCGGCGGGGTGCGGCGTTTTTTTTGTCCATCTCAACCCCAAAAGCACTGAAAGGGTAATATTAGGGAATTTCTTTTAAGACGGACTATTCCTAATCCGGAATCGGTACAAGCCTTATTGTCCGACCCAAACACCGCCGCTATGGTGGAGGCCACGGGGTGTGTGTTTGAAAAGTAAAGGATAAACGCAAATGTTCCTTTCTGTGGAAAGGAGGGGAAACGATGTATTTCACCTTGATGTTGCTGCTGTCGGCGGTTTCGATGTTCTTTCTTGTCCATGGGATTCAAAGAAAAAAGGCCTCCGCCGCGGTCCTTGGCCTGCTGCTGTCGATCCTGACGTTTGTATTTTTCCAATTCTTCGGATTCCGGGGGGAGGCATTGTGGTTTGAGGTCGCCGGGTACTCCGGGCGATTCGGGCGACCGATTGCGGCCCAGGTTCTTTCGGCCGTCGGCGGCGGGGCGCTTGCCTTCGCGACCGTGTGGCTGCTGACGCTGTTTGCCTTTCCTGACGACCGATGTTTGCGGTGGCTGCCGCGAACGGCGGCCCTGGTCTTCGGCGGCATGTGGGGATGGCAAAACTGGAAGCGCATCCTCTTTTTCTGGTATGGCGTATCGGGTGAGGTCCGCGAGCCGATTCTCGAAGCGGATGTCGGATTTTACCTGTTTAAGCTGCCGCTGCTGGATCAGCTTTACCGGCTCCTTTTTACCCTCTTTGTCCTCGGGCTCGGTACGCTACTGATCTCCCTCTATCTTCGCCGGAACCGCAGGGGCCGGATTGTCCGGCGTCTGCCTGACTTTTCGCAGCGAGAAGCGGCGCGGCAGAACCGCCTGCTCTACCGGGGACTGGCCGCTTTCTTTTTTCTCCTGGCGTGGGGCAAGTATCTTGACCGGTTTCGCCTGATATACTTTGAATACGATGAGGTCGGCGGGGCGGATGTGCACGTGCGGCTGCATGCCTGTCGCATTCTGATCGTCTTCCTGGCGGCGACGGGCCTGTTCCTGCTGATCCCGTTTCTTCGGGGCCGCTTTCGTGAGTGGATGGTCCGCCGCCGGGCTCCGCACAAGATCGTGCCGCTGACGCCGGCCCTGCTGGCGGGCTTCTGTACGGTGGTGGTCTGGATCACCGCCCTGGGGATCGTGCCGCCGCTCTTTGAGCGGCTCCACGGCCGGCCCGGCGCGATCTCGCCGGCGGCGCCCTGCATGGCCCATGTGATCGTCCCGTCCCGGCTCGAAGATCGATGGTTTCCGATCGCAGACGTTTTGACGCCGGAGCGAATCGAGGAGAAGCGGGTGCTGGTGATCCTGATCGAACCGGCGCTGCTGTATAGTGAGCCGATCTGCCCGTCGTGCAAGAGGGCATTCGGGCCGGGGATTCGGTCCGCCCTGCGGATGGACAACGAAGGGCCGGCGTATGCGCCGGCGTTCGGGGCTGCGCCGGATTACCTGCTCATCGAGGAGACGCCGGCCGTTGCGCCGGAGGAAATGAAACCCATGATACACAGGAGCCGAAATTATGAAAAAGATTGATCGCATCCAGCTTCAGCAGCAGATGCAGAACAGGCCGGACCTTACGATCATCGAGGTGCTGCCGAGGGAAGATTATGAGAAGTTCCACATTCCCGGCGCCCTCAATGTTCCGCTGGACGCGCAGTTCGAAGCGAACATCCAGCGAGCGGCGCCGGACAAGGAGGCCCCCGTGGCCGTCTATTGCGCCAATACACAGTGCCCGGCCTCGGAACGGGCGGCCCGGAAGATGGAATCGCTCGGCTACCGGCAGGTTTATGACTACGAGGCGGGCAAGGAGGACTGGCGCAGCGCGGGACTCAGCGGCGAGTCCGGATAGCACAACCCGAAACGAAACTCATTCATCAGGAGCAAACGATGCCGATACGCAGTGCAAGCGCAATCTGGAGAGGCGACCTGAAAGACGGACGGGGGAGCGTGCGGGTCGAGAGCGGCTCGATCCGCTGACGAAGGTCCAGGTCCCCGGGATTCCGATGAAACACTTCCAGCGGATCGCCGAGCATACGCGGGATAACTGCCCCGTCTCGCAGGCGCTGAGAGGCGTGGAGATCAACCTCTCGACGGAACTGGTGCAGACGGCGCGGTAGTGATTCGCAGACGCTGCACCTCCTGCGCAATCCGGATCAGTCGAAGCGCAGGTCGGCGATGAGCGGGCGGTGATCGGAGGCGATGCGGGCCAGGTCCGTATCGCCCGCAAAGCAGCGGAGCGGATGCAGTTCCTCGCTCATGAAGATATGGTCCAGTTGCAGCAGGGGATAGCGTCCGAACCACGTGGGGCAGCGTTGGATGCCTTTGGGGCCCAGTTGCCCGGCGGTCCGCAGGCGGCGGATGCATTCCTTCCACGGCCGCGAGCCGGGAATGGCGTTGAGATCGCCGCAGAAGATTTTCGGCCCCGTGCAGTCGGGGTGATCGAGCCAGCCGGGCCCCAGCAGCTCCTGCACCTGCATCAGCCGCTCGCGGCCGTTGAGCCCCAGGTGCGTGTTGATGACCTGGAGGGCAACACCGTGGGCCTCGATGCGCACCCAAAGGGCTCCGCGCGGCTCAAGCCGGTGAACGGCATGGAGCCGGCAAATCGCATCGGCCTTCACCAGCGTCATCGGCAGTCGGCTGAGTATGGCGTCGCCGTAATGCTCCTCCTCCATCCGCATGGCGGGGTGAAAGTGGTGATCCATGTTGACGACCTCGGCGATCAGCCGGGCCTGATCCTCCCGGCCGCTGCGACGGCGGCGGACGTCCAGCTCCTGGAGGGCAACAATATCGGGCTCATACTGCTCGATCACCCGCGCGATGCGGGCGGGCGAGAGCTTGTCGTCCATCCCGACGCAGCCGTGGACGTTGTAGGTCATGATTCGGATCTGCCGCCGGGGCGAATCTTGCGATGCGCTTGCCGAAACGGTCACGGCTCTCTCCCGAGCAGTTCCATCGCCCGTTTCCGCAGAGCCATCGGCCGCGGGCATTGTTCCTCGCCGTCCGGCAGGTCAACGGAGTCGGGCAGGATCACGAAGGGCGAAGTCTCCCTGGGGCCGACGCCGCCGTGCGATCCGTGTTCCAGCGTGAACGTGTAATAGGGTTTGTTGGGACCCTCCCAGCCGCAGCAGATGAGCTGGGGGGCGTCCTTCCGGTTGCAGGCGGCGATGAAGTCCGTGACCATCTCCTCAAAACGGCGGTGGTCCGCGGGCAGCAGCCGCTCAGGAAAGAGACGCAGCTCATACGGCTCCCGGTCCGGAGGCACCACGAGGACTTCACAGCCGTCATGGGGGATCAGCACGGTTGGGACATGCGCCTCCTCCCGGATCAGGCGGGCCAGCTCGACTTTCGTTTCCATGCTTATCTCGACCGGGAGATACAGGTTGGCCATCTGGCTCAGCGAAGTGATGACGACCTGATCCTCGGGAACCGGGATGGGCAAAAGGTCTTTGAACATGCCCTTGCGGCGAAAGCCGATGCGTCCGAGGAACCGGAGGCGGGGGTCGACTTTGCCCCGGTGTGTCGGTCCGGCTTTCGGCTGGAGGATTCGGGCGATGTTTTCCTGGATGTTGGCGCCGAAGGCCTTCGAGTAGGGGACCGTATCCTCCTGGCCGTGGTCCGAGTAGATCCACAGGTCGTATTTTCGCCGGCGGCCGCGAGCCCCTGCCCTCGCAATCCGGCGGATCGTATAGTCGATGCCCCGCAGGGTCCAGAGGGCGAAGCGCGACGCAGCGCCGCGGCGGTGGGACTGGTCGTGGTAGCCCATGAAGTTGCACTGGATGACGGGCAGCCCCCGCGCAATGTCCATTTTGACGCCGATGTGGATGACCTCGCGCAACAGGATGCCTACCGCGGCGCGCGAAGGGATGAAGGTCAGTTCCTTCCAAAAATCATGACCGCTGAGGATGCCCCGAAAAAAATCAAAGATCGCCAGGAACAGCTCGACGACCATATAGAACAGGGCTCGCAGGAAGCTGAAGATGTGGAGCAGGACGGCAAGCAGAAAGACCCAGGCCTGCCGGCGGGCGAAGACGGGCGCCAGGCCCAGACTGGCCACGCAGAAGTGGGGCTCGGCCGCACCGCCGGTCAGGACATTGGAGTAGCAGCTCCCGCCCTCCAAAAGCCCCCGGCTCCCGGCCGCAATGCGTTTTTCAACTTCGGCGGCGTCCCACGGCACGTGCATCGTGAAGACACGGCAGCTTGCCTTGTCGAAGAACTGAAAAGCGGGGATGGCGCCGGGAATGCCGTAGAAAAGCTCCGCCTGCACGACGGGGGTGCAGCAGGGCATGCCGCTGTAGGCGGGCCGCAGCCGCCAGCAGCCCGACTCGAGCATCGATTTGACAAACGGCATCCGCCCCTGTTCGAGGGCCTGGCGGAGCAGACCGTAAGAGAGCGCATCGATCTGGATGAGGATGAGGCCGCGCACTTCAAGATCGCCTTCATAAAGCGAGAGCCCCAGCAGCCGGGCCAGCCACTCGTCTCGGTTCAGGAACTGCGGCACTCTCCGGAGGAAGGTCTTAAACGTCATCAGCATAGCACCTACCCGCCTTCCGAAGAGAAGCTGTGCCCCAGCGCCACGGCAACGTTTTTCAGCAGCTCCCACTCCGCCTTGAGCTCGTTCATCAACTGCTCGCCGCGGCTGATCCTTTCATGGCCCGAGGCGGACTGAACGGCCGGGATGGCTTGGTAGCTTTCCAGCAGCCGCCGGGCGCAGTTGGCGATTGAGAACCGCCGGGCCGTCTCCAGGGCCTGCTCCTTCAGTCGGCGGCGCTCCTCCGGGCTCCGGCGGGCGGCCTCTTCGATAGCCCCGGCAAAGGCGTCGGTATCCGGCCGGTCCAGCAGCCGGCCGTTTTGGCCGTCGCGAACCACATCGCGCACGCCGGAGCCGTCGAGCGCGATGACCGGCCGTCCCGCGGCCATCGCCTCAAGGAGGACCATGCCCTGGGTTTCGGTCAGCGAGGAGAAGACAAAGATGTCCATCGCGTGGTAGCAGTCCACCAGATCCCGGCCAAGCTGTTTGCCGACGAAATAGACCTGCCGATGCAGCCGGGCGGTCCGGAATACCTCCTCCATGGTCTCGCGTTCCGTGCCCTCGCCCGCCGCGAGGAAGCAGGCCTCGGGGTGAGCGGCCAGGAACTTCGCGACGGCCTCGGCCAGAAAACGGAGATTCTTTTCCGGCGCCAGCCGGCCGACATGGCCGATGACGAATGCGTCCCGGGGCAGGCGGTATTTTTCCCGAAACGCCCGACCGTCGCCCTCGGCGAACTGGTCGGGATCGACGCCCGTCGGGATGACGACGATCGGCGCGGAGACCTCTCGCTCCTCCAGCACCTGCCGAATGCTTTCGCTGGGCGCGACGACCAGGTCGCAAAGGTTGGCGTAGCCGCGGGTCAGCTCGATGACAAACCGCCTGACGGCGTCGGAATCCATCGAGACATAGTGGATGTATTTCTCATACATGGTATGGTAGGTAAAGACGAGCGGGACCTCGAGCTTGGCGGCGACGCGAACGGCTGTGCTGCCGACGAGAAACGGAAAGTGCGAGTGGACGATGTCCGGCCGAAAGACTTCGAGATGGCGGTTGAGGATCCCCGGGATCGGCACCAGCACAGGCAGGTTGCTCTGGTTGAAGTTCTTGATGCTCGACACGCGGATGATGTCCTGCTCCGCCGGCAGCGGCTCCTCCGTGTCCGGGGCGACGACCATGACCCGGTTGCCCATCGCCCGAAGCTGCTGCGTAAAGGTGCTCACCGAACGTTCCACGCCGCCGGTGTAAGGGATATACGAGTTGGTCATCATCAGTATGTTCATCGGAAGCTGCTACTTGAAAGACATGGTGATTTTCGTTCGGTTCTCCGGTACCGTCACGGGCTCTCGACCCGGCAGGCGCACCGTCATTTTTGGAATTTCGCCAAACCACCGGGCGCGGTATTCGAAAACGACTTCCTCTCCCTCCTTTTGAAAGGAGACCTCCAACGGCCCCCACAGGGTCGGGGCCGGACCGAAGGAGAGCCGACAACCCGTATCGAGCCATCGCCGGGCAAGACCCGCTCCGAAGACGAGCCCGCCGGCGTGGATGTCCTCATAGACAAAACAGTTGCGGAGCATCACCACCCACTCCGCCGCCGCCCAGACATGTTGGCCGTCGCCCATGCAGCCGCCCTCGGTGATCGGGTGAATGGCTTCGGGCCACTGACCTGTCGGCGAGGCCAGGCGGGCAATGGCGTCCAGCAGGGACAGGCAGCGTTTGTCCCCGGCCTGCATGAGCACCTGCGCCAGGTGCAGAGTCAGGTAGGCATTGATGCCCGAATGCGAGATGTCGAGAAAGAAGCCGTCCTTGTGCAGGTGGTGGCGGCACATGAAGTCGGCCGAGGCCCTTAGTCGCGGATCGTCCGTTCGGAAGACCTGGAGCGGGTAGCCCGCCGCCAGCGAGCCGATCATCCCCGAGTCCAGCCGTCGGTAGGGCGAGACCGGCATGGCCTCGGTGCCCAGCCGCTGCCGGCAGGTCTCCAGGCTTGCGTTCACGGACTTGAGCAGGTCCTGAGCTTCCCGGTAGTAGCGGCCGGCCCGCGTCTCGCCGTCGGCGATGTAAAGCATCTCGGTCGTGCACAGCAGGCCTGCGATGGACCAGAAATCATCCCAGTAGTAATAGTCGTTGGGGCCGAAGTGCTCGGCGCTGAAGCCCGCAGGCATCAGGCCGGCGTGCGGCGCGCCCTCCGCGTTCTTCAGCCGCTTGTGAACGATCCATGCAGCGCCCTTGCGGATGGGATCGATCCAGACATCCGGAAGCCGCTCGCCGCTGAGCTTCCAGTACCGATGAAGAATCCAGAGGACCTGCCCGTTGGAGTCCCATTCGCCTTGCTGCGACTGGAAATAGCCGGTGGCCTTCTGGCGGTCCGGGTAGGTATCCAGCACGCGGCGAGCCCGTTTAATCAGGTTGGCGCACAGCAAGGCGTAGAGGATATAGGAGGCATCGCGGAACCAGAAACGCTTGTAGGTGAACGGCCCCGGGTAGGCCTGACCGCCCGCCGTGTGAAGCACCAGCGTTCGCAGCGCGGCCTCGAAAAGAAACTTGAACCGGGGGTCTGGAATCTCCAGGCGGGCTCCGTTGTGCATCTCGGCCTGCCACAGATCAACGGCCTCCGCCGCGGCCATCGTCGGCGGGGCCGGCGATTTGCTGCGCAGCGGAATCGTTACCTGCACATCGACCTGCCGGCCCGGCTCCAGCCGGTAGAAGGCCGCCGCCGTCGCCATGCCGACTTCGCAGGTTGCCGCATTTTGATTGTTGGGGTTGTTAAGGAAACTTGCCACATCGCCCCGGGCATAGTTGCTTACGGAGTGCCGATCCATCGGCCGGTCGAACAGGACGCTGTCCTTTTCGTTGATCTTCCAGAGCCGGCCGCTGTCATCCAGCGAGATCGTGCGAATAAAGCTGATGCCCTCGGGATTGTAGGGGCGGATCGTGATAATCAGCCAGCCGCCCGTCCGGCTTCGGCCGCGGTAGAGCACCCGGCAGACCGGCCCGTCCGCCTCCGACTGAACCCGGGCCGCCGTCAGCAGCCGCCCGCCGACGTTTTCAAAACGGGTCAGCACGGCCAAATTGTGCCGATAGCAGAGTTTTTGCCTCAGCGTCTCATAGTTCCGCGACGGAGCGGTCAGGCGCCCCTCGTCGTCGAGCAGCCAGCCGTCCATGGACCAGCCGTCAAAGTGCGGCGTCACCAGTCCCGCCGAATCGACAATGGGGATCGCCTCCGACGTCGGCACACCGACGCCCGTCCAGTTGCGCTCCGTGAGATTGATGTACGTCAGCGAGAACGCCCGGGGAATGAACGAGGGCTCATCCGGGTTGAACTGTCGCTGGACCCAATACGGCCAGATCCAGTCCTGGTTCTGCGGAATCGCCCGGCTGTTGATCAGGCCGCGGGCGTGAAAGATCGCGCCCTCGCGGATCAGCTCGATCGGCCCGGCTACCTGCGACGGCTGCGAGAACCGCTGAAAGACCGACCAGAACCAGATCGGGTCCATGAATCCGTGCCGGCGGGCGGTCTGGCGGATCATCCATTTCCAGGGAAACCACTTGAGCCACATGCTCATTCCTGTTTTACTACTGTGCTAACGCTTTTTTGACCTCTCTCCAGAAGGCGGGCAAATCGTCGGGGCAGCGGCTGGTAATCAGGTTGCCGTCCACCACAACCTCTTCATCCTCGTATTGCCCCCCGGCGGCGATCAGATCGTCCCGAATCCCCTTCCAGCAGGTGGCCTTGCGGCCCTTGAGCACCTGGGCCGAGATCAGGATCTGCGCCCCATGACAGATGGCCGCCACGGGCTTGCCGGACTTCATCATCTCCTGCGTAATCTTTACCGCCACAGGCAGCAGGCGAATTGTCTCGGGGGCCTTGCCGCCGGGGAGGATCAGGATATCGTAATCGGATGCTTCGACTCCTGATACGGGAAGCTCCACCCTGATTTCATACCCGTGTTTGCCGGTGACGGTTCCCTTGGTCGTGCCGGCTACATCGACCTTGATGCCGTCCTCAAGCAGACGGTAAAAGGGGTAGTAGAATTCGAGGTCCTCCACCCCGTCCGCTGTCAGCATTAACGCCCTCATTGCTGTTCCTTTCGCTCCACAATCCGAAAAAATCATTTAGTCAGTTTAGAAGTAAAAGTAGTTTATGAAACAGCTCGACTTATAGGAATTAGGAAAAATCTGAATCCCCCCGCCCAATTTCCTTAATCAAGGGATCCATTGACCCTTGGGCTTTTCGGCCTGTAACTATGGTTTAACCGGAAACCCTTCAACGCCCGGTGTTTCTCGAAAAAAACTTGACAGAGAAACCCCTCAAAGAGTACCATAACCCAGCTTACACTATTACTTTATGGAGATGAACCGTGCGCGTGAGAGAATTCGTGACCCGTTTGATCGCATGTATTCTGCTGGTGGGTTTCATTTCAGGGTGCAGCGACCATCCGGATCGACAGGCGACCAAGAAGATCCGGAATAAAACCAACCAGGCACTGGATAAGCTGGCCGGGCATATCAGCGAGCAGAAACTGACCGATGCCAAGGGGACCCTGCAGGAGGCGATCGGACAGCGGGCGAGCGGCGAGGCGCACGGCGCTGCCCTGCTGGCCTCGGGCAACCTCAAGATCATGCAGGCCCGCGAAGGGCTGGTCAACCTCGAATTGACCGCCATGCCGGTAACGGAGCAGATTCGCCAGATTCAGGAGTATTCCCGCCGACTGAGCCGAATCCAGCTTCAGCGGGAGCGGATCGAAACGCTCCTGGCGCAGGGCGACCAGGAGATCGAGGAACTCGGGCAGATCCTCGACCGCAACGATGAACGCAATCCCGGGCTGCGTGCCCAGCTCGCCGCCCATCAGACCCAACTGTCTGAACTCACAAAGCAGCAGGCGCAGTGGCAGCAGAAGGCCGATGCGGCCGACGAGCAGCTTCAGGCGCTTCAGAGCCGCGCGGATGAAGCCCTCCGCCAGGCCCGGCTCGCCGGCGGCAGCCAAAAGGAACAGCTCGAAAAGACCGGCTACGATCTGCTGCTTCAGAAGAAGAGCTATTACCTGGATAAGCAGGAGGCCGTGGATCAGGTCGGCCTCTTCCAGAGCCGGATCGATCTGATCCGGCCGCTGGCCGAGAGTCTCCGGCAGGACATCGCTCAGACCGAGCAGAAGATCGCCCAACTCCGGCAGTCGGAACATCGTCAGCAGCTTCGGAGCCTGCGGCAGGAACTGCAGGCGGAGGAAAACCGCGAAACGCAGAATGTGCTCCAGCAGATCAACGAGCTCAAGCAGTACGCCGGCGCCTTTCGGATGGCCTCGGAAGCCCTCATCGCCGACGTGGAGCAGATTCTCGGCCACTGGGAGCAGATCCGTTCGCGGGATGCCCAGCCGGTCGTCGCCTACAAGAGCGCCCAGAGCCGCGCCCTGATCGGTTCGATCCTGGCGTCCCGCCTGTACTTTGAGGCGGACCTGGGGCTGGCGCTGGAAGGGCTGACCCAGACGGCCGATGCCTCGATCCAGTCCGCGCTCCAGGAGGCGCTGGGCGTGGTGGCCGAGGATGAGCTGCTCAAACGGGCCGTCGAGCAGTTTGACCAGGCCGATGAGGCCTTTGAATCGGCCCAGTCGTTCAGCTCGCAGTTGAAGGGCAACGACCAGAAAAGCTTTGAGGCCGACGTGACCAAGAGCCGCCTGCTGGTCCTGGATGAGAAGATGCGCCTGGCGGATCGGCTGGACCGCTACGAGCTGGCGGAGGCCTCCCAGACGAAGATGGACCAGCTTCGCAAGGAGGCCGACGAGAAGTTCGGCGCGGCCTTCGCCGCATCGGAGACCGCCGAGCTTCTGGACAAGGGGCTCGCTTATACGCCGCGGGCGCCGTTCGACAGCACCCTGTTCTTCGAGTCGATCAAGCCGCAGATTGTCGCCTGGAAATCCAAGATCGGACCGGAACGCGAACAGACGGCCCTGCAGACGCTTCAGTATATCACTCAACTGGAGGCGCGGGGCGATGAGACCCTGATCCAGCTGCTGGAGCCGGAGAAGCGGGCGATCGAGACGGCCCGCGACCAGGGCTTCCCGGAGGAAGCGGCGGCGCCGCCGTCGTCGATGGGCTTCGGTGAGCCCAACGGCTTTTAACGCGGGCAGTCGCCGCAATGGAACGGAACAGAACAGTCGAGGGTGGATATGAGGTTCGCGGACGTACTTAGACCGGAATGCATTAGGTTAGGAACCAACATCAGGGATAAGGCCTTTGCACTGTGCGAGGTCGCGGCCCTGGCCAAGCGCAGCCCCATCTGCCGGCAGGTCACGGAGGAGCAGATCCTCGAGGCCCTCCAGGAGCGCGAGACGCTCGGCTCGACGGCCATCGGCGAGGGGGTGGCGATTCCGCACTGCCGGATAAAAGGAATCCACGATTTTATCGTCGGTCTGATCACCGTGCCTGAGGGTGTGGACTTCGATGCGCCCGACCACAAGAAGACAAAACTGCTGGTGTTCATCATTGCCCCTGCCGACCGCCCGACGACCCACATCCGGCTGCTGTCGTCGCTGTCGCGTGCGCTGCAGGCGCCGCATGCCATGGAGCAGATTCTCAAGGAGCGCGATGTGGCGTCGGTTATCCGGACGCTGGTGCGGTTTACCGGCCCGGACATCCGGACCGACCTGCCCAATCCCCGGAGCCAGCTGCATGTCTTCGTGCAGGACGAGTCGCTGTTCAACGAGATCCTCGGGACGCTGGCGGGGCTGGAGACCAGCTCGCTGGCCGTGATGGACGCCGAGAGCTGCCGCCGCTATCTTGCCTCGCTGCCGCTGCACGCGGGGATGAAGAACAACAGCCGGCCCACCGTCTGCAAGGTGGCTGTGGCCATCGTGGAGCAGAAGCTCAGCAATGAGATCATCCGCCGGATCGAGGTGATCACCGGCCCGCTCCATGAGTGCAGCGGCGTCATGGTGACTGTGCAGGATCTGACTTACTCCGCCGGATCGCTCGAACCCTGATCGCCGGGAGGATGATCGGTGGCCGATCCCCGCATCCAACTCTTCCATACGCTTTCGGTACTGCTGGACTCGGGGGTTCCGCTGCTGCGGGCGCTGCAGGTGGCGGGCAACACGGCCGCCGGGGGCTTTAAGCGGCCTATGCGGCGGATCGAGGAGGAGGTTCGCGGCGGCCGCTCCCTTGCCGAAAGCATGGCCGATATCCGCGCCTTCAAGCCGCTGGATGTTGCCCTCGTGCGCACGGGCGAGGAAACCGGTCAGCTCAGCGAGACGCTGGAGGAGCTGAGCCGCTGGTACGAGTTTTCGGCCCGGCTGCGGCGGACGATCATTTCCGGCCTGGCCTATCCCGCCCTGGTGCTTCACTTCGCCGCCTTTGTGGCGCCGCTGATTCCTGTCTTTCTGAGCGGCTTCAACTGGGACGGTTACTGGCGCGGGGTGCTCTCGATTTTGGCCATCTTTTACGTTCCCCTGCTTGCGGTCGTGGGCATTCTCCGCTTTTCGCCGCGGCGCGGTCCGCTGCGGCTGCTGATGGACCGGTTCTTTCTTTCGGTCCCCGTGCTGGGGACGGCGGTGAAGAAGATGGCGATCAGCCGGTACTGCAAGGCGTTTGCGCTGATGTACGGCGGGGGCATTCCGATCCTCAAGGCCGCCGAGCAGGCGCCGGACGCCTGCGGCAATATGGCGATGGCTCGCCGGTTCGAGCGGGCGAGCGAGGCGGTGCAGATGGGCCGCAATATGAGCGAGGGTTTTCCCCGTTCGGTGGGGCAGGAGTTCCTGGCGATCTGGGAGGTCGGCGAGGAGGCGGGGGACCTGGACGTCAGCGCCGCCCGGCTGGGCAGCCGGTACGCCGATGAGGCCGAGCACCTCTTCGGCCTTATCGCCCAGATGGTCCCTCGCATCCTTTACTTTTTGCTTCTCCTCTACATCGGCTTTCTGATCGTCACGGCCTATATGCAGATCTTCAGCGGTGCGATGGAGGACCTCTGATAAAAAAGCAAAAATCAAAAATAAAATATCAAAATTAAGGGCGGCTTCGCCGGGCTGATTTAATCCTAATACATGCCATTTGGCCCTGTCGGGGACAAAAAAAGCAAAAATTAAAGGCAAAACGGCGAAATTGGGCTGGAAATGCGGTTTTCTGAGGTTTTTATCCGTAAAAATACCTACCTGAAACGACCAAAAACGA
>JBNRMP010000075.1:0-3335 GCA_050309685.1 Anaerohalosphaeraceae bacterium
TGCCAGAACTGCCGCTGCTCCGCCTCCGATTTTTGCTCGCTGCTCATGATGACCTCCAAAATCAACCACGAGCTGCATTATCAACATATCAAAGAACCCCGCAAGGTGCACTTGGCCGTGCGCTTACTTTTAAGGTGACTGCCGTAACGGTTAAGCGAGATTTAACCCCGCTGCGGAAGAGGGGGCTGGTTGAATTCAAGGGGGCCAGCAAGACCGGTTTCTGGAGTCTGGTCTGAAAGATTACGAAATTCATCGACAATACTGCAAATATTGATAATGTTGTACTTTGTCAGGCTGGAGGCTGCCCGTATAAATTCGCGAACAGGGGCCTCGTCCGGTTCGAGGTTTTGCCTGCTTTCCACCCTTGAAACGGAAAAGCCCCGGTTGAGCGCCGGGGCTTTTTATGTTTCAGGATTTGGCCAGTTTCTGATTGGGCTGGAGGTCGTTTTGCGGCTGGGGCGCCGGTGGGGGATCGGGCTGGTCGGCGGGCCGAGCGGGGGACGAGAGCTCGCGCAGCCGCATCTCCATTTCGCTGATGTGGATGGTCCGATGGAAGATCTGCCGCTCCAGTTCGTCGATGAAGCGGCCTTCGGGGCTTTGCCGCAGGGCGCGAATCTGCCGGGCCAATTCGATGCGGGCGGTCAGCAGTTGCGCTTCGACGGCTTCCACTTTGTGCCATTCGATCAGGTTGCCCTTGAAGATCTTTGCCAGGTCGTGGTAACGGACCTCCAGCCGCCGGATGATTTGCTTGAGGTGGATGACGAGCGGATCGGTTTCGATCTTCCTTTCCAGGACGGCTCGGGACAAGGCGAGCCGCTCGACCATGTCGTCGCGGATTTCCCGCTGAATCTCGATGGACTTCCATATCTCTTTGCGGGTCTCAGGATCCAGGGGGCTTTCCTGAATCCATTTGAGCTGAATGCCTGAATCGCCGGTCTTCGACGCTGTTTCCGGGCTGCCGCTGAGAGCCGCCTGAATCGTCTCCTGCAGGGTCGCCTTTTCCGTCGGTGTAAACGGCTGATCCTTCTGCAGGATTACCGTGATCGTCAGGGTGTTTGCTGTGTCCGGTGCGGCCGGAGAATCGGCAAGGGCGGCGGTTGAAAATACCGCGGCTGCCGTTAGCATTGCGATCCAACGTGTCTTCATGGAATCCTCCTTCTTTAGGGCCTTAAGTTTTCAGCTTCCGATACAAATAACGCGAGGCGGACTGAGCAGGATCAGCCGGCTCTGGATTCGGTTGTAATCGTCGAGCAGCCGCTGAAGCTCCCGCTGCCGGGCTTCGATGTGGATTTGCAGGGTTGTCGTCGGCTCAGCCGGCGGCGCGGGCGCCGGCGTCTGCTCGATCTGTCGGGCGAGCAGCTCGCGGCGGTTCTGCAGACCGGCCAATTCCATCGTCAACTGGACGATCTGGTTGTAGTATTGTCGGACCTGCGGGCCTTCGTAGTCGTTCGTGAGATAGTCCTCACGCCGGGTTATTTCAAGGCGGGCGTCGAGGATCTTTTGGTGCAGGAAGGCGATCTGGTCCCGTTCGTAGGGACTGATGTTGGCTTTGTCCTCAAGGTCGTCCAGGACCACCGTGTAGAACTCGATCATCTCCCGCAGATAGGAGATGAGCGGATCGACATCGAACTGGAGCTGGAGCTGGCCGAGCAGGGCCTCGACCTGCTCCTGGAGAAAGGTGATCTGCCGGGCGGCGGTTTCCTCAGCGGCGATGACCTCGGCCAGCTCCTGTTGGAGGGCGGCGATGTCGTTCGGGGCGTCGGCGGCTTCCTGAACGGAGGTCTGCTGCCAGAGGTCTTGAAGCTGCTGCTCGGCGCGGGCAATCTCGTTGGCCAGGATCTGCTGGCGCTGTTGGAGATAGCCCAGGTGTTCGTTATAATAGCCGGTCAGGACCTGGTTGAGGAGATCGATGATGCGGTCCCGAAGCTGCCGGGCGGTCAGGGGCGGATTGTCGATGCCGGTGAGATCGATTTCGAGGTTGAGCAGGAGCGACGGGTCGGGCTCGTCGGCGCCGGATTCCTCGGTTACGGGCGTGAGGCGGATGACGGAATCGGCTCGGCCGGTGCGGCGATTGCCGTTTCCATTGCCCCGGACGGGCAGGTTCGGCTCGGCGGGAGGCGATTCGGATTGGGGATACAGGATCTCGTTGACTTGGGGCCGGAGGAAGGCAGTGAGGACGGCGGGGTTTTTGAGAGGGAGGAAGTTTTCGCTCATTTCGAGACGAAGCAGGCAACTGCTTTGGAGCGTCTGGGCGGCCGCCGGCAAAACCGACGACCATGCGATCACCAGCAGCAGGATGTTCCTTCCGCGGGTATTCAAAGCCCCTTCCCTTCATGCGTTCCATATCCTGATTCATATTATACCGAACTCCTCCAGTGTTTGTTTGAGTATTTCGGGATTTTGGAACTGAACGGCGGTCATGCCGGCTTTTCGGGCGCCTTCGACATTGCGGGGGAGGTCGTCGATGTAGAAGCACCTTTCAGGGGCGGTCTCGACGGCTGCGGCGGCGGCGAGGTACATCCTGGGGTCGGGCTTCATGGCGCCGACGCGGAAGCTGAGGGTGGGGTTTTTAAAGTGGCGCAGGATGGGATAGTTGGCCAGGAGGAACCGCCAATGGATGGGGTCGGTGTCGGAGAGGAGGCCCAGGCGGCAGGAGCGGCCGACCTGCTCAACGAGCCGGTCCATGCCGGGCATGGGCTTGAAGATATCGTGCCAGACGCAGACGAATTCGTCGTAAGACAATTGCACGCCGTAGGTTGCAGCCATTTCGCGGTGGAACTGCGGGCCGTCGATGGCGCCGATGAAAAAGCGATAGACCACGTCCTCGGACATGATCTGCTGGAGGGTCCGCTCGACGTCTTTGGGGTCGCGGCCGGTAAAGAGCCGATCGGTCCAGGCGGACAGGTCAAGGGCGACGAGCACCCGGCCAAGGTCGAAAATGACGGCATCGAAGCGGTTTGTCATGGGCGTTTTCCTTTGCGAATTAATATTAATCATCGATCCTTCTACACCGGGGCGGCGAAGGCCGGGGTACACGGACCCAAACAAAGCATTATAATGCGGGCGGAAAGGGGAGGAGAAAGCAAAAATCAAAGATGAAATATCAAAATTCAGGACGGCTTCGCCGGGCTGATTTAATCCTAATACATGCCATTTGGCCCTGTCGGGGACAAAAAAAGCAAAAATTAAAGGCAAAACGGCGAAATTAGGCTGAAAATGCGGTTTTCTGAGGTTTTTATCCGTAAAAATACCTACCTGAAACGACCAAAAACGACCAAAAACGACACGAAAAAGACGCGAAACGACATGGTTTCGACACGAAATGACAAGGGGTA
>JBNRMP010000076.1:0-17798 GCA_050309685.1 Anaerohalosphaeraceae bacterium
CCCCAGGGGGGCGGCGGGGGAGGCACGACGGAGGAGACCGTGTGCCCGCACTGCGGGATGACGCTCCAGCGGTTTGCCCGCGAGAGTCTGCTGGGCTGTCCGCACGATTACGAGCTGTTCGAGAAGAACCTGGAGCCCCTGATCGAGCGCAGCCAGGGGGGGCAATCGCACCACTGCGGCAAGGTTCCGCAGTCGGCCGGGCGGCAGGAACAGGATAAGATGCGTCTGCACAGCCTGCGCCAGCGGCTCGAACAGGCCGTGAGACAGGAAGACTACGAGACCGCAGCCCGTCTGCGGGATGAGATAAAGAAGCTCCAATGAAGATCAGCGAACTTGCCAAACAGCCCAGCCGCTGGCTCAACCAGAGCGGCCCCGACAGCGACATCATCGTTTCCTCCCGTGTGCGGCTGGCCCGCAACATCGACGGGTACGAGTTTCTCACGTGCCTGTCCACACCGCGTCAGCGTAAGCTCCTCGAAACGCTCAAGGAGATCCTGCTGGGCCTGTCGATCGATGTGCCGCTGTACTTTTATGACGTCGATCAGGCCTCCTCGCTCGAAAAGGAGCTGCTGGCCGAGCGGCGGCTGATCAGCGTGCAGCATGCCCGGGGCAAGGGCCCGCGCGGCGTCGTGGCGGCGCAGCCCGAGGATTTCACCGCGATGATTAACGAGGAGGACCATCTGCGGATGCAGTGGTTTGCGCCGGGGCAGCAGATCGGCCTGTGCTGGGAGCGAATCAACGTCGTCGATGATCAGGTGGGACGGAAGGTGCGCTACGCCTTCAGCAGCCGGTTCGGCTTTTTGACGGCATGTCCGACGAACCTGGGGACGGGGATCCGCATCTCGGTGATGCTGCACCTGCCGGCGCTGAAGATGACGGGGCAGACGGAGAAGTTTCTGGCGGCGGCCCGTGACTGCGATTTGGCCGTGCGCGGCCTGTTCGGCGAGGGTTCGGAGGCGGTGGGCGACTTCTTCCAAGTCTCCAACCAGATTACGCTGGGACGCTCGGAGGAGGAGATCATTGACAACTTTCGCGACAGCGTGCTGCCGCGGATCGTGGAGTATGAGCGGATCGCCCGGGAAAAACTGGTGCAGGAGCACCCGCAGGTGCTCGATGACAAGATTCAGCGGGCGCTGGGCATCCTCCGCAGCGCGCGGCTGATCAGCTCACAGGAGGCAATCGTGCTGTTGAGCCATTTGCGGCTGGGGCTGCACCTGGTGCGCGTGGAGGGCATCTCGCCGGAGATGGTCAACGATCTGTTTTTGCGGATCCAGCCGGCGCACCTCCAGCTTGCCGCCGGGCGGCTGCTGGACGCCAACCAGCGCGACATCTTTCGGGCGCAGTTGATTCGCAACAGCTTCAGCGGCAATTGATGACGTTGAAATGACGGGTGAAGGCCGCCCGCCCTGCGAGCTCGAATTCGCCGCCATGACAGGTGAGAACCTCTCCGACGCTTTCGGGCCCCCCTTCTTTGAGGTAAAGAGGAGAACTCAGGGTTTGTTCGGCGCGGACATGGGCTACGGTCCATCCTGCCGTTTGGAAGGCATATTAGATGTCGGGCTGGGCGGCGCGGAGGGCTTTGTCGGCCTTGATGTCGGGGTCCTCTTCGCTGGCGGAGTGGATGTCGTCGAAGTCGCCGCGGAGGGCCTTGAGGGCGTAGCGCTCGTGGCCGATCTCGCTGGCGGTCCGCAGGCCGACGCGACGGAAGAGCTCCAGCGGCGGACACCAGCCCTGGAGGGCGTGCTGAAGCAGGAAGCCGCCGACGGCGATACTCAGCAGCCGCCACCTGGGGTTGCGAAGGCCCAGCAGTATTCCCATCGTCCCGAAGACGGCGGCGCCGGCCTCGAGTGCCCGCTCGATGTCCCACTCGCGGTCGATCTCATCGAGACGCTGTTCGATCTCGTCGAGCCGTCGGGAGTAGTAGCAGATCCTGGCCTCCATCTCCCGGCGAATCCGGGCGTTGATTTCCTCGTCCGTGTGCCGCGGCACGCGCTGCTCGGTACTCGGTAAGCTTTCATCCATAGCGGATTCCTTCCGATGAAAACGGTTTTTCTCTGCAACGACGCCATTTTAACGTTTGCTGACGAGGGCCTTGAAGATGAGCATGAAGAAGATCGCGATGAGGAGGATGCTTCCGCCGACGATCAGAGCCGAGGCCCAGGGATTGACCGCGAGGGCCAGCAGCCAGAAGAGCCCCGCGATGAGGAAGCCGGCGCCGGTCAAAATCAGCAGGAAGCCGACGACGGCGACGCCGAGCCAGAGGATCACCTGGTTGATCGCGTTGCGGACGACATCGGTTTCGGCGCTGAGCTTGTACTTCATCCAGTCGCCGGCCAGACTCAGCACGTCCCGCAGGGTCTCGTTGAGATCGTGCAGCATGTTCATTGACGGCCCTTCCCCACCAGGGCCGCCAGCAGCAGGCCGGCCGCAAACGAGACGGCCACGGCCGTAAAAGGGCGGCGTTCGATGCAGGCCCGCGAGCTCTCCACCGCTTCCCGCCCGTAGTCCTTCGTGGTTCCGTAGGCGCGGCCTGCTCCGGTCCGTGTTCGGCCCCGCAGGTCGTCCATCGCCCGGCGGAGGCGCAATTTGCTGTCCATGACCTTATCCTTGCTGTAGCTGCCGACCGTACTGAGCATCTCGTTCAGATCGCTCCGCAGGTTTTCGATGTCCTTTTTCAAATTCTCCACGTCCTTGCCGATCTCTTCGCGTGCCGTTGCCATCCTGTCACCTCGTTCTCGAGTTTTGTTGGCCTTCGTTTGTATATCTACTATCCTACCGCGACGAAGGGGCAAGACGGGGTCAGTATCTTTCCTAAAGCCGGGGATCGAAAGCCCGATTTGGGGGCAGGAAATTGACTACGACAAGGCATGGGCAGGATTTTTTTTCAGACGGGATTAACGAGAGTTATGGGATTGGTTTTTTAGTGGTATTTGTTGAATCTGCGGCACAACCAACCCACGGGAGCAGAGTCCGACCGTAGCACATATTGTATTCGGGGGGTAGTTGGGGTTGCTTGAAAACTACCCCGGTCCTTCGGGCCGCCACTCCTTAAGATAAGGACGCTTAAACCGTAAGCGTAAGATACCTCCAGCCGATTCTTCGACATGCCCAGGGCCGTCCGTCTTTGCTTGCCGGGTTTTCTGAATCTGTTTTTGATTTTGGTTTATAGCTTGAGGAAGGCGCGGAGTTCGGCGCGATGGGGGTGAGTATCGATCCATGCTTTGGTTTCGAGGGCCTTCTGATAGTCGGCGGGGCCGAATTTGCCGCGGTAGAACTGCTCCATGGCCCGCGTTTTTTCCTCCTTGCGGAGGCGGTGCTGCCAGATCTCCGAGAAGATCTGGTGCACGTGGCCGCCCAGGCCGCGCTGGCGCAGGGCCTCCCACTCGTTGCGGTCGAACCACATGCCGCCGCAGTTGCCGCAGCGGTCGAGGCCGAAGGCGAGGCCCTCGCCAACGGGCCAGCGCCGCAGGAAGCGGCCGCACTCGGGGCAGAGCTTGACGCCGGTGCTTTCCCGCACCGGCGGTTCTTCGCCGGCGGGCTGAGCCGCTGCCAGGTCGCCGCCGGACTGTTCTTTCCACTTCCAGTAATGGTAGGAACTGATCCAGCGTCCCCCGCACCCATTGCACTCCCGCACCGGCAGGTGCTTCTCCAGCTCTTTCTGAAACAGCGTCATCTGTTTGCATACCGGGCAGTTCATGGTGAGACTCCTAAATAAAGTGGGAACAATTACTTGATTTCTCTCCGGACCCGTTTATGCCAATAGTTTTCCAATGCCTCTTTAATTTCCTTTCTTGCGAGCACATCTTCATCCGATGCAAGCTTGTATTCGAGATAGGCGGTGATCGCCTTTACTTCTTCCTCATTGAGCATGGAAAACCGGTAAACCTGCGCATCCCATCAGGTTCGCTCACCATATCGCTTCTTGTTGATACATTTCTTTTTGGAAGGGTTGTTAAGTCCGTGAGTCAGGTACCAGCAAACATTGACCGATTTAAGTTCTCCCTGTAAATCGCAGACTATATAGGCAGGCAGATAGAAGTGAAACGCCTCATCGGAGAAAAAAGAGAGAGCCGATGAAAAACCGCCGGGCGCCTGGTCGAGAAAATCCGCATCCAAAACGGTCCAATCTGTCTTGCCTTGAAACTCTTTTTCAAGCAGATATGGCTCCTCCCCCTCATTGCTTTTCCGCAGACACCAGTCGCCCGGATACTCCACGCGGCGGAACGCCTCTCGAATTCGGCTGATAATTTCTTCTTTGCTCATTGATCCTTCACATTTCTCCATTCTCTCATTTTACTATAACCTAAAAAATAATCCAGTTTAATTTCCCTCCTTTGCTTTACCGGAAAATCAGGGAAATCAACGAGTTGGGAATGAAGGCTCTTTTTAGTGGATTGGTTGATAATAACATACCCCGGAGGGTACCGCTTTGGAGTTGGCGTCGGAGAAATAGGGTGACTGTCCCTGGTTTTTCACGGGGAAGTCTCTCTTGTGTTTTTGGCGCGGCGACAGTAGAATAGGGTTGTATTATAGAGCGGAACCTTTGAAACGGATGACAGTAAAGGCCGCCGGTATGGAAAGGATGGACTATGAATAAGCAATCGGAAGCGTTTCTCAAGGAGCTGCTGGAGGCGCCCAGCCCGTCAGGGTTTGAGCGGCCCGCCGCCAAAGTCTGGACCCGCTACCTCAAAGACCACGTTGACCAGCTCTACGGCGACGTTCACGGCAATACCTTCGCCGTGCTCAACCCGGAGGCGCCGTTCAAGTTCATGCTGGCCGGGCATGTCGATGAGATCGGGCTGATGATTACCCACATCGACGAGAAGGGCTATCTCTATACCGCGCAGATCGGCGGGATGGACCCGGCGCTGCTCATCGGCCAGCGGGTGAAGATCCTCGCCGAGAAGGGACCGGTCTTCGGCGTCGTCGGGCGCAAGGCCATCCACCAGATGACCCCGGAGGAGCGTAAGAAGAACGTCGAGATGGACAACATCTGGATCGATATCGGGGCGAAGGACAGGAAGGACGCCCTCAAGCGGGTGGAGATCGGGGACCCGATGATTATTGACGTCGAGTACCGCCGCCTCAACGGCGACAAGGTGGTCTCGCGGGCCACCGACGACAAGGCCGGGGCGTACGTCGTGGCCGAGACGATGAAGGAACTGTCGAAGAGGAAACTCGCCATCTGCGTTGTCGGTGTGGCGACCGTGCAGGAGGAGGTGGGGCTGCGCGGGGCAATCACGTCGAGCTACAGCGTCCACCCGGATGCGGGTATCGCCGTCGATGTGGGCTTTTCCAGCGATCACCCCGACACGAACCCCAAGAAGACCGGCGAGGTCAAGCTGGGCGAGGGCCCGATCCTGCACCGGGGCCCCAACATCAACGCGATCATGGAAAAGGACCTCTTCAAAATCGCCAAAGCGAAGAAGATTCCCTACCAGGTGACGGCCGAGCCTCGCGGCACCGGCACCGACGCCAACGCCATGCAGCTTTCCCGCGGCGGGGCGGCGACGGCCCTCATCAGCATCCCCAACCGGTACATGCATACGCCCGTGGAGGTAATCTCGCTGACGGACATGGATAACGCCGTCAAGCTGCTGACGGAGTTTCTGTCAGCGCATCCGGCGAAGAAGGATTACCGGCTCTAAACGCGGCGGCATGGGCATACCCCATGCGGCCGACTGTTAATTATTTCTACAACAGGAATACGACGGGGGTGTTGGCTGAGGTTGGAGGTCAGTCGGCCTGGCTGAGGTTGATGGCCTGGTACTCGGCTACGACATCGAGAAGGCGGTAGAGGATGTCGCGGCCTTCGGGGCTGGCCTCAAGGCCGAGGAATTCAATGCCGAGCTGGAGGTTGTTTTCGTCGTCGTTTTCGCGGATGTGGCGAATGTGGCCCTCGAGCAGGATGGGCTTCTGGTAGCTCATGGGGGTGAACTGCATACCCACCAATTGGCCGACGCTGAAACAATCCTTGAGCTCGGGAGTCATAATCAGCCGCATGCCGCCGGCCGACAGGTCGCGGATTCGCCCCTGCCAGTAGTGCTCGACGGGAGCCGGCTTGACCTGGTCGAGATACCCGCGATGCCAGAAGAGAACCCGGATGGTCATATTTTTGGGGATCTCCTGCCGCTGGTATCCGCGGCGATGCAGGGCCTCTATGCGGTCGGGCAGATGGAGGATGATCTTGCCGGAATGGCCCTTGTTTACGATGGATTCGACCCCAATGACGCTTGATTCGAAGATATACTTGGTAAATTCAACCTGGAAAGACATACCAACCGGTTGGTTTACCTGGATGCTATCATGGACGGGGCGGTATTTGGAGAGGACGTCGAGAATCAGGGCATGACTGGAAACCGCGACAAAGCCGACCCGGAGGATCTGCCAGCGGCCGCGGGCAAGAAAGGAGACAATAGCCACCTTATGCCCGCTCGCCGCCTCTTCCAGGCAATCTTTAAGCGCTTGTCCTTCAAGGACTTCGATCTCTTTGGAAACCAGTTCCACCGTCATAAGCGCCCCTTAAATTTCTGAGATTTTGATGTCAATTTTGCAAAAAAACGCTACATTACTGTCGTATCATCGGCTAAAAGCCAACGGCTCTTGAGATTCGACGCCGGGGGCCGATTAAAAAAACAGCATAAAAACGTGAAGGATACTCTTAAAAGTGATATTAAAAGACCGCAGTCGAAACGCCCTGGCTAACCTGTACCTGTTTGCGCTTTTTGTTCTGGGACTTTTGCTGTCCCTGCTCATCGGCAGGGCGCGTTCGGGGTTTGAGTTATCGGACCCGATCCCGCTTGCCGGGCTGGGGGTCTCGGTCTCTCTGCCCGACGGGGAGGGCTGGCAGAGCGTTGGGGAATGGGGGTATGAGCGGGATAACAGCTTCGCCCTGGTGGCCCGGTATGCCATCAACCGGTTTCCCATCGCGGAGGTCCGGTGGCAGTACCTGCTGACGGCCGAGACCGGCAGCCCCCCGCAGATCCTTGAGCAGCAGCTTGCCCGGTTCGGCATATTACGCCAGCCGGTGATGCATTTGATGGAAAGCGGAGGTTTCACCTGGACCCTGTTCCAGGCGGAAGAGGGCTCGGAAGCGGCCGTCGGGGTCCGGGTATTCGGGTTCGGTCGGGCGCTGCTGCTCCAGGTGCAGGCCCGCCGCCAGCCGATGTTGGCGGAGGATCTCTTTATCGCCCTGGCCGGGAGCGTGCGGTACAAGCAGACAGGGGCGCTGGAGACAGGCGCCCGGCTTATCGAGGCGGCCGCCGGGCGGGATTTTACGGCCGATTGGCCGGAAGCCGAGGCGTTTTTTATCTCGGATGAATCGGGCCGGAAGATCGGGTATCGGCAGACTCAATTTACGCCGGCGACGGATGCCCCGTCCGCCGTTAAGCTCGAAAGCCGTTATCATATTCGCCTGGGCCGTTCGATTGAGCAGAGCGGGGAAGAGCTGACGGTCGCGCCGTTTCTGGGGGACCTTGACTGGACATGCACTTATCGGAACACCCGGCCGAGACAGGCGATGGAGTATCGCCTGCAAAGCGAAGAGGACGGGACAATCCGGGTCCGCGATTCGGTGGGGCGGGAGCAGCGAATCCGGCCGACGGCCGTGATGGTGCCGGAGCCATTGGTCCCGCTGGCCGCTGCGCTGCTGCTGGAGGAGGAGGACGAGGAGGCGCTGATCGACGTGCTTACCTGCCGGGGCGAGGTGGCGCCCACGCGACTGAAGAAGGTCGCGGTTCCGGCGGGCCAGGCCGCCGCGGCCGCCGTCAGGATCGATTATTTTCACAGCAAAGACAACAGCGAAGAGCTTTATTTTGATGACAGCGGCAAGCTGATGGGCAGGCGGGAAAAGCTTCCGGGCCTGCCGGTGCGTTTCTGGGAGAGGGCCACCCGCGAGCAGATTTTGCTGCATTTCGGCAATCTTTTTGAGACGCCGGGACAGTCCGTTTGAGGGGAGAAGCAGGGCGGGGGCTGAAAAGTCTGTTGTAATGGCCTGTTAAAATAGGGGTTTTCCTTATATGAAACAACGGGACATTTTTTATACTATTAAGGATTTGCCTTTGACTTTTCTGTCTTTTATTGATCTTTTAACAATGAAAGAACCACTATTCCGCGTTGTCATTCCTGCTCCCGCCTTCGCGAGGTAAACCCCGGCGGCAACCCGGTTATGACGCGGGCTTTTGGGATGCCGGATTACGTCGGGGGTGACAACCCGGTGGTTCTTTATCGATTCAAGAATCAATAATACGTTTAGTGCTTACTATGCTGACATGACTCACACAAAAGCCATACGCTTTACGGGATGGATCCTGAGGGCCGGTGCGATACTGGGGCTGCTATATGCCCTGAGTCTTCGCAGTTACCTGCTTTTCCATTCAGCGGCGGAGTTTTTCAGCATCGCGGTGGCCTTCGCCATCTTCCTGATCGCCTGGAACTGCCGCAAGTTCAGCAGCAACAACTACTTAACCTTTATCGGGGTCGCCTTTCTCTTCATCGGCTCACTGGACCTGGTCCACACGCTGGCCTACAAGGGGATGGGAGTTTTCAAAGGGTATGAGACCGACCTGGCGACGCAGTTGTGGATCGGCGGTCGGTATTTGCACGGAGTCTCGTTTGTGCTGGCGGCGATGCTGATGCGGCGGCGGCTGCCCATCGAAGTGCTGTTTTGGGGGTTTTTGGCGGTCACGGGGCTGATCCTGCTTTCGATCTTCCATTGGGGAAACTTTCCGGTCTGCTTCGTGGAGGGGGAGGGGCTCACGCCGTTCAAGAAGATCAGCGAGCTGATTATCAGCGGCCTGTTCCTGCTGGCGATCGGACTGCTGTGGTTTCGGCGGGAACACTTCAGCCGCCCGGTGCTGGGGTTTATCACGGCCGGACTGGTGCTCTCCGTCGTCTCCGAGATATTGTTTGTCCTATATGACAGCCCCTACGGGCCGGCCAACAAGGCCGGGCATTTTCTGAAGCTCGTCGCCTTCTTTGTGATCTACAAGGCCCTGGTGGAGGCGCAGCTCCTCGATCCTTACGGTACGCTCTTTCGCGAGCTGAAGCACAAGGAACAGACGCTGCGGGACGAGTGGCAGCGGATGGAGGCGATTTTGAATACGATCCCGGACGGGATCTACATCATCAACCAGCAGCACGAGGTGGAGTACGTTAACCCGTCGATGGAGCGGATGTTCGGAAGGCCGGGCCGTCAGAAGTGCTATCAATACATCGCGGATCGGCCGGCGCCGTGTCCGGACTGCATGATGACGACGGTACTGGGGGGCAGTGTCATTCACCGGCCGTACCAGAAGGCGCGGAACGGGCGGTTCTATGACACGCTCGATGCGCCGTTTACCAACTACCGGACGGGCGCGCTGTGCAAGCTGAAGATCATCCGGGATGTGACGGAGATTCTGCAGACGCAGCAGGCGCTGGAGAAGGCGAATGAGCGGCTTGAGCAGCGGGTGGAGGAGCGGACGGCGCAGCTTCACCGGACGGTCGATACGCTCCAGGAGGAGGTGGCCGAGCGGATCCGGACGGAGGCCGAGCTGGTGGAGAAACAAAAACAGCTTCGCACCCTGTCGATGGAGCTGATCTACGCGGAGGAGCGGGAGCGGCGGGAGATCGCCACGCAGCTTCACGACTCCATCGGGCCGCTGCTGTCATTTGCGAAGCGAGAGCTGAACATGCTTGCCCCGGACGTGCCGTCGGAGATGCAGGCGAAGGTGCGGTACATCTCGGACCTGATCGGCAAGGCGGTGGAGCAGACGCGGACGCTGACGTTCGACCTGAGCTCGACGACGCTGTATGTGCTGGGGCTGGAGGCGGCAATCGAGGAGCTGGCGGAGGAGTATGCGCAAAAGGAGCATTTCACGTGCGAGGTGAACAACGGGGGCGACCTGGGCCACATCGATCAGCAGATTCAGATTCTGCTGTATCGGTCGGTGCGAGAGCTGTTCATCAACATCGCCAAGCACAGCGGAGCCCGGCACGCGCGGGTGGACATGCGGCGGAGCAACGGCTTCGTGCAGATCGTCGTGCAGGACGACGGGAAGGGGTTCGATTCGAGGCGGATAAAGGCGCACGAGCGGCTCAAGGGCTTCGGGCTCTTCAGCGTGCAGGAGCGGCTGGCCAACATCGGCGGCTCGATGAAGATCCATTCGATGGAGGGCAAGGGGACCATCGTGGTGCTCAAGGCGCCGACGCGGCCGCAGGAGGAATAACGCTGCGCCAAAGGATTACGCTGCCGCTGACACCGATTCATGCCGATTATTTTCGGGATTTACGGGATAAGTAATTGTCAGCCGCGGAGGACGCAGGGGAATTTATTGATTCTTGAATCGATAAAGAACCGTCGGGTTGTCACCCCGGACCTGATCCGGCGGTTTCGCCCTGGATGTCGGGTCAAATCCGGCATGACAATAAAGACGGCGCAAGGCGGCGGCTTTCAGTAAAGTTTTCCAAACCGATGTTGACAAGGTATTGAAACTATTGAATAATCGTCCGCGTAAATCAGCGTTAATCCGCGTCTAAGAAATTTGGGTGGTTGAAAAGGAGACGGCAATGAAACAGCAGCGTATCGGGATTATCGGCGGCTCGGGGCTGGGCGAGGCCCTGGCGGCTCGGCTGGGCCACTTTGCCGTACAGGACATCGACACCCCCTTCGGCCGCCCCAGCGCCCCGATCCTGACGGGCGATTTCGCCGGCCGTCCCGTCGCCTTCCTCAGCCGCCACGGCACACACCACACGTACAGCCCCTCGCGCGTCCCCTACGCCGCCAACATCTTCGCCCTCAAGTCGCTGGGCGTTACGACGCTCATCGCCAGCGGCGCCGTCGGCTCGCTGCGCCGGGAGATCGCTCCCAAAGACGTGGTTCTCGTCGAACAGTTCATCGACAAAACTTTCCGCCGCCGGAACACCTTCTTCGACGACTACGGCGCTGTCCATGTCGAGTTTGCCCAACCGACCTGCCGGCGCCTCCGCGACAAGCTCCTCGCCGCCGCGCAGCAGACCCGCGTCAAGACGCACGCCGCGGGGACCTATGTCTGCATGGAGGGTCCGCAGTTCTCCACCCGCGCCGAGTCGCTGATGCATCAGAAGTGGGGCGGCGATCTTATCGGCATGACGGCCCTGCCCGAGGCCAAACTCGCCCGCGAGGCCCGGATGTGCTATGCCCTCGTTGCCCTCGTCAGCGACTGGGACTGCTGGCGCGAGCCCGAACCCGGCCTTGACAAGGAGTCTCTCCTCAAAGAGATTCTCGGCAACCTCTCCGCCGCCACCCGGAACGCCATCGACCTCATCGAGACGTTTCTAAGCGCCGAAGGCGACCTGACCGATGACGCCTGTCCCTGCCGCCATAGTCTGGACCTGGCCGTCTGGACCCCCCGGGACGCTATCGATCCGGAAGAAAAAAAGAAGCTTGAGATCCTGTTTACGTAACTATAGAACCTGAATTTGCTGCGGTTGACGGCTGCGCTGTATCTATCCGCGGCCCAATTATGAATTGCCGGCTTTTTTAATTCCTGTCTTGACGGCGGGGGCTTCTTACGGTACGCTTTTTCGCCGTATGTATGCAGTTTGGCAGAAACAGGGACCTTAACCTTCCGCCCGCGGAAAATGAAACGAAAGGATGGAAACATGTTTACGACGATTGTGGATGTAACGGCAAGGGAAATTTTGGACTCCCGCGGCAATCCGACCGTGGAGGTCGATGTCCTGCTCGATGACGGTTCGTTCGGCCGGGCCGCGGTCCCCAGCGGCGCCAGCACCGGCGCCCATGAGGCCGTCGAGCTGCGCGACACCAAGGCCAAGCGCTACATGGGCAAGGGCGTGCTCAAGGCCGTCAAGAACGTCAACGATATCATCGCCCCCGAGGTCCTCGGCATGGACGCGATGGCCCAGGAGGAGCTCGACACCCTCCTGTGCGAGATGGACGGAACCGCCAACAAGGCCAAGCTCGGCGCCAACGCGATTCTCGGCGTCTCGCTGGCGGTCGCCAAGGCGGCGGCTATTTCCGTCGATCTGCCCCTCTACAAGTATGTCGGCGGCGTCAACGCCAGCATCCTGCCGGTGCCGATGATGAACATCATCAACGGCGGCAAGCACGCCGACAACAACGTGGACTTCCAGGAGTTTATGATTATGCCCGTCGGCGCCCCGGACTTCCCCACCGCCCTGCGGATGGGCGCCGAGGTCTTCCACACGCTCAAGGGCGTCCTCAAGAGCAAGGGCTACAACACGGCTGTCGGCGATGAGGGCGGCTTTGCCCCGTCGCTCCAGAGCAACGACGAGGCCCTCGACGTGATCCTCACGGCCATCAAGAAGGCCGGCTACAAGGCGGGCAAGGACATCTTCATTGCCCTCGACCCGGCCAGCACCGAGATGTGGACCGGCTCGACGAAGAAGTACAAATTCTTCAAGTCCGACCCCAAAAAGCAGCTCTCCAGCGATGACATGATTAAGCACTGGTCCAACTGGGTCAGCAAGTACCCCATCGTCAGCATCGAAGACGGGCTGGCGGAGGATGACTGGGCCGGCTGGGCCAAGCTCACCGAGAAGCTCGGCGGCAAGTGCCAGCTCGTCGGCGACGACCTGTTCGTCACCAACACCGAACGGCTGGCCGCCGGCATCGAGAAAAGCTGCGCCAACTCGATCCTCATCAAGGTCAACCAGATCGGCACACTCACCGAGACGCTCAACGCGATCAATCTGGCCAAGGCCCACGGCTACACCGCCATTATGAGCCACCGCTCCGGCGAGACCGAGGACGCCACGATTGCCGATTTGGCCGTGGCGACCGGCGTCGGCCAGATCAAGACCGGCTCGACCAGCCGCTCCGACCGTATTGCCAAGTACAACCAGCTCCTGCGGATTCACGAGGAACTCGGCTCCAGCGCCAAGTACGGCGGCGAAATGTTCCCCTACGCATAAGCCGCAGCAGGCACGATTTTTCACAGGGCCCCCGGCTTTGGCCGGAGGCCCTTTTTTTTGGACAAACATCACTTTGCCGGTTATAGTATGGCGGCTGGCTCTCAGGGATGAGCCGGCGCGACGACGGCGTTTAAAAGCGATCACGGATGAAACAGTTTATTCTGACGGTTCAGTTCCTGTTTTTTTGCGTCTTTTTCTCGATCGGCGCCGGCGCAATCGTTCTTTCCATCCTGATCGATCCCGAACTGACGACCTACTACAGCAACCTGCAATATCTGGAGGACACACGTCTCGAAAACGAGACCCTCGTCTCCCTGACCGACCAGTACCAGGCCCAGATTGACCTGATTACAAAGGAACCCAACGTCCTGGGGCGTCTTAAGCCGCTGACCTTCGGCCGGCCGCCGGCTGCGGATGAGCAAACGGCCGTCCCGACCGCCGACAGCCGGGAGCTGATGCAGACGGCAAAGGTGATCCTCGACGCGATGAATCAGCCGCCGCCGCCAATGCCTATCCCCAAGTGGCTTGAGCGGTGTATGCAGAAAAACTTTCGGACAGCTCTTTTTGCTTCGGGGGCGGGCCTGGTCCTGATCAGCTTTATCTTCTTTGGAACGCCCAAGCCGCAAGACAGCGACAAAAGCACATAATCTGTCGCCATTTATCATAATTAAGGCTGTTTTTGCAGACCCGGCAGGCCAAAGGGATTGCAGAAACAGTTCCCAAATTACCGATATATTAAGGATTTGTGCTTTTCAGTATTGTTAATGCTTATTCCGACAGGGAAAGGCGACTATTGTGAAACATTCACAATTTTATAAAATTGCGTTTGAAGTATTTCTTCTGGCGATCTGCGTGTTCCTGTTTTGCAGCGTTCTGGACTTTCACATCGGCGACCCGCCCAGTCCCTATGTCTGGCCTCAGAACCAGCCGGTCAGGAACTGGTGCGGCTCGGCGGGGGCCTTCGTTGCCTATTACATCCTTTACTATGTCGGTCCCGGGAGCTTGGTCGTTCTGGCCGCGGTAACGATTATGATGGCGGCCAATCTGTCGGGCAAGGAGCTGACGCAGATGAATTTCCGGCTCATCGGCATGATCCTGCTGACGGCGGCCCTGTCCACGACGTGGTTTCTGCTCTGGCCTACCGATTCCAGGTGGATTTACCGGTCCGGGTCGTTTCCGATGAATAACGGAGGTATCCTGGGGATCGCCGCCGGGACCTTTCTTCGCAGGAACATGGCGAACCTCGGGACTTCGATCTTCCTGGTCAGCACCTGGATGGTCGGGGCGGTCCTGCTGGCCGACTCGCTGGTGCTGGGCCTGATTCGGTCCTTCGGGCGGGGGGTCCTGAAGCTCTTCGGCCTGGCCGGTCCGGCCCTGACGGCGGCCCGGGAGCAGTCGCATGCCTTCGGGGATATCTGGAAGCGGCTCAGTGAAAAGCAGAAGCAGGAGGAAACCTCCCGGCTGGCCGAGTCGCTCAAGCGGAAGCGCGAGGAGAGCGACCGGATTGCCGCTGCGGCCGTCTCATCGGCCCCGGCCGTTCACGTTGAGGAAAAGGCGGAGCAGGAGGAACTGTTCCCCGATCATGACCGCTCGCTGGAGAAGACGGTTGCGGCTGCGCCCTCCAAACCGGAGGCCGCCGAGGAAGTGAAGAAAAAACCGCCCAAGGTCAAACCGACCCCCGCCCCGGCGAAGAACGAACCGCTCAAGACTTACGACGACTATCAGCTCCCGCCGCTGAACCTGCTCAAGGAGCCGGAGCCCAACTTTACCGCTGTGCAGGAGCGGATGGTGGAGGATAAGGCACGGACGCTGGAGGAGCTGCTCAAGGAGTTCGGCGTTAATGCCGAGGTTGTCAATGCCGAGCCGGGTCCGGCGATTACGATGTATGAGCTCCAGCTTGCCCCCGGCGTGAAGGTCAGCCAGATCTCCAACCTGTCCAACGATATGGCCCGGGCGCTGAGCTCGGGCATGGTCCGCGTCGTGGCGCCGCTGGCGGGCAAACACACCATCGGCATCGAGGTGCCCAACAGCCAGCGAGAGACGGTGCGGCTCAAGGACCTGGTCCAGAAGGGCGCCGGCCGGATCGGGCGGATGCAGATCCCGCTGTTTTTGGGCAAGAGTTCCTCGGGCGAGGCGCTGGTGTCGGATCTGGCGGGCATGCCGCATCTGCTGATCGCCGGCACGACCGGCTCGGGCAAGAGCGTATGCATCAACAGTATCATTACCTCGATCCTGCTGACCAAACGGCCCGACGAGGTCAAGCTGATCCTCATCGACCCGAAGATGGTGGAGATGGCGGCGTTCGAGTCGATCCCGCACCTGATGTGTCCGACGGTGACGGAGATGCGGCGGGCCGAGCAGATCCTCGAGTGGGCCGTCGAGAAGATGGACGAGCGCTACGAGCTGCTGGCCGAGGCGAAGGTTCGCAACGTGGCCTCTTACAACACGCTGACGCACGAGGAGCTTCTCGAACGCTTCCAGCCCTCCACGCCGCAGGAGGAGGCGATGATCCCCAAGAAGCTGCCGCACATCGTGATTATCATCGACGAGTTGGCGGATTTGATGATGACCAGCGCCAAGGAGGTCGAGGCCTACATCGTTCGCATCGCCCAGAAGAGCCGGGCCGTCGGCATCCACCTCGTGCTGGCGACGCAGCGGCCGCAGGCCACCGTCGTAACCGGCCTCATCAAGGCGAACATGCCCTCGCGGATCGCCTTCCGCGTGGCCGCCCGCATGGACAGCCGCATCATTCTCGACCAGAACGGCGCCGAGACGCTGCTGGGCCAGGGCGATATGCTCTTTTTAATCCCCGGCACCAGCGACCTGATGCGGGCGCAGGGCGCCTACCTCGACGACGACGAGATCCGCAACGTTGTCAAGTTCCTCAAGGACGTGGCCCAGCCGCAGTACAGCCCGGAGCTGATGCAGCTTAGCAAGGTGGACCTGGCGGCGGCCCAGAGCGACGACCTCTTCGATGACGCGGTGCGCGTGGTGCTCGAGACCCAGCGGGGCAGCGTGTCGCTGCTCCAGCGGCGGCTGAGCATCGGCTATGCCCGCGCCTCGCGGATGATCGAGCTGATGGCCCAGGCAGGCATCCTCGGCGAGTACCGCGGCAGCCAGGCCCGCGAGGTGACGATGACACTCGAGGAGTACGAGGCGAGGCGCAAGGAACAAATCGCCGAGGAGGTTCAGACCTATGACGATCTGACCGCGCGGACCGATGAGGACGGCGAGGACGAGGAAACCGACGAAGAGGAATACATCACGCAGACGGAAATTATCGAGGAGGATTAAGGGATCAATATTCCGGGTATCTTGCCATCCACTCGGGCCACTCAGGAAGGGGAGCGGTCAGGTCGGAGGCCCGGTGCCATTTCAGCCGCCACAGTTCCTTGAGCCCGATGGCCCGGCCCGACATGTCGAGGAACAGCCCGTTGTTCCCGCCGTCACCGTGGCGGTCGAAGGCGAAATGACGGATCTGTCGCCGGCCGCCGCCGCTCAGGTCGCAGTTGGAGGCATCGCCGTTTTGAACGGGGGGCAGATTGGTAACATCGGGATAGGCCACGACCCAGAGACTGTCGAGCAGGAGGGGGATCGAGGCGCTGTTGCTGACGGATTGACGGGTGCGCCAGTTGTTCCGGGTCGATATGCCGTAGATGATCGACGTGTCGTTAGATACGTTGGTGACCCAGCCGTTAAGGCCGTAGCTGCCGGTGATCTGATCCTGACGGAGGGAGGCATCTTTGCAATCCCTGTAAGCGGTCAGCGGCCCGCCGTAGCTGGTATCGCTTTCAGCATCAGGCACGACGGCCAGCGGACAGCAGAGAATGTCGTCGCTTTCGCCCTGGTAGGGTTTGAACGAATCGGTCCAGGTGCGCCCGGAATCGGGGAAAGAGCCGCCGTTGTCTTCCGTGTACATCACAAAAAGCAGGCCCCACTGTCGAAGATTGGACTGGCAGGTGACGTTGCGGACGCGAATCTGGGCCCGTTCAAGGGCAGGAACCACGATGCTAAGGAGCAGGGCGATGATGGCCACCACGACGAGCACTTCGATAAGAGAAAATCCGCATAGGGAGTGTCTGTACGGCAGTGTCCCCGCTTTGCCCCCTGAAACCGGTTTTTTGCATCCTCTTTCCATAAACTACCAGGTCACAGCGCACTCACCTGCCCACACCCTCTGCTAACCCACTATTATAAATGTCGGCCGATAAATGTCAACAGAATAGAAAATTAAAAAGACTCTTTCCCCCAAAATCAGGGGAAAACGTAGAATAAACCGCCTTAATGGGCCGAGAATTGTATTTTTCAGACGTCCAGATAGTGACGGAGATCAAAAGAAAAGGGAAGGCAAATTGCCCAGTTTAACATGGATTAGCTGAAATGGTGTTGTTTTCGTATGAGCAATGTCTGGATTAAGATGCCCTATGTCGATGAGTGCGGACGGTGGAGAAAGTATGGAAAAGCGGCTCCGACTGAGTCCTTTTGGGATGAATGCCATGGGCGATTGAGCATTCTGCCCAGTCTCATCGACCGGGTCGGGAGGGTATCAGAGAGAGATTGAAACGTCCCTGAGTGCAATCCGAAGGGAAAAGACGATGGGTCTGAATATTAACAATGTGACCAAGCGGGAACTGATGTGCCTCTTAGGCCTCTGCGATCAGACGGCGGAAAAGATCATCGAGTTCCGGGAGGACCGCGGCAGGATCCGGGATATCGAGGAATTGCGCGGCTGCGAGGAGATTGAAGAGGGGCTGATCCGAGCTCTCAAAAAGCAGATGACGACACGGTAAGATACGCTGCCGTATGAGAAAACAGATTGCCTGTCCTTGTTTTTGCGAGGGTCAGTCGGCGGGGGCGGGGAGGGGGAAGGCGACGCGGAGGAC
>JBNRMP010000077.1:0-77192 GCA_050309685.1 Anaerohalosphaeraceae bacterium
TTTTTAGTTTTTGATTTTGAGGTGGGGCGCGTTTGATGTGATCTGGATGATGAGAAGACAGAAGATAGAAGTTTTGAATTGGGGGGCGGCACGTCGGACAACTCGGACGCGTCGGACGCGTCAGACACGTCGGACACGTCGGACAGGTCAGACACGTCGGACAGGTCGGACGGGGCAGACGGAAGAGCAGGATTTGAGATTTCAGGATTTTACATAAGGTTTTTTAATGGACATTATGGACGGGATGGACCCGATGGACGGGGGGAGTCTGCGATTTTCGATGGACGATTGGCGATGGACGATTGATTTTGCGCGGGAATGACGAGAAGCCGGAAGTCAACAGCACTATCTTCGCTTACAAGGTGGAGGGCAACTCACTTCTTCTCCAGAAGGAAGGATTTTTCGCTGACTGGGGAGCGATTGGTATAGCGGTCGATGATTCACTGACGGGAACTTTTTTTTTATCACATACGAATGGCAGCCGCTCATTCGTGTGATTGATGCTAAAAGCATGGAGTTAATGTATGGCGTCCTTGGGGCTCAGGGGGATTTAACAGACGGCGTCTCAGAGGGCGAAGTCGAGGCCGTCCTGCAGGGCGGCGCTGGCGACGCCGCTGATGAGGGCTTCTTCGCCGGCGGCGGCGCTGAGGATTTCGATTCGGCGGTGGGAGTCCTCATAGACGGAGGTGGGGATGGCCCGGCGGATTTTTTCGATGAGGTAGTCGGGGAAACGGAGGCAGACGTAGCCGCCGAGGAGGACGACTTCAGGGTCGTAGGCGTTGATGGCGGCGGCGACCGTCCGGCTGATGTGGTCGGCGACAAACTCGCGCAGCTCCAGGGCGTACGCGTCGTTCTCCTGTATGGCCTGTCCCCACAGGTTGATGATCTCCTCGGGGGTGAGGTCGGGGTTTGACCGGAGGCGCTGCTGCAGGAGGGAGTCGCGGCCGTCGCCGACGTCTCGCCGGATCCGTGCGGCCAGGGCGGGGCCGGAGATGATGGCTTCGAGGCATCCGCGGTGGCCGCAGCCGCACTCGAGGCCGTTGGGGTCCACGATGGTGTGGCCGATCTCGCCGTAGCGGCCGGTGGAGCCGAAGATCAGCTTGCCGCCGGAGTAGAAGGTCGAGCCCACGCCGCCGGCGACGTTGAGGTAGAGCACATTCTTCGAGGCAAGCTGCGGGTTGCGGGCGATTTCGGCCAGCAGACGCACGCGGGTGCTATAGACGAAGATGTGGAAGGGCGTGATCGACTGGAGCCGCTCCCTGAGGGGAACGTTCTTCCAGCCCAGCGGACTGGAGAGCGAGACAGTGCCGTCGTTGCAGACCGAGCCGCTGAGCGCAACGCCGACGCCGAGGACCTTGCCCGGCTCGACGGCGTGGCGGCCGACGAGTTCGAGGAGGTTGTCAGCGAGCAGGCGGGTGACGTGATCGACCGAGCGGTCGGCGCCGAGCGGCAGGCGGGTTTTGTCCACCGGGGCGCCGACGAAATCGAAGAGCCCGATGGTAACGTAGCTGGGGTTGATCTCGACGGCGATCACGTAGGCGCTTTGGGGGTTGATGCTGATGTTGACGGGTTTGGGGCCCCGCCGGGTGCTTGCGCCCTGGCTTTCGATGACGAGTCCTTTTTCCCGCAGGCGGGAGACAATCGTGCTGGCGGTGGAACTGCCGATGCCCACCAGACGGCAAAGCTCCGTCTGGGAGAGGATCTTGTGTTCCTGCAGCAGGGTGAGAATAAGCTTCTCGTTCCGCTTGCCGGCACTTTTGGAGTCAATAGGGGTCTTTTTCATCGTGTAAAAAGTTCCTTATTTGAAATTCACAAAAATTATCTCTAACCCTGATGAAATATCAACAAAAAAGGTTTTTTTTTAGAAGGGCCGATAAAAATCATGCCTTGTCAGGAAATGGGGGCGAATATTGCAAAGTTTTAAATTTTCTTAAGAATCTTTCCAAAAAAGCTTGTGAAAGGGGAGCGGTCTGTTATAATAGCTCACGCCATGTGTAATTAATATTAAAATAGCGTGCGTAATCATGGCAGAGAGTCTATAATTCAGGATCGTTACGGGATTTATGTTGTCGTTAAATGGTTGGAAAAGAGAGGTTGAACGTGTCGAATTTGTTTGATTTGAAAGATAAAGGAGTTGTGATCACCGGCGGTGCGGGGGTGCTTTGCGGAGCCATCGCGGAGTACCTGGCGGATGCCGGGGCGCGGGTGTGCATTGCGGACTATGACGAGTTTCGGGCCAACGAGCTGGCGAAGAAGCTGAAGGATCGGGGCCGTTATGCGCTGCCGCTTCGGATCAACGTGCTGGACAAGAAAGAGGTGCAGGAGGCGTTTGTCTGTGCGATCGAGAGCATGGGCCGGGTCGATGTGCTGATCAACGGGGCCGGCGGCAACCGCAAGGAGGCGACGACCTCGGATGAGCTGCCGTTCTTCGATCTGCCGGAGGATGCGCTTCGCCGCGTCTTCGATCTGAACTTCATCGGGACGCTGCTGCCCAGCCAGGTGTTCGGGAAGTATTTTGCCGAGCGGAAGGAGGGCGTCATATTGAATATTTCGAGCATGAACGCGTTTCGGCCGCTGACGAAGATCGCGGGCTACTCGGCGGCCAAGGCGGCCGTGAGCAACTTTACGCAGTGGCTGGCGGTGCACATGTGTCAGAATTATTCGACGAGGATTCGCGTCAACGCGATTGCCCCGGGCTTCTTTTTGACCGAACAGAACCGCTTTTTGCTGACGGACGAGCAGACGGGCGACTTTACGGCGCGGGGCCGGACGATCATCCAACATACGCCGATGGGCCGGTTCGGCACCCCGGAGGAACTGCTGGGGGCGGTGCACTGGCTTATCAGCGAGGCGTCGCAGTTTGTGACGGGGATCGTCGTGCCGATCGACGGGGGGTTCAGCGCGTTTTCGGGAGTATGAAGTTCAAATCAAGGATCAAAAAGCAAAAATTAAAAAATAAAGAGCAGAAATTATAGAACGTTCTTTGGTTGGGGCGGTTGATGCGGATTGTGCCGGCAGTTATGCAGAGACATTTTGCCGGCGGCGGCCGGAACGCCTGACCTGGATTCGATAAGAAATCTGCCATAGGAGCCAAACACATGTTGTACTATGCACGGGGCGGCGAAAACGAGCGGCTCGGCGCGGAGGACCTGCGGCGCGGCCTGACGGAGGCGCTGGAGAAGCTGGGGAAGCGCCGCAAGGTGCTGGTGCTGCCGCCGGATATCACGCGGCTTTATTCGCGTGCGGGCGAGCTGACCCGGTACGCCTGGCAGTATTACGGGGCGGCGCTGACGGACATTTTGCCGGCGCTGGGGACCCATTCGCCGATGACCGAGCCGCAGATCGCGAAGATGTTCGGGGATCTGCCGCGGCATTTGTTCCGTGAACACAACTGGAAGCGGGACCTGGTGACGCTGGGGAGTGTGCCGGGCGACTTTGTGCGGGAGGTCAGCGAGGGCAAGGTCGATTACGACTGGCCCGCGCAGGTCAACCGGCTGCTGGCGGCGGGGGGCTTTGACCTGATCCTCTCGATCGGGCAGGTGGTGCCGCACGAGGTGGTGGGGATGGCCAACTACAACAAGAATATCTTCGTGGGCACCGGCGGGCAGGAGGGGATCAACAAGAGCCACTTCCTCGGCGCGGTGTACGGGATGGAGCGGATGATGGGTCGGGCGGATACGCCGGTTCGGCGAGTGCTCAACTATGCGTCGGAGCATTTTGCCCGGGAGCTGCCGATTGTCTATGTGCAGACCGTGGCGGCCTCGACGGAGGAGGGCCCGATTACACGGGGGATGTATATCGGGGACGACGCCGAGTGCTTCGAGCGGGCGGCGGCGCTTTCGCTCAAGGTCAACTTCCGGATGCTGGAGGAGCCGCTGGAAAAGGTGGTCGTCTATCTGGACCCGGTGGAGTTCAAGAGCACCTGGCTGGGCAACAAGGCGATCTACCGGACGCGGATGGCGATGGCGGACGGGGGGGAGCTGATTATCCTGGCGCCGGGGGTCAAGGAGTTCGGCGAGGATGCGGAGATCGACCGGCTGATCCGCAAGTACGGGTATGTCGGGACGGAGCGGGTATTGGAGCAGACGAAGACCAACGCGGAGCTGCAGGCCAACCTCAGCGCGGCGGCCCACCTGATCCACGGCTCGTCGGAGGGGCGGTTCCGGATCACGTATTGCCCGGGTCACTTGAGCCGGGAAGAGATCGAATCGGTAAATTTCCGATATGCAGACCTCGATGCGATGAGTAAAATCTACAACCCGGAGAGGTTGACCGACGGCTGGAACGCGGTCAATTGCGAGAACATTTACTTTATCTCCAATCCCGGCCTGGGGCTGTGGAGCTGGAGACAGAGATTTCAATCGTAAACCCCTTGGTAACATGGAGTAAGAAATGACTGAAAGCGCAACGAAAAAGTACGCACTGATCGTGCCGACCAGCATGGGGCTTCGGCTGACGCCGTTTAATTCGCAGCCCTTCCACTGCAGCGATTTGTTCCGGATGCAGGCGACCAGCGCCGAGAGCAACGTAGCCAGCGTGGCCTCGTCCCTGGGGCTGCCGGTGAAGGTGCTGACGGCTTTTGTCAAGGGCAGCCCGGTCGCCCAGTTCATCAAGAGCAATCTCAGGAGCCGGGGGATGGCCGTGGAGGGGCCGGAGTTTGAGCAGGGCGGTCCCTGGGGCTATCGCCACCAGATCAACATGGCCGACAGCGGCTGGGGCTCGCGGGGTCCGCGGGTCCATAACGACCGGGCCGGCGAGGTCGGGCGTGAGCTCAGCGCGGAGCACTTCGACCTGGATCGGATTTTCGGCCAGGAGGGGACGCGCATCGTTCACCTGTCGGGGCTTGTCGCGGCCCTGTCGCCGAAGACCAGCCAATTCTGCCTGGACATCGCCCGCGCTGCCCGGGAACACGGTTCGATGGTCTCGTTCGACCTGAACTACCGGGCGAGCTTCTGGAAGGGCCGGGAAAAGGAACTGTCCAGGGTCTTCGCCGAGATCGCCTCCCGCAGCCACATCCTCATCGGCAACGAGGAGGATTTCCAGTTGTCGCTGGGCATCGAGGGCCCGGAGGCCGGGGGCAAGGGACTGGACGCGAAGATCGACAGCTTCAAGGAGATGATCGGCCGCGTGCAAAAGGCCTATCCCAACGCGGCGTACTTCGGGACCACGCTGCGCGAGGTGGTGTCGGTCAATACCCACCTGTGGGGCGCGCTGGTTACCGACGGCCAAGAGTGGGAGATCATCAAGCCGCGCGAGATCGGCGTGCTGGATCGGATCGGCGGCGGCGACGGGTTTGTCGGCGGCCTGCTCTACGGGATCCTCAAGGGCTGGGACGTGAAGAAGTGCGCCCGGTTCGGCTGGGCCAGCGGGGCGCTGGCGGCCACGATGCTGACCGACTATGCCCAGCCCGCCGACGAGGAGCAGGTCTGGAGCATCTGGGAAGGCAACGCACGGGTCAAACGTTAAAAAATATTCGCCGCAGAGGCCCCGGAGAACACGGAGATAATAAAATCACATTTTCTCTGAGACCTCTGAGTCCTTTGCGGTCCAACAGTTGATTTGATAAGGAGAATAAACATGACACAAGCGGATATTGCGGTAGTTGGATTGGCGGTGATGGGGGAGAACCTCATTCTGAATATGGAAAGCAAGGGCTTTACGGTGGCCTGCTACAACCGGACGGTCTCGAAGGTGGATGACTTCGTCAACGGGCGGGCCAAAGGCAAGAACATCATCGGCTGCCGCAGCGTCGAGGAGATGGTCAAGGCGCTCAAGCGGCCGCGCAAGATCATGATGATGGTCAAGGCGGGCAAGCCCGTGGACGACTTCATCGAGCAGATCCTGCCGCACCTGGAGGATGGGGACATCCTCATCGACGGCGGCAACAGCCACTTCCCCGATACGATCCGCCGGACGGCTTACGTCGAGGGCAAGGGCAAGCTGTACATCGGCACCGGCGTCTCCGGCGGCGAAGAGGGGGCCCTGAAGGGTCCGTCGATCATGCCGGGCGGCTCGCCGAAGGCCTGGCCCCACGTCAAGGACATCTTCCGGAAGATCTCCGCCAAGACCGAGTCGGGCGAGCCGTGCTGCGACTGGGTGGGCGAGAACGGCGCCGGGCACTTCGTGAAGATGGTGCACAACGGCATCGAATACGGCGACATGCAGATGATCAGCGAGACCTACCACATGATGAAGCAGGGCCTGGGCATGAGCAACGAGGAGATGCACGAGGTCTTCGCCGAGTGGAACAAGGGCGAGCTGGACTCCTACCTGATCGAGATCACTCGCGACATCCTCGGCTACAAGGACGAGGAGGGCCGTTACGTGGTGGACCTGATCCTCGACAAGGCGGGCCAGAAGGGCACGGGCAAGTGGACCGTGATCGCGGCGCTGGACGCGGGCCAGCCGCTGACGCTGATCGGCGAGGCGGTGTTCGCCCGCTGCCTGTCGGCGCTCAAGGACGCCCGCGTGCAGGCGTCGAAGGTCCTGACCGGCCCGGCCCAGACCACGTATAAAGGCGACCGCGGGCAGATGATCGCCGACCTGCGCAAGGCGCTCTACGCCTCGAAGATCATCAGCTACACGCAGGGCTACCAGCTCATGCACGCGGCGGCGGCCGAGTACAAGTGGAACCTGAACTACGGCGGCATCGCCCTGATGTGGCGGGGCGGCTGCATCATCCGGTCGGTCTTCCTCGGCAAGATCAAGGAGGCCTTCGACAACAACCCGCAGTTGGTGAACCTGCTGCTTGACCCGTTCTTTGCCAAGGCGGTGACGAGCGCGCAGGAGTCGTGGCGGCGCGTGGTGGTGGCGGCGACGCAGCTCGGGATTCCCGTTCCGACGATCGGCTCGGCCCTGGCGTACTATGACGGCTTCCGCAGCGAACGGCTGCCGGCCAACCTGCTCCAGGCCCAGCGGGACTACTTCGGCGCCCACACCTACGAGCGGGTGGACAAGCCGCGCGGCGAGTTCTACCATACCAACTGGACGGGGCGCGGCGGCTCGACGGCGGCCTCGACGTATGTGGTATAAAATGCGAATCCTCTATTCCGGGGGCCGATGCCCCCGGAATAGAGATTGTTGTTCCTTTCGGGGGGATATTGTCGATTGTTGATTGACGATGGACGATGGATGATGGATTCCCGCCTGCGCGGGAATGACAGTAAGGGGGGGATGACAAAATGGAGTATTGGGTTCTTTGACGGTTTGAAAGATCAAAATTTTGCATGATTGGAAGTGACGCATGGCTGAGTTTATGGACGAGGATTTTCTGCTGGATACGCCGACGGCGCGGACGCTCTACCACGAGTACGCCGCCGGGATGCCGATCTACGACTATCACTGCCACCTGCCGGCGGGGCTGATCGCCGCCGATCACCGGTTTGAGGACCTCACGCAGATCTGGCTCTACGGCGACCACTACAAGTGGCGGGCGATGCGGACCAACGGCGTGGCGGAGCGGTACTGCACGGGCGACGCATCGGACTGGGAGAAGTTCGAGGCGTGGGCGGCGACGGTGCCGCAGTGCCTGCGCAACCCGCTCTATCACTGGACGCACCTGGAGCTGAAGAAGCCCTTCGGGATTACCGGCAAGCTGCTGGGGCCGGATACGGCCAGGGAGATCTACGACGCCTGTTCGGCGATGCTGCAGACGAAGAAGTTCAGCGTCCGGGGCATCCTGCGGCAATGGAACGTGCGGCTGGTCTGCACGACGGAGGACCCCCTCGATTCACTGGAGCATCACCAGGCCATCCGCAGGGACGGCTTTGAGGTCGCCGTCCACACGGCGTGGCGGCCCGACAAGGCGATGATGCCGGAGAACCCGGAGGCGCAGAACGCCTGGATCGACCGGCTGGCCGAACTGACGGGCATGGAGGTCGGGAGCTTTGACGACTACCTCGAGGCGATTCGCAAGCGGCATGACTTTTTCCATGCCAACGGCTGCCGGCTGAGCGACCACGGGCTGGATCGGCCGTTTGCGGCCGAGTACACGGACGGCGAGATCCGGCGGATCTTCAAAAAGCTCCGCTCGCGGGAGACGCTGTCGCCGTCGGAGATCGAGCAGTTCAAGTCGGCGATGATGATCGAGCTGGGCCGGATGAACCACGCCAGGGGCTGGGTGCAGCAGCTTCACCTCGGGGCGCTGCGCAACAACAACAGCCGGATGATGGCGCAACTGGGACCCGATTCGGGGTTCGATTCCATCGGCGATTTCGAGATGGCCCAGCCGCTGTCGCGTTATCTGGACCGGCTGGACCGCGAAGGCCGACTGACGAAGACGATCCTGTACAACCTGAACCCGAAGGACAACGAGGTGTTCGCGACGATGCTGGGCAACTTCCAGGACGGGGTGACGCCGGGCAAGCTTCAGCTCGGTTCGGGCTGGTGGTTCCTTGACCAGATGGACGGGATGATCAAGCAGATGAACGCCCTGTCCAACCTGGGGCTGCTGAGCCGGTTTGTCGGGATGCTGACGGACTCGCGGAGTTTCCTGAGCTACTCGCGGCATGAGTATTTCCGGCGGATTCTCTGCCGGCTGCTCGGGCGCGACGCGGAGGACGGGCTGATCCCCAAGGATATCAAGCGGCTCGGCGCGATGGTGCAGGATATTTCGTACAACAACGCGCATCGGTATTTTGATATGGAATGCAGAGACTAAGGAAAGGCAAAGGGGTATGAACCTGGAAAAATATTCGATGGGAGTCGGCGACCGGTTCGGCCGGCAGGGCAAGGCGCAGCTTCGGGCGTTTATCGAGGCGAAGAAGGCGGGGATCGACGTTGTGCCGGTGTGGAACAAATCCAACCGCGAGCATACGCTCATCGGCACGAAGCCCGCGGATGTGCGCAAAGAGGCGGACGCGGCCGCGGCGGCGCTGCGGTGGCCGGGATCGTATTACGTTGATGCCGACCATGTGAACGCGGGCAACATCGACGGCTTTATCGAATCCAGCGACTTTTTTACACTGGACGTGGCCGACTACATCGGCAAGCCCGCCGGCGCGGACGCGAAGAAGGCGTTTATGGAGCGGTTCAGAAAATACGTCGGCAAAAAGCAGTTTGACGGCGGCGTGTCGGTGGAGGTGAGCGAGCAGGATCTGGCGCATTCGGCGAATACCTTTCTCTACGCGATTGAGCAGGCGGGCGAGTTGTACCGCCGGGTCGCCGCGAAGAAGGGAGCGGGCCGCTTCGTTACGGAAGTGTCGATGGATGAGGTGGACCGGCCGCAGACGCCGGCCCAGATGCTGCTGATCCTCGGGATGATCGGGGCCCAGGGCGTGCCGGCGCAGACGATTGCGCCGCGATTTGCGGGGGCGTTCTACAAGGGCGTGGACTATGTCGGCAGCGTCGAGGAATTTGATCGGCAGTTCTACCAGCACCTTTCGGTGATCCGGTTCGCGGTGAAGGAGTTCGGGCTGCCGGCGAATCTCAAGCTGAGCATCCACTCCGGCAGCGACAAGTTTTCGCTGTATGCGCCGATCCGGCGGGCGATGGAGACGTTTGACGCGGGGCTGCATATGAAGACGGCCGGGACGACCTGGCTGGAAGAGGTGATCGGGCTTTGCGAGGCGGGGGGCGAGGCGGTCGAACTGGTCAAGGAGCTTTACCGGAGGGCGTGGGAGCGCAAGGATGAGCTGGCGGCGGCCTATGCGGCGGTGATCCATGTGACTAACCCGCCCCGGCCGGAGGCGATCAGCGCCATGAGCGGGCCGGAGCTGGCGGCGGCGGTGCGCCACGACCGGAGCAATCCCCGGTACAACCCGGAGCTGCGGCAGTTGTTTCATATCGCCTACAAGATCGCCGCGGAGATGGGGGACGACTACTATAATATGCTGGATGCGCACGAGGAGATCATCGCGGCTCACGTGACGGGGAATATTTACGAGCGGCACCTCAAGCCGGTGTTCGGCGGATAACCGGACGAAGAAGACGTAAGAAAGAGAAAGCGAGGAGCGCAAAGCCCTCCTCGCTTTTTTTTCGGCGCAGGAGAAGGCCCTTTTGCAGCATTTCAGCCCGTATGTCGTCCTGTATGTTGCCATTGCGGGCCTGAGCTGCGGTCCCGCGTAAATGTCAAAGGGTCAGCCGTTTTTTTTCTGGGCGGGGGTATGACTTTGCAAAGATTTTCTCAGTAGAAACACGGATAAATTTTGTGCCGATTCGGCGGGTGCGTTTTATGTGGGGAAAATTGCCCAAAATTAACAAACAGGTGGCTGTTCCTATTAAAAATAAAAAAAACCGCCTGCGGAGGAGGATTAGAAGGAGGAGGAAGCAGTGCGCTTCCTTGGGCTACTTGCCGCAGGCGGCAGAAGGAGTATCAGTAATATTACTGATGTCCAAAGTAAAAGCAACTGGTTTTTCAAATTTTTTTGTAAAAAAACCATTCTCGTGGGCCATAAAATAAAAATTGCAATTAAATGAAACAGTTTAATCTTGATTAAATAGTTTTATAATGGTATAATCCTGATGATTGCAGATTCCTATGTGTCGGATTTATTCGATGATGTGATGGTAAGTTGATGTCAAATAAAGAGATACAATTTAAAGGGCGCTGCCGGGTTTTGGCTGATGATGCATCGTTTGCCTGCGGGGCCGACCTGTCGCTGCTGAAGCGCAATGCGGATCGCGGGTATTTTTACCGAGTCGGCGGCAAAGCGGTCGAGCCGGCGGAGGCCTTTCGGCGGGCGGGCTTCAACTATGCCCGTCTGCGTCTGTTCCATACGCCCTCACTGCGGGGGGCCCAGGTCAACGATTTGCCGTACACGCTGGCGCTGGCGAAGGAGCTCAAGGGAAAGGGATTTCGATTCCTGCTGAATCTTCATTATTCGGATACGTGGGCCGATCCGGGTAAGCAGTATCTGCCGCGGGCGTGGGAGGGGCTGGCGTTTGAGGCGTTGGAAAAGGCGGTTTATGAGTACACGCGGGAGGTTCTGCGGGCTTTTGTGAAGGCGCAAGCGACGCCGGAGATTGTGCAGGTGGGCAATGAGATCACGTCGGGGATGCTGTGGGACCACGGCAAGGTGGCCGAGGCGCACGACTGCAGCACTTTTCAGTGGGTTCGAAGGCCCTGCGCCAATCATACCGAGGCATGGGATCGGCTGGAGAAACTGCTGAGGGCGGGGATCAGCGGCGTGCGGGATGCGGCGGGGGAGGGAACGCGGGTGATGGTCCACATCGACCGGGGCGGGGACCTTGAGACCAGCCGGTGGTTTTTTGATAATCTTCACAGTCGGGTTGTTGATTTTGATGTCATCGGGCAGTCGTATTATCCGTTCTGGCATGGGATGCCGGAAGACCTTGAGCGGACGCTGCACGCCATGGCTGCGCTGTACGGTAAGGACCTTTACGTAGTTGAGACGGCGTATCCGTGGAAGCATCATCCTGCGTACCGGGAGGTGCTCCGGGATTACCCGGAGGTATGGGATCGGCTCAGCGGGCGATATCCGCTCTCGCCGGAGGGGCAGCGGCGGTTTTTTGAGGAGGTTGTCGAGATTGCGCGGGGCGTCGCGGGCGGCCGGGGGAAGGGGGTTTTCTACTGGGCGCCGGAATGGATCGCGCCGCCGGCGGGGATGGACGAGGAAGGCGATGCGCCGCCGTGCTGGGCCCGCGCCCTGTTTGATGATCGGGGCGAGGCGCTGCCGGCGTTCGAAGTATTTAAACAGGCCGAGAAACCGACGCCGGCGAGGAGGATTGCCGGCGTCGGAACGGCCGTGAGACCGATGCCGCAGGCCGAGACGCAGGCCAAGGTTCCAGAGAGGAAATGAGCGTGACGGAGCACTTCATTCTGAATCTCATCCACCGGCCGGAACTGACGCCGGAATATATCGATACGAGGGTGCAGGAGGGGCGACAGGAGGAGGTCGGCAAGGCGGAAGTGGTCAGCGAGTCGCTGGACATCTTTCGACTGCAACAGGAGATTGCCCACCGCAACGGCCTGAAGACGACGATCCAGATGACCTACGGGGCCTTGTATAACGAGGCGTGCATCGAACTGGTGAAACAGCATCACCGGGAGTACGGGGACGAGATCGGGCATACGTTCCTGGGGCTCAACTGCAGGGAGTTTCGCGAGAAATACCGGTCGAAGGAACTGGCGATCTGGCTGTTCCCCATGGATCTGAAGCGGCGGATTGCGGAGGATACGTTTGAGCGGTTCAGGGAGGTCTTCGGCTTTTATCCGACCTCGACGGGCTCGTACTTCATGGACGCGGAGCTGATCCGTTACATCAAGGAAAAGTACCCGATGGTGCAGGCGGCGGTTGCGACGTGCTTTGAGGAGGGGCCCAAGGTGTACCGCCACGCCAACTATTCGTGGTACACACTGATGGACGGCTCGCCGTGGACGGCGTGGATTCCGTCGAAACAGAACACGCATGCGATCGCCGAGGACGAGGCCGACGACCTCGGGATCGTGGCGGTGCCGCACCTGTCGCGCGACCTGCTGGCGGTCATGGACAACTCGGGGGACATGTTCGGCACGCACCCGCAGAACATCATTCGCGGACTGATCTACGAGGGGGACCGTCTGCCGTACATGTATAATCTCGTCGATCAGTACCGGGTTATGAAGCGATACAACGGGGGCTACAGTTATAACCTCGTGTACGTGGGGCCGGGATGGATGAGCAAGAGCGGCCGGTGGGAATGCGACTACCGGGTGCTCAAGAAGAGCTATGAGGATTTTTTGGCGTACTACGGCCGGCTCAAGCGGGAGGGCGAGGTCGAGGATATGACGATGACGGAGTTTGCGGCGTGGTATCGCGCCAATCGCCCCCGCAGCGGTCCGCACTGCGGGCTGTGGAAAGACATCCTGTACGGCACGCGGAACCAGGTGTTCTGGTATGCGGATTCGAAGTTTCGGGTGCAGATCGATCTGAAGCAGGGGGGCGCGATCACCGATCTGCGGCCGTATGCCTCCAAACTGACGCGGCCGTGCGGGGCGGGGACGAAGGCCAACCAGGACGCCTCGTACCCGTACATCGTGCAGTCGCGCTACCGGGCGGGGGCGTTTACGCACTACGCGGGCGAGGGGGCGATCAAGAGCTGCAAGGTGCGGTACGGGGCCCAGGAGGCGGATCTGAGCTCGTGCCGAAGCACGGGGATTTACCGGGAGACGAAGGGCGGGCGGATCCTGGAGGTGCGGCCGGTCGAGATCGAGTTTGAGGGGCTCCGGATCAAGCTGGCGACGACGTACACGTTCAAGGAGAACACGGGCAAGATCATGATCTGCCGGCGGATCGTGGGATCGAGCGACCCCAGGGCGGTGGTGGAGATCGATGAATACCTGACGTCCTGCTGGGGGACGACGGAGTACCCGGAGGATATGACGGGATGCCTGCTGGCGGTGGTGGATCGCGAGGGGCGGCGGCATGAGCTGGTTTACGATTATCGCTGTCGGAGCTTTGCCGCGGAGAACGCAGGGCATGTGGAGGCCGTTGTGCCGGCGGTGCAGACCCGCGTGAGTCTCATCCCGACCGGCGGCGACTGCGGGGGCTACTACGAAGAGGGATATTCCTTCTCGCCCAACCTGAAGATCGGCATCACGAAGTCGATCGGACTTAACGAGGAACTGGAGACATGTCTCAAGGTCGAAAAGGCGTAATCAATTACCGCTGCCCGGAGTGCCTGCTGCGGGAGGTGGATTACGATCTGCTGTATGACAAGGCGGCGGATGAGTTCTACTGCCGGCGGTGCAACTGGGAAGGTGACGAGCATGAGATTTTGCAGTTGTATGCGATTTACAAGCGGCGGTATAAGGACATGCTCAAGCGTTATACGGTGGAGGACATCCTTGCGAAGGATGAGCCGGCGGGACTCTCTCAATAGACGGACTTCGGGCGGCGGGAAAAAAAGATTGTATTTTTTGCCCGAAGACGGATAATCCGATGGCCGGATAATAGATGACGAAAATTCCGATTACGATTATGACGAATCGAAAAGAGACTAAAAAGAGACCCACAATATATGATTTGGCGGAACTGGCGCAAGTGTCGCCGGGCACCGTCAGCCGCGTCCTCAACAACCGCAGCAACGTGCGTTCGCAGACCCGCACGAAGGTGCTCCAGCTTGCCCAGGAGATCGGGCTTAAGCCCCAGGTGACGGCTCGCACGAAGGAGATCGCCGTCGTGACGGCGCCGCACTACACGGACCGGTTCCACGGCTATTCCAACATCCTGACCTCGCACACGGCCTTTGCGCTGTCGGAGCAGGGCATCGGGATGCTGCTGCCGGCTGACCCGATGAAACAGCTCAAGGAATATTTCATCGACGGGGTGATCGCCATTACCTACGAGCCGGACCTGTACGAGATGCTTTGCAGCCTCGAAAAGCAGATGCCGGTGGTTTACCTGGACAATTTTGCCGCCACGGAGGAACAGTACGTCGTCTGCTCGGATCACTACGACAGCGGCTACAAGGCGGCGAAGTATTTCATCCGGCACGGCAAGACGCGGCTGGCGTATATCGGGGGCGACGTGCTGCCGTTCCGCGTGCGTTTGCGGGGCTATACCGATGCGATGCGCGAGGCGGGGATCGAGCCCAACGAACGGCTCCATGTGCTGATGGCGCCGGGGGATTCGCTGTACATGGCGGTCAATCGCGTCGTGAAGAACAACGCCGACGCCGTGTTCGTGCCGGGCACCAGTATGCAGGTGATCGAATCGCTGCACGTGCTGACCAACGTGATGGGGCTTTCGGTGCCGAAGGATATCTCGCTGATCGGCGGGGAAAACGCGGGGGTGTCCATGTTTCAGCACCCGCCGCTGACCTGCATCGACGAGCCGCTGGAGCTGATGGCCCGGGAGGCGGTCAAGATGGTGATCCATTTGGCGGACGGGCATCCGATCCAGGAACGCAAGTGCGTATTTCCGGTGACGCTGATTGAACGGGAGTCCGTTGCCTGACGGTCTTTTCGATTTTCGATTGACGATGGGCGATTGACGATTGGTTTGGATTTTCGCCTGCGCGGGAATGACAATGAGAGACGCGGGAATGACAAAGGCAGGGGACGAGTCGGACGGGTCAGACGGGGCGGGGACGGCAAGGTCTTTGACGGGTTTTGCAGAAAAGTTAAACTGTCGCCCCTTTCGGGGCTGAAAGAGATTTTGAAATTCCCTTTTTTGGGGGCTGACGCCCCCGGAAAAGAAACTGTCGGCCCTTTCAGGGCCTCTTGAATACGGCGGCGGTAAACTGCTGCATGAGGGGAGTTGGGTACTTTGACTGAATCGACGGGATCAGTCGCGAAGATGACGGAGGGCCACAGGCTTTCGGGCCGCGTGCCTCTGTCCGAAAAGCTGACGCTGGGGATGGGGTCGCTCTCGTCGTTCTTCGGGTATGTCGCCATCAACTCGCTGGCGTATCCGGTCTATAACATGATCCTCGGGGTGGACGTGGCGCTGGTGGGGATTGCCCTGACCGTGCCGCGGATCTGGGATGCGCTTACTGACCCGGTCATGGGGCTGATCTCGGATAACTTTCACTCGAAGTGGGGCCGCCGCAAGCCGTTCATCGTGAGCGGGGCGATCCTGATGGGGATCGTCTTCGGCCTGATCTGGCTGGTTCCGGAGGCCTGGAGCGAGACGACGAAGGTCGCGTTCTTCATCGGGATGCAGATCCTTTTCTTCACCTTCTTCACGGTGTTCTATGTGCCCTATACGGCCCTGACCTATGAGATGACGCCGGACTATAACGAGCGGACTCGGGTTATGGCGTACAACGCCTTCTTTCACAAGTTCGGCGAGTTCATCTACCAATGGATGATCCCGCTGGCAGCCGTGCTGAGCGTGCGGTTCTTCGCGGCGTCGCTGCCGGAGGGGCAGGAGGTCAACCTGAGCGGAATCCGAACGGTCGGCTGGATCGTCGGGCTGGGGATCATGGCGGGTTTCGGCATGCTGCCGGGCTTCTTCGTCCGCGAACGGTTCCGGAAGAAGACCGAGCACCAGGAGAAGGTCCGGTTCGCACAGGGTTTCAAGCAGGCCTTCGGCAATGTCGCCTTCCTGGTCCTGGTGAGCATCATCGTGCTCAACACGCTCTCGGGCATCCTGGCCTCGGGGATCGATCACTACGTGCTGGTCTATTACATGGGCGACGGCGACATTGCTTTGGGGTCCATCTGGAAGGCGCTGCTGTCGTCGGGCTATGCGGTGGTGGGATTCGTCTCCATCCCGGTGATCAACATTTTGGCGACGCGGTTCGGCAAGAAGGGCTCGCTCTACTTCGTCTATGGCCTGATGGCCGTCGGCGGGGTGATGAAGTGGTTTATCTTCCGGCCGGGGCATCCTATTTTCTACTTCGGGAAGATTGCGATCGACCCGATTATCCTGATCGACCCGATCCTGTGCGGGCCGATGTGGGTGGCGGTGAAGATCATGTTGGCGTCGATGATGGCGGACATTTGCGACGAGGACGAACTGGAGCACGGCAAACGGCGGGAAGGGCTGTTCGGGGCGGTGTTCTCGTGGGTGGAAAAGACGGCGATCTCGCTGTCGTTTCTCGGGACGGGGCTGGCGCTGTCGCTCTCGGGCTTCGATGAGACGCTGGGCGGGGGGCAGGCGTCCCAGACCTTTACCGTCATGCGGCTGTTTTTGGCGGGGGCGCCGGCTCTGACGGCGGTCCTGGCCCTGGCGGCGCTGGCGTTTTACCCGATCAACGCCCGACGGGCGGCGCAGACGCGGGCGGCGCTTGAGGCGCGGCGCGGGACGGCCGTGTAAATCGCGCTTTCGCGGGAATGATAAAAAAGTTCAAAGGAGGATGCGGCGATGCGGGACATTCGATTGGCGGCGGCGTGCCTGTTGGCTTTGGCGGGCGTCGGCGGGGTTGTCTTTGCGGAGGGAGAGGCGTTTGAGCCGACCGGCCGTGAGACGCTCGACCGTTTCTACTCGCGGCCGGAGCGTCATGTCCGTGTTCATGTCGCTACGGCGGAGAAACGGCATACCGTTTCAAAGGCGTTTCTCGGGATCAACCTGAGCTACTTCAACACGACCGACGACATCTGGCAGAAGTACCGCTTTGAGGAGAAGCTCAGGACGGCAGGCATCGGCGCCCTGCGTTATCCCGGCGGGGAGGAGACCTCGTTTTTTCACTGGCGGCATCCCGGCGTCAACGGGTACGAGGACCTGTGGGACCCGAACGAGCGGCACGGCACCGCGCCCGGCCGCGGGCGGTTCCAGGCGACCTGGGTCGCCCCGGAGGAGTGGGCGACCAACGAGCGGTTTATGAATTTCGACGAGTTTATGGGAACGTGCCTGCGGATCGGGGCCGAGCCGATCGTGGGGCTCAACCTGTCCTCGGGCAAAAAGCACAACCGGCGGGAGGACGGAATCCGTGAGGCCCTCGACTGGATGCGCTATTGCAGGGAGAAGCAGTATCCCGTTACTTACTGGTTCCTCGACAATGAGCCGTGGAACGCCGAGGCCGCCTACACCTTCAGCCATAAGGAATATATCGACGAGGTGCTGGCCTACGGAAGCGCCATCCGAAAGGAGTTTCCCGAGGCGAAGCTGATCGTCAACCCGACCTCCTCGGAGAGCTACAACTGGTGGGAGGGATTGGAGCAGTTTGTCCGGGCGACGGGGTCCGTGATCGACTTTGTCGATGTGCACTGGTACTGGGCATGGGGGCAGGGGACGTTTGACCTGTGGCGGACGCAGACGCCGCTGGAGACGGGAAACAAGTGGAAGAGGAAGGAGTGGGTGCGTCCCTACGGCGAGGACATCCGGCGAATCAAAGAGACGTTTGCCAGGGCCGGCTACCCCGGGATCGGGCTCATGTCGCTGGAATGGAATGTGGCCCCCAGCGACCATACGCAGACCTTCAGTCAATCGCTGACGGCCGTCATTCAGGCCGAGCTGCTGATGGAGTACCTGGAGGCGGATGTGCGGATGTGCTGTCTGTGGCCGCTGCTGTGGCGGACCTCGCGGGAGGTCTGGTCCGAGCAGGATTTCTTCCCGAGCATTGTTACGCAGGACCCGCCTTACGCCCCGACGCTGAGTCTGGATATGTTCCGGCTGGTGGCGCCCGTGCAGGGAGGGACGGTGGTCAAGTCGGAGAGTTCCAGCCCGGACTGCCGGGTGCTGGCGGTGCAGGACGCTACGGGGGCGACGCTTTTGCTGGCGATCAGCAAGAACGCCCTGCGCCGGCGGGTCTATGTGGATTTCGATGGGCCTGCTGCAACGAAGGCCTGTGCGGAAATGATCGGTCTCAAACATCAGGTGGTCCTGCCGGTGGAGGTGGAAATCCGGAACGAAAGGCAGATTTTCTTTTACGCCGAGCCGTATTCCCTTACGGCGGTCCGCATCGAATAGAGGTTGTTAAGTGTTTGGGCGATAAATACTTAGCTTGATACAGGCATGGGTGAGTCCGGAATGGGGTTGATTTTTTGCGGCGGCGAATAAAACAGTTTCATAAATAAGTAAAGAATTTACTTGACTTCGATTCTGTTTTTTTGATACACTGTCAAAGTCGAGTTACTGCGTTTTGCGTGCGCGTCTGAAGTGTGTGGGAAAGACAGAGAAAAGTTCCGCTATGGAGAGGACTATGGCGAACGGATTCTCACAAACCAACCTAATTTGGGAGGACGGCAAGATGAGCAAAATTTGGGTGATGTTGTTGTGTGCGGGTCTGGCGGCGGTTTCGGCTCAGGCCAATATTGTCTGGAACGGGGATTTCGAGGCCGTTACCACCTGGCTGGGCGACGGCGACGGGTGGTGGAGTTGGCAGGACGATTCGGAGAATCAATCGGCGAGCTATGATACGGAGTACAACCTGCCGGGCAGCACGCAGAGTTTGAAGATGTGGTCCCAGAGCGCGAACTGGACCAACAAAGTCGGGACGAATTCGATTGCCATCGGCGAAGGCGTTGATCTGGTGCTGAACCTGGACTACAGCGCCCGCTGGACGACGGCGGGGTCGGCCACGGTTTCGGTGGAGTTCCAGGATGCGTCCTGGACCTACATTTCGGATAATTCATATCCCCTGTACTATCAGTCCGAGGCGCCGAATGCGGAAGGCGATTGGCTGCACTTGCAGGAGTCGATGACGACCCCGGCGGGCACGGCCTACGTGATGATCGTGTTCTATGCGGCCGACGGGACGACGGTCAACTTCGATAACGTCGATCTGTCGGTGGTGCCGGAACCGGCCTCGATGCTGCTGTTGGGGATCGGCGGTCTGCTGCTTCGCCGCACAAGGGCCTAACCGCGGCGACCGGCGGGAGGTTCTTTGGCTGTCAAGCGATTGAAGAAGGGGGCAAGGTGAGTTGAAAAGTCCCTGCGGGGACAGACTCTGTAAAGAGGTAAGGAGAGGATTATGAAGATGCGAAGGCTATTTGCGGCGGCGTTGCTTTTGGCCGCGGCAACGCTGCAGGCCGGGGAACTCCTGTGGAACGGGAATTTCAATATCATTGACTCCTCCGGCGATCCGAACGGGTGGTATGTTTATATTGAGAATCCCGACAAATCCTACTTCGAGGTTCACGAAGATTTTTCCTATGACGGCACTCCCTGTATCTGTCTTATTGCCAATGAAGAGTCTCCGGGCGTGGAGGTCGGCCAGTCCATCGTCTTTGAGCCCAACTCGATGCCGGCCCTCGATTTCAGCTGCGTCGTTACGACCCAGTGGTACAGTGCGAACAACTGGGGCGACGTCTTCGTGGAGATGGAATATCGGGAGCCCAACGGGACGTATCTGGCCTATGACAGTTTCATTCTCTTAGAGAACAATATGATGCCCGCGCCCACCACGTGGACGGCGTACCATCATACGTTTACCGTGCCGTCAGCGGCGGGGCAGTTGACGCTCCGGCTGCGCGGGGCCGATTGGATCAAGGGGGTCTTTTTCGATGACGTGTCGCTCTCTTACGCCGGCGATACGCAGGCGAAGCCGGTCTATCCGGCCATCGGGGATACGGTTGCCTGGCAGGACCCGGCCCGCTGCGGCTACGGTCCAACGCTGAACTGGATCGCCGCGGCGGATGCGACGGGCGATCACTACGTGTATCTGGGGACCTCGGCGGCGGCCGTGGCGGCCGCGGACACGGACGATCCGGAGTTTCTGGGGACCGTGCCGCTGACCGATCCGAATTTCGTCCTGCCGCTCAGCGCCGTCGAGCACGGCGTGACCTATTACTGGCGGGTGGATGAAACCATCGGCGGCGGCGTGGTCAAGGGCGAGACCATCGGGCGATTCACCATCTCGCGGGACACCGACGTGGATTCGTTTGACTACGCCTCAGAGGCGGCCCTGCAGGCGGTATGGGGGCCTACGGTCGGGCTCAGCGGCGAGGCCATGCAGATTCCCTACGACAACACGGCGGCCCCGTACCTGACCGAGGTCAGTGCGGACGCGGCGGACCTGGGGCCCTGTTCGAACGACTGGACCTTCGGCGGCAATAAGCTGCTGCTGATGAACGTTCGCGGACATGACGACATGACCGATTCGATCTATATCACGCTCGAATCCAACGGCGGGGCCCAGAGCGGCACGGTTCAGTATCCGGATGCGGGCTTGCTCAATCAGCAGAGCTACGAGTGGTTCCGCTACTGGCCCATCGACCTGCAGGCGTTTGCGGATCAGGGCGTGGACCTGACGAATGTAACGAAACTCACCGTGGGCATCGGGACCAGGAATGCCCCGGCGGCGGGCGGCGCGGGAACGATCACCGTGGATTATATTCGTCTGTCGGCGCCGCTGTGCCTGACGGAGATGATCCCGGCGGATATGAACCGCGACTGCGTTGTGGATCTGTTGGACCTGGCCAATATCGCCGATAACTGGCTCAGCGGCGAGGTCGAGGTGACGGCGGCGTCGCCGGCGCGGGGTCCGATCCTGTGGTACACGTTCAATGAGGGCATCGGCGCGGACGTCAACGATTTGTCCGGTTTCGGTTATCACGGCGTGATCAGCTCGGCGGACTCGTGGGCGGGGGCGGGCAGCGGTTTCGACGGTTCGAACTGCCTCGACCTCGGCAATGATACGTGGGTGGAGGTCCCCATCGCGGCGGCCAACATCGGCGACCCGGAGGCGTCGCCCGCCCAGCAGCTCGGCGGGCAGTCCACGGCGGCCTTCTGGTTCAAGGACCCCGGCCAGCAGGACCAGGACAGCATGTTCTTTAAGATCGGCCCCGATACGGGCGGCCGGCTGACGGCATGGGCCAGCGCAACGGGCACGATTGAGTACGCGGCGGGCTGGGATGTGCTTGACTGGGGCAGCGGGAACTATACGAACCCGGCCTACCGGCAGGATCAGTGGGTCCACCTTGCGTTTGTCAAGGACGCCGCGGCGGGAAGGATGGGGATTTATCAGAACGGCGAGCTGATGATCGAAATGCCCGCCGGAAGCACCGCGTCGCCCGCTCCGGACGGCGTCGAGACCTTCTTTACGATTGGGGCGTGGCGCTGGTCCGGCGGCTCCGGCGGCTATCTGGACGGGCTGCTGGATGACTTCAGAGTCTATGATTACGCCCTCTCGCAGGCCGAGGTGCTTTCGCTGGCCGTCGAGGGCGGGGCGGCATCGAGCCCGCTGATCCAGCCGCTGATTACCTCCGCCAACATCGTGAAGGACGGCCGGGTCGATCTGGCGGACTTTGCCGAGATTGCGGCCCGGTGGCTGAAGGAGTCGATCTATCCGTAAACGAGCGATATCGGGGAAGGCCGGTTCCAATCGGCCTTCCCTTCTTTGCGATTCGAAGCGAATACGGAGATACGTAAGGAAAGCGGGATATGAAACGAAACAAGGGGTTTACGCTGATCGAGCTGCTGGTCGTCATCGCGGTGATCGCACTGCTGATCTCGATTGCGCTGCCCGGTTTTAACAAGGCCCGTCAGAAGGCCCAGGCCGTGGTCTGCCGGTCCAACCTTCGACAGTGGGGCGTCCTGTTTACGATGTATGCGCAGGATCATAACTCCAGCCTGCCGATCGGATGGAACGGCGGGACGATGTGGATGACGGACCTGATGGCCTACTACAGCGGCGCGGACGATCTGCGGATGTGCCCCTCGGTCAGGAAATTCCTGTCCGAGTTTCCCGGCTGGAGCGATATGACCGACCTGGACCGCACGTTCATCGCCTGGGGCGTTTACGGCGAGCCGGGTTACGGGCCCGTGCCCGCCTGGGGGCTGGAGGGCCAGTACGGCAGCTACGGGGTCAACGCCTGGGTAATGAACCCGCTGGACACGGGCGTGGCGGGCACGTATAATACTCCCGAAGCATGGAAGCCGCTGTATTTTCGCAAAATGGGGGCGGCCGGCGCCTCCCAGATTCCGCTGATGGGCGGGTCGCTGTGGGACGGCACCCATGTGTGGGAGGGCAATGTGCCGCCCGCCCAGAAAGGCATCCAGGTGTCCGGGTCCGGGATGAGCGAGTTCTGTATGGACCGGCACGGCGGCGGTCCCAACATGCTCTTTATGGACCTGAGCAGCCGAAAGGTCGGCCTTAAGGAACTCTGGAAACTCAAGTGGCATCAGGATTGGGACCGCAACGTCAATGTCAACTGGGGCAACTGCTGGTTCCGGTCGTACCCGGAAGATTAAGCATAACCTTGAAACGGAGGGGAACCTATCGTGATGAGGGGTAAGAACCAGTACTTTAAATCCCTGCTGTTATTTGTCCTCGTTTTATCTTTATCTCTGCTGACGGTTTCTTCCCGGGCGGTTGCCGCGGGGCCCTATCCCGATTTTGACGGCAGCGGCGAAATCGACCTGGCCGACCTGACCCTGCTGGCCGGGGCCTGGCGGGCCTCGGCCGGGCAGGGGGCCTACGAGGAGCGGTTCGATTTCGATACGGACGGGGACGTGGATATCGAGGATCTGGGGGCCTTTGCGGCGTACTGGCTCAAGGGGGCCAAGGTTCCCTATGCCGCCGCGGCGAGTCCGAGGCGCAGGAGCGCGTTCAATACGGGCTGGCTTTTTTACCGGGGGGCAATCGCATCCGACGCGGCCCAGGCGCCCGGCTGGAACGATTCGGGCTGGCAGGCGGTGAACCTGCCGCACAATCCGCCGATGAATCCGCCCGGTCCCGACCCGCTGCGTCCCGGCTGGCCGAACTACAGTTATGAGGGCGTCAGTTGGTACCGCAAACACTTTACGCTTGATCCGTCGATGGAGGGCGGCAAGCTCTTTCTCGAATTCGAAGGGGCCAATACGGTCAGCGACATCTGGGTCAACGGCGTGCATCTGACGACGCACTACGGCGGCTACCTGCCGTTTACGGTGGATATCACCGGCTGCGTCTCCTTTACCGCTGAGAACGTCATCGCGGCCAAGGTCGATAACACGGACAACCCGGACGTTCCCATCGGTAATTCCAACTGGTTCAACTGGGGCGGCCTCTATCGCGATGTGTGGCTGCACGTAACCGATCCGCTCCATGTGACGGACGCCGTGTACGCCAACCGGGTCGCGGGCGGGGGCATCTTTGTTACCACTCCTTTCGTGTCTGACGCCCTGGCCGAGGTGCAGATCAAGACGCATGTCAAAAACGAGACGGCGGCGGCGAAGGACTGTACGGTTCAGTCGTTCATCGTCGATGCGGAGAATCAGGTCGTCGCCCGGGCGAGCGGCCTCCAACGCATTTCGGCCGGGGGGGAGGCGACTTTTACACAGTCGGCGGAGGTGCTGGCTCCGCAGCTCTGGCATCCGGATCATCCTTACCTGTACACCGTTTATACCCATGTGTACGACGGGGAGCGGCCGGCCGACACGGTTCAAACGCGGATCGGCATTCGCGACATCGGTTTCAGCAAGGCCAGCGGTTTTACCATTAACGGCAAGCCGCTGCGCTTTCGCGGCGTCAACCGCCTGCAGGACTTTCCGTATATCGGGTACGCCATGGGCAACCTCGGCCAGCGGCGCGACGCCCAGAAGCTCAAAGAGGCGGGCTTTGACTTTGTCCGCACCGCGCACTACCCGCAGGACCCGGCCTTCATGGATGCCTGCGACGAGCTGGGCCTGATGGTGATGAACGCCATTCCGGGCTTTCAGTACGTCGGTTCGGCGACGTTTAAGAATCATTCCTATCAGAACATGCGGGACCTGATCCGACGGGACCGCAATCACCCCTGCGTGATCGCCTGGGAACTGTCGCTCAACGAGACCGACTTCGACTGGAACTATGCCCAGACGGCGGTTGCCATCGGTCACCAGGAATACCCCGGCGACGACTGTTTCATCGCGGGCTGGAAATTCGACAGTCTCTATGATGTCTTCATCGCCACGCCGACGGCGGGCGCCCGGACCTACAACGGGCCGCGTCCGCTGATCGTCAGCGAGTACGGGCACTGGGAATACGACAGCGGCAGCGGCAGCACGAGCGACGTCAACCGCGACCCGGATGTGAACTGGTACGCGGGCGGCGAGGCGGCCATGCTCCAGCAGGCCTGGAACCACCAGCACGGTCACGACCTCAACCGGGCCCTGTCCAACCTGTGCGGCGACGGCCTGTGGGTGGGGATCGACTACGGGCCGTATCCCTCGGGCGTGCTGGATATCTTTCGCATCCCCAAATTCTCCTACTATTTCTGGCGCAGTCAGCGCGACCCCGAGGCGGCTTTTGCCGGCGCGGGCCCCATGGTCTTTATCGCCAACTATCGGACCGCCTCCTCACCGACGGAGGTGAAGGTCTTCAGCAACTGTCAGCAGGTTCGGCTCTATCGCAACGGCGTCCTGCTGGCGACTCGCGGGCCAGACTCGGGCGGTTCGACGGGGGACATCGCGCACCCGCCCTTTACCTTCAGCGGCGTCGCTTTTCAGTCGGGGACGCTGAAGGCCGAGGGACTCATCGACGGCCAAGTTGCCGCCGAACATGTCGTTCGCACGCCCGGCAGCGGCGCCTCGCTGCGGGTGGAATTCGATGAGGCGGGGCCGATTTTCGCCAACGGCTCGGAGACGGTCTTTGTCTATGCCTCCATCGTCGATGCAAACGGAACGGTACTGCCGCCGGCTTCCAACCAGGTGACGTTCTCGGTGTCCGGTCCGGCGGCCCCGGCCGGTCCGACAAAGGTCTATGCGGAGGCGGGCATTGCGACGACGCTGATCCGCTTCGGCGATCAGCCGGGAAAGGTGACCGTTACGGCGACGGCTTACGGGCTGACCGCGGGCAGCGCCTCCGTTACCACTTATTAAGCGGCTCTCTTAACGGAAGCAGCACGTCAGTCGTTTGCAGATCTTCCTGCCATGCCGGGCTTGCCCCGGCATCGAGGGTGAAACCGCCGGATTCTCGCGGGCCCGCGGGCGGGGGCGGGATGACAAATCCGTGCAATATACGACTCAGAACTTGCAGTAGAACTCGAAATAGAACTGCCGGGGCACCTCGTTATACCGGCCCGTTCCCCAATCGTAGCCCCCTTCGTAACGATTGCGGTCGAAAAGACTCATAGCACCGACGGCAATCTCCGCCTGATCGTTCCAGATTCGCCGGGCCAGCCGGACGTCAAACCGCCAGGTGGGCTTGCCGGGGATGTATTCGAGGTAGGGCGTGGCGACATCGGTCCAGTAAAGCTGCGTGTTGAGCGTGGTCGCCTCGTCGAGCCGGAAGCGGTTGGTCAGCCCGACCCGGTGAGCGGGGCTCAGGATGATGCCTGTTTCGCCCGTGCGCCAGTTCGTCAACTGATTGCGGCCGGTCTGATGCTGATAGGCATGGAAGCCCCGGAGCAGCCACCACGGGGCGGCCTGCCACTCCACGCTGGTTTCGACGCCGTAGGTCGTTACATCATAGACATTGTCCCACTGGTCGTACCAGTCGTTTTCCACCCAGTCGGATCCGGGGAGCCACGGCTGGGACTGCTGGACGAGCCCCTTGCGCAGGGCCATCATGTCCTGGTCCTTGTTGAGATATCCCTCGATGTTGACAAAGAGATTGTCACTCCACCGGCCCCGGTAGCCGATCTCGTAAGAGATCATGGTCTCGTTATCCAGCGAGTCGTTGCCCTCGCCCTGGATCTGCGTTGAGCCGTATTTGACGGGTCCGCTGCGAAATTCCTGCCAGATCGTCGGCCGCCGGAACGCCCGGGCCACGGAGCCCCGCAGGAAGTGGGCGGGGGCCATCTCCCACACGAGGGCTATGCGGCCGGCCCAGTCAAAGTGGGTCAGCTCATTGTAGTGGGCTCTGTAACCCACCGTGCCCCACAGGTTATCCGCCAGCGTGATTTCATCCTCGATAAAGATGCTGCCCTGATCGTTGGCGAAGTCCTCGGGGATCGTATTCTGCTGATCGTTCAGGGGCGTGCTGCGATAGACGTCGCGGGTATAGTCCGCGCCCCAGACGATGTTGTGACGGTCGAACTGGAAATTGTTCTGCACCTCGATGATTTCCTCCCGCGAGCGGATGTCGGCGAGATTGAAGAGCCAATTGTTGGAACCGGAGAAGTAGTTTCGGCTGCGGTTGCGGAAGATATAGCTTTCGGTCCATCGCACCTGCCACGAACTGCCGTCGTCGAGGATTTTTTCCCAGTGAAGATTCATATAGTCGAGGGCCTCGCCGTTTGAGGAGGCGTTCTGATGGCCGCCGGTCAGGGTCAGGGTGGAGTTATTGCCAAGGTCCAGTTCGCCGCGGCCAGTGACCTGGAAGGCCTCATAGTCATCGCCGGAGAGGATCCCATCGGTGCGGGCAAATCCATTGTCGTTGAAATTGCCGACGGCGGCGCGCCATGAGAAATTGTTTTCGACGCCTCCGTAACGGATGAAGCCCTGCCGCAGTTCGTTATTTCCGAATGCGCCGTATCCCAGCCCGCCCTGCGTGTCGGCCGCCTTTTTGGTAATGATGTTGATTACGCCGTTCATCGCGTTGACGCCCCAGGTGACGCCGGCCGAGCCGCGGATGACCTCAATTCGGTCGATATTCTCAAGAAAGATCGGGTTCAGATAAAACAAGGCGCCGCCGAGATAGGGGTCGTACAGGGGCCGACCGTCCAGCAGGATCTGCATGCGTTCATTGTTCCACTTGGCGTAGCCGCGGCTGCCTACGGCGGAGACAAGCCCCTTGGTCCGGAACACGTCCATGCCGGGCGCCAGGCGGAGGAGGTCTTCGATGCGGACCGGGCCGGCCTGATGGATGTCTTCCGCGGTGATGATGTAAACGGCCCGGGATGCCCGACTGACGGGCTGAAGCCGGCGCGCGGAGGAGGTGATTTCCAGTTCCATCAGTTCTTCCAGCGGCATATCAAACAGGGATTCACTGTCCGGCAGGACTTCCTCGGCCTGTGCATTCGATCCAAGGCCCATCCAGATTATCAGGGCAACCGAAATGACGATAAACCGGCCCATCTTCAACTCCTTTCTATTGGTGAATACATACGCAAACCGATAGGGATTTCGGCTGAAAAGAGTTGCAGGAGCGGTGCAACAATCACATTTCCTGCGAATTGAGGGAAGGTTCGATAAAACAGGCGAGATTTTTCTGATTTTCCGGATCAACGGCGGCGTTATTTTATGACGGGAATTTGTGCAGGGATTATCGGACATTATTTGGAGGCAAAAAACAAATAAATGACTGTTGAAAGGAGGGGCCTGATCCGGTAGGATGGGCCCGGTTTCATCCTGTTGACAAGACTCATGGAGTGGAGAATTTATGGCCGGTAACGGATTTACGCATCTGCACGTGCATACTCAATATTCGCTTCTGGACGGGGCGATTCAGCTTAAACCGCTGTTTAACCGCTGCAAGGAACTGGGGATGGACTCGGTGGCGATAACGGACCACGGGAACATGTTCGGGGCGGTGGACTTTTATACCAAGGCAAAGGCGACGGGGATCAAGCCGATCCTCGGGATCGAGGCCTATATCGCACCGGGGAGCCGGTTCGAGAAGCAGAAGGGCGGCGGGGTCAAGGATAACGCCTACCATCTTTTGCTGCTGGCCAAGGACGCGGCGGGCTTTCGGAACCTGCTGCGGCTCAGCAGCATCGGCTATACGGAGGGCTTTTACTATCGGCCGCGGATCGACAAGGAGATCCTCGCCGAGTGCAGTGAAGGGCTCATCTGCACCAGCGCCTGCGTGGCGGGGGAAGCGCCGGTTCACCTGATCCAGGGGGACGAGAAGGCGGCCCGGGCGGCGGTCGAGGAGTACCTGAAGATTTTCGGGGACCGGTTCTTTATCGAGGTGCAGGAGCATGAGGGCGTGGACCATCCGGAGGTGCGGGGACAGCTTATCGACCTGGCCAACTCGATGGGGGTGGGGCTGGTGGCGACCAATGACGTGCATTTTTTGAACCGGGACGACTTCGATGCCCATGACGCCCTGACCTGCATCAGCACCGGCAAGAAGATCGACGATCCGGACCGGATGAAGTATCCCCGCAGCGTGTATTTCAAGAGCGCCGAGGAGATGCGGACGCTGTTTGCCGACGTGCCGGAGGCCTGCGACAACACGCTGCGAATCGCGGAGATGTGCGACGTGGAGCTGGACCTGAAGAGCCGCCACGCGCCGATCTACCGGCCCCAGGACGGGCGCAGCCCGGAGGCCATGTTTCGCGACCTGGTCTATGCGGGGGCGAAGGAGCGGTACGGCAAGATCAGCAAGGAGATCCGGGAACGGATCGAACGGGAGCTGGAGGTGATCTCCAGCAAGGGCTTTGCCAGCTACTTTCTGATCGTGTGGGACTTCTGCAACTATGCCCGCGAGAACAATATTCCGGTGGGGGCCAGAGGCAGCGCCGTCGGCACGGTGGTGGGCTACTGCCTGGGGATCTGCGATGTGGACCCGATCCGCTACGATCTGCTGTTTGAGCGGTTCATGGACCCGCAGCGAAACGAGATGCCCGATATCGACGTGGACATCTGCCAGGACGGCCGCCAGCGGGTGCTCGACTACGTGCGGAAGAAATACGGCGAGATCGCCCAGATCATCACGTTCGGGACGATGAAGGCGCGGGCGGTGATCCGGGACGTCTGCCGGGTTCTCAATGTGCCGCTGGCGGAGGCGGATCGGCTGGCCAAGCTGGTGCCCAACGAACTGAAGATGACGCTGGACAAGGCCCTCGAGGTCGAGCCGGACCTGCGCAAGGCCTGCGAGGAGGACCCGGCCACGCAGCGGGTGATCGATATCGGCCGGCGTCTGGAGGGGCTGGCCCGGCACGCCTCGGTACACGCCTGCGGGGTGGTAATCGCCGATGAGCCGCTGGTGAACTTCCTGCCGCTCTACAAGCAGGCGGGCTCGGAAGACCTGATCACGCAGTTCGAGGGGCCGATGGTCGAGAAGGTCGGCCTGCTGAAGATGGACTTCCTGGGTCTCAAGACGCTGAGCATTCTCCAGCGGGCGGTGGACCTGATCCGGGAGATTCACGGCAAAGAGATCAACCTCGAAAAGATCGACATCAACGATCAGAAAGTTTATCACGAGATCTTCAGCGCGGGGCGGACGCGGGGCGTGTTCCAGTTCGAATCCGGGGGGATGCAGGACCTCCTCATGAAGCTGCGGCCGGACCGGCTGGAGGACCTGATCGCGGCCAACGCGCTCTACCGGCCGGGCCCCATGGCGCTGATTCCCGACTATATCGAGCGCAAGCACGGCGCCAAGTGGGATGCGCCGCACAAGATCATGAAGGAGGTGTTGGCGGAGACCTTCGGCATCATGGTCTATCAGGAGCAGGTGATGCGGATCTGCAACCGGCTCGGCGACATCCCGCTGCGCGAGGCCTATACGCTGATCAAGGCGATCGGCAAGAAGAAGCACGACGTGATCCAGTCGGAGAAGAAGCGGTTTGTGCAGGGCTGCCAGGCGAAGGGACTTAAAGAGGGACAGGCCGAGGAGATCTTCGACCTGATCGAGCGGTTCGCCGGCTACGGCTTCAACAAGAGCCACGCGACGCGTTACTCGTTCGTGGCGTACCAGACGGCCTGGCTCAAGGCGTACTATCCCGTGGAGTTTATGGCGGCCCTGCTGACGTACGAAATGGGCTCGACGGACAAGGTGGTCGAGTACATCGGCGAGTGCCGGGCGATGGGAATTGAGGTGCTGCCGCCGGATATCAACGACAGCTTTGTCGATTTTACCGTCGTGTACGACCAGGAGCGCGACAGCCGGCGCAGCTCCGGCGTGATCCGCTTCGGGCTGGCGGCGGTCAAGGGCGTCGGCGAGAAGGCCGTCGAGCAGATCATCTCGGCCCGCGAGAAGGTGGGACGTTTTCGCAACCTGTTTCACTTCTGCGAGAACGTGGACCTGCGGGCGGTCAACAAGCAGGTGCTTGAGGCGCTGATTAAGGCGGGGGCGTTCGACAATCTCGGCGGCAGCCGGGCACAGATGATGGCGGGGCTGGAACGGGCGATGAACGTCGGCTCGGCCATGCAGGCCGACCAGGTGCGGGGGCAGATGAACTTCTTCAGTGCCGGCGGTTTTACCGAGATCGACCGCAAGGATGAAGGGGCTGCGCTGCCGGATGTGCCCCCGTGGCCCGAGTCGCAGATGCTGGCCTATGAGAAGGAGGTGCTGGGCTTTTACGTTACCAGCAACCCGATCAGCAAGCACGCGGAGATCATCCGGATGTACTCGACGACGGACACCTCGAAGCTGGCCCATGTCAAGGAGGGCAAGGAGGTCATCATCGGCGGCATGATCAACAAGATTCGCCATATTGTGACGAAGAACGGCAAGAACGCCGGGGCGAAGATGGCCGTGTTTGAGCTGGAGGATGTGCAGGGCAAGTGCGAGGTGGTGCTGTTCCCGCGGACGCTGGAGCGGTTCGGTCATGCGGTGGAGATGGATAAGATCGTCTTCGTGCGGGGCACGGTCGATACGCGGCGGGAGACGCCCAACGTGATCTGCGAGGAACTGATCGGGCTTGAGGAGGTCGGCATGAAATTCAGCGCCAAGGTGCGGCTGGACCTGCATACGCAGCTCGTCAGCGAACAGACGCTGCGGCAGTTGCGCGAGGTCTGCAAGACCTATCGCGGCAAGAGCCCGGTGGAACTGAGCATCCGTACGCCGGACCGTTTCCGCATCGTCGCCATGGCCGACCCGGGGCTGTCTATCCGTGCGGATGTGGAGTCCTACAAGAAACTCGAGTCCGTCCTCGGCCGCGGCAACGTGCATTTCGGGAATTAGTGCACTAATAGATCTATTAAATCCTCTGTGAGGTAAAAAAATCATTTTTCTTTACAGATTACAATTTAAATGTTAATTTGTTAGATATGATAAAAAGAAAGGCATCTCATCTCATCCGTAAGCGGCTTGAGCAATATCCTGCGGTAGCCCTGCTCGGTCCCCGACAATGCGGGAAAACCACGCTTGCCAAGGGATTTGGTAAATTCTATTTCGATCTTGAATCAGAGTTCGATCATCAGAAATTAGATATACAATGGCCAGATGTGATCAGTCAAAAAGAACTGGTTGTTCTTGATGAGGCCCAAAATGACCCGGATCTTTTTCCTCGACTGCGTTCGGCTATTGATCAGGAACGAAAGCGAATGGGGCGATTTCTTATCCTCGGTTCCGTTAGTCCGGCACTGATGAAACACGTATCTCAATCGCTGGCGGGTCGGCTTTCGCTGGTTGAGTTAACCCCTTTTTTGCCGGACGAGGTCGGACTGGATCAGGAGGATTCGTTATGGTTTTACGGCGGATATCCGGATGGGGGAATCCTGGATCCGTCGCGTTATCCGGCGTGGCAGGAAGACTATTTAGCCCTTCTAAGTCAACGCGACCTGCCCAATTGGGGTCTGCCGGCGGAGCCAATGACAACGCAACGGCTCTTTCGAATGCTTTCGGTCCTGCATGGGCAGGCGTGGAATGCATCCAAAATCGGGCAGAGTCTGGGACTGAACTATCAGACCATCAATAAGTACATGCAGTATCTTATCGGTGCGTTTTTGATCCGCCGGCTGGAACCTTATCATGCCAATCTCAAGAAACGGCTGGTGAAGTCGCCCAAGGTGTATTGGCGCGATTCGGGGCTCCTGCATGCTTTGCTAAGGATTGCGGATTATGATAGTCTGCTGGCACATCCGTCGGCGGGAGCAAGTTGGGAAGGATTTGTGGTCGAGCAGATTCTCGGCAGGCTTGCTTATGAAGGACGTGCTTTTGAGGCCTTTTATCTGCGGACGAACGAGCAGATCGAACTGGACCTGATCCTCAACTTTGGGAGCGAGCTATGGGCAGTCGAGATCAAATTGACGAGCGCTCCGTCTGAAGGGGACGTTCGTCAACTCAACCGGGCGGCCGATCTGATCGGGGCACAGAAAAGAATCCTTATCTGCAAAACCGCTGAACCCATCTTATCTGAAAAAATTGTCATTGGCAATTTATCAGCTTTCTTTTCGCTTTTTGAAAGATAGCAGCAGTTATGTAAATTGTGAAAAAATTGATTAGCGAGGGCGGTCCTATGGGATACCGGTTTTCTCTGTGGCGGTGTATAAGTGCGATCGGCCTTATGGCGGTTTTGTACCTGCATTATCAATGATTGGAATCAGCGGAGTACGTTCATTCTTTGATTTGCCCTCTTTCCTTCTTGTTTTCGGGATCTCCTTTTTCCTGATGCTCGGCGTTTATGGGGTCGATTTCCTTCGCTTTCTGCCTCGATCCCTTCTGCTTTGATCTGTCAACCTCAACAGCCCAACCCCCGGTTTGCTCAGATTGCTCTTTTCGGAAGCCGTTCGGTGCTGGGGGCGGGCATCGTTGCAATGATCCTTGAAATGATGCATTTTCTGCGAAATATGTCCAGCCCGGATGAGATCGCACTTGCCATGGCCGTTGCCCTGCAATCACCCTTGTATGCTTTAATGTTATCCGAACTTTACTTTGCCCCTGTGCATCAGACATTTGACGCCAGGGATGAAACGCCGGGTGATAAGATACTGCCTTTCAGCTATGTTGCAGTTTCTGTGCTGATTATATTCTTTCTATGTGCGTTTTTTCTTGCGAGCATGCTCTCTTTTCCCTTTTCGTTTAAATAAGATGGAGATGGCTGATGGTGAAGTGGGAACCGAAACAGGAGATGGCGGGGTGGGTGTTGCTGCTGGCCTTGCCAACCGTCGGCCTGCTGGCAGCGCTCCTGGCTCTGTTGATTAGTCATCCGATCTGTTTTACAATTGGAGGTCTTCTGCTGTCAGCCGGCGGTTTGGCTTGGATGTTGAGAAGGAAAACGAGGTAAGCGGGAGCTATTCGATAAACAAGTCGGTGGAGACCTTGAAACGGTCGGCAAGGATTTTGACCTGCTCCGTTGTCAGCTTCCGCTTGCCCGTCAGGATTTTATGGCCCAGGGTGCGGTCCCGGCCGATCAGGCGGCCCAGGTCCGAGGCGTTCATGCCGTGGTCTTGCAGGAACGACTTGAGGATGTCAACGACGGAGATTCCCGAGGTTCCACGGGCCATCGCTCATTCTCATATTTGGCGACCAGGTCGGAGAGCACTTCGAAATAGTCGCCCTGCGCCTCATTCATTTCCGGCAGGGCGGCCAGTTTTTCGAGCATCTCCACCGCCCGGGCGTGTTTTCATCGCTGGTGAGGGGCCGCAGGGTCAGCGCCAGGTCGCTCCACTCGGTGGGCACCTCCCGGTAGCGATTCCAGATGCGAAGTTTTTGAGCCGTTGTCATTGTCTCCTCTGTATTCAGCGAATTTTGTATTTCCTGCCATATTCATCATGTGTCATGATCGACTGAATGGGGAATTTGGCAGAGAACCGATTTTAGGCGAGTGATGAGAAAATGAATTCAAAAAAGGGCGAATTGGCTCGGCAAAACACGGGAATAGATCAGACAATTTTAAAAAGTCTCGTCGATATGGACACAGTAAACTCGCTACCAGTGGAATATGCACAGCGGTGTCTAATGATATATGAAGAGACTTTATTTGCTATGGGATTTTATGCAAGAGGCGATGTAAGCAGAGTTGTTGATAATTCGCAACTGAGCTATTTTGAAAATGGGGTCAGGGAGGAAAACTATGCCGACTTTTCAGGACATTATTGGGAAAATAAGTAATTTGCAGGATGCCTTCAATCGTCGGCAGGATCTAATCAAAGAAATTGAAGGAACAACCGGACGCCGCCTTTTAGTCTACGTCGCAGATATCAACAAACCTGAAAGCATACTGAAACCGGAAGACAAAACCGGTTTTTCTGATCTGATACAAAATGTGGCAGAGGATGAGGTAGATTTTCTAATCAACAGCCCCGGCGGTTTCGCGGAAGTAACTGAAACTATTGTTGCCATGCTGCGGTCAAGGTTCACAAATATTCGCTTTGCGATACCGAACATGGCAAAGTCTGCGGCGACTCTGCTGGTTCTTTCTGGTGACATGTTACTAATGGACCATCGTAGTGAACTTGGTCCCATTGATCCACAAGTAGGCTATCGCTCCATAGACGGTCAGAAGAACGAAGCCGCTGAAGATATATTGGATGGCTTCGAAGCAGCAAAAGAAGCACTGGCCTCAAAGGGGCCGGCTGCAACACCGGCATATGTTCCTTTACTCAATAAATATACAATCGGTTTACTTCAAAGTTGTAAAAATGCAATAAAGCTTTCGAGGGAGCTTGCTGATGCGTGGCTTAGGGCTTATATGTTTCAAACAGATCCCACGTCAGATAAGATTAAAGCGGTTGTTGATTACTTCGCTAGTCATGGGAATACACTTTCTCACAATCGAACTATCGGTGTTGATAAATGCTTAGAACTCGGCATGAAGATTACAGATATGCCTAGGACTGAGCATATCGATTTAGCAGAAAAATTTTGGACATTATGGTGCGTGTACGAGCTACATTTTGAACGAACGCCTGTTCATAAAATTTATGAGAACTCGAGCGGTTGTAGTTTACAAAAACAGTCTCAGCAGATTCAAATTATACAAGGCCAAGGTCCAATTCCATTACCAATTCATCAGCGGCCTCAACAGAAAAGATAGTTAATATAATGCAAATGCTGGCAAAAAAACCATAGTTTTTAGCTGCATTTTTCTCTTAAAAGGTTTGTGCAACGTAGTTGTGGGAACTCAGCACTGATGCCGATGCATACAGCACAGCCCTGTGCCGGTAGCCCTAATGCGATAAATGCTTTTGTCCTCTTTCCTATTTTGTACCCAACTTTGGGACGATATAGAGTTTCTGAATTCACTTGACCGGTGGGGGGGCTTTCTGTACGATTCGGGGTTTATGAACAGCTTAGATGAGGCGGATAAAATGACTAACTCTACCCTGAAAGTTGGCATTGTGGGATTCGGAACCGTCGGCTCCGGCGTCGCGAAAATCCTGCTCGAAAACGCGGACGCCATCGCCGCGAAGACCGGCGTTCGGCTGGAGCTGGCCTGCGTGGTCGATAAGGACACGACGACTCCCCGCAAGGTGACCCTGCCGGAGGGGCTGCTGACCGATGATCCGGACCGGCTGATGAACGATCCGTCCATCGAGGTCGCCGTCGAGCTGGTCGGCGGCACGACCTTCGCCCGCGACCTCCAGCTTCGGCTGCTCAGGGCCGGCAAGCACGTTGTGACCGCCAACAAGGCCCTGCTGGCCGAGCACGGTCCGGAGCTTTACGCGGCCGCCAACGCCGCCGGCCGCTGCATTGCCTTCGAGGCGAGCTGCTGCGGGGGCATCCCGATCATCCTGGCCCTGCGGACCGGCCTGGCGGCCAACCGGATCGACGCCCTTTACGGCATCTTCAACGGCACGTGCAACTACATCCTGAGCAGCATGGCCGCCACCGGCGCCACCTTCAAAGACGCCCTGGCCCAGGCCCAGCAGAAGGGCTACGCGGAGGCCGACCCGACCCTCGACATCAACGGCACCGACACCGCTCACAAGCTGGCGATCCTTGGGGGCATCGCCTTCAACGGGCGTTTCGATATGCAGGACATCTATGTTGAGGGCATCGAGCACATCGACATTACGGATATCCGCAATGCCGCGGAGATGGGCTATACGGTCAAGCTGCTGGCGATCGGCGAGCGCTGCTCGGACGGCAGCGTTTCCCTGCGGGTGCATCCGACCCTGATCCGCCGCGACCTCCAGCTTGCCCGGGTGGACGGCCCCTTCAACGCAATCAGCGTCTTCGGCGATGCCGTCGGCAACGCCTTTTTCTACGGGCGCGGGGCGGGCATGATGGCCACCGCCAGCGCCGTTACCGCCGACCTCATTGAGATCGGCCTGGGGACCGGCCAGCGGCTCTTCGAGGCCATGCCCATGGCGGGCGATCAGCCCAGGCCGGCGATCAAGAGCATCCAGGAGATTCAGTGCCGCTTCTATATCCGCCTCATGGCCAAGGATGAGCCGGGCGTGGTGGCCAAGTACGGCCGGATCCTCGCCAGCCACAAGATCAGTATTCGCGGGGCGATTCAGCACGAAGGCCGCGGCCCGGACGGCTCGGTTCCCGTGGTCATCACCACCCACCCCACCGAGGAGCGGAACATGTTCAACGCGCTGGATGAACTGAGCCGGCTCAAGGTGATCGGCAGCCGGCCGGTCTGCCTTCGAATCGTCGATATCCCGGAGGATTCAGAGTGAGTGCGAAGTATGTGATTATCGTGCCGGACGGCGCTGCGGACAATCCGCAGGAGGTCTTTGACGGCAAAACCATCTTCGAGGCAGCCGAGATTCCCAACATAGACCGGATCGTCATGGACGGCCGGCAGGGCGTCGTTCACACCGTGCCCAAGGGCATGACGCCCGGCAGCGACGTGGCCATGATGAGTCTGCTCGGCTACGATCCGCAGGCCAACTACACCGGCCGCGCCCCCATCGAGGCGGCCGCCCAGGATATCGATCTCGGCCCCGACGACTGGGTCTTTCGCTGCAACCTGGTGACCACGGCCGACGAGTGCATGGCCGACCACAGCGCCGGCCACATCTCCACGAAGGAAGGGACCGAGCTGATTCGCGAGTTTGCCGCGCAGGTGGACGACCCGGCCATCCGCTTCTACCCCGGCGTCGGCTACCGTCACCTGTGCGTCATCCGCGGCGCGAAGTTTAACGTCAAGACCTTTCCGCCCCACGACTTCATCGGCGAGAAGGTCAGCAAGATCATGCCGAAGGGCAAAGGCGCCGATCTGCTCAAGGACCTCATGGCCAAGTCGCGCATGTTCTTCGAGGATCATCCCATCAACAAGGTCCGCCGGGACCTCCGGGAGAATCCCGTTACGACTATCTGGCTCTGGGGTGAGGGCAAGAAGGCCGCTCTTGAGCGGTTCCGGAACCGTTACGGCAAGAGCGGGGCGGTCATCACTGCCGTGGACCTCGTTCGCGGGCTGGCCAAACTGATCGGTTTTAACCTGATCCAGGTCGAGGGCGCCACCGGCTACCTCGATACCAACTTTGCCGGCAAGGGGCAGGCGGCCATCGAGGCCCTCGACAAGTACGACCTGGTCATCGTCCATGTCGAGGCCACGGATGAGGCGGGTCACAACGGCAGCCCCCATCAGAAGAAAAAGGCCCTCGAAAATATCGACAAACACATCGTCGGCCCCGTCTATGAGGCGATCCGGACTTTTGACACATGGCGCATCCTTGTCATGCCGGACCATCCGACCCCCGTGGAGATCCGCTCCCATGTCGGCGAGCCGGTTCCCTTCGCCATGGCCGGCACCGGCATTAAGGGTGTCCTTCGCAAGCCCTTTAACGAGCGCAACAGCTTCGAGTCGGGCTTCGAAATCAATCCCGGCTGCGACATGATGGAGTTCTTCCTGAAGCTATAAGTCTCCTAAATTAACACTTCTTGAGGGCGGTGTGTCAACGCAGGTAAAAGGCGGCGGCGAATCCGCAGGATCGGCACATTTTTAAATTGACTTCTCCAGGGTCATGGTTATGCTGATTCCATATAAAAACGGTTGCGTACGATGCTTTGGCTTCGGTGGGGCTCTGTGATTCGGCAATTCATCAATGGCTTACCTAAGGAGAGTTTGGTTGAAAAGAGTTGATAAACTCCATCAACCGAACCCTTGTCAATGACGGCTACTTTTTAACTTGACCATAAACAGGACCGGCACCTGATTACAGAAGATCGTATATGCAGGGAGAACCGAAGGAACGAGAAGGGCTGGAGCGCACTGTATATACGCTGCGCCTCTATATCGACGGAAAAGGCAGCAATTCGGCCGCCGCCCAGGCGTCGGCTCAACGGTTGCTTGATCGTCTTAAGGGGGCATTTGCTTTTGAGCTCATTGACGTTCTCCAGTCTCCCGATGCGGCAAAGGAGGCCCATCTGCCGTTGGTTCCGGCGCTCGTTGTGAACCTTGGGGGAAACCGGAGGATCTTCTACGGCCGGTTGAGCGATACGGAGGAGATTCTCAGGGAAATTGAATGGATGAGGGATGCGTGATGAGGAATGGGCTGATCGGAGATATTCAGCTTAGCGGCCGGTACTCCGAATATGAGTCGCTTGTCAGGGCGCTGCGATGCCGGGAGGCGGACATTGTCATCGGGGAGGAACTGCTGCTTCGCCTGGAGCCGATGGGCCGGCCGGATGCGGCCCTGTACCGCCTGCTTTTCCGGTCGATCGATGAACCCCTTGGCCTGTGCGAGGTGATCTGCGGCGAGAACGGCCAGCCCTGCGATTTTCGGCGTTTCGCGGTTAACCCTGCCTATGAGCGTCTGATCGGACTGTCACATGAAACAGCCCCGGGCCGGAGAGCCCTCGACATGGCGCCGGACCCGGAAAAGGTGTGGGCGGAGATCTACGGCCGAATCCTGTTTAACCGCAAGGGCGCCCGATTCGAACATCACTGCCCCTCGACGGACCGATGGTTCGAGATTCATGCCTTCTGGGTGGACGAGAACATCTTTGCCGGTCTGTTTACGGACGTTACCGAACGCCGGCGGATACAGACGGAACTGACCGACAAGACCCTCGAAGCGGATCGCCGGGCGCAGCAGCTTGGCGAGCTGACGATGGAACTGATCCAGGCCGAGCAGCGGGAGCGCAAGCGGCTGGCGGGCGTCCTGCACGATCATCTCCAGCAGCTCCTGGTCGCGGCCAAGTTCCAGGCCGAAGGCATCCTGGGCGATTCTGCGGAGGAGCCGCATGCCGCGGCCCTCGGCGAGATTTCCTGTCTGCTGAGCGAATCCATTCAGGCCTCCAAGCGGCTGACGATGGAACTGTGCCCGCCGGTGCTGTACGAGGCGGGGCTCGGGGCCGGACTCCGGTGGCTGGCGGACTGGATGCGGGAGAAACACGGTCTGGAGGTGCGCCTGGACCTGGAGCAGTCCGCGGAACCAAAGGTCGAAGAGGTTCGAATCCTCCTGTTTGAATCGGTGCGGGAGCTGCTGTTCAATGTCGTTAAGCACTCCCAAGTCAAGCAGGCCACGGTGGCGGCGTCGGGAGCGGGGCCGGACTATCTTCAACTGGTCGTCAGCGACAACGGGATCGGTTTCGACCCCCAGGCCGTATGGGACAGCGCCGACCGGAGCGGCCGGGGCTTCGGGCTCTTCAGCATCCGCCAGCGGCTGGACCTGCTGGGGGGGCGTCTCGAAGTGGACAGCGGGTCCGGGCGGGGAAGCCGGTTTACGCTGGTCTTGCCCGCCGGCGATGTCCTGCCCGCGGTCGGATGCCGGAGGGATCAGCCCCGGGCAAGCAGGCGGGCCGAGCGGGAGGCCGCCGGCCTTTCGTCGGCGTTGCGGTCGGAGGGAAAGAAGCAAGGCAAGATTCGAGTTCTGATTGCCGACGATCAAATGATTATGCGGCGGGGACTGGGGCTGCTGCTCGGGCGTGAGGAGGACTTCGATCTCATCGGCGAGGCCGGCGACGGGCTGGAGGCAGTGGAACTGTCGGAGAAGCTCCGGCCGGACGCGGTGGTGATGGACATCCGAATGCCGAGGATGAACGGCATTGAGGCGACCCGGCAGATTCGCGACAAGCTGCCGGGTGTGCGGGTTCTGGCCTTCTCGAACTACGAGGAGCCGGAGATCGTGTCCCAGGTTTTCGAGGCCGGGGCGTCGGCCTTCGTCCATAAGGGCCGGCGGCTGGAGACCATGCTGATGGTCCTGCGGTCCATCGCCGCCCCCGCATAGGGAGAAACCATGAGCGTTTGCGGCCGGGCGGCGGCCCGAAGGTTCCGGCAAAAAGATCTTCGGGGTTGTTAAAAAAGCTTACACCGCTGCGTGCTGTTTGGAGGGGGAAGCGGACTAAAATCACTGTTTTTGACGGCATAAAGGGGGATTTCCTGTCTTCCGTATCCTTTCGGGCCTGCTGGCACAGGGGTTGCACATTCTACCTGCGACTGATAGTGCGTACTTGGAGAGTATAAAAATGATACAGGACAGGGGAATTATCGATCTGCTGGAAACCGGCATGCGGGCGGAAGGCATGCGCCAGCAGGCCATTGCCGCCAACCTGGCGAATATGAATACGCCGGGGTATCGCCGGATTGACCTCAATTTCGAGGAGATCCTGTCCGAGGCCATCGACAGGCAGAACGATGTGGACCTCGACAAGCTGGAGCTGGAATTTACGACGCCCGGCAACACCCCGCTCAATGAACGGGGCAACGATGTCTCGCTGGATACGGAAGTGGGTAAGATGCTCAAGAACTCGCTGCGGCACCGGGCCTATATGCTGCTGCTGCGTAAAAAGTACGAGCAGATGGACCTGGCCGTGAAAGCGCCGTAGCAAGCTAACTCTTTTCCAGGGATGGAATTATGAAAGTGGAGACGGATCTTTTCTCAACGATCGATATCGCGACCAGCGGTCTGAGGGCCTACAACAAGCAGATGGAGGTGGTCGGATCGAACCTGGCGAACATGCAGACGACGAACGTCGGCAACGGGCAGCCGTACCGCCGGCTGATCGCCCGAATGAAGCCGGCTGAGGAGGAGGGACCCGGCGGCGTGAGCATCTCGGAGATCGTGGGGGATCAGAGCGAGTTTCAGCAGATCCTTATGCCCGGCCACCCCGATGCGGATGAGAACGGGTATGTCAAAATGCCGAACGTCAACTGGCCGCAGGAGATGATTGATCTGAACATGGCCAGCCGGGCCTATCAGGCCAACGCGGCGATCCTGCGACGATACCAGAAAATGGTAGAATCAAGTCTTGAACTGCTCAGATAAAGGGGAAATTCGATGGCGATTCAGTTTAATCCAAACGTCAATCCGGGCGGTATGCAGCCGCAGGCCCCGCTCAAATCGAACGATTCGAGCCGGGCGGACGGGCAGAGCTTCGGCAAGGCGATTGCGGACTCTTTTAAAAACGTCAACGCCCAGCAGCAGCAATCGGATGCCTCCATCGTCGATCTGCTCAGCGGCAAGCAGCAGGATATCAACTCGGTCGTGGCGTCGGTGGCCAAGGCGGACATGAGCTTCAAGCTGCTGGTGGGTGTGCGCAACAAGCTGGTCGAGGCGTACAAGGAAACCATGCGGATGCAGGTGTAGGTGCAGGTGACAGGCGAACCTCGGAAGGGCGGTCATGAGTTTTTTTGACAAAATCAACGCGATATGGGCCCGGATCGGCCTGGTGCAGCGAGCGTTTCTCGCGGCCATCGTCCTGGCGTGCATCCTGATCGGGCTGCTGCTGACCCGATGGGCGGCGCGGCCGGAGATGCGTCTGTTATTCGGCAATCTGGATCTCGAACAGGCCTCCCGCATTGCCGACAAGATCAGCGAACAGAATATCCCTTACGAACTGCGCGGGGGCGGCGGCAGCGTCTATGTGCCCGCCGAGAAGGTCTATGAACTGCGGGCGATGCTGGCGCGGGAGGGGCTGCTGCCGCGGGACGGCGAGCCGGGTTACGAGATCTTCGATAACGAAAAGCTGGGGGTCAGCCCGCTGGTGCAAAAGCTCAACTACAACCGGGCGCTGCAGGGGGAGCTGGCCCGCACGATCCAGGTGTTTGACGGCATCGAGTTTGCCCGCGTGCATATCGTGCGGCCGGAGCAGACCCTGTTCACCGGCAGCGGCCAGAAGGCCAGCGCCTCGGTGATGGTCCGCATGAAGCCCGGCTGGCGGATCAGCAACACGACCGTCGCGGCGATCACTAACCTTGTGTCGGGGGCCGTCGAGGGACTCAGCCCCGAACAGGTGACCGTCGCCGACAGCCAGGGACGAATCTTCAACCAGAACGCCGGAGAGAACTCGGTCCTCAGCGGAGCCGGCGGCTATCTCGATTTTCAGTCCAGCATCGAGGCGGAGATGTCCGCTCGCCTGCAACGGTCGCTGGAGGCGGTGCTGGGGCCGGGCCGCTCCACCGTGCTGGCCAAGGCCGTGGTCGATATGAGCAGCGAGACCGTCGTCAGCACCACCTATGAGAAGGGCATGCCCAGCGAGGAGACGATCGAGGAAAGCTCGACCGTCAAGCAGGAGACGATCAGCGACGGCGAGGGCGGCGCGCAGTCCGTGCCGGGCGTGACGGAAAAGACAAGCACGACCACCAGCAAATATCACGTCCCGGAGACGGTGACCACCAAGACCAAGGCGCCGGGGCAGGTGACGAACTGGTCGGTGTCGGTGCTGGCGGACCTGACGCGGCCCAAGGCCGTGCCGTTGACGGAAGGCGAGGGCGAGGGCAAAACGCCGACGGCGGACTCCGCCGACGGGGGGACGGAGATGATTATGACGGTGGAGGATGTCAAGGATGTCATCCGCACCGCCATCGGTCCGGAACTGCTGAAAGAGGAAAACCTGACGGTGAAGCATGTTTCGTTCTACCAGCCGGTCGAAACGGCCGTGAAGGAGAACGGGCTGCTGGATAATCTTGATGACTGCGCGGAGATCATCCGCCAGGCGTCCATGGGCGTGCTGGGGATCTGTGCGCTGCTGGCGCTGCGGATCTTTACCCGCGCCGGGCGCAAGGGTGGCTCGTCGCTCTCGGCGGGGGGCGTCGAGGGGCTTGCCGGCGGCGGTCTGCCGATGCTGCCCCCGGGGGAAGAGGGCGCGGCCGCTATGCGAAAGCTGATCGCCGCCCAGATACGCCAGAATCCCGAACAGGTGCGGATGCTCTTTTCAAGCTGGCTGGCGGAGGACCATTGATCCATGCGCCTCAAGGGAGTTCAAAAAGCCGCTCTCCTGCTTAGTACGCTCGACCCGCAGACGGCGATGGAGCTGCTCCGGGGCCAGCCGCAGGAGGTGATCCATAAGATCGCCCTTGAGCTCTCGCAGCTCGACGCCCGCGGTATGCAGGAGAGCGAGGAGGCCTCACTGGTTGCCCGCGAATTCTGCATCTCCCTTCACAAAACCCAGAGCGGCAGCCTGCACGTCAAGAGCTTCGTCAACAACCTGCTCGGCTCGGCCGGCGGCAAGGAGAAGGCGGCGGAACTTCAGGCCAAGATGGAGAAAACCGTGCGGGAGAAGGACCCCTTTTTGGTGATTGCCAAGAGCTCACCGGCGCAGATCCTGGCGGTGATCGAGAACGAGCCGCCCCAAGCCATCGCGCTGGTTTTGTCGGCGCTGCCCAGCAAACTAAGCACCGAGATTCTCGGCCGCCTCGATCCCGAGAAGAGTCTGAAGGTGGTCTGGCGGATGACGCAGCCGGGCGAGGTCTCGCCCAAGACGCTCCGGCGAATCGGCGAGATTATCTGCAAGCGGCTGACGGAGATAACCGCCAACGAAAACCTGGCGGTCCGGGAGCGCGCCCCTCGGGAGACTCTTCGCAAGGTGGCACTGGTGCTCAGCGGTTTGGACAAGGAGCGGCGCGACACCATGCTCAAGGAGATCGAAGGGCGCAACGTCGAAACCGCCCGCACCGTCAAGGCCCTGATGATTACCTGGGAGGATATTCCCAAGATCGAGGATCGCTCGCTCCAGCAAATTCTGCGCAGCATCGAGCCGGGGGCCCTGGCCAAGGCCCTGCACGGCGCCGAGCCGGTCATCGCCGAGAAGATTCGTTCGAACATTTCCGAACGGGTCGCCCAGATGATCGACGAAGAGGCCTCGCTGATGAGCGAACCGCGCAAGAAGGAGATCAACGCGGCCCGCGAAGAGGTGGTCAAGCCGCTGCGCGAGGCCAACGAGGCCGAAGAACTGATGTTCATCGAAGATGAGGAGGTCGAATGAGTCCCTCGCCGATTCCCCTTATGACCCGCGGTCCGATCTCCTCCATCTGCATGATTGACGAGCCGGCGGCCGTCCGCCGCGCGCCGGCGCCGGACCCGGCGGCCCTTCAGGCCCAGCGCAAGAAGCTGGAACAGGCCGCCGAGGCGCTTCACAGGGCCGCCGAGCAGGTCGAAGAGGCCGGGCGCGAGCTCTTTGCCTCTCACCGCGAGGCGGTGATCCAACTGGCCCTGGAGATTGCGGCCAAGATTCTCGCCCGCGACATCCGCGAGAAAAACTACCGGATTGAGCGAATATTGAACGAGGCCCTCCGTGAGACGCCCGCCGGGCAGGTGCGGACCATCCGGCTTCACCCGGAGGACCTGGAGACGTACCGGCAATACCTCCAGGAACACCCGGCGGAGGCGCTGCCTCAGGCACACCTGGTCGGCGACTGGAGCCTGGGGGCCGCCGAGTGCATTGTGGAGACCGAACAGGGTCTCCTCGACTGGATGATTGAAGAACAGGTCCGGCAGGTCTCCGAGGCCCTGCTGGCCCCTACGACGGAGCAGGAATGAACGAGCCGACCGCCACGGAAACGATTGATATGGAGCCCCTTCGCCGGAAGCTGCGGCAGATGCGTCTGGGCAGTGTGAAGGGCGTGGTCTCGCGGGTGACGGGCCTGACGGTCGAGAGCACCGGTCCCGCCGTCGGGCTGGGCCGCCAGTGCCGCATCCGTCTTCAGACGAGGCGGTTTGTCGAGGCGGAGGTGATCGGCTTTCGCGGCGATCAGCTTATCCTGCTGCCGCTGGATTCCATTGACGGCATCAGCCCCGGCGACGTGGTGACGGCGGTTGACAGTCAGCGGACGATTGGCGTGGACGAGGGGCTCCGGGGGCGCGTTCTGGACGGGCTGGGCCGGCCGATTGACGGTCGCGGCCCGATCCGCGGGGCCGACCGGATGCCGATTGACAACTGCGGCCCGGCCCCGCTGAGCCGTGAGATGATTTCCGAGCCGCTGCCGATGGGCCTCCGTGCCATCGATGGTATGCTGACGTGCGGCAAGGGGCAGCGCATCGGCGTCTTTGCGGGCAGCGGCGTGGGCAAGAGCGTCCTGCTGGGCGAGATTGCCAACGGCAGCGAGGCCGACATTAACGTGGTGGCCCTTGTCGGCGAACGCGGCCGCGAGGTGCGTGAGTTCCTCGAACGCGACCTGGGCCCGCAGGGACTCGCCCGCAGCGTGATCGTCGTGGCCACCTCCGACGCGGCGGCCATCCAGCGGGTCAAGGCCGCCTTCACGGCGGCCGCCATTGCCGAATATTTTCGCGACCGGGGCCGCAATGTTCTGTTTATGATGGACTCGCTGACCCGGTTTGCCCAGGCCCAGCGGGAGATCGGCCTGGCCGGCGGCGAACCTCCGGCCACGAAGGGATACTGCCCCAGCGTCTTCGCGATGCTGCCGCGACTCATCGAGCGGCTAGGCAACAGCGAGAAGGGGAGCATCACGGGTATCCTGACGGTGCTGGCGGAGGGCGATGACCTCAACGACCCCGTCGCCGACAGCGCCCGTTCGCTGCTGGACGGGCACATCGTTCTGAGCCGCAAGCTCGCCGCCCGCGGGCACTACCCGGCCATCGACATCCTCCAGAGTATCAGCCGTCTGATGAGCGTCGTGGCCTCGGAGGAACATAAGCTGGCCGCTCGCAAGGTCCGCGAGATTTACTCGACCTATATGGATGCGGAGGACCTGATCAATATCGGCGTCTTTGCCCCGGGCAGCAACCGGCGGATCGACGGCTCCGTGGCCCTGATCGACCGGATTCACCGTTTCCTCATCCAGGACGTTCGCCGTCGCAGCCCCTTTGCCCAGACGGTGGAGGAACTGCGGTCGATTGCCGCCGCGTGGGACCAGCTCCTGGCGGGAAGCGGGGCCATCGAGAAAAAGGGAAGCGGGCGAAAAACGGCATGAAAGCGCTCTTTGAACAAAACGATGCGAGCGGCATCGACCGGAGACGGAAGACGTCATGAAGAAATTTCGCTGGCGGCTTCAGCGGGTGCTGGACCTCAAGATTCGACAGGAAGAGGTGCTCCGGGCCCGGATCGTGGAACTGATGGAGCGGGCGGCGGCCGTGCGCGGCCGGATCATGATGCTCCAGGCGATGCTGCGCAGCGGCCTGATGGAGATTCGCTCGCTGCCGAGCGTCGAGCAGATCGACGCCCAGCGCCGGTTCCTGGAGTACGTCCCGTATCGCCATCGCCAGATCGCCGTTCTCCGCGAGCAGTTGAGCCGGCTGGAGCAGGAGCGCAAACAACAGATGGAAGAGATAAGCCGCCTGCGGAAGTTTCGCAAGGGGCTGGAACAGTTGCGCGGCCGGGCCGTCGAGGAGTACCTCCGGGAGTCCGGGCGGGAGGAACAGAAGCTCCTCGACGAGTATTCCGGCCAGGCGCTGATTCGCCGACGGATGACGGAAAGCGGCGGCGTTGAAACCGCTGACATGGTAAGGAGTACAGAATGAGCAAGATGCAGATTCTGCTGATTATCGGGGCCGGCATTCTCAGCTTTGCCGGCAGCTTTGGGATCAGTCGGCTGATGAAGCCGGAGGAAGCGCCGGGCATGATTTCCCAGGCCGCGGCGCAGCCGGCGGCGAGCCCGGTCCATGCGCCGAGCGCCGCCGATGCGCCCGGGGGGTTCCTTCTGACCGACGACGAGGACGAGTCGGCGATGAGTCTGTCCGAAAAGCAGCTTCAGAACCTCATCCATGAGGTACGCACCCGCCTGCAGGAATGCCGGACCAAAGAGAAGTACCTCCAGGAGGAGAGCGAACGGGTGGAGATGGCTCGCGAGGGTCTCCGGGAGGAGATCGACCGGCTCAACACCCTGCGAGAGAAGGTCGCCACGACCGTTCGTCAACTGGAGCGGCAGGAACAAGAGCTCCAGGCCAGCATCGTCACGGTCGGGGCGCTGGAGAAAACCAATTTTCAGCACCTGGCCAGCACCTATGACAAGATGGACAGCGCCAGCGCGGGGCGAATCCTGCTGACGATGGCGTCGGGGCCGCAGATGCATGACGCGGTCAAGATTTTGTACTACATGAACGAACGAACGGCGGCCAAGGTAATCGCTGAGATCAGCACCAGCCGGCCCGAGGCGGCGGCGATGCTCTGTCTTCAGTTGAAACGGGTTCAGGAAAGCGAGTAGAAACATATGGATGCGGCAACAATCATCGGGCTGATTCTCGGTTTCGGTGTCATCATGGCCTCCATCGCCATGGGCGGAGGGATCGCGATTTTCTTCGATGTTCCCTCCCTGTTTATCGTGGTGGGGGGGGTGCTCTGTTCGGTGATGATCCATTTCTCCCTTCCGCAGTTCCTGGGCATCTTCGGGGTGGTCAAGCGGACGGTGCTGGTCAAGGTTCCCAGTCCCAATGAGATCATCCAGCAGATGGTCAACTTCGCCGCCATCAGCCGTCGGGACGGGGCGCTGGCACTGGAGGAGCAGATCCGTCAGGTGGACAACCCGTTTATCGCCAAGGGCCTCCAGATGCTGGTGGACGGGCAGGAGGAGGAGACGATTCGCAGTCTGTTGACCCTTGAGATCGACTCGCTCGAAGAACGCCACGCCAACGGCAAGAAGATCCTTGAGTTCATGGGGGCCTCGGCGCCGGCCTTCGGGATGCTCGGCACCCTGATCGGCCTGGTGCAGATGCTGCGCAACATGTCCAGCCCGGATGAAATCGGGGCGGGCATGGCCGTCGCCCTGATTACCACCTTCTACGGCTCCATCCTGGCGAACCTCGTCTTTATCCCGCTGGCGGGCAAGCTGGGGATTTATTCCAAGGCGGAGACCCTTGCGATGCAGATGATCGTCGAGGGCATCTGCAAGATCGCCCGCGGCGAGAATCCGACGGTTGTGCGCGAAAACATGCAGGCCTTTGTAGCCCCCACTCACCGGGAGGAGATCAAGGCCACGATCTGATTGCTATGGGACGAAGGAACAAACCAGACGAAGAACCCGCCGGGGCGCCGGAATGGCTGGTAACGTTCAGCGACTGCATGACGCTGCTGCTGACGTTCTTTGTTCTCATGCTGAGCTTCGCCAGCTTCGAGAAGGGCGCCATCTCCACCCTCGGCGACTCGTTCGCCAATGCCATGCCGTCGATCCGTTTATTCAGCCGGGATAATAAGGAATCTCTCCATGCGAAGCAAGCGTCGCAGGAACCGGTCGATCCGACGGAGGGGACTGAGACCCGAACGCTGGCACAGGAGATGAAGAAGAATTTCATGCGTGAGAAAAAGCCGCTGGACTTTCGCAATCTCAAGGTCTTCTATATGCCCTCGGAGGAATTCTTCTGGGGCCGCGGGAGGGCGCTGTCGAAGGCGGGGATCGAGGTGCTCGATGCCCTGGCGGTGTTTCTCCAGTCCACTCCCGGCCGGGTCGTCGTCTCCGAAAACGGGCCCGGTCCCGACTCCGACCTGGGTTTGCGCCGCGCCCTGGCCGTGGTCGAATATCTTTCGAAGCAGCGGCAGATCCCGCAGAGCCGTTTCAGCATCAGCGACCGGACAACCATGCGTCAGGCCCGCGAGGGTCGGGGGCTGGAGATCACGCTGCTGGAAAGGAGTGTTTACGAATGAGCCGGAAAAAGAGAGGCGAATCGTCCGGTCCCGGCGCTCCGGCCTGGATCGTCACCTTCTCCGATATGATTACGCTTCTCCTGACGTTTTTTGTGATGCTGATGAGCATGGCCGAGACCCAGGTGGTCAAGGAGAAATTCGAGGCCGGTCAGGAATCCTTTCAGAGGGCGCTGGCCAGCTTCGGCCTCAGCGGTTTTCTCGTCAGTCAGAAAAGCGGGCCCGATTTCGACCATCCCAAGCCGATGTACCGGGTCGATGAAGGCCAGGATGAGCCGGAGGACCGCTCCGTGGACGCCCAGACGGAGATGCTTCGACGGATTCTGCTGGAGATCGAGGAGCGGATGAAGATTTCGCCATCGCAGATCAACGGCGTCTCCCGCACTTTTCTCTCTACGCCGATTCGATTTGCGCCGGGAAGCCGGCGGTTGGATGCGGATCACAAGCGGCAGTTGATGCAGCACTGGCAGCAGATCCGCAGCGGTCTGACCGATACCAAAGCCGTCCTTTACGTTCTGGGCCTGGCGAACGACGTGGAGGAGTATGACCGGCAGATGATCCTTTCGGCCCAGAGGGCCCAGGCCGTCGCCGATTACCTGCTCTCGATCCAGACAGGAGAGATGCGTTTTCCTGTTTATTGCTGGGGGGCCGGAGCCGGCGGCGACTGGACCGGCAAAAAGGGGCTGACAAACCCTTCCACCCAAATTGTCATCGCCGTCCTGATCGAGACGCGATAGAGATTGTCAAGAGATTCGACGCCCCGTCTGAATTTGCGACATCACGGGGGGTTGGCCCCTTGCGCAGAGGGAATCCGGGGCATTTTGCCTCCGGGCACGTCATTTGCACCCGTCTATCACATGAGAGATAGTATGTTCCTTAAAAAAGACATGAAAAAACGAGTATTGTTTGCGGTCGGCGTGCTGCTGGTCTGTCTGGCCGGGCAGATCCTGCTTGGACCGGCCCGCGCCCAGTCGTCCCGGCAGTCCGAATCCGCCGCTCCCGCGCCCTCTGTGGAGCAGGAGACCCCTGAGACCGCTCCGGCGGCCCCGTTTATGCGGGAGGGGAGCGGCCGGGAGGAGCTCTTTAAGGATCTGATCCGCCAGCTTTTTGTCATGATCCTCTTTATCGCGGCGGCAGGGGCTATCGTTTGGTGGGGGGCTCGCTTTTACCGCCGCCGGCACATGGTCGCGGACGGTCAACAGGTCCGGGTTACGGAAACGATCCCTCTCGGGCCCCGCAAATCGCTGCACGTGGTCGAGGCCGGCAGCCGGAAGCTGCTGATCGCCTCCACGGCCGACCGGGTAACCTTTCTCTCCGATGTTACCGATGCTCTGGCGGCCAAGCCCTTTAGGATCCCGGACATGGAAGAAGGGGATGCGCCGTGAAAACGTCGCTGCTGCTGATCGGCTTGCTGTCGCTGTTTGCGATCCCGGCGCAGGTCCGGGCGGCTGCGCCCGCCCCGGTGCAGACGCCCCCTCCCGGCGTGATGCCCAGTGTGGATGACCTGCTTAAGGTCGTGGACAAGGCCACCACCGATCCCGAGCAGCAGGAGCCGACCGAGTGGAGCTCGCCGATCCGCCTGGTCATCCTCTTTACGCTGCTGGCGGTCCTGCCGAGTCTGCTGGCGATGATGACGTCCTTTACCCGGATCGTCATTGTCCTCGGTTTCGTTCGCCAGGCCCTCTCGACCCAGAACATCCCGCCCAACATCGCCATCATGGGGCTGGCCCTCTTTTTGACGCTCTTCACGATGGCGCCGACCTTTACGCAGATTCAGGCGGAGGCGATCGGGCCTTACCTTGCGGGCACGATCGGCATGGAGCAGGCCGCCGTGGTCGCCGGCGGCCGGATGAAGGGATTTATGCTTCGTCAGACCCGCCCGTCGGATCTGACCCTTTTTGTCAATATGGCCGGCATCGAGCCGCCCGCCGAGGCCGCCGAGCTGCCGCTGCATATCGTCACGCCGGCGTTCATCATCAGCGAATTTCGGACGGCCTTCGAGATCGGCTGCCTGATGTTTATCCCGTTTTTGCTGCTGGACCTCGTCATCGCCGGCGTACTGCTCAGCGCCGGCATGATGATGCTGCCGCCGATGATGATCTCGCTGCCGTTCAAGCTGATCCTCTTCATTTTGGTGGACGGCTGGGGCATCCTGGCGCAGGGACTGAGTTTGAGTTTCCGATAACGAAAGGAATCGCGATGAATGCGGAATTGATCCTGTACCTCGGACGGCATACCATGGAGACGGCGCTGCTGGTGTCGGCCCCGATCCTCATCGTCTGCGTGGTGTTCGGCATCCTGATCTCTCTCTTCCAGACGGTGACCTCGATCCGCGACATGACGCTGACGATGGCGCCGAAGATCATCGGCGTCGGCGTCACGGCCCTCGTCTTCGGCCACTGGATGCTCCAGGTGCTCATCAAGTTCACCACGGAAATCTTCGCGATGATCCAGACCTACGGACAGTGAGATGGACCTGTTGGAGGACATCCTGGCCGGCACGATTCCGGCCTTCCTGCTGGTGCTTACGCGAATCGGGGCCTTCTTCGCGACGGCCCCGGTTTTCAGTTGGCGGGCCGTTCCAAACACGCTCAAGGTCGTCATTACAATCGGCATCAGTCTCTTCTATGCCGCCTTCCTGACAAAATCGCCGGCGCCGCCGCATCTCGACATCGTTCAGATGACGATCCTGACCGGCCAGGAGGCCCTCTACGGCATCTGTCTGGGGCTGGTGTGCAGCTTCTTTTTTTCCGTGGTCCGGCAGGTCGGTCACTTCATCGAGCGGGAGATGGGCCTGACAATGGCCAGCGTTCTCGACCCCTTCAGCGGCTCCCAGGGCCAGGCGCTGAGCATGCTGCTGGAGATCCTTTTCATCCTGCTGCTGTTCAACACGGACGGACATCACCTCCTGCTCCAGGCGCTCGGCCGCAGCTTTGACCGCTACGCCCCGGGCGCGATCCCGTCCATCGGGCAGATGACTGAGAGCATCGTCATGGGCAGTTCGGCCATGTTCCTGCTGGTGCTGCGGATGGCCGCCCCGATGCTTACGGCGTCGCTGCTGCTGATGGTCGTGCTGGGCTTTATGGCCCGTGTCGCCCCCGAGACCAACATCCTGTTTCTCAGTCTGCCCCTGCGGGTGGGCCTGGGGCTGATGATCGTCGGCGTGTTTATTCCCTTTATCAATGAGTACCTGCAGCAGTTTGCGAACTGGACCGTGAAGCTGCTGCCGTTTTGACGAGAAGGTGCAGTTATGCGAAATTGTTTCATTTCTGCACGGGCTTTTTAACCGGAAATCGTTATGGCGGATCAGGACAACAGGACCGAACAACCAACCGCGCGGCGCCTCGAGAAGGCCCGCGAGAAGGGGCAGATTCCCCAGAGCCAGGAGCTGGGCTCCGCGGCGACGCTGGTGTGCCTGCTCGGGGCCGCGGTCCTGGCCGGGCCGTGGTTTGTCGAATGGGCCGACGAGAAGGTCCGCGAGGGGGTTTCCTGTCGAACCGAGGCACTGAGCAGCTTGCCGGCTTTTACCGCCTTCATGCACGAGCGGATCGTCGAGAGCATGATGATCATGGCCCCGTTTCTGCTGGCACTGACGGTCGGCGGCACGGCGGCCGCCATCCTCATGGGGGGGCTCAACTTCACTCCCAGCGCCCTGGCCCCCAAGCTCGATCAGCTCAACCCCGTCTCCGGCTTCAAAAAACTGTTCTCAGTCGAGTCGCTCGTCAAATTGGGCCTCTCCGTCCTCAAGCTGATCTTCATCGCGGTCATCGTCTGGATCTATCTTGAAGACAAGATGGAGTCGCTGGCCCTGCTTCAGTGGCTCGAAGCCGGCGAGCTGCTGGCGGCCATGGGCAAGCTGATCCTCGGCGTTACGATCCGGATCAGCCTGGCGATTGCCGTCATCGCCCTGGCCGATGTGATCTATCAGAAGTGGCAGTACATCCGCCGACTGAAGATGACCAGGCAGGAGGTTCGCGACGAACACCGCGACACCGAGGGCCCGCCGGAGATCAGGTCGAAGGTCCGCCAGAAGCAGTTCGAGGCGGCCATGCGGCGGATGCTCCAGGAGGTCCCCAAGGCCAACGTGGTGCTGGTCAACCCCGATCACGTCGCCGTCGCCATTCGCTATGAGCCGAAGAAGATGGCCGCCCCCGTCGTTGTGGCCAAGGGCGGCGACCACATGTGCGAGAAGATCAAGGAGATCGCCCGCTCCTACGGCGTGCCGATCCTCCGCCGTCCGCCGCTGGCCCGCGAGCTCTACGCCAGGGTCAAGCTGGGCCACCCGATTCCCGAGTCGCTCTATACGGCCGTCGCCGAGGTCCTGGCCCTGATCTACCGCTTGCGGCGCTCTTCGTAAAATGAACGTTTGATCTTTGAAGAAGTGAAAAACGTCCGATACCGTTACCCCCGCGAAGGCGGGGGCCTGGAATGAACGTTTAGACGTTTGCCCGAATGGTTTTTATTTTAAAAATCCGTGTAATCCGCGGTTGCTTAAAGGATACTTTGCTGATAATCAACGTGTCATGAATCCGGCAGATGCAAAATTAGTCCGTCGCCGCGGTCCCGTTTGGAGCCGCAGCGAGTTCCTGTTCCTGCTCACGGCCCTGACCGTGCTGGCGGGGCTGCTGATTCCCTGGCCGGACCGCTGGCTCGACGCCCTCTGGATCGTCTGCGTCTGCATGACCGTCTCCGTCCTGCTGATTTGTCTCATGGCTCGCAACAGCCGGCAGCTCGACGGTTTCCCGGCGCTGGCCGCCGCATCGGGGCTGCTGGCGATCCTGCTCACGGCCGGCGGCGTCAAGCGGGTCGTCCTCCAGCGTTCCAGCGGTCTGCTCGTGCTCAAGGTCGGCGGCCTGTTTTCCGTCGCGGGCGCCGCCGCGCCGATCCTGCTGATCCTCGTCGGCGTCGTCCTGGCCTTCACTGTCTGCTATTCCGCCTTTCGGATTCGCCGGGCAATCGAGGAGTACCTCTTTCGGGTGCAGCCCTTCAAGCGGGCCGGTCTCGAGACCGACCGCACGCTGAGGGTTCTTACCGAGGAAAAGGTTACCGCCATGGAGGAGTCGATTTGCCGCGAGGCGGGCTTCTTCGCCTCGATGGGCGGCGTGAGCCGGCTGCTCAACGCCCTGATGATCTGCTCGGTTCTTTTGGTCGGTTCGGCGATGGTGCTGGTCTGGGCGCTGGACCTGATGGCCGCCGCCGGGACGGACGATATCGCCCGGGACCAGGCCGTCGTTCCGCTGGCCGGGACGGCCGTACTCTCATGGGCCGTCCTGGGTTCCGTTGTGCCCGCCTGTGCGGCGATGCTCGGCCGCAAATCATTTGCCGCGGCCTCCGACCATGAGCCGCCGAAGGTCGCCAGCCGCAAGGTCGTGGTTGTCTCGCCTGCCACCGGCAAGACCGAGGAAGTGGAACTGCTCAATCCCGACTTTGTTACGCGCTCGGGCAGTGCCGCTCAAGCCGCCGCCATGGAGCAGATTGCCGAGTTTGAGCCGTCATCGCCCCAATCGTCTCAGCCGTCCCAATCGTCCCAGCCGAAGACTTCGCCGATCCGCCGCTTCCCGCTTCGCAGCCGGGACGCTCAATCCTATTACAAGGCCTTGAGCGAGCTGATCCTGAGTCCTCAATGGCGAAAGCCGGTCGTCCTGCTGGCCTCCGAGGAGCCGCTGGACCTGCCGGTTACGGTGGCGGTGCATACCGCTGTGCTGACGGCGCAAAAGCAGGGGGTGCTCCTCATCGACGCCGATGCCCGCCGCCGGGCGATTGCCCAGGTCTTTCAAATCGCTGACGATGACTTTGACAAAGTGCATAAGACAAAGATTCAGGGCCTGTCCGTCTATATCCCGCGACAGGCAGACGGCGGCGATTCCGTTCTTTCACAAATCCCTGCCGATGCGGCAAAGGACGCCGCCTGTCAGATCATCTACGCCCCCGGTTTTGATTTGCACACACTGACGGATCGGTTTAAATCGCGGGAAATGCTCGTGCTGTATTTCACCGAAGCGGAATCCACCCCCGGTCCCGCACCGGCCGACGGTTTCGCCTGCCTCTCCCTCTGGCCCATCACCAAATCCCTCACCCAGTAAACGAGAAAAAGGGGTTAGGAGCATTTATTTCATGTTCAAACTGTCGCCCCTTCGGGGCTCTTCGAACCGGCCTTTCTACAAAGCAGGTCAGGAGCATTTATTTCACTTTAGGTCGAACAGGTCCATCCACCGGTCGGTTTCGGCGTCGGTGATGCCGCGGCGTTTTTCCTGCGGTTCGGGGCGGGGCATGTCCTTCTCCAGCGTTTTGCAGAGCATTCCCCAGAAGTCCTCTGCGCCGATGGAGACGGCCTTGCGGTGTTTGGCGGCGGTCTTGAGACGGCGGTCGCTGCTGACGACGATCAGCGAACGCGGGGCGGAGCAATCCTTGATCCTCTCCTCGATGATCGTGTCGGCGTCGGTCCTTTGCCCCACGAAATACACCTCCATGTTGCGCCAGGGTCCCAGCCGCGATTTGTCCGGCGGGCCGATGCCGTCAAAGATGACCTGCCCCCGGTCGCGGGTGCGGCTGAGGTACTCCTCCAGCATCCGGCACAACTCCGCCTCGTCCATGCCGGCGAACTGCTCCTGTTTCTGAACGACCCGCAGCAGGTTGTATCCGTCGATGAGAACCGGCATGGTCAGTCGTCCGCCGAGTAGCGCACTTCGCCCGCCACGATGGTCGTGTGGGCCTTGCCCCGCACCGTCCAGCCGTGATAGGGGCAGTTGCGGCTCTTCGAATGGAATTGTTCCGTGTCGATGGTCCACTCCAGGTTCGGGTCGATCACCGTTACGTCCGCCCGGTCGCCGACGGCCAGTGTGCCGCGCGGGATCCGCATCGCCTTCGCCGGCCGCCACGTGAGCATCGAGAGCATCTCGGACCAGCCGATGAGTCCCGGCTCCACGAGGGCTTTGATGTACAGCGGCAGGGCGCACTCGAGACTGGCGATTCCGAACGGCGCCGTTAGAAACTCCAGCTCTTTTTCGCTCCGCAGGTGCGGCGCGTGGTCGGTCGCCAGGGCGTCCACCAACCCCTCCCTGACGGCCTCCTTCAGGGCCTCGATGTCCTGCTTCGACCGCAGCGGCGGGTTGACCTTGTAGTTCGTATCGTAATCGACGATCCGCTCCTCGCTGAGCAGCAGGTGGTGAGGCGTTACCTCGCACGTAACCGGCAGCCCCTCCTGTTTGGCCTCGCGGATGATCTTCACCGAGCCCGCCGTCGAGATGTGCTGGGCGTGGTAGTGCACCTTCGTCTTTTTCACGAGCTGCACGTCTCGCCAGAGCATCATCTCCTCGGCCAGCGGGTCCATTCCCGGCAGGCCGAGGATCGTCGAGTAGTAGCCGGCGTTCATCACGCCGTTCTTTACCAGTGAGTTGTCCTGGCAGTGCTGCGAGATGATGACGTTGAACATGGAGGCGTACTTCATCGCCCGCAGCATCACCGCGGCGTTCTGTACGCCGCTGCCGTCATCGGTAAAGCCGATGGCCCCGGCCTGTGCCATGAGCCCGATTTCCGCCAGGTCCTCGCCGGCCCGGTCCTTCGTGATTGCGCCCATGACGTAGATGAAGGTCTTGCGGGCCTGGCGGCCCATGCGGTGGACGAACTCCACGCCCGTCGCCTCGTCAATCGGCGGTGTGGTGTTCGGCATACAGACGATCGAGGTAAAGCCGCCCGCCACCGCCGCCATCGAGCCGGAGGCGATGGTCTCCTCCTCCTCGTCGCCCGGCTGGCGGAAATGCACGTGCGTATCGATCAGGCCCGGCGAGACGATCTTGTCCGTCGCGTCGATCACCGTATCGGCTTGCCGATCGATCCTGCCGATTTCGCGGACCAGGCCGTCTTCAATGTACACGTCCGCCGTCTGATCGACCTTGTTGAAGGGATCGATCAGACGCCCGTTTTTAATCAGAATACTCCCCGGCGTCTTTTTCATACCGTATTCCGCAAACTCTCTTATACAGTCCCGTTCATTCCGTCTAACAAAATCCGTCATCCCTTTGCCGAGAGCACCGCCGCCTGGTTGACCAGGAACAGCACCGCCATCCGTACGGCCAGCCCGTTGGCCACCTGCCGCAGGATCACGCTGTTGGAGCCGTCGGCCACCTCGGATTCGATCTCCACACCGCGGTTGATCGGCCCCGGGTGCATCACGAGGAGACTGGGCTTGGCCTTTTCCATCCGCTCCACGGTCAGCCCGAAGAAGTGCGAGTATTCGCGGACCGAGGGGAAGGGGTTGCCGCCAAGCCGCTCGAACTGGATACGAAGCATGTTGATCACGTCGAGCTCCTCAATCACCTCGTCCAGGTTGTACGACACCCGTACGGGGAGCTGGTCGATCTTCGCCGGTATCAGCGTCGGCGGGCCGACAAGGATCACCTCGGCGCCCAGCCTGGTCAGGGCGTAGATGTTGCTGCGAGCCACGCGGGAGTGCGCGATGTCGCCGACGATGCCGACCTTGAGGCCCTCCAGCGTGCCGCGTGCCTGGCGGATCGTATAGACGTCCAGCAGCGCCTGGGTGGGATGTTCGTTGAAGCCGTCGCCCGCGTTGACCACGCAGGCGTTGATGCTGCGGCTGAGCAGCTTGGGCGCGCCGCCGGCGTTGTGGCGGATTACCACGATGTCCACGCCCATCGCCTCGAGGTTGCGGGCCGTGTCGATCAGCGTCTCGCCCTTGCTGACCGCGCTGGACTTCTTCGTGAACTCGATGACGTCCGCGCTGAGCCGGCCGGCCGCCAGCGTGAAGCTGTTGCGCGTCCGCGTGCTGTCCTCGAAGAACATGTTGACGACCACCTTGCCGCGCAGGGGCGGGGCCTTCTTGACCGACCGCGTGCTGATCTCCTCGAAGCCCTGGGCCGTATCCAGAATGTGCTCCAGTTCCTGGCGGCTCAGGTCGCTCAGGCCGATCAGGTGCTTGCGGCTCCACTGAAAGTCCGATTTCTGTTTCACGCCTTACCCGTCCTGCTCTACCGTAATCTGTTCGATCTGGTCCGTCTCCCGCAGACGCACCTGCACGGACCGGCCCGGCTCCACCTCGACCTTGCGGCCGACATAGTCGGCCCGGATCGGCAGCTCGTGGTTGCCCCGGTCGATCAGCACCGCCAGCCGCACCGCCCTGGGCCGTCCCAGGTCCGTCAGCGCATCCATCGCCGCCCGCACCGAGCGGCCCGTAAACAACACGTCATCGACGAGCAGTACCGTCTTGCCGTTGACGTCAAAGTCGATCTCCGTCGGCCGCACCAGCGGCGGCGAATCCGACTGGGGTTCGTTGAGGTCGTCCCGGTACAGGGTGATATCCAGCGTGCCGCAGGGGATCTCGCGCCGGAGCAGTCGGCTCAGACACCGGGCCGCCCGCGCCGCGAGGATCTCGCCCCGGCTGCGGATGCCGATCACCACCAGTTCCTCCTGCGAGCCCAGGTCTCGGGCAATCTCACCGCAAAGCCGCTCCAGCACCTCGGCGATTTCCTTTTCATTCAGCAGTAAACTCATACGATTTCTTTCAACATCCTTCGAGTTGTCATTCCCGCCCCGTCTTCGTGAGGGTAAACTCCGGCGGGAATCCGGATTCTGCGATTTTCAACCAGCGCACGGCCAAAATCCGGCCGTAATCCAAATTTACACTTCAATACAGGCCGAAGTATATCAGCTTGATCCGTCAAAGGCAACAATTCCCCGCGGCATTTTATGGTCTTAATCAGGATAGAGAATGCAGGTATATGTCTCAGGGTAATCGCTTGTGCCGCCGGCGGTATTCGCTCGGGCTGTATCCCGCCGCCCGCCTGAAAAACCGTGAAAAATGCTCCGGGTCGGTGTATTCCAGCGAGGCGGCAATGGTATGGATCGTTTCGCCCGACCAGGCCAGCTTGCGTTTGACCGACTCGATGCGGAGCCGATTGATCTCCTCCCGGATGGAGCGGTTGAGGCGGCTTTTGAATTTGAGCTCCAGGTCCCGCCGCGAGAGCACCGTCGCCGCCACCACGTCCCTGACCTGGATCGCCCGCGCGTAGTTGGCCCGAATGAACGCCAGCGCCCGGGCCAACTCCTCGTCCTCGACGGCCAGCACATTGGTTGACTGACGTGTCACGACCCCCATCGGCTCGATGACGATGCTCCCGGTTGACTCCCGACCGCTCATCATCTCCTCCAGCAGGCGGGCGCACTCAAAGCCGCACCGCTCGAAGTTCATTTCGATGCTCGACAGCGGCGGCGACGACAGGTCGCAGATCAGCTCATCATTGTCCACGCCCAGCACGGCCGCCTCCTCCGGTACTCGCAGCCCCACGATCTTGCACGCCTCAAGCACGTTGATGCCCCGGTCGTCGTTGCAGGTGAAGACGCATACGGGTCGGGGCAGCGTTTTGAGCCATTCGGCGATATTCCACCGCTGCGTCTCGGTCCGCCGCTCGCCTCCCGGACGGTCGTGGTAGTTAAACACCTCCCCATAGCCAAGGTCTTTCAGACGCCGTGCAAAGGCCGCGTGCCGACGGTCCGACCAGGCCAGTCCCTTGAAGCCGCAGAAGGCAAAGTGCCGAAACCCCAGCCCCGCCAGCGTATCGGCCGCCAGCCGCCCGATCTGCTCCGAGTTGGTATAGACCTGCGACACCTCCGGCACCTCGGTCCGCGTGTCGTTGATCACCTTGGGAATCTTCAGGTTCAGGATGCTGGCCGTATGCTGCGAGTCCCGCGCGATCAGCCCGTCGGCCTCCTGCAGGTGAAACCACGAGCGGACGTTGAAGTTCTCCCGCGGCAGGTAGTGGGGCGGCTGCACGCACACCTCCCACCGGGCATCGGCTCGCATGTACCGCTCGATCCCCCGCAGGAACTTCCGCCCCGAGTCCCGCCCCGTATCGACCATCAAAATCACTTTTCGCATAAAATACGCGCTCTTATCCCTGCTCCTTCTATCCCTGCCTCGTTATCCCCGCTTCTATCTTGTCATTCCCGCCCTCGCCTTCGCGAGGGTAAACTCGGGCGGGAATCCGGATTTTACGACTTTCAATGTCCGTCTTTGCGCAAACTGGTGATATTTTAACGCAAAAAGGACTGGCAATCAATCTCAAATTCCCTTAAATATCTCCTTGTTATCGGAACAGGAATCACGCAAGTTAAAGGAGTACGTGCATGTCTTACACAATCGGTCTGGACTACGGAACCAATTCAGTCAGATGTTTGATCGTCAACACGGCCGACGGCCGCGAGGTCGGCACGAGCATCTATGAGTACGAATCCGGCCAGCAGGGCATCCTGCTCGATCCCGCCGATCACAACGTCGCCCGCCAGAACCCCGCCGACTACCTCAAGGGCCTCGAGGTTACCATTGCCGGGGCGATCAAAGAGGCCAAAAAGGCCGACCCCGCCTTCGACCCCTCCCGCATTATCGGCATCGGCGTGGACACGACCGGCTCGACGCCCATCCCCGTGGACGCTGAGGGCACACCGCTGGCGATGAAGCCCGAGTTCAAAAACAACCTCAACGCCTGCGTATGGCTCTGGAAGGACCATACGGGATACGCTGAGGCCGCCGAGATCACCGATCTCGCCCGGCAAATGCGGCCGCAGTATCTCGCCAAGTGCGGCGGCACCTACTCTTCCGAGTGGTTCTTCAGCAAGATCCTTCATTGCCTGCGGGTCGATCCGGCCGTCTTTGACGCCGCGGCGACCTGGGTCGAGCACGCCGACTGGATCACCGGCGTTCTCACCGGCGCCGACCACCCCAAAGCGCTCAAACGCTGCCGCTGCGCCGCGGGCCACAAGGCCATGTTCAACGCGCAGTGGGGCGGCTACCCCGACAAGGAATTCCTCGGCAAGCTGGACCCGAAGATGGCCCGGCTCCGCGACACGCTCGGCGATGAGACCTATGCCATCGATGTCAAGGCCGGCGACCTGACCCCGCAGTGGGCCGCCAAACTCGACCTGCCCGCGGGCATCCCCGTCGCCATGGGCGCCTTCGATGCCCACCTCGGCGCCGTCGGCTCCGGCATCCGCGAGGGCGTCCTCGTCAAGATCATCGGCACCAGTACGTGCGACATGGCCGTCTGGCCCGCCGACCGCGACCTGGCCGACGTGCCCGGCATCTGCGGCATTGTGGACGGCTCCATCCTGCCCGGCTGCTTCGGCCTTGAAGCGGGCCAGTCCGCCGTCGGCGACATCTTCAACTGGTTCGTCAACTACCTCCGGCCCGGCGGCCCCGAGGCCGGTTCCCACGCCGAGTTGACGAAAAAGGCCGCCAAACTCAAGCCCGGCCAGTCCGGCCTGCTTGCCCTCGACTGGAACAACGGCAACCGCACCATCCTCGTCGATCAGCGGCTCACCGGCCTGCTCGTCGGCCAGACGCTCCACACCCGCCCCGAGGAGATCTACCGGGCCCTCGTCGAGGCCACGGCCTTCGGCGCCCTGACCATCATCAACCGTTTCGAGGAGTACGGCGTGCGCATCCGCGAGATCGTCAACTGCGGCGGCATCGCCGAAAAGAACCCGATGGTCATGCAGATCTACGCCGACATCCTCGGCCGCGAGATGAAGGTTTCCCGCTCCGCCCAGACCTGCGCCCTCGGCTCGGCCATCGCCGCGGCGGTCGTCGCGGGCAGGACTCGGGGCGGCTACGACGACTTTGACAGCGCCCAGGTCGCCATGACCGGCGTCAAGGACACCGTCTATAAACCCATCCCCGAAAACGTGGCGGTGTATGCCAAACTCTACAAGCTCTACAAGCAGCTTCATGACGCCTTCGGCATCGCCGGAAAGCCCATCGACCTGTCGAACGTGATGAAGGATCTGCTCGCCGTCAAAGAAAGCGCCCAGGGGTAAGCCATGCTCGAACAATTGAAAATCGAAGTCTGCCAGGCCAACCTCGAACTCAAGCGCCACGCCCTCGTCATCTTCAGTTGGGGCAACGTCAGCGGCATCGATCGCGACAAGGGCATCTTCGCCATCAAGCCCAGCGGCGTCTCCTACGATGAGCTCACGCCCGACCAGATCGTCCTCGTGGACCTCGAGGGCCGCGTCGTCGAGGGCACGCTCAATCCCTCGTCCGACACGCCGACCCATCTCGAGCTCTATCGAAGCTTCGACTCCATCGGCGGCGTCTGCCATACGCACTCGACCTGCGCCACCGTCTGGGCCCAGGCCGCCCGGCCGATCCCGTGCCTGGGCACCACCCACGCCGACACCTTCTACGGCGAGATCCCCGTCACCGACCCGATGACCAAGGCCGAGATCGAGACCGACTATGAACTCAACACCGGCAAGGTCATCGTGCGGCGATTCGAAAAGCTCGATCCCCTCTGCATGCCCGCCGTGCTGGCGGCCAACCACGGGCCCTTCACCTGGGGCCCTTCGCCCGCCAAGGCGGTGGAGGCCGCCGTCGTCCTCGAACAGGTCGCCTGCATGGCCCTGCACACGGCGGCGCTTCGGCCGGCGCTGGAGCCCATCAGCCAAACGCTGCTCGACAAGCACTTTCTTCGCAAACACGGTAAGAATGCATATTACGGACAAAAATAAAGTGGGAAGGATTGACTATGAAAGTATGGAAGAATCTGGAAGTTTGGTTCGTTACCGGAAGTCAGCATCTCTACGGCCCCGAGACCCTCAAACAGGTCGATGAGGACTCCAAGCAGATCGTCGAAGCCCTCAACCGCTCGGAGGCCATCCCCTGCTCCGTGATCTTCAAGCCCGTCCTGAAGACGCCCGCCGAGATCACAAACATCTGCACCCAGGCCAGCGCCTCGCCCAACTGCATCGGCCTTATCACCTGGATGCACACCTTCAGCCCGGCCAAGATGTGGATCAACGGCCTCTCGCTCCTGCGCAAGCCCTTCGTTCACCTCCACACCCAGTTCAACCGCGACATCCCGTGGGACAAGATCGACATGGACTTTATGAACCTCAACCAGTCCGCCCACGGCGGCCGCGAGTTCGGCTTCATCTGCACGCGTCTGCGCAAGACCCGCAAGGTCATCGTGGGCCACTGGCAGGAGCCGGATATCCAGCGTCGGCTTGGCGTCTGGATGCGGGCCGCCGCCGGCCTCAACGAGATGCGCAATTTGAAGGTCTGCCGCTTCGGCGACAACATGCGCGAGGTCGCCGTTACCGAGGGCGACAAGGTCGAGGCCCAGAAGCAGTTCGGCGTCTCCGTCAACGGCTACGGCGTCGGCGACCTGGTCACCAAAGTCAGCCAGGTCAGCGATGCCCAGATCGACAAGCTCATCGCGCAGTACAAGGATCAGTACCGCTTCCTCGTCGCGGATAACCAAATGAACTCCATCCGCGAGGCTGCGCGGATCGAGGCGGGCATGCGGGCCTTCCTCGAAGAGGGCGGCTTCAAGGCCTTCACGACCACTTTTGAAGACCTCCACGGCCTCCTCCAACTTCCCGGCCTGGCCGTCCAGCGGCTCATGGCCGACGGCTACGGCTTTGGCGCGGAGGGCGACTGGAAGACCTCGGCCCTCGTCCGCGTTATGAAGGTCATGGCCCAGGGTCTGCCCGGCGGCACCTCCTTCATGGAGGACTACACCTACCACCTCGATCCCGCCGGCCCGCGCGTCCTCGGCGCCCACATGCTCGAGGTCTGCTCCTCGATTGCCGACGGCAAGCCCTCGCTGGAGGTCCATCCGCTGGGCATCGGCGGCAAGGCCGACCCCGTCCGCGTCGTCTTCAACGTCCCCGCGGGACAGGGCCTCAACGCCTCGCTCATCGACATGGGCAACCGTTTCCGCATGATCGTCAACACCGTCGATGTCGTCAAGCCCAATGCCGACCTGCCCAAGCTGCCGGTCGCCCGCGTCGTCTGGGTCCCCAAACCCTCGCTCCAGGTCGGTGCCGCCGCCTGGATCCTCGCCGGCGGGGCTCATCACACCGGCTTTACCATGGCCCTCACCGCCGAGCACATGGAGGACTTCACCGAGATGGCGGGCATCGAGTACCTGCTCATCGACGAGAAGACTAATATCGCCGACTTCAAGAAAGAGATGCGGACCAACGAGATGTACTATCTCCTCGCCGGCTCGCTTAAGTAGGCCAATACGCTTCGCAGACTCCTCCTTCGCCGGCGGCGCGGGAGGAGTCTTTTTTTGGGACAGAGGACCAGGTGCTGGTGGGTGCCCATGATGCAGCCGCCGCACAGCCGCACGCCGGTTCGCTTGTCAAGCAGAAAAGATTCCTGCCCCCTTTATTTGCCCTATACGGCCAGGTGGTAGGTCTTCCTGTGAACGACAATGCCGACGAAGACCTCGTCATCGGCGTGAGGGTTAGCCCCAAAGCGATAAACGCCCTATTCGCTGCGGCTTCAATAATCTGAAATCACAAAAGAAAATAAGAAATATATAGATCAGGTTGAAACTGACATCGTTGAAAATGGAAAATAGAAAATGGAAAATATTTTTATTGCTCCTTTACCCACAACCACTTGCAGCAATTCGCTCCGCCTCCAATCACCAATTTTTCAGGTCAAAACCGTCACTTTTGCCCCAGTGCGGAGGGCGAAAACGGAAGCGTCAACGAAGACGGGTGCCACGGTCAAGCCCTGCGTTTGGGCTTGGTCGTGCTGAGTCTTAATAACAGAGAGGAGGATCAGGCAATGAACAAGGCATTGAACAAACCAACCCAATTTTCACCCAGCGCCCGCGCAAGCAACTCCGCAAAGCTCCTCCCCTTGGTGAAAGGGGAGGTGGCCGGGCTTCCCGGCCGGAGGGGTCTGTCTCAAACTTCAGCTAACGCTGAGAAAAGCGCCCCCGCCCGCGCCAAACAAACCCAGTTGTGGAAAAATCCCCCATTGACAAATATGAAAATCTGTGAAATCTGTGTAATCTGCGGTTTCTTTCCAAGTCGTTTCGCGTCGTTTCCACGTCGTTTTTGGTCGTTTGCGTGTCGTTTTTGGTCGTTTCTGGTAGGGATTTTTACCGATAAAACGCCCCAGAAACCGCATTATAAACCCAAAAACAACGAAATCCCCATGCAAAGACTTTTTTCTTCCAACGTTTATCTTCCCTTATCAACATTTCTCCGCATTGCTCCTAAACGGTTGCATTGCTCCGGCCGATTGTGTTACAATGAGTCCGACCATTTGTATTGTAAAATTAGCCAGAACAGAAGATAGCTCCAGGGAATGAAGAATAGCCGACTCCTTATATCCTTAATGGGGTTTCTGCTTGCCGGCGGTATCTGTCTTGCCGATCCGTTGCCCGTGCAGCCGCAGGCCCTCGATTTCTGCGGTATCCGCGTCCTCCAGGACGGCGAGCCCAATCTTATCGGCAGGGGGGTCGTCGTGGCCGCCGTCTGCCGCTCGGCCACCTATGAGAACGGCCTGCCGCAGGACGACTATCGCTTCAACATGACCCACCAGGCCTTCGCCGGCGGTGATATCGTTTTTGCCGACGGCAGCACCGGTCTTGCCGGCGTCTCGGCCCACTCCACGGCCATTGGCGGCATCCTCGTCGGCTACGATCCGGCCGCCGGTTCACCACGGCTGGGCTCCTTCCTCTATAAAGGCGCCTGCCCCGGCGTCTCCCTCGACGTGTACGAGTTCTGGCGTTTTCTCACGCTGACCCTTTTTGAGGGCAAGCCGCTCAACGCCGAGGTCCTGACGATGAGTTTGGGTGACGTCTTCGAGGAGTGGTGGACGCGCGGCATCGAACGGCTCGTCGAGGAGCAGGGCGTTTTTGCGGTCGCCTCTGCGGGCAACGGCAGCGATGCCAGAGACCCCGTTCTCTATCCCGCCGCCGGGGCCAACGTCCTGGCCGTCGGCGTGCTGGATGCCGAATATCTCAGCGAGGTGCAGTTCAGTCTCGATTCCTTTACTCTGCCCCGGCCCGACCATTCCAGCGTGGGCCCCACGGCCGACCACCGGGCCAAGCCCGACCTGGTCGCCCCCGGCCGCTGTGTTGTTCCGGCGGCTTACAGCCCTATGGGATACGAGGTTCGCGGCGACTACTCCAGTCTGGCCGCCCCCATCGCGGCCGGCGCTGTCACGCTGCTCCTTGAAGAGGCCCACCGCAACCCGGACCTGAGCCCCTATTTCGGCCGGCCCGGCGCCAACTGCCTGCTCAAGGCGATCCTGTGCACCTCCGCCCGCAAGCTGCCCTGGTGGCACAAGGGACAGCCCGCCCTCGAAGACGACAATACCGCCGTCCTCGATTACCGCCAAGGCGCCGGGATGCTCGATGCGCAGGCGGCCTATACCCTGCTGACGACCGATCGCCAAATCACGGGCTCCGCCGGCTGGGATCTCTCTGAACTGGCCCCGGGCCACCGACTTGTTTACCCGGTAAGGGTGGACCTTTCCGCCGACCGCCTGACGGCCACGCTCGTTTGGAACCGCCACTATGAGGCCCGCTATCCCTTCCGGGCCCTCTACGACCAGGACCGCGACCTGCGGCTGGAACTCTGGACCGCCGAGCCCGGCTCCAACCAGCCCGGGCTGCTCCTCGATTACAGCGACAGCGCCATCGATAACATGGAGCATCTCTACACCCGTATCGATCCCAATACGGCCGACTACCTGCTGGTCGTCCGCTTCAGCGATCTGGACGGCTCCCCCTATGACCGGCCCGAGCTCTTCGCCGTGGCGTGGAACGCGGGGCCCGATCCATCCGCCGGCAGCCGATGGTGGTACGATCTCAACGACGACGGCGCGGTGAATTTCCACGATCAGTTTCTTCAGAAGATGCTCGATGAACAACTCTTCGATCCCGAGGGTCTCGAAAAAGTGAAGGAATTGCTGCGGGTGTCCGACGAACGCCTCGACCTGCTCATCCGCAAATGGTCCCGCTGGCGAAACTACCTGACCCGCTGGGAGGATGTTCTTCAGACGCCGTCCGCGACGGCTATTTCGCAAATACCAGAGTAAGCGTCTGGTACACCAGCTTTGCCGCCAGGAAATCGCACGCCCAAAGCTCCTTCTGCGGGCACAGCTCAACCACGTCAAAGCCGACGATCTTCCGCGCTGAGGCAACCGCTCCGATGAGGTCGATCACATCGCCCCAGCCCAGCCCGCCCGGCTCCGGCGTTCCCGTCGCGGGCATCAGCGAGGAATCAAACACGTCCAGGTCGATTGTGAGATAGACTTCGTCTTCCAACCGGTCGATGACTCGGTCGATCCACGCCTGCCGCTCCTGCCGCAGGATTTCGTGTGCCGGGAAAACGCGAGAGGGGTCCATCGACGCCTTCTCTGAGACATCCATGCTGCGGATGCCGACCTGCACGATGGGAAAATGTTCCCGCGCCCGCGCCATCACGCAGGCGTGGTTGTACGGAGACCCCTCATACGTCTCGCGGGTGTCGGCGTGCGCATCGAGTTGGAGGATGGTCAGCGACTTCTTGCGCTCGGCCAGCGCCTCGAATACCCCGATGCTCACGGAGTGTTCCCCTCCGAGCACCACGGGAAATTTGCCCCGGTCCAGCCAGCCGCCGACCCGCCGCCTCACTTCCGCGGCCAGCACCTCAGGCCCGGCCTGAACCTCGACCGGCGCATCCGTATAGATTCCCCGCCGGTAAACCTCCGAGTCCGTCTCCATGTCGTAGAACTCGAGATTAGGCGAGGTTCGCAGGATGGCCTCCGGGCCGCGGTCGGCCCCCTTGATCCACGTGCTTGTCCGATCATAGGGAACCGGCACGAGCACGATCCTTGCTGTTTGGGGATCGCGGCACTCCGGGGGAAAATCGCCGAATACCGGCCGGTCCATGGGTCCGTCTTCGGGGCGCATCAGTCAAACAGGAAGACCGCAAGGGCCACCGTGGTGGTCCACAGGTCCCGTTCGCCGCGCGCCGTCTGGGTGATGTTTGTCGTCTTGATGAACAGGCCGCTGGATTTGTAGATCTGTTCTTTTTCCGACCATGCCTTGTCCGGATCGACTTCGTAACCCATGGTCGTGCCCAGCATCCCGGCGGCCAGGTCCTCGGCCATATCCTCAGCTTCCCGCTTGTCCATGCCGTGACCGTGCACCTCGCTGAGGTAGCCCCACTTGGTCACGTCCTTGGGAACCGCGATGCCTACCGACGAGGCGATCAACCGGCCGTGCTCGTTCGTATCGCAACGGGCCAGGACGCAGAAACTAATCGCTCCGGGCACCAGGCTCTTGAGCCCATCGTTGCGGCTGACGACCTTGCAGTGCGGCGGCAGGATCGACGAAACCTGTACCAGGTTTTGCTGGGCCACGCCCGCTTCGCGCAGGGCATCTTCGAACGATTTGAGTTTGTACTTATGGCGGCCGACGCCTTTCGTCAGAAACATCCGTTTCGGGACAAGATCGTGCATGTCTTTCTCCTGTCTCTTGGGTCTTCAAGTATTTATAAAAGGAGCGATTGTAGCTATCTCTTTTTTCAAGTGCAAAACAATTCTCGTAAAACTTGTCTAAAAGTCAATCGCTGAGGCAAAAAGTTTTCCGAATATCGGACTCGGTTTATTGGGTATTGTCTCCGTCATCCAATCGGCCCCCGCCTTAACATAAAATCTTTACTTTTTTATACTGTAATATCGAACTTTTCTGCGCCGCCGGCTTACACAATAAAAACCGGTTCGTTCCGGCAACCCGACGTCGCAAAAGAAAAGCAAAAATAAGGTTGCCATTTTAAGGGGAATTACTATAATTCCCGCTTTTCAGAATGTAGGTGAATGATGAAGCCCGCGCAGCGGCCGTCAATGACGGTTTCGGCGGGGAAGAATGGCGATAGAGAACAGGGAAAGTTGATACGCTTATGACGAAGAAAAAGAGTCAGACCTTAACCGCCAAGCAACTCGAAAATTACCGCCAGCTTCTGCTGGAAAAACTCAGGGAAATCCTGGGCAGTCTGAACGCCATCGAAGAAAACCTTTTCCAGGGCGACGGCGAACTCTCCAGTATGCCCGTTCACATGGCCGATATCGGCTCCGACAGTTTCGAACAGGATTTCAGCCTCGGGCTCATGGCCGAGGAGAAGAAACTCGTGAAGGAAATCCTTGCGGCCCTCCAGCGGATTGAGGATGGCAGCTTCGGCATCTGCGAGGGTTTGGGGATTCCCATTGAGCCCAACCGCCTTGAGGCCATCCCCTGGACCCGCTACAGTCTCGAGTTTGCCCGTATGATCGAAAAGGGCCAGGCCTCCATCGGCCAGCAGTTTAAGCGCCGTCCCATCGACATCCAGCGCGATGACGACATTGCGGACGAGGAGGAAGAGGGTGAGGACGAGGAACTCGACGACGAGGAAATCGAACTGACCGAGGATATCGAACCGTTTGTCGATGCGGATGAGTCCGCTGACGACGAGGAGGATTTGGAGGACGAGGAGGACTGATCCTTTCCGCCGATATGAAACGACAAAGAAGAGGAAGCACCGGGCTTCCTCTTCTTTTTTTTATCGAGTTTGTCGAGTTGTCTGAGCGGTTTACTCGATGACGACCACCGGGGCGATTGCCTCCAGGGGGGCCTTGAGTTCCTCTGCGCTGCCCACCACGACAATCGTCATTTTGTCGGGATGCAGCAGATCCTTCACCAGCTTGACGCAGTCCTCTTTCGTGGTTCGGAGGATTCCCTCGTAGAGCTTGTTGTAATATGTCTTTGTCAGGTTTTGCGATTCCACCAGCCAGATGTCCTGTGCGACCTGCTGGGGCGTTTCCCGCTGCCGCAGGAAGCTGCCCGAGAAGTACGTCTTGCTGTCGTTGAGCTCCGCGTCGCTCGGGGGCGTCCGGGCCAGGTCCTCCAGCAGCTCGAAGATCGTTCTGATGCTCTCGTCCGCGGCCTGAGTCCGGGTAAACGTATCGACGACAAACCAGCCCGCCCGCTTGAAGGTGGTGAAGCCCGCGAAGGCCCCGTAGGTCAGTCCCTTATTCACCCGCAGCGTCTCATTGAGCCGGCTGTTGAACGACCCGCCGAAGTAGCTGCCGACGATCCGGCTGATGAAGTACTCGGGCTGATCGTGCCGCGTGATGCCCCGTTGCCCCACGCGGATCTGCGCCTGCGAGCTGGCGGGCTGATTGATCAGATAGATCATTTGCTCCGACGGCTCCGGGATGTCCGGCAGCGTGAGCTTAGGCAGCGGGGTTTCGTTTTTCCACTTTCCGAAGGCCTGCTTTGCCAGCGCTACGGCCCGCTCAGGGGTGATGTCGCCGGCGAAGATCAGCGTTCCGCTTTGGGGCTGCGCAAACGTCTGCCAGTATGTCCGGACATCCTCCACCGTCAGCGCCTCGATGTCCTCCGACCGGCCGCTCTGAGGCCGGGCATAGGGGTGGGGTCCGAACAGCGCCTTGCGAAGGGCCGTGTCCGCCTTGTACTCCGGCGACTGCTCCTGTACCCGCAGCGCCGTTGCCGTCTGCTTTTGCAGCTTGGCGAACTCGTCGGCGGGAAATGCCGGGTGCAGGATGACCTCGGCCATGAAGTTGACCCCGTATTCGACGAACTGGGGCAGGCAGTTCATCGACACGGTACTGGTATCCATCTGCGCCGAACCCTCCAGCCGGATCGCCTTGCTTTCGAGGTATTCGGCCAGCTCCGCCTCGGAATACTCGTCCGTGCCCCGTGTCAGCATCGACAGTGCCAGCGAGGCGGTGCCCGGCCCGGCCTCGTTCCACGCCCCATACGGCAGCCCGAACATCACGCTGACAAACGGCGTCTCGCGGTTGGACACCACGATTACCTTGAGATCGTTGTCCAGCTTCGTTTCGAAGTATTCCGGCGTTACGTCCACCGGCCGGACCTCGCGGATGGGTGCGGTTGAGGGGAACCACGCGGGCCGTCTTTCGCCTGCGCGTCCCGGGGCCGGCGCCTGCGCCTCGGTCGCCGCCGTTACCGTCGCCGTCTCATCGTCCTTGCTGCCTTCCATGTTCTGCCTGACCTTGACGGTAAGGCTGCGGCGGGGAACCAGGTATTCATCGGCGACCCGCCGGACGTCCTCCGTCGTTACCGCCTCGATCCGCTCCAGGATGTCGTTGGCCCGGTTCGGATCGCCGAGCACCACGGCCGCCGTTCCCAGCACGGTTGCCTTGCCCTCGACCGTCAGAGTCTCCATGGACACCGACTTAAGGGCATGGTTGCGTGCCTTTTCCAGTTGTTCCTTTGTAATGCCGTCCTTTCGGATCTTCTCGACGGCGGATTGGATGGAATCGAGCACGGTGTCTTCGTCGCCGGTCGGGCTGACCATTGCCCCCAGCACGAAGACGCCGTCCTGCTCCAGGTTGTACGTCCAGCCCGTCACCTCGACAGCGGCCTGCTTGTCGGCCACCAGGTCGCGGTAGAGCAGACTGCTGCTGCCCTCGCCGATGAGGCGCGCCAGGAAGTCCAGCGGCACCTCGTCCTTGTGTCCGTGGGGGACTGTCCGCCAGACGATGCCTGTCAGGGGGGCGGGGGCCAGCTCATCGTCGATTACCAGCGTCCGCGCCTCGCGGGGCTCCGGCTCGACGACGGTTACCCGTTTGGCCTGGGGTCGTTTTTTGATCCACCCAAAATACTTTTCGGCCATCACCTGCGCCTCTTCGTGTTTGACCGCCCCGACGATCAGCAGCGTTGCGTTGTTGGGCACATAGTAGTCGGCCCAGAAATCGCGCAGTTCCTGCACGCTTGCCGCCCGCAGGTGAGCCAGCTTGCCGATCGGCGTCCAGCGGTAGGGGTGTTCCTGGAACAGGGCGGCCGCTATCTTTTTATAGACATTGCCGTAGGGCTCGTTTTCGCTCATCCGAAGTTCCTCCTCCACGACGTTTCGCTCGGTGTCGAACGCCTCCTGATCGATCTTCAAAAACGCCATCCGCTCCGCCTCCAGCCACAGCGCCAGTTCCAGTTGGTCAGCCGGGAGCGTTTCAAGATAGACCGTCTTGTCAAAGCTCGTATAGCCGTTCGTGTTGGAACCGACCTTGCGCAGCAGTTCGAAATGGTCCCGCGGTCCCACCACGTCGGTGCCCTTGAACATCATGTGCTCGAACATGTGCGCAAAGCCCTGACGCTGCGGGTCCTCGTTCTTGGAGCCCACGTGGTACCATACCTGCACGGCGACAATCGGCGTGGAGAAGTCCTCCAGCGTGATCACCTGCAGGCCGTTGTCCAGGGTGATCCGGCGGAAGTCAAAGAGTTTTTCCGGCCGGGCCGGAGATCCATTTTCGGCGGCAAAGAGAGGGGCCGCCATGCTCAGTGTCATCAGGACAAGGAGGACGATCAATACCGTCTTTTTTGACTTCATCTGCAAGCTCCGCTTTTGGATTTTCATTATGTTACGGCGTTCCTTAGCATACGCTTCTTTTTCGAATTTTGCTCGCCGCCGGACCCGATGATAGACAAATTTCATCAGAAATCAATTTTTTCATCAGTAAAATGAAATCTTTCGTATCCTCAATCATCTGTTTATAATGAGTAAGGCGGCTCTTTAGCCGTTTGCAGACGAGCAGGAAAGCGAAATAAGTATCTTACTTCACAATCAAGTCAAAAAGGAGGCAATATGGACGGTATGATTGGGGGCCTTTTGGCCGAAGCGGATGTTACGACGATCCTCCAGTTTTTGTTCCTGATGTCAGTTTTATTGGTACCCATGGTCCTGTTTGCCGCCTACAAATTCGTCTCCAACAAGCGGCGACACCTGCTTAAGCTGACCCGCCTTGAAAAGGGTCTTGCCGGCGACCGTGGCCCCTCCAAGGGGCCCCAGTGGTGCCGCAGCATTTACTTCGGCGTATTCTTCTGCATCGTCTCCGGGTTTTTCGCCTACGGCTTTTTCAAGGAGGAAATCGAATCGTCAGGTCTTGTTTTCGCGGTTTTTTTGGGTCTCGGCGGTCTGTTTCTGACGCGGGGCCTCCTCAGCCGGGCAAACTGGATTAAGCAGACGGCGCTCCAAAACGGCGTTCCCTTCGAGAAGGTCTTCCCGATCCTGCCCCGCCGCTCGCTCTGGGTGACCAGCTTCGCCGTCGGGCTGCCGCTGCTGATTTTTGCCGGCTACCTGTACAACGAAATGCGTTTAGATGACGTTTTTGACTCGAATGACATCGATGTGACTGTCTTAGGAATCACCTTCTGCTTTGGCGCTGCCTTCTTCCTGCGGGGCATTCTCCTTGCCTGGTATCTGGGCCGCGAAGACACTCCCGCTCAGCGCAAAGAAACCCCTGAACCGGTACTTTCCGAGTCGGCCTGAACAGAGACTCAGAGCATCTTATGTGCAGCAAGATGAAAAAAATAACCCCTGATACGCTTGAGTATGCAGCTTCTATTTAAGGTAAACAGAATCGGTTCTCAGCCGAAGCGGTCTTTGCGACGGCGCAGTTCGGCGAAAACCTGCCAGGCGAGGGCATCGGGCATTTTCAGGGCGTCACGGATGACGGGGGCGTCGGCCAGGAGGAAGGGGTTGTAGGCCCGCTCGGCGGCGACGATGGACGGGACGGTCGGGCGGCCGGAGGCGAGCAGGTTGCGAATCTCCGCAAGGCGCTTTTGGAAGGGCGGGTAGTCCGGGGCGATGGAGAGGGCAAAAAGGCAGTTTTCCTCTGTGTATTCATGACCGGCGTAAACCTGCGTCTCAGGGGGCAGGGCGGCGAGATGCTGAAGAGAAGCATACATCGTTTGGGCGTCGGAATCCATGATGCGGCCGCAGCCGCTGACGAAGAGGGTGTCGCCGGTAAAGAGGGCGGCAGGGCCATCCGGGGGATCGATGAGCCAGCAAACGGCTGAGGCGGTGTGTCCGGGTGTAGGCAGTGCGGTCAAAGTCAGCGGACCGGCTGCGAGCGGTCGGTCGGCCGGGGGCGCATCGAAGCCGGGGCCGTAAATTTTGCAGCCGTAGCGGTGTTTGAGCGTGCCCGCGCCGGCGGTATGGTCATAGTGGCTGTGGGTGATGAGGATGAGATCCGGCCGCAGGCGAAGGTCGTCGAGCTGCCGCTGTACGGGCTTGCTGTCGGACGGATCGATGACGATCGCGCTGTCGCCTTCATGCTCGACGATATACGAGTAGTTGTCCTGTAATATCGGCAATACGTGCACCTGCATGGCCATCTCCTTTGGACCATTGTAACAGGTGCAGCCGCCATCGCATAGAAACTTTTACGGGTTACGGGCGGTCCGATCCGAAGCAGATTATTCATTCTGTCCGTGATGCATCCGCGTTTCCATCTCCAGGGCCGCGGGGAAGAGGATGCTGTTTTCGAGGTGGATATGCCTGCGGAGATCGAGTTCCAGCTCGCGGAGTCCGTCGTAGAGCGCCTTGAGGTTTTCGCAGGCATCGCACGGCGGCGTATAGTCGGCCGTGATTTCGCGGAGCCGCTTGAGGGCGGCCCCCTCCTCGTCGTGCTCGGCTTCCATCTGCCGGATGGGATCGGCCAGGGTTCCGCAGCGGAACTCGGGCCTGGAGCCGCGGTTGTCCGACCATGCGTCGATCTGACGGATATAGGGAAAGAGAATCCGCTCTTCCTTGTGCAGGTGTACGGCGATCTCATCGCGCAGGCGCAGCAGCGTCTCTTCCAGGCGGCGCAGCGACTCGTCGTGGTGTTGGCCGTGGGCGCGAAGGAGTCTGGCCAGGAGGATCGTCAGCCGGGGCAGATGCTTCCTGAGATAGACGTGGTGGGTCCTGACGATGCGGTCCGCCAGTTCCGTGAGGGAGAGGGACGGGTAATCGGACGGGTTTTCGGGCGTTGCGGCGGCGGCTTCGGTCAGCATTCGGGCGACCTCCCGGGGGTCGCGGCCGGCTTCGAGGGCTCCCTGTTCGAGGGTCCGCCTGCCGCCGGAGCCGCAGTAATCCAGGCCCAGCGCTTCCATCGTGCGGCGGGTTTGCGGGTATCGGGCGACGATCTCGCCCATGCTCATTTCGACAGCGATTGTCGGCTGCATTATTATACTCCGGATAATTATACTACCTGTATGGGACTATAATAGTCCTACATATTTCTCAAGGCAAATGTTTGCCCTTTTTTTGAAAATCTTTTTGCGTCATGTTCATCTCCTTTTCAGAAAGAAGCGATTGGGACAAAGCGGAGGATGGGTTCCTTTCTTGTCAAAAGATCGGTAAAAAGTGAAAAAAAGGGCCTGCAGCCGATCTTTTTGTTGACGTCGGTCGAACGGATTTGCTACTATCCGGCCTCATACCTATTATCAGGCGGACTCATGGTTATCGTACGGCTTTTACAATCGATCATAACGCTTTCGGGGCTGCGGCGGGGCTGGCAGATCGCCGTTTACGCGTCCGTGGGGATCGTTCTCGGCGTCGGTTTGTTCGTGGTGCGGGTCTCCAACGCGGTCTCGTATCTTTCCGACGCTCCCGAGACGTGCATCAACTGTCACGTGATGACCGATGCGTATGCGAGCTGGCAGCGGGGCAGTCACGGGCGGGTCGCCGTGTGCACGGACTGCCATGTGCCGCACCAGAATTTTATTTCCAAGTACGCGTTCAAGTCGATGGACGGGCTCAGGCACTCGGCCGTGTTTACGCTGCGGGCCGAACCGCAGGTCCTGGAGCTTTCCAGGGGGGCTAAGCCCGTCGTGCAGGAGAACTGTCTGAACTGTCACAGTGACCAGTTTGCCATGGTGCGTCTGGCGAGCGTTACGGAGCGTTCATGCTGGGACTGTCACCATACTATCCACGGCGAGGTGCGGAGCCAGTCGGCTTCGCCGGAGGTGCTTCGGCCGCCGCTGCCGCGGGCGTGCGCGCCGTGCCACGTGGAATACTACTTCAAGGAGACGCCGAAAAACTACCTGAAGTTTCCGTGCGGCAAGGGGACTACGGTGGAGGGGATGATCGACTATTACGACGCGATCGGGTTTTCCGATTATACGCACGCGATCTCCAAAACGCCGATCCTCAAGGCGCAGCACCCGGACTTTGAGATGTACTCGACGGGGATCCACGCCTACCGAGGAGTGTCCTGTGCGGACTGCCACATGCCGTACAAAGCGGAGGGCGGGCAGAAGTACACCGATCACCACGTGCAGAGCCCGCTGCTGAATATCGCCAACAGTTGCGCCGTGTGCCATCGCTGGAGCGAGGACGAGATCCGCCGGCGGGTGGAAACGATCCAGGACAAGACGCAGAAGGCCAAGGCTGATACGGAGGATGCGCTGGTCAAGGCGCACTTCGATATCGCCGCCGCGATGGAGGCGGGGGCGGGCGACGAGGAGCTGGCCGAGGCGCGGAGGCTGCTGCGACATGCGCAGTTCCGCTGGGACTATGTCTCGGCAAATAACGGAATGGGCTTCCACTCGCCGCAGGAGACCATGCGGATATTGGGGGACTCGGTGAACCAGGCGCAGCAGTCGCGTCTGCTGGCGGCGCGGATCCTGGCGAAACACGGGGCCGCGACCGAGGTCGGATACCCGGATATTTCGACCCGCGAAAAGGCCTGGGACCTTGCCGAGCGGTACGCCGGCGAGGGCCAGTAGTCCGGGGGGCAAAAAGGAGGCTCCTGCTTCGTTTGTTCCACGGCCTGACACCCTTCGGCTATGCTCAGGGCAGGAATCCGGACCGTGCCACCCGTTTGGCGGCGGTCGTTTGCCTTGTCGCCTGGATGCCGGATCGAGTTCGGCATGGTAAAATTGTCGATTTTTCAGGTTGAATAGCGGCCATTCGCCTCTTATAATTGCCGGTCGGATGGAAGGGGGGGCCGAAGGTTCTTTAAGGAGGTTTCTATGGCTCATTGTGTTCTGGATTCGAAACAGATTCTGAATACGATCGGTCTTTTGCAGACGCGGATCGTGGAGCGGTTTCCGGGCAGCGGGCTGGGGAGCGTCTGCGGCGAGTTGAGAAAGGTCGCCATGGAGACCCATGAGACCATCGAAAGGATTCAGCAAAGGCATTACGGGTACCGGCTGGCGGTCTTTACCTTTGTCTTTATCCTGGCCGTCATTTCCGTCTGGGGAGCGACGCAGTTCAAGGCCGTTCGCGGCGAGATGACCCTGATCGACCTGGTCTAGGTGCTGGACGCCGCTTTTAACGTGATCCTCCTGGGCGGCGGGGCGATCCTCTTTCTGGTCTCCGTCGAAAACCGCGCCAAGCGACGCAAGGTGATCGAGGCCGTCAACGATCTGCGGTGCCTGGCCCACGTCATCGACGCGCACCAGTTGACCAAGGACCCCTGCTACGCCGAACCCGGCACCATTCGCACCGCCCATTCTCCCGTGCGAAACATGAACGGTTTTCAGTTAAGCCGCTACCTGGACTACTGCACCGAGATGCTCTCGCTGGTCAGCAAGGTCGGGTTTCTCTATGTGCAGGACTACCATGACCCCGTCGCCACCGAGGCCGTCAACGACCTGGACGACCTGACCAACGGCCTGAGCCGCAAGATCTGGCAGAAGATCATGACGATCAAAACGGACGGCGAAAAGGTCCTCCTGGAGGCGAATAAATAAATTTGAACTACGGATTAACACGGGTTTTATTGATCTTTCAAAAGATAAAGAACTATTTTTCGTTTTGTCACCCCCGCGCAGGCGGGGGTCTGAATGGTACGAAACGCCTGGACTTGCGCCTTCGCGGGAATGACAAAAAGAAGGAATTTGTTCTTCATCTATTCAGTTTTCAATAAGTAAATTACTCAAACTGACCGATTTTAAGCCGCCAGGAGTTTTTCCAAGCGGCGAATAACAGATTTTTCATGAGTAACCTTAATCACATTTTGAACCTCCTCACGCCAAATAATCTGGTGCATCCGGGCTTTGAGTTGGCTGATCGGCGGCACAGACAGCATATCCTTGGTCTCGTTTTTGTCGCCTTGTGCACACTGGTCTTTCAGGCCAACATGGGTCAGGCAGGCATAGGCACTA
>JBNRMP010000078.1:0-5933 GCA_050309685.1 Anaerohalosphaeraceae bacterium
CGACATAGAAGCGGTGCAGGCCGCCGTGGTTCTGCCGCCCCATGTCAGCCCGTACAAGCGGATGTGGGCGCTGATTCTCGCGGGAGGCATCTTCCTTGGCCTCGGCGGCCTGCACCGCTTCTATGTCGGCAAGATCGGCACCGGCCTGCTCTGGCTCCTCACCGGCGGCCTGTTCGGCATCGGCCAGCTCGTCGATGCCATCCTTATCCTCACCGGCGGCTTTAAAGACAAGGACGGCCGGCTCCTGCTCATCTGGGAAAACGATCAGGAATTGAATCTTATAAAGAACCACGCCGGCCGACCGGTCCCCGCACCCCTCGGCCATGCTCCCCAAGGACCCGACGGCGGCAGCGCCGCCGCTGCGGCGAATACCCCGGCTCGGGCCGTTGCCCACGTCCCTCATTCGACCACCATTATCGTGAAGGACCCCAACGCCCGCGGCAACATCTTCACCGTTCTCTGCGGCCTGGCGGGGTATCTCGTCTTCACCGCCGGGCTGGTCATGCTTCTGGCCGCCTTTCTCCAAATCCCCGGCCTGGTGGCCGCCGGATTGCCTGATCCGAGTCTGGCTGCCCAAATCGAACAGTTCTGGGGAAGCCCGAACTGGGTTCTTGCCTTCCAGCGGTTTACGATTTTCGCAGCCATTGCCCTGATGATCTTCGCGATTCCGTTCCTGCTGATTGCCCGCCGTCCGTACGGCGGGGCGCATGTCGTGCGGCTGCTGATTGCCCTGGGGCTGATTATGCTTTTCTTTGTCGTCATGACGGAGGCGGCTCCCGATCATCCGCCGATGGAGTCCCTGACGGGCCAGCCGTTCGGCGTCATCTTTGATAAGGTCATCGGGCATTACGGCAGCGAAGAGATGATCTCGGCATTGATGTTCCTGGTGGCCGTGGTGGTCGTTCTCGCCTGGCCGCCCAAACGCCGCCCGGCCCAGATCGTCACCCTGAATCCCGACGGCACCGTCCGTCAGCCCCAGCAAGCGGAAATTGAATAACAGGACAGATGAATATGGTTATCATGTCAGCTCCCATCATTGTCATCTTCATAATCGTCGCCGGTACATTGGCCCTTGCGGCGCTCCTCTTCAAGTCGCCCCAAGAGACCGCCGCAAAAATGCTCAAGGTCGTCGGCCTCCTCGTTATTGTCGCCGTCGTCGTCGGCATGATCGCCCTGTCGATCTTCCTTCCCCTGGTCGGTATTCGAAAGGCGCCCGCCTCTGCGCCTGCCCTCTCCGCCGGCTCGCAGCTTACCGGTTCGATGTGGGCGAAGGGCATCGAGGAGGAGTTCGCCGCCGATGTTTACGCCTCTCCGCAGGCCGCCGCGTTCGGCCTGGGCAAACACCTTGAACTCAACGCCTCCCCGCGCGAGATCCTCATCGCCGACGGCCCGGCCTCCGGCGAACTGCTCAGCGAGTTTCGCCGCGGCCTGCAAAATCGCTACGACACCGCCGCCGTCCGCATTGCCGCCCTGCCCGATGTCCCGCCGCAGGAGGACCAGCTCTACATCACCCTCGACGAAAAGGAACAGAACTCCAAGAACATCGGTTACGGCTCCGCCATCGGACCCGATCAAACCCAGACGCACACGCTCGCGTCCGTCAACCGATACGGCACGCTCGAAGTTGCCGTCCAAACCGCCGGTGACAAACACTTTCAATCCGTCGGCTTCGAATCCCACCCCTGGCTGCGGGACTACGCCGAATTCGCCTCGCTGAATCCCGGCGGCCGCTGGCTGGTCGTCGGCTCCGAAAGCACGGCCTCCACACCCCTTGAAGCGCGGCAGCAGGCCCTCGAACATGCATGGGGCCTCATTGGGCAACAGATTCGCGACACCCGAATTCCCTCTCCGTTTACCCTTGAAGTTCTTGAGCAGCACGGCTTCATCGTCGATGAATTCTCTCAGCAGCTTCGCGGCCTCTCCGGCCCTATCTGGCGTCACGCCCTCCTGCTGGAGGTTTCGCCCCAGCGTGCCGCCGCCCTCGCGCAGCAGACCCAACAGGCCGCCCGCACCACTCAGATGTCCTGGGCCAAACTCATCGGCTCCTTCGCGGGCATGATCGCGATAATCTTTGTCGTCTATGCCTTCCTCAACGCCGCCACCAAGGGCTACTATGCCGGCCGCCTTGGGATTTTTTCCGCTTTGCTCGCCATGGGTCTCGGCGTTATAATCTGGTTGTTGTCCTGCTGAGCAAGGGCAAGTAAAGGAACTGAAAAAGGAGGGGTCTGTTCTGTGGAAAAACGCTTTCTCCAGCCCCCGAAGGGGTGACCGTCTTAACTTTTCTACGGAGCGGAACCGTCGGAACAAAGGGTCGGCATGAGTCAATTGACGCAGGCGGAAGCCGTCCTGCTCGAACAAATCCGCAAGGGGGATTCGCAGGCCTGGTCGCAGCTCGTCGAGCGCTACCAGGGCCGCCTCTGTGCCTACGCGCAAAAGCAGCTCCCCTCCTCCAACGACGCCGACGACCTCGTCCAGGAGACCTTCGTCAACTTCATCCGCTCGCTGGGCGCCTTCCGCGGCGACTGCTCCGTCGAAAGCTGGCTTTTTACGATCCTCCGCCGCAAGATCATCGAGGTCTATCGCCGCAACCGCAGCCGCAGGGTCGCCCTGATCCACGACCTCGCCTCCGACGCCGCCTTCGAGGAAACGAGCGACTACAGCAATGAGATGACCTCCTCCGAGCCGACCGCGAGCTGGTACGTCCGCCGGGACGAGCGCCGCGAGCAGATCGCGCTGGCCGTCGCCGGGCCTCTGCTGGCCGTTCTCGACGCCCTCAAGGCCTCGCTGAACTTCGACCACATCAAGGTCATCGAACTGCTGTTCTATTGCCAGCTCTCCAACACCCGCGCCGCCGAGGTCCTGGGGCTCGACCCCGCCCGCGTCGGCGTCATCAAGCACCGCTGCCTCCGGGAGATCCGCGAGCGGCTTGCCGAATCGCCCCTGCCCGAGCCGGCCGACGGCGACTTTGAGGGCATTCTCACCCGCCTCTGGCAGGACTTTCGCCCGAGCTGCCCCAAGCGCAGCACCATCGGCGCCTGGATGCTCGGCACCCTCGAAGAGGACTGGCGGGCCTATGTCGATTTTCACCTGAATACCGTCGGCTGCCGCTTTTGCAGGGCCAACCTCGATGACCTCCGCCGGCAGAACGAGGAAAAGGGATCCAAAACGATCCGAAACCGTATCCTCGAATCGACCGTCGGATTCCTGAAAAAGTAATTGCGTCTCTAACGGAAGAATCGGAAGAACAAACCCGATTGCTCTGTTCTTCCGCCCTAACTCCGAACGGTCCGGGGCCTCCGCCGTATTTTTAAATAGAAGACAGGAGAAAAACGATGTGGAACCCTGTATTGTGGATGATAATGGCGGCCATTCAGACAGCGGTAGTCGTTGCCGTCATGCGGAGCAAACCCATTGACACCCCGGCCGCCAAAACGGAGAATATACACATGGAATCACGGGAAAAACCACCGTCGCCTCAGCCGGACCGGGTGCACAAATCCAACCGGGAATGGAAGGATTTCCTCACCTCCGAACAGTTCTTCGTCCTCCGGCAGAAAGGCACCGAGGCCCCCTTCACGGGCCGATACAACGAGCACTTCGAGCCGGGCGTCTATAAGTGCGCCGCCTGCGGCCAAGAGCTGTTCACCTCGGACACCAAGTTCCGGTCTCACTGCGGCTGGCCCGCCTTTTCCGATGTCGTCGATCAGGACAAGATTCTCAAGCACCTCGATAAGAGTCACGGCATGACCCGCACCGAGGTCGTTTGCAGCCGCTGCGGCGGCCACCTCGGCCACGTCTTCCGCGACGGCCCCCCGCCCACCGGCCTGCGCTACTGCATCAACTCCGCCGCCTTAGAGTTCGAACCCGCCTCGACAAAGTCGAAAACGTCGTTCTAATATTCTATAATCTTATGGTTACCTCTAAAAATTCGTATCGTGGGCGTCTCGCCCACGCATTTATCCGTAAAACGGGCATATTACCCGTAACATCTCCAATTTTTAGAGGTTGCCTTATAATCTGAACAATTCACTAAAGATCAGATTGGAATCTAAAAGAAATCTCGCTTTGATTTCTACAAAAGCAGCTCACAATATTTATATTGGGTAATATCTATAAGTGTTTTTTTATCTTTTCTATTTTCTTATTCTCCACAAGATAGGTTATTCCCGTTTTTGCTTGTTTGGCATCTGTATTTTATCCCACAAACCCTAAAGCCGCATTTTCACCCCTAAAACATCTACTTTCCCACCGATCCAACAAATTTCAGTATTGTTTTCTCCTGTTCTGCTGTCCTGCCGCCAAGCGACTCGTCGGAGGGGTTACCATAAGCGGCCCTGGGAGCGGGTTTTTCTTCTTTTCGGATAAATGGACTTGTCAAGCGGGCCGGAAGTTGATAAGCTTTGCTTCTGTTCCAAAAGTTGCGGGGCGTGGCGCAGTTTGGCTAGCGCGCATGACTGGGGGTCATGAGGTCGCAGGTTCAAGTCCTGTCGCCCCGATTCGGGGAAATACGATTTGCATAGTGTGTGCTGATCGGGGTCGGACACCGATGGCTTTTGTTGCACGATGCGCAAAAGAATAATTGGTGGGAGATTATAGATGAAGATCGTCGATATTGCGGCGGCCGCGGGGCTTTCCCCATCCACGGTTTCCCGGGTGATCCACGGCAGCGCAAAGATCTCTCCAAAAACGGCCTCGCTCGTTTACAAGACTATGGAAGAGATCGGCTGTCCGGCCCTTTTAGACGGCGATCAAAGGATTTTTCTCCATCGCACCCCTTCCTTCCTTCACAGGGTAGCCGCCGTCCTGACCTTCGGGGACCTTTTGCCCGCGGACCTGCTCTGCTGCACCGAGATGCTCAGGATCTTATCGCAAGCCCTGGCCTCCGAGGGGCACAGCATGATCTATCATCACTTCTCCGATGAACGGCAGGCGCTTTGCCCGTGGATGCACTTTGTCTGCGGGGCGATTATCCTTCAGGGCAGACCGCATGATTCGATGGCAAGCTGGCTTGCCAGAAAACCTTACGTTACAATCAACGGCGCCGGTCTAAAGGGCGAGGATCACCTGTTTTCGGGGCATAACCGGATCGGACAGTTGGCCGGTCAGTACCTGATCGATCAGGGGGCCACCCGTTTTGCGGCCGTTAACGCGCTTCCTGAACTGCCGGAGACCGTCGGACAGATCGAGGGTTTCCGCTGTTTCCTGTTGCGAAATTCGACGATTCGATACGACGAGCTCAGCTCAGCGCAAGACGATCCCTTCGATGCTTCCAGGGGAATACCGGAATGTTTCGAAGCGAGACTTCTGCCGCTTGTCCGAAAGATTTTGGATTGGAAAGAAGACCGCGCGGGGATTTTCGTACCGAATAACCTGATGACGGCCGCCCTCTATCGCCTGATCCTAAAATACAGAGGCAACCCATCCAATTATATATTTATATCCTCCGGAAACTGCCCCGCCGCTTTTTACGGCCTGCATCCGCGACCGGCCACGATCGACATCGATCTGGATTCCGTCGCCCGAAATGCCGTCAACCTCCTGCTGATACGGGTTCATAAGAAAGGAACTCAAAAGCCGTTTCACATTTCCGTTGAACCGAAAATAATAGAAGGAGAATGGAATAAAATATGATCGTTCCGGGTAATAAATATTCTTCCATGATTTTTTTTGTGGTAAAAGATTGCTTTGAAGATATATTATTTACTCAAACTGACCGATTTTAAGCCGCCAGGAGTTTTTCCAAGCGGCGAATAACAGATTTTTCATGAGTAACCTTAATCACATTTTGAACCTCCTCGCGCCAAACAATCTGGTGCATCCGGGCTTTGAGTTGGCTGATCGGCGGCACAGACAGCATATCCTTGGTCTCGTTTTTGTCGCCTTGTGCACACTGGTCTTTCAGGCCAACATGGGTCAGGCAGGCATAGGCACTA
>JBNRMP010000079.1:0-84743 GCA_050309685.1 Anaerohalosphaeraceae bacterium
ACGACCCTGGCCACCTGCAAAAAACAGAACCAAAATGTCCTGGAGTTTATCCATGATTCGCTCGTCGCTCATTGGAGCAACAAAGAATATCCTTCGTTAATCGGTTAAAAACTGTGAACGGTTACAAACGCTAAATACGTTGTCAACTTGATTTTTTTCTCTAATCTGCGTTAATCAGTGTTAATCTGTGTCTAAAATATACGCCTTCGCCCCGGACGTGGTAACAAGCCTCTCCGGCTTGGCGGCGGTGACGAGGATCGCCTCCACGCCCTCCAGCGATTCGATCAGTTCCAGCCCCTTCTCTTCGCCCATTACGCTCACGGCGGTGGAAAGCGCATCGGCCTCCATCGCGGTCGATGCGATGATCGTAACGCTGATAAGATCGCCGACCGAGCGGCCGCTGCCCGGTTTGAGGATGTGACTTTGCCGCTCGCCCTCCACTTCGACAAAGCGCCGGTAGTCGCCGCTGGTCGCGACGGACACATCGTTCAAAACCAGCGTCGTCAGCAGTCCCTCACGGCGCGGGTCCTGCAGGCCGATGTTCCAGCCGCGGGGATACTGCGGCACCGCGCCGAAGCAGCGGATATTGCCGCCGAGATCAACCATCCCCGCCTTCGCCCCGCCGTCGATCAGCAACTGCGCGGCATGGTCCACCGCGTACCCCTTGGCGATGGCCCCTACATCAAGCTCCATACCCTCGACCGCAAACCGCACCGTCTGATTTTCCGGGTCGAGAATCAGCTTTTCCCACCCAACCCGCGCGCGGGCCTGGGCCAATTCCTCCTCACTCGGCGGCTCGCCGGTCTTCTGCATTCGCCGCCAAAGCTTCACCTCCGGCCCGACGGTTACGTCGAACGCCCCGCCCGAAAGTTCGCTGTACCGCACGGCCGCCTGGAGCACCTCAAACAATTCCGGACTCACCCGGACCGGCTCCTTCCACGCCCTCTCGCTCAGCCGGGACAACTCCGAGTTCGGGTCCCGGTCACTCATCATCGCCTCCAGCCGTTCCATCTCCGCAAAGGCCCCCCGGAACAGCTCGCGGGCCTCGGCCTCATTACGGACAGCCGCCATCATCTTTGCCTCAGTGCCCATCACGAAGCGGATAACGCTTCTCTCGACCACCAGTCGATTTTTATGATTGACCCGGAAAGCCCCGACGATCAGGAACAGGACCAGGGCGATCAGAACGTGCTTTTGTGTCTCTTTTTTCATACTCCCGGAGCGAATAGGCGTTTAAATCTTTCCACAAATCGTTATAATCCTCCCCATGCTACAGAGAAAAGCAATCTATGTAAAGGAGCAGGTCGAAAAGGCGCTGTTGCCCCGGGTGCGAAAGCCCGCCCGCTACATCGGCGGCGAGCTCAACCAGATCCGCAAGGACCTCGATGCCTGCGACGTCCGCGTGGGCCTCTGCTTCCCCGACATCTACGAGATCGGCATGAGCCACACCGGCCTGGCCCTGCTCTACGAGGTGCTCAACCGCCAGCCCGCCGCGGCCGCCGAGCGAATCTTCGCCCCGTGGCTCGACGCCGAAGAGGTCATGCGCCGGGAGAATATCCCCCTTTTTTCGCTGGAATCCAAAGCCGCTGCCGTGAGCTTTGACTTCTTGGGCTTCAGCTTAACCAATGAGCTGTGCTATACAAATCTGCTCAACATGCTGGACCTGGCGGGCCTGGAGGTCCGGGCCGACCGGCGGCGTGAGGACGATCCGCTGATCCTCGTCGGCGGCCAGGCCTCCAACAGCGCCGAGCCCATCGCCCCCTTCGTCGATCTGTTTCTGCTCGGCCAGGGTGAGGAGGCCGTCATCGAACTGGTTAACCTGTATCGGCAATCCAGACAGGCCGGCCAAAGCAAGGAGGAGTTTCTCCTCGCCGCCGCCAGTTGCCTGCCGTTCATCTACGTGCCGCGTTTCTACGAATTCGACTATGACGGCGACCGCCTCGCCGCCTTTCGCCCTGCGCGCGAGGACCTGCCGACCCGCTTCGAAAACGCCGTCGTCCGCGACTTCGAAAACGCCCCCGTCCCCGACGCCCCCATCCTGCCGTGGGTGCAGCCCGTCCACGACCGCATCAGCATCGAGGTCATGCGCGGCTGCCCCGGCCGCTGCCGCTTCTGCCAGGCCGGCTGCTGCCGCCGCCCGATCCGCTACCGCTCACCCGACCGCATCTTCGACATCGCCGTCAAACAGTACGAGCATACCGGGCACGACACGATCAGCTTACTGAGCTTATCCACCGGCGAATACCCGTGGCTCGAGGAGCTCATCGAAAAGCTCACGGCGTATTTCGCGCCCCGGCATGTAGGGCTTTCAGTGCCGAGTCTGCGCGTCGATCAGCAGCTCAAAATCCTGCCCAAACTCGTCAGCTCCGTCCGTAAGAGCGGCCTGACCATCGCCGTCGAGGCCGCCACCGAAAGACTCCGCACCGTCATCCGCAAGCCGATCTCCGACGAGGACCTGCTGGCGGCCGTCCACGCGGCCTATGAGGCGGGCTTCCAGAAGGTCAAGCTCTACTTCATGGCGGGCCTGCCCGGCGAAACGATGGACGATGTGCGGCAAATCGTGGACCTCAGCTATGCCATCGCCCGCCGCCGCAAGGCCGTGGACGGCAAACTGGCGACCGTCACCGCCGCCGTAAGCTGGTTTGTGCCCAAACCGCACACCCCCTTCGGCTGGTTCGGCCAGCGCCCGCGCGAGTATTTTGCCGAGGCCCGCAAGGCCCTGCTCGACCGCAAGTTCGAGATCGGCGCCCGCTGCGTGCAGATCAAGTTTCACGAGATCGAACGAAGCGTGCTGGAAACAACGATGGGCCGCGGCGACCGCTGCCTCGCCGACATCATCGAGACGGCCTGGCGGCTGGGCGCGAAGTTCGACCTCTGGAACGAGACGTTCGACAACGACCTGTGGCGCAGCGCCTTCGTCGCACACGGCCTCGACCTCGACGCCGAGGCCCAGCGCTGCTATGAACCCGGCGCCCTCCTCCCCTGGGCCCATCTCGGCGGTCCCGAAGAGCCCTATCTCCTCAAACAATACAACGACGCCAAAGCAAAAGCTTCACAGGAAAGCTAAGCCCGTGAACACGGCCGGTCGCGAACGGGTTATGCCGGGCTCGCATCGACAACCCTATCACCCTGCAGCAGGATCTCATATCCCGTCGGCGAAATCGTGATATCCCGGTAAACGCACTCCTTGTCCACGATCGCCTCCAGCCTCCAGATCAGCGAAATCAGCTTGCCCGAAAAGCTCCACGGCGCCGGCGGTGCGACAAACTCGAACGTCTCGCTGCCGATCGCGCCGGCGGCCTCGAAATTCAGTTCCTCCACGACGCCGACGTCCTCCGTTCCTTTGCCCTGCGCGTACCACAGCAGCCGCACACAGACCCGCTTCGGAATCTCCCCGGTATGCCGGCAAACCCGCCCGCGGATTGCCTCGCCCGGCAGAAAGGTCGTCTGCGAATGGTCGATTTCGATGCTCAGTTCATTCATGATTTCACCCTCGCCGGATCATGGGGATAAACGGTAAACGGATAATTCTGATTGACATCCGGCCAGTATTGAACGTCGCCCTTCAGCCGGATCGACCAGATGATCTTGTTGTTCGGCGCATTAAACGAATGCATCGTCGGCGCGGGAACGGCGAAGTCCGTCTGCCCCGCCGTGATCTCCATAAAATCCTCCGTGCTCGCCAGGTTTGCCGAATAAAAAACGTGCTCGTCCGTCTTCGTGTCGGTGCCGCGGCGATAGGTCGCCTTCTCTGTGCCGACCAGTTGAACCGTCAGGTTCCGGACCCGACCGGACATCCCCTTGACCTGCCACCGCAGGCGGCCCGTACGGCCGGGCTCCATCCTCGCCGGCTCAAGCACCAGGGTATAACGCGGGTTGAAGATGGCCAGGAATTGATAAATCACGGCACAGATCACAAGCAGACCGGCGACGATAAACGGAATCATGAAAAGGATAAGAAACCATTCCGGCCGGCCGGACTGAAAACTCTTGATAACCTGAATGACAAAGACGGAGATGCTCCCGTTCCAGAACAAACAGAAAAGCAGGATCCCGATCAGTTTTCCCAGCGGCGCGGCGTCGGGCTTGAGCAGGATGGAATCGCCGGTCGCCGCCGGGTCCGTATCCGCCGATCCGAAAAAGGCCGCGGCGGTTTGTGTTTTGGGAATCCACTCGGCAGTGTCCGCCTTCTGCCGGCGGCGCGCCTTGATGACCACGCCCGCCCCGGCCGCGACCAGGACCAGCGGGAACAGCCCGATCCCGTACCGCAGACTCAGCTTGCGAACCAGGACCGACTCGGACGGGTTCTCCGGATTGACATAGCAGACCGGCTGCGCCATCGCGCGATAGCGGTCGACGACCTTCTGCTTTCCCTCGCGGCCGCTGCTCGATCCGCCGAGAAAATCGTAGCGGTCGCCGGTGTAAAGCCGACCGCCGAATTGATACTCATATTCAACCTCGATGCTGTAGGTATGCCCGTCATCGGAAGCGTGTTCCTCGACCCGGGCGGAAATGATCCGGCACGGCGTCTCGACCCAATCCGTCGCACGGATCAGCCGATAAACGGGACGAACCAGCAGAAAGTAAGACATCAGGCCGCCGACCAGTATGAAAACGCCGCCGGACAGTATGAGGGGGGCTTTCTTCTTTTCCCCTTTGATGCCCTCCTTTTTATTGAACTTTAACGCCACTTCAGTCTCCCCCCGTTACATCAAACTGTTCCGCAAAACAGCCCCTTCAAAAGGTCCGAAGGAGTCCATCTTCTCACCTCCCCGCCGAAAGATCCGCCCTGCCGTCTCGGAGTCCCTCCGCGCGAGCCCTCACGCGGATCGGGCCGGTCTTGCCTTCCACCGTCCGCAAAATGAGCATCGCCTTGCCGTAGAACAGCTTGCGATAGTCCGCCTGGAACGGCTCGAACGACATCGGATTGCCGTTGCCCACGCCCGCAATCTCGGCGGGCCCCTCCACCTCGAAGCGAACCAGGTTGTCCGCCAGCGGGCACAGGTTGCCCTCCGCATCCAGCGCCTCGACGAGTACGTATGACAGGTCCCATCCGTCGGCTTTAAGTTTCGTGCGGTCAGGCGTCAGACGCAGCGCCGCCGGTTCGCCCGCCGTCCGCATCACCGCCGTGCCGATCTCCCGGCCGCCCTTATAGGCCACCGCCTTCAGTTCGCCCGGCTGATAAACCACGTCGTTCCAGCGAAGGCGATACCGATAGGTCGGATCGTAGTAATCGGACTCGACCGGCTCGGGAAAGAGGTCGAACCGTCGGATCGAGGCCCACACCCCGCCGCGCAGCTCCGTGAAGGCGATCTGTACATAGCGGGCCGTTTCGTCCGCCGTATGAAACGATTCTCGCGAGCCGCCGTAATCCGGCCGATTGCTGGCGGGCTTGACGGCAATTGTCTTCCATTCGGAGCCGTCGTTCGAGATGCGGATCTCATAGCCGTAGTTCCTGGCCTCCCGCTCAAACTCGACCATGATGCTGCGGATCGGCCTGGGGGCCTTCAGATCGACCCGGAGCCACTGATCCGCGCTGCCCGAATCCGCGCACCACCGCGTCTCCGCGCTGCCGTCGGTCGCGTTGGCGGCTCCATTGCCGCTCTGCTCAGAAGAGACGGTCGGCGTCAGCCCCCGCGTGTAGCTTTCAGGCCGTTTGGGTAAAACGCCCTTTGTTCGCCGGCCGAGGGATTGACCGTTAAGGAACAGTTCCGCCTCGTCGCCGTTCGTATAGACGAAGACGGGCACGTTTTGGCCGACGCGATCCGGCCAGTTCCAGTGCGGCAGGATGTGCACGGTCGTCTCATCCGGCCGCCAGTGGCTGCGGTAGAGATAAAAGCGATCCTTCGGAAGGCCGCACAGATCGACAATGCCGAAGTACGAGCTGCGGGCCTCCTGATCGAACGGCGTGGGCTCGCCGAGGTAATCGAAGCCCGTCCACACGAACTCGCCCGCCACGAAGGAATCGGCCTCCATCAGTGCAAACTCCCGATCCGCGATGTCGGACCACGGGGCCGCATTAAGATCGTAGGAGTCCACCTGAAGCGTTTTGGAATAGTCCGTCTTGGCAGCCGGCAGCGGCCGCTCATAAAAGCCTCGCGTGCTCAGGGCCGAGGCCGACTCGCTGTAGATGATCGGTTTGTCGGGGTAACGCTCGCGATAGATCGAGTACCGCCGGGCGTAGTTCCACCCGGTCAGATCGAGCGTGTCGAGGATCGGCTCGTTGGCCGTCTGCGGAATATGGCAGGCCATACCCACCGGCCGCGTGGTGTCATACTTCAGCACGAAGTCCCGCAGGTAGCTCACGCGCTCAGGCGATTTGCCCTCGGCGTCGTGCGGCTGGTTGAGAATCTCGTTGCCGATGGACCAGACGACGATGCTCGGGTGGTTGCGGTCGCGCCGCACGAAATTGCGAATCTGCTTCTCGCCGTACTCCTTCAGCGGCGGCTCGCCGTTGACGCGCCCGGCCTTGTCGTCCCACTTGTCAAAACACTCGTCCCAGACGACGAATCCCATGCGGTCGCACAGGTCCAGCATCTCGGGCGCGGGCGGGTTGTGGCTCGTGCGGATGGCATTGACGCCCATCTCCCGCATGATTTCAAGCTGACGTTCCATCGCCCGCGGATAAAACGCCGCGCCGAGCGGCCCCTGATCGTGATGCAGGTTGACGCCGTAAAGCTGGACGCGCCGGCCGTTGAGGTGAAAGCCGTCGTTGGCGGTAAACTCAAACGTGCGGATGCCGAATGTTACCGTTTCCGTATCCGTTGCCTTGTCGCTCTGCACGGTTACCTTCGCGGTATAAAGACGGGGGCTGACAATATCCCATCGCTGCGGCTTTGCAATCTCGAACGCCTGCTCGACGTCCTGCGATCCCCCGCCGACCACCGAAACGGTCTGCTCGGCCTGTCCGGCCGGCTTGCCGTCCGGATCGAACAGCTCAAACAAGACGCGGACCGGCGCTTCGACGCCGCCGTGATTCTCGACCGTGGAACGGACGTGCACCGTCGCCGATTCGTCCCTCACCTCGGGCGTCGTTACAAACGTGGCCCAGTGCCCCAGGTGCACCGGCTCGCAGACCGTCATCGTCACCTTGCGGTAGATCCCCGCGCCGGGATACCAGCGCGTGCCCTGGTTGCGGGTATCGACCTCGACGACCACGATGTTCTCTTCGCCGAACCGGACATAGGGCGTGGCGTCCACGCGGAACGACACGTAGCCGTAATCCCACTCGCCCGCGAGCCGGCCGTTCACATACACTTTCGGAAAGGCCATCACCCCGTCAAAGTCAAGATAGACCATCCGCCCGCTCCATGACGGGTCGAGCTCAAACCGCTTGCTGTACCGGCCCGTCCCCTTCCACGGCAATTTGCCGCTGTAGCCGTGCTCGGACTCATCGAAGGGGCCGGCAATCGCCCAATCGTGCGGCAGACGAACGGCCTCCCAGTCGGAATCGTCAAGGTCCGCCGGGCTTTCGGAGGACCAGGGCCCCTTCTGAAACCGCCAGCCCGTATTGAAGTCCCGCACGATCCGCCCGCCGTCCGTCGCCCCGGTCCCGGACTCCGTCAGCGTCGTGCGACAGGAACACAAAAGCAAAGAAAGGATCAACACACACGCTGCCGTAACCAAACCACGGGATCGTCCCTGATGAATCATGACAGTTCCTTTCTGTAAGAAATCTTCTCCATCTTAACAACAAAAGTCCCCGCGAGCCGCATTACAACTGTCCAATTAGTCCGGATTATATCCTGAAACATAGACATCGCAAGCGGCTTCTTGTATATGCAAATACCTGTCCTTTCGCCTCCTGAAACAGCACAAACCAAAAGATCTAAATCCCATCTTTATATAGAAATCAATAGATTAACATAAACTGTCTATAAATATAGGCCGAATTATCTAAAATCGGCGGTGTTTTTTGGCCGGCGGCCGGCTTTCGGTAAATAATTCTTGAAAAAACCGCACCTAAATAGTATAAAATGTAAAAACAGGGTCAAATAATCGTTCACAGGGTCATTCATAAATGCCTATGAAATGCTCCATCTTGAACATGTCCTCCCTCAGGATAGGGCCTGTTTGCCTACTCATTTTATCCCTTTCTCTGATCGGTCGCGCCTCAATGGTTGCCTATTACCCCCTCAACGGCAATTTCAAAGACAACCTGGGCGATTCCGCCAAAGACTTCATCCCGGGCACAGGAGATTCCCAACCTTCTTTTGCCCCGGGTCGTTTCGGTCCGGCCGTCGTCTTTGACGGGATCGACGACTATGCCGTCACGACCTCCCCCCTGACCAAAGACGGCTCAATCGCCTTCTGGATCAACACCACCGACAGCTACAGTCTCGGCAGCAAGGAATTCTGGAACGGCAAAGGCATCGTCAACGCCAACGTCGTCGGTTGCGGCTACGATGTCGGCGACTGGGGAATCTGTCTCCAAGCCACGAACAAAGTCGGCTTTGGAATCGGCGCCCCTATTTGCGAAGACACCCGGGACATCCTGTCCGACACATCGATCAACGACGGCGAGTGGCATTTTGTCGTCTGTACTCGAAACGGGAAAACCGGCGAATTTCAGATCTTTGTCGATCAGGGCGGACCCGAAAGCTGCGATACCCTGGTCCCCGTTTACGATCTCAAGCCCGTCCCTGTTTACCTGGGGGCAACCATCTATGACAGTCCGATTCCCGAGCCGGGGCGATTCCTCAACGGATCGATCGACGAACTGATGTTCTTCGATCACGTCCTCGGCCCGCACGAAATGGAGATGATCCGAACATTCAACACGCTCTATCGTCCCCCCGTGCCCCTCTATCCCAGGCCCCTGCCCGATCCGCAGGGCGAAAACGTCCCCTCCGGCTCGCTCTTTCAGTGGGTCTCCGACTACAGCGGCCCCGGCGTCGTGGATCGTTACCGCCTTCGCGTGGACTCCAACCTCTCCCGCATCATCGACCCCAACGACGGCGACCCGAGCGACTATCTTGTCTGGCAGGACGACATCCTGCCCCGCTCCCCAACCGATCCCAACGCCTCCTGGACCGTCCACGGCATCCAGGACGAGACCCCCTACTACTGGCGCGTCGATACCCTCGTGCTCGAGCCCAACACACCCTTCCCGACCCCGCCGATCCCCGTCTGGATGAGGGGGCCGGTCTGGAGTTTCAACGGCATCTCCGCCTTTCCCAAGATCAGCGGCCCCAACGACGTAACGATCCTCCCCGACGAGAACACGCACGAGATCGTCGAGCCGCAGGTCGAGCTCACCGCCGATATTGTTACGGTCTTCCCCATCGCCTCGATTGAGTGGCTCAAGAACGGCCAACCGCTGATCATCGACAACGTCAGGTATTTCGTCGAGAACACCCCTTCGCTGTCCGACGCCAAACACAGCACACTGACGATTGTCGGCCCCTCCGAAAGCGATGAGGCCGACTACGCCTGCCGCGTCATGCTCTCCAACGGCAATTCCGACACCGGCCCCGAGGCCCGCATCTACGTCGCCTCCGAGGTCCTCGTCCATCGCTGGAGCTTCAACCAGTCCCCCCTCGACACGGTGGTTACCGATTCCGTCGGCGGCGCCCACGGTCTCATCGTCGATCCCAACGGCAATACAATCGCCTTCGACGGCGCCGGCTCGCTCGTCTGGTCCAATCCCGACAGCCCCTCGATCCGCCTCTCCGGCGACCCCAATACCGCCGTCTGGGTGGACCTGCCCGATGGCCTCATCTCCGGGCTCCGCAACAATCTGACGCTCATGGCCTGGTACACATGGAACGATCCGCAGACCCGGCCCTATGCCCGTCTCTTCTCCGCGGGCCGCTCCGACGCCGGCGGCGAGGGCGACTCCGCAGGCCAGGGCGATTTCATCGAAATAATCGCAAAGGACAGCGCCGGCCGCATGGGCTTTTGCAGCGAAAAGACTCAGGCCCCCGGCGCCGCCGCCGTCAATGCCGATCTCGCCAACGGCTCACTGGGTCAGGAGGTCTGCCTCGCCGTCGTCTGGGACGGCCGGGCCGGGCAAATCTCGCTCTACCAAAACGGCCAGCTCAAGGATACCGCCCCGACCAATACCGATCTCTCCGCCCTTGAAGACGTCAACATCTGGCTCGGCCGCTCGCAGTGGCCCGACCACCCGCTCTTCGTCGGCGCCCTCAACGAGCTGCGGATCTACAACGTCCCCCTCAACGCCCCCTGGATCAAGGCCCTCGTCGATCTCGGCCCCGATGGTGAAGCGGTGGACCCGGCGGTTGTCGATCCCTGCATCTATCCCGTCGCCCCGCTGGTCGATCTCAATGAAGACTGCTCCATCGACATCGAGGACTTCGCCATCCTCGCTCAGCACTGGCTCGAATGCGGCCGCGTCTCCTGCCTGCCCTAAATAAGGACAGCCACCCGTTTTTGTCAGACGGCAGCATCCCTGCGAAGCAAACCGCCGACCAATCCTGCCAAATGGGCCTTAGCCCATCGTCATTCGCCTACGCCCGCCCCCTCTGTACAAGAAACTCCCACACATCGTTGGCCGCAAACTGCTCCGCCGCCTCCAGATACCGCGCCGGCTCGAACCGCTGACCCGCCATCACCGTCCGCGGCCGCGGCCATGTAAACGTCGTCTCCACCAGCAGCCGCGTCGGCTCCCGCAAAAACGACTCCAGCCGCAGCTCGATCGACACCGGCTCCTGCCCATCCACCGAGTGCGGCGGCATCACCAGCCGCAACCCCCCGCCGCTAACCGGCCGATTGCCCAGCCGCCTGAAATCCTCCGACGATTGCCCCAGCCGCACCTCCCACAGATACTGAAACGTATGGCTCCGGCTGCTGTAGAGGTGACAAATCTTCGCCGAGGTATTGAGCACCTGCCAGGTGTCCGCCGGCCAGGTGGCCTGGTAGGCCGACATCGCCGCCTCCGCATCCCGGCAGAATACCTCCAGGTCATAAACCGGGTTGGCCGCCAGGATTTGCAGGCTGTGCACCTGCGGCGCGGGCCCCTCCACCGTCACCTGCAGCGGCGACGACGGCGCCCCCCGGCGAAGCTGAAAACCGTTCTCCCGCGACACCGACTGCGAAAACTCCAGCCCGTTCTCCAGCAGCGCCCGCTGAAAGTTGAGAAACTGCCCCTTATCGGGCGTCCACGCCCCCGCCAGCACCGTGGTAATACTGAAAAACGTGCTCGTCTTCGATTCCCGAACCAGCGTATCCATACCCGCTCCCTGCCTTTCCGAATTCATATCATCGACTAAAACGGAAAAACCATTCTACCACATCCCCATTATGTCCACAATGTCCATCATATCCATGCAGAAAAACCGCTTCCGCCGGAGGCGGTTTCCTATTTCTTTCTGCAAATCCCCCCAAAAACGTGTTTTCAGCCCTAAAATGCCGCCTTCTTCGGTATCCCCCCTTCTTGTCATCCGCCAAATGGACTGACTTAAAAGCCCCCCAATCGTCCATCGACAGCCTAAAAACGACTCGCCTGCCCTCCTGTTCTTCCGCACGGCAGGTTAAGCCCCCCCGCCTTTGGGCCGATATATCCCATGGTTCTTAGCGGACGAAATCCGATGCTGAAATGGCTCAAAAAACGCAAATCGCCATGGAAGGTGCTTGAGATAGACGTCAAGATCTATCCCAGCCCCCGCGGCTGCATCCGGGACAAAATGGATACCCTCAAGCCCGAGCAGCTCCCCCCGCTCATGGTCCGCAAGGCCGCCTGGCGCCGCGACTGACCCGCTCCGCCGCCCCGATTCCGCCGCCTCGCCTGTTTTCTGCGTAAAACGATGATCCGTTGCACCCGCCCCGCAAACGTATATAATCAAGGCAAAAGAGAGGTTCGTTAGCGATGGGGCAAAGCGATGGAAAAGACGCCGCTGCACAAACGCGAGATTCCCGGGGGATTCGCGGCCCTCTTTATCTTCTTCACGCTTGCCGTCTTCTTTGACGCCTTCACCACCAGTCTCTTCATGATCCGCCACGGCAGCGAGTTCGAGATCCACACCCTCATCCGCTGGAGCTCGGCCCTCTGCGGCCCCGTTTACGGTCCCCTGCTCGGCGCCCTCGCCAAAACCGCCGCCGCCATTCTCCTCTCCTTCCTCCACCGCCGGGCCGTCTGCTACGCCCTCCTGCTCGTCACCGTCATCTCTCTCTTCGCCGGCCTCTACAACCTCTTCGCCTGGAACCTCACCCTCAGCGGCACGCTCAGTTACCGGCCCTTCTGATTGTCCCACAGCATCACTTGCAGCCGCGGCGAAAATACGAAGCCCGTTTGAAGGCACGTCTCAGCCAGCCACTTCGACTTGTGAAAATACTCGTCCCGGCTGACGGCCTGCGGCATCAGCATCACCTTATACGGATCGACCGGCCCGATCTTCCGCAGCGCATCGGCAACCTCATCCAGATCCGCCGGCGCATCGACCACGAACTTGAGCTGGTACTCGTATTCTGCGACCAGCCGCCGAATCGTCTCCGCGTCAAACCGGATCGCCGCGTGCCGCGAGGCCTCTGCGCTGTCCCGCGGGTCCGTATTGGACAGCTTCGGGCTGATGCTCATCAGATCGCACGCCAGCCCGCCGACATACTGAATCCCCGACGTCTCGATCGTCACATGCGTCTGCGGCCCCGACAACTCCCGGCACAGTTCCTCCAGTCCCCCGTGCACCATCGGCTCGCCGCCCGTGATCACAAAGTACCGCGTATCGAACCGCCCCACCTCGCGGAGCACTTCCCCGACCGACATCCCCTGTCCGGCCGACTCGCTCCAGGCATACTTCGTGTCGCACCACCGGCAGCGCAGCGGACAACCCGCCAGACGGATAAAAACGCTGGGAACCCCCGCCAGTCGGCCTTCGCCCTGAAGTGAATAAAAAATTTCCGCTACCTGCATTGTTTCGGTCGTTTCCATCCCGGATCCTCCCCGTCACGCTCTTTGTCGCAGCGCTCCAGGGGCGCGCAGCAAGTCCACAGGTCCAGACATGGGTCATGCTTCCGGCATCCACGCATCCACCGGAGAGGGCGGGATTCGAACCCGCGGTAGGGACAAGCCCTACACAGCCTTTCCAAGGCTGCTCGATCAGCCACTCCGACACCTCTCCACAAAAATCCCGGCAGTGGGCTTTAGGCGGGGTATCTTACCATAAAAGGCCCTTTTTGCAAATGATATTTATGCCGACCCCGCATTTTCCCCCCGCCGGCGTTGGAAAAACGCCTGAAGCTGCGTCCGGCAGTCGGCCGCCAGAACCCCCGCCGTCACCTCCAGCCGGTGGTTGAGCCGCTCGTCCTGCACAATATTATACAGACTCCGCACGGCCCCCGTCTTCGGGTCGTCCGTACCATAGACCAGCCGATCCAGCCGCCCGAGCACCAGCGCCCCTGCGCACATCGGACACGGCTCCAGCGTCACATAGATCGTGCAGCCGCCCAGCCGCCAGCTCCCCAGGGCGGCCGCCGCCTGCGTCAGGGCTACGATCTCCGCATGGGCCGTCGGGTCCTGGAGCTGCTCCCGCTGGTTCCAGCCCCGCGCAATCACCCGGTTCTCGTGCACAATGACGCAGCCGATCGGCACATCGCCGTTCTCCTCGGCAATGAAGGCCTGATCGATCGCCATCCGCATGTACCGCTCATCCAGACTCGCCTGATCCAGTTCCTGCATTTTGTGCGACTTTTCCTGTCTTCTATTTAACCTTTTGCCGTATCGCAGCACGACAGCGCAACAAAAATCCTGCAACCTGCCTTCTGACAGATTACAGGATTTCGCACCGTCCAATTAGCCCCAAGGGGATTCGAACCCCTGTTGCCGGGTTGAAAACCCGGTGTCCTAGACCTGCCTAGACGATGGGGCCACGGAAAATTATTCCATGTTGATCGCCTCGACCGGGCACTCATCCACGCAGACGCCGCAATCGACGCACTTGTCGGGATCCACCACGGCCTTGCCGTCAACCATCTCAATCGCTTCGCTCGGGCATGCATCCACGCACGACCCGCAACCGGTGCAAACCTCGTGATCCACTTTCGCAGGCATTGCTTATCTCCTAACTACTAAAGTTATCAATTTTAACCATTTACAGGACGCAAAGAATACAAAATTTTCTTTCGGCAGACAATATTTTTATTACTAATTTTTCGAGATTTTTTTGTTCACAGATTAAGGACCTTCAACCCCTGCTATGTGCTCCCGCACGATGGCAGATTTCGACAGGATTCAGGGGACAAGAAGACAGAATATGGGATTTGAAATGCTGAGTTTATAGTATACAGCATTGAATGTAGATTAAAAAAATCTTGAAGGCATAGGCACAGAAACCCGAGAATACTGATCGGCATACGATCAGCAGGCAGACCCGCCAAGGGTTTGTATTTTTCTGACATTTTCATAATTTTATTTTTGTCTCGACAATATCTCCATATTATATGTTTTAATCTAATTGAATTGCTTTATGAAACAGAACAATTAAAATAATTCCAGTTAAATATAATGGACTATATCTGCCGATTTTGTATGATAAAAAGTAATTTGAGAAATACCGATTCGTCCACTCATGGTTTGCTGCAAAGATTAGATTTTGACCGAATACTCATATCGAACCAATTAAACCGCAATCAAAAAAGCAAAATGGGTCAGTTTATGACGCCCATTTCCATTGCTTCTTTTATGGCATCCCTTTTCGATGACACCCCCTGTGAACATGTCCAATTGCTTGATCCGGGTGCCGGTATTGGTTCCCTGACATCGGCGTTTGTGGTTGATCATTGCCAACGAAAAAATAAACCCCTGACGATTACCGTAAAAGCTTACGAAATCGATTCCCTGCTGTTCGACAATTTGGAGATCACGCTGCAGGAATGCAAACGGTTTGCCGAGGATCATTCGGTTCAATTCGCCTACGAAATCCGCCAAGAGGATTTCATCAAAGACAGTGTTGAACTTCTACAGCATCAGTTATTTGAGAAGAAAGAACTTCAGCGGCATACCCACATTATCATGAATCCGCCTTATCATAAAATACGGAGTGATTCCGAACACCGAGAGCTATTAAGCCGGGTTCAGATTGAAACCAGCAATTTATATACCGCATTTCTGGCTCTTGGTATCCATCTAATCAGGCCGGAGGGTCAACTTGTCGCTATTACGCCCCGCAGTTTTTGCAATGGCCCCTATTTTCTTTCTTTTCGTCATTTGCTGAATGAACATATGAGTCTTCGGAACATTCATGTTTTCGAATCAAGGAATCAAACGTTTGATGAGGAGGATGTTTTACAGGAAAACATTATTTTTCATGCCATAAAAACAAAAACGCAGAAACCGGTTACCGTTACATCCAGCAGCGGGAAGGATTTTCAGGGTCTGACGACTCAGCAGGTCAGTCCCTCCATGGTGATGGATCCAAAGGATAGGGACTTGGTTATTCATATTCCCACGAGCGAGTTGGATCAGCATGTTCTCGAACGCATCCACTGCTTTCAATATACACTAGATGAACTCGGGATTGATGTTTCAACCGGCCGAGTGGTGGATTTCAGAGCCCAGGACCATTTATGCAATGAACCGCAGCAGGATGCCGTCCCCCTGATCTATCCCCATCATTTCGACAACGGCTTCGTGGTCTGGCCGAATGATACAAGCAAGAAGCCGAATGCCATCAGGAAGAATACCGAAACCGATTCTTTGTTTGTGCCTGCCGGTCACTATGTTCTGGTAAGACGTTTTTCCTCCAAAGAAGAACCCAAACGCATCAATACGGCCCTCTGTGATCCGGCCAAAATACCAAATGAAGAGCTTGCTTTTGAAAATCACGTGAACTATTTTCATATGAAACACAGAGGGCTTCCTCCTCACATCGCCAGAGGTTTGAAAGTTTATTTAGATTCCACACTGGTGGATCTTTATTTCCGGCATTTTAACGGCCATACCCAGGTAAACGCAGCCGACCTGCGGATGCTCCGCTACCCCTCCGCCGAGGTATTAGCTCGATTCGGCCGGTGTTTTGAAGGCAAGGAGTTTAATCAAGAGCGAATTGACGAGATAATTGAGAAAGAGGCGGCCATGACGGCAAAAATTAATTCTCCCGATCCGGTCAAAGCTAAAAGAAAAATAGAAGAAGCAATAGATATCCTTACCGCTCTTGGGTTCCCGCGGGCACAGCTCAATGAACGTTCGGGATTAACTCTGCTGGCCTTACTGGATTTAAAACCCATCGATAGGTGGTCCAAAGCTAAGGCCCTGAAAATAGGAATCACCCCCATCATGGATTTCAGCAGACGGTATTACGGGAGGAATTATGCTCCCAATACACGAGAAACTTTTCGCAGACAGACTATGCATCAGTTTGTAGCCGCCGGTTTAGCCGTTGAAAATCCCGATGATCCCAAGAGGCCCGTCAACAGCCCTTACTGGTGCTACCAGATCGAACCGGCCGCCTTACAGTTAATTCAGAGTTATAAGACAAAGCAGTGGAAGAACAATCTAAAAACGTATCTTGAGGGCATTGAAACCCTGAAAGCAATCTACGCGAAGAAAAGGGATATGAAAATGATCCCTGTTGTCTTTGCAAGCGGTGATAAGGTAAAGCTCACGCCCGGAAAACATAACGAATTGATTCGAGAAATTATCGACCACTTTGCCCAGCGGTTCGCTCCCGGGAGCACCGTTCTCTATTTGGGCGATGCCGGTAAAAAATGGGGATACTTTAACCGGGAAGCGTTTGCAGAGATGGGTATAACGATTGACGAGCACGGCAAGATGCCGGATGTGGTGCTTTATGATCCCAAGAAGGACTGGATTCTGCTGGTGGAGGCGGTGACCAGCCACGGGCCGGTTAACAGCAAGCGACGGGCGGAACTCGTTAAGCTCTTCCGGCCGGTCAAGGACAAGCTGATCTTTGTCACGGCATTTCCGGATCGTTCGACCATGTCGAATTACCTCAAAGAGATTTCCTGGGAAACGGAGGTCTGGGTGGCGGAAGATCCCTCCCACATGATCCACTTTAACGGGAATCGGTTTCTGGGACCGTACTGAGAGACAATAGCCGGACATGGGCGATTTCTGTACATGACGGGTCTGATAATGGAACTTATCCGGCCTGGGCCGGAAATGGGGCCGGGATGCAGGAAAAAGAAGATAAAATTGCTTGCAATCTCGAAAGACTGGGTGTAGATTATCAGGTCTGGTGTTTGACAAAAGGGCCGGGAAGGTTTGTAAGAAATACGATTGCGCTCGTAGCTCAATTGGATAGAGCATTGGTCTACGGAACCAAAGGTTAGGGGTTCGAGTCCCTTCGAGCGCGATTTTATTTCTTTTTTTATACCCTAAACGGGACAACGCTTTATAATCATTGCCGGGTCTGGACTACCGCCGGAGTTTACCCTCGCAAAGGCGAGATTATAAGTTTTTATTTGGGATAGACTTATGTCACAATTTTTCGATCAGATCGTCAAGCGGGCTTCACAGTGCATCAAGACCATTATCCTGCCGGAAGGCGGGGACGAACGGACCATCGAGGCGGCCGCCAAGGCGTCGGCGATGGGGTATGCCCGGGTGATCGTGCTGGGCAACGCGGAGCGGATCGGAGCCGCCCTGTCAACACAGGGGGCGAACTTCAATATGGTCCAGGTGATCGACCCACTGACCAGCGACCACCACGAACACTTCGCCGCCGAGCTCTACGAGCTGCGCCGGCACAAGGGGCTCACGCTTGATCAGGCGCACGAGCTGGTGCGGGACGAAATGTACTTCGGGATGATGATGCTCCAGTTGGGACTGGCCGACGGGCTGGTGGCCGGGGCGGTCCACTCGTCGGCAGACACGATCCGACCGGCGCTGCAGATCATCAAGGCGGCCGAGGGGATGAAAACGGTGTCGAGTCTGTTCTTCATGTGCTTCCCGACGGCGACCTACCTGTACTCGGACTGCGGGCTGGTGGAGGACCCGACGGATTCGCAACTGGCGGATATCGCGGTGGCAACGGCGAAGACGGCGATGCAGTTCGGCATTGAGCCGCGGGTGGCACTGCTGAGCTACTCGACAAAGGGATCGGCGAGCGGACCGGGACCGTCAAAGATGGTACGGGCGATGGAAATGGCCCGCGAAACGCTGGCATCGCGATACGGCGATAAAGTGGTCATCGACGGGGAGCTTCAGTTTGACGCGGCGTTTGTGCCGGAAGTGGCGGCAAAGAAGGCGCCGAACAGCCCGCTGGGCGGCCGGGCCAATGTGTTCATCTTCCCGGACCTGGGCGCGGGGAACATCTGCTACAAGGTAACGCAGCGGCTGGCGGGAGCCGAGGCCTACGGGCCAATCCTGCAGGGGCTGCGCAAGCCGGTGAACGACCTGTCGCGGGGCTGCACGGCGGATGACATTGCGGCAACGATTGCGATCACGTCAATCCAGGCGTGCTCGTAAAGAAAACCGCGGATTACATAAATTTTATTGTCATGCCGGACTTGATCCGGCATCCATGGCAAGGCCGCTGGATTCCCGCCGGAGTTTACCCTCGCAAAGGCGGAGGCGGGAGTGACAATATCGAAAAGTTTCTTTATTCGAATAACGAAATCCGAAACACATTCAAATTCTCAAATGTCAAAAAAGACGACTCTACACGGGCGTTTTGTTATCCTGGAGCATGTAACGGCCAACGGAGAGGTGCACTGGGATTTGATGCTGGAGGATGAGGGGCGGCTGCTGACGTGGCGACTGGAGACCGGGCCGGAAGCAATCGGGGACGAGCCGATTGAGGCCCGCCGGAGTTTCGATCATCCGCCGCGGTTTCTGACGTATGAAGGGCCGGTGCAGCAAGGGACGGGCCGGGTGCGAAACGCGGAGGCGGGAACCTATGAGGGGGAAGGGACACAGGAGCACATCACTCTCAATCTGCACGGCAGGACACTTCAGGGGGCCTTCCGACTGGAAAAACGCGGCGAAGGATGGAGCTTCTGCAAAGTATGACAACATGGGCTAAAGCCCATCCTGCCCGCTAAATCGCCTGGATTCCGGCTCAAAGCCGAAATGACTGCACGGGACGACCGATGAGCAAATCGGATCGCGCCGGGACGCCGACGGCTATTTGCGTTCTTCGGGGAGGTCGGGTTCGACGTGAACGATGACGTTGACGGGCAGCGTAACCTCGTCGTGGAGGGCCTGCTCAAGGCGGCGGGAGATGGTGTGGGCCTCGGTGATCGAAAGGTCGGGATCGACGAGGATGTGAACGTCGAGAAAGATTTCGCGGCCGACACGGCGGGTGCGGAGTTTGTGCCACTGGGTGATCTCGGGCTGAGCGTTCATGATCTTTTCGATCTGACTGACCGTCTGCCGGTCGGCGGAACGTTCGCTGAACTCCTGGAAGCATTTGCCGAGAATCTGAACCGCCACGAGGATAATCATGATTCCCACGACAATCGCCGCGACCTGATCGCCATGCGGATAATGCCAGAAGCGAACCGATGCGGCCCCGATCAAGACGGCGACCGAACTGACGGCGTCGGTACGATGTTCCCATGCGTTGGCATACACCATGGCGCTGTGGGTTTCCACGGCCACCCGCATGGTGACGCGGTAAAGCCATTCTTTGGCGATCACCGCCAGGATCGCCGCCCAGATCACGCCGGCCCCGATATACCGGGAATGGTCGCCCGTCGCGTTCATCTGCATGATCGTCACCGACGCCTTGTAGATCATCCCCCCGCCGACCGCCAGCAGCCCGGCTCCCATGAGGGCCGCAACAAAGGTTTCCGCGCGTCCGTGTCCGAAGGGATGAGACTCATCGGGCTCTTTGGAACCCCATCGGATGCCCAGGAGGAGAATAATGTCCGTTGCAAAATCGGAAAAGGAGTGCACCCCGTCGGCAACCAGGGCCAGCGATCCGGTCAGCCATCCGACCGCCATCTTAAAGAGCGTCAGCCCGAGATTTACCCACAATCCGAGATAAGTCACCCATTGGATCCTGGCGTTCGCAAGAGTCCGTTTCGACTCAGCCATTTGCCAGCACCTCCCGGCAGATGGTTTCGAGACGCTCGCGGATTTGCTCACCGGCGGCGGGGTCCTTCGTCTCGAAGATGACGCGCATGATCGGCTCGGTGTTGCTGGTGCGGATGTGAATCCAGCCCTCGGGCAGGTCCAGGCGGCAGCCGTCGCTGTCGTTGGTCTTCGCCTGGGGCCAGGCGCGGCGGGCGGCATCAATGATGCGCCGGGCCTGCGTTTTGTCGGCGGGATACTTGGCTTTGACCATGGTATAGCCGCCGAGCTCATCGGCAAGTCGGCCGACGGGCCGGTCGGTGTCGGCCATAAGCTGAAGGACAAAGGCCATGCCGACGAGACTGTCGCGGATGGGGCCGACCCGCAGGTCGATGACGCCGCCGTTGCCCTCGCCGCCGATAATGCAGGCGTTTTCGATCATGGCCTGGGCGACGTGGGCCTCGCCGACAGGGGTACGGACGACGCGGCCGCCGTATTGGGCGGCGATGTCCTCGATCATGCGGGAGGTGGAGAGGTTAGCCGCCGCGACGCCGCCGGGATGCCGGGCAAAACACAGCTTCGCGGAAAGGGCAAGCGAAAACTCCTCGCCGATATAGCGGCCGTTCTCATCGACGATCGCCACGCGGTCGGCGTCGGGGTCCTGGGCGAAGCCGATCTGCGCCCCGTTGCTTTTCATTCGCTCGCAGAGGGACGCGAGGTTCTCCTCAATGGGTTCGGGCTTGTGGGCGAAGAGGCCGGTGGGTTCGATGTTCATCGGGATAATGCTGCAGCCGAGGGCCTCAAGCAGGCGCAGAGCCCCCGCCCCGCCGGCGCCGTTGACGCTGTCGAGGACGACGCGAAACTTTCGACGGGCGATAGAGGCGGCGTCAACGAGGGCCAGCACCTTATCGACGTGGATCTCGTGGACACGGCCGTCGGCGCGGATCTGGCCGCACTGTATCGAAGCGACCCGCGCGAACTGTTTTTCGAAATAGCGGCGGCGAATTTCCTCAGCGACCGGCGGGGGCGGGGCCACGCCGTTGTCCATCAGGAGCTTGATGCCGTTGTACTCGACGGGATTGTGGCTGGCCGTAATGACGACGCCGCCGACGCAGCCGAGGTGACGGAGCATAACGCCGACGCCCGGCGTCGAGCAGATGCCCAGGTCGATAACGTCGATGCCCGCGCTGCAAAGCCCGGCGGCCATGGCGCCGAAGAGCATGGCGCCGCTGGGGCGCGAGTCGCGGCCCATCGCCACGGCGGGCCGGCGCGACCCGGCGGGCTGCTGCTCCCGCAGAAAGGTTCCGAACGACGCCCCGTACTCACAGGCGATCTCGGGCGTGAGATTCTCGCCGATGATGCCCCGCATCCCGCTGATGCTGATAATCAGTTCCTGTGCCATGGCTCAGGTCTTCTCCTCATGATTCAATTTCATTTTCCGGCGCCGGCCGACCCCGGAAAAAGCCAACGCCGGATTCCCGCCTGTACGGCAATAACCAAACCATGCGCCGGCTTATTCACAAATCCGGCGGTTATAGATTTCGCGTTTTTTCCAGCGTGTTCTTGAGCTTGTCCACGACCGCCTCGACCTGTTTTTCCCGGAGACTCAGGATGTCGCGAAGGGCCTCGCCGATGTGCGGCAGGTAGGTCTCGATATAGCTGCGTTTGACCATCTCCTCGCGGATGCGCTTCTGGCGGCGGACATGCATCCCCAGCTTGCGGCCGCACTCCTGGATGGCCAGCTTGATCTCCTTGATGATCTCGGGATAGTGGGCAATGGCCTCCTTGCTCTCGGAGGTAAACGGCACCCAGACGGAGGCAACGTGGACCATCAGCATGACCGGCCCGGCGGGCAGGGCGCCGCGACTCTGGCTCAGACCGTAGTTGCGCCAGTTGGTCTCCAAAACAGCTTTGTAGATGGCGCAGGCGGACTGCTGGTAGAGCAGCGGGACGCGGTTGGCAAACCGCACGAGCTGGAGCATCGGTTCCTTGTCCTCGCCGTTGGAGGAGGTGTCCTTGAAACCGTAGGCCAGGGCCGCCTCGACCAGGAACGGATTGCCCCGATAGACGGCGGGCTTGCGGGTACAGCTCGAGTAAAACTCGGCGTCCACGACGCGCTTGAGACCATCGATGAGCTTCTCCTCGCCGATGGGACCGATGCAGTCGGTGGGCGGGGCAAGCAGCTTCGTGCTGTTGATCGCCTCGTGGAGCCGCTCGGCCTCCTTGAGGGTAAGCTGGCCGGGCCGCAGATTCACGGAAAGCTTGGCCTTTTTGACGATCTCCCGGGCCGCCGCAGGACCGACGCGGGAGAACTCGTTGCGAAGAAACTCGGTGATCTTCTTCTGCTCGGTCTGACGGGCCATCTTGTAAAGGACGCCCAGCTCGACGCCGTAGGGGTGGGGCTTGATCTCCACGGGGATAAACGGCAGCTCACGGTTCTGACGGGGATAATCGATCACCTGCCCGTCGGGCGCCTCGAATCGGATCGAGGTGTGCGGGTTGGACATGGCCGTCTGGGCAAGGTATTCATCGACGCTCTGGCGGCCCTTCTGGTAGCGGCCCTCCATCGTGATCGTCACGCAGGTCCCCGTCAGCAGCTCGAACTCGCCCTCCTCGGCGAGGATGATATCGGGCCGGTTCTTGGTCGTGTCGATCTGCACGTGGTAGTGATTGGCCGGCTTTTGGGCATTGGTGCGGGTGATGATCCGGACGGGTTCGCCGGTGGTCAGCAGGCCGTACATGCCCGCGGCGCTGATGCCGATGCCCTGCTGGCCGCGGCTCATCTTGAGCGTATGGAACTTGCTGCCGTAGAGCAGGCGGGCGAAGATGTTGGGGACCTGTTTGGGGATGATGCCCGGCCCGTTGTCCTGCACGCTGACGATATACTTGTTCTCCGTTCCCTCGACCTGGCGGATCGAAATCTTCAGGTCGGGCAGGATATGCGCCTCCTCGCAGGCGTCGAGCGAATTATCGACGGCCTCCTTGACGGCCGTCAGCAGGGCCTTGCGGGGATTGTCGAAGCCGAGCAGGTGCCGGTTCTTGGCGAAGAATTCGCTGACGCTGATGTCGCGCTGCCTGGCCGCCATGCTTTCGGCGGTGGCGGCCGCGACGGTCTTCTTGCCGCGTTTTGGGGCGGCGGGCTCCGGTTGGATCGGCTCCGCCGCTTCGACCGCCGGTTGGGGGGAGGACTTCAGGGCCGCCGTGCCGTCAAATCCCAGTTGCAACTGATTCTCTTCCTGCTGTTTTCGTTTTTTTGCCGCCATGCAAAAACAACTCCCATCACGTACTGAAATGCCAAATCAGAAAATTCCAAATTTCAAACACGCTTCGAATTTCGTAAATCCATAATACCCGAAAAGAAATCCGCCGTTCAGGAACATGTTGAGATCATTGGGCGTTCTTGCCTTTCGTATTTGGAAGTTAGGATTTCAGGGTTTAGTCTTTCTATTAAAAGGCCGGGCGACGAAACCGCCGCCCGGCCGTTCCATTCACATGCTGTCCGTTACTGCAGTTTGCAGACGTACATTTCATTTACGAAATCCAGGCCGGAAAGTTCCTTGGCGGCCTGCTCGCTGGGGGTCTTATCCAGGCTGATCGCCAGGATCGCCTTGCCCTCCTGGCGTTTGTGCCCCACGCCCATGGTATCGATATTGACGCCGTGGGAGCCGAGGATCGTGCCGACGGAGCCGATCACGCCGGGCTTGTCATCGTTGAAGATGATCATCATGGTGCGCTCCGGGGCCACCTCGATGCTGAAGCCGTCGATCTCGATGATCCGCAGCAGGTGATCGCCGAAGACGGTCCCCGCGACGGTCCGTTTGACCTTGTCGGTAACGACGGTCGCCCGGAAGCTCGACTCGACGTCCTTCATCTCGGGGTTGAGGGTCTTGTCCAGACTGATGCCGCGCTCCCTGGCCAGCAGGCCGACGTTGACCATGTTGATCAAGGCATCGAAATGCGGCTGGAGGAGCCCGATGGTGAAGGCGGTCGCAATCGGATCGACCGTTTTTTCGGCGATTGAGCCGCGGAACTCCACCTGGATGTTCTTGACCTGTCCCGTGGTGATCGTGCTCATCAGCGTCCCGATTCGCTGGGCCAGTTCGGCATAATGGGAGACGATGGCAGGCAGGCCGGCGCCCATGGAGGGGGCATTGACGGCATTGCGGATGGCGCCGTTCTTGATGGCGTCCATCAGAATTTCGGCGGCCTCGACGGCCACTTCAATCTGGGCCTCCTCGGTGCTGGCGCCCAGGTGAGGGGTGACAAGGCAGTTATCCAGATCCTTGAACCGCATGTTCTCCGGGGGTTCCTTGGAGAAAACGTCCAGGGCCGCCCCGGCGATTACCTTGGCGGACAGGGCATCGTACAGAGCGTCCTCGTTGATGATGCCGCCGCGGGCGCAGTTGATGATCCGGCAGGTCGGCTTCATCATCTTCAGCTCCTTCGTCGAGATCATGTTGAGGGTCTTTTCGTTGCGCGGAACGTGGAGCGTGATGAAGTCGGCCTCTTTGTAGATCTTTTCAAGGTCGTTGGTCAGCTCGACGCCGAGTTTCTCCGCCTCGACCGGGGCGGCAAACGGGTCATACCCGATCACCCGCATGTTGAAGCCCAGCGCCATCTTCACGACGGACATACCGATGCGTCCGAGGCCGATCACGCCCAGCGTCTTGCCGTTGAGCTGGTTGCCGGTGTAGGACTTCTTGTCCCAGACGCCGTTTTTGAGCTTGTTGCAGGCGGGGACCACGTGCCGACTGAGGGAGAGCATCAGGGCCATCGTGTGCTCGGCGGCGCTGAGGGTGTTGCCGCCGGGGGTATTCATCACCAGCACGCCCTTGCGGGTGGCGGCGGGAATATCCACGTTGTCCACGCCCACGCCGGCGCGGGCGATCCCCTTGAGCTTGCCCGGGTTTTCCAGGACCTTCGCCGTAACCTGGGTGGCGCTGCGAATGATCAGCCCGTCATACTCGCCGATGATGGAGGCCAGTTCTTCCTCCTTGAGCCCGGTGCGTACGACGGCCTCAAACTCCGGTGCCGCGTTGATCAGATCGATTCCTTCCTTTGCCAGTTTGTCTGAAATGAGAATCTTGTACATGCGGTTTACTCTCCTATTCCAATTCTTTCATTAAATCATCTACCGAACGACGTTCATCCGCACAGCGGTATCCGGTTTTGGGGGTAGCCGTAAATTCCCTGACGATGCAATGGGCGGTGGCGGCCGTGAGCCGGTTGAGGGCGGGCCGCCGGCCCTCGGTCTCCAGTTCGACGACCGCCTCGATTCGACGACCGCCGGGCTCCTTCGGCCAGAGCACTTCTTTCGTTTGGGGATCCATCAGCATGCTGCGGGTCAGGAGCTGGCCGGTGTAGTAATCTTTTGTATGGATGCTGAACAGGTCGTACTCGCGGATCTCGACATACAGGAGCAGAGCCGCGCCTGCCTGCAGGGCCCGCGTTTCGACGTTCTCATACGCCCGGCCGATGAGGTCCGTCCCGACAGCGGCGGTCGATTCCTCAATGACGGCCTCCTCGGGGAGCTGGACCTTCCGCCGCAGTTCCTTGGCGATTGAGTCGGAGAGTATCGCCGGAAGGTCGATATCGCTGCCGCTGGAAGAGATCGCACGGACTGAAACATAGATCTTTTCGCCCTTATGCTCTTTGAGATCATAGGCGGGAGGCACCTGCTGTTCCCAGCCGCTGGGACTGAACAGAACGCCGAAAATATTGCATCCTGAAAACATCAGGGCCGCCGCGACACAGAGGAGCAGACCGGCCGTCTTTCCGGGAAACTTCAGATTTACGGTATTTTCAACGTACAATGTTTCTCTCCAGAATGGTGCGGACCAGGACGACCAGCCAGCCCGATAAAAAGACAATTACAGCTACAATAAGAAGGGTTTTAAGGCCGGCCGGGCTTCTTGCCCATCTTAAAGGTGATAAATCTATCCCAAAAAGCGCAATGTGTAAAGCAAAAATCGCCGCGATCAGGGCCGCCGGGCAAAAAACCGCCGCCGCGGGCTGAATGGCAAACGCTTCGATGATTCGGCCGGAGGCAAAGGCCTGAGCCGCATGGGTCCAGCCGCAGCCGGGGCACGGCAAAGCATACCGCGCCTTGAAACCGCAAACGCCGAAGACAAGACGCAGATTGAGCCAACCCTGTTCGGAGGCCCATAAAACTCCAAAGCCGCCCGCTATCGACAGGAACACAATCGCCGCCGCCAGACGCCCCCCCCTGCCGATCCGCGGACGTTCTTTCATCGTTACCGCCGTTGCCTGTTGACTTTCCGTCATACCGCTCTCAAATTTTCATAAATACCCGTAAAATATTGCATTGTACCGAATTGCGGCGAAGAGAAAAACAGCTTTTTTTGTGCAGAATACATACAAAAAACATTTTCTCTCAGGCGGGGTTGCTGTAAAATTGGCAAACTGCGTTTACAATCATGGCTTTAAAAGTTACAGTATGAAAGGGATTGTATGAAACTCTCCTACACGGAGATCAGCCGGCTCCTGGAAACGGCGATAGTCGCGGCCCGGCTGGCGGGAGCGCGGGCGATGGAGGAACTTCGGTACACTCGACCAACCATTAAAAGCGAGGACGAACTGGTAACGCAGGCCGATCCGATCTGCCAGAAGATCATCATGGACCAAATCCGGGAGACCTACCCCGACCACGGCTTTATCGCCGAGGAGGGAACGGAAGGCAAATGCCTGAAACTGCCCCCGCGGGCATCCGACTTCTGGTGGGTGATCGACCCGATCGACGGCACCAACAATTTTGCCAACGGGCTGCTGTGCTTCACGGTCAGCATTGCCGTCTTTTACGAGGGCCGGCCGATCGTGGGGGTCATCTTCGAACCCTCGACCGATTCCATGTACACCGCCGCCGAGGGGATGGAGGCCCAGTTGAACGGTTCACGAATCCAGGTGTGCAGCCAGGAGATCTGTCAATTCGCGTCATTCGGGATCGATACCCACTGCAATCCGGCGGAAGAACCCGGCATCGTCGAGATGTTCAAAAAAACACGGGTTCGCTGCCTGGGTTCCACCGCCCTGCATCTTGCCTATGTTGCCAAAGGATCAATGATCGGCTCCATCTGCTGCAACTCAAAATTGTGGGACATCGCCGCGGGAATAATCCTGATTGAGCGGGCCGGCGGCTTTGTGGATTCACCGGATCTGGATCAGCTCTATCCGATCGACCTCCATGCCTATGAGGGCACGCAGATGAGTATTCTCACCTCCACGCCCAAAACCCGGGAGCGGCTGCTGGAATTATTTAAAAAGAAAAATTTTTCCTGATTTGTTTGTAATAGTGAGGAGCTTTTACTGTCTATATTAGAAAACAAACACCTGTTTCAGGAGAAAGGAGCGGTTGCAGTATGAAGTTTACAAGCCGAAAGTTGAAGATGGTGGTTGTCATGTTTGCGCTCGGCGGGTTGTTTTTAGGGCCAATCCGGACGCCGGCCTATGGTCAGACGGACGACCTCATCCTGACGACGTTGCCGAAGGACGCCCTGTTTGTGCTGCGGATCAATAAGTTCAGCTATAACATCGGTCAGATGGACCAGTACCTGGCCGGGGCCTCGCCGATACCGATGGGCATTACCATGCTGGTCAATATGCAGTTGGCGGGAATGTTAGGCGACCCGATGATGACGGGGATCGACCGCAACGGGACGTTTGCCATGGTCGGGCTCGTGCCGCCGACGGCCGAGGGAGAAAACGGGGAACCGGTGATGGCCTTCCTGTTTCCGGCCACCGATTTCCGGAGTTTTATCAGTTCCAATCAATATGCCGACGAGTCGGAGACTCCGGGGATCTACACCATCACGCCGCCCAATGCCCCGATGGGCAACCTGCTGGCGGCCCCGCTGGCCGAGGGCAAGTTCATACTGATCGGCAACGGGGAGGAGCCAGAGCAGTTTAATGCGATCCTGTCGCAGATCAGGAACCGGCAGGTCCCGCTGGCACAGGCCGTCGACGCTGATGAGGTCAAACGCGCTGTCGGCGCTCCGGCCTGGCTGTGGCTCAACCTGGAATCCGGGTACTCGCTGGCGGCCCCGATGATCCAGTTCGGAATCGATAAGGCCCTGGAGGAAATGAAAGAGGCGCCGGGGACCGCACAGTCTCAGGAGACGCTGAAGGCCATGAGCAAGGGGGCCGACGAATTCTTCCGGCAGCTTACCTCACTGACGCTGACGCTCACCCCCAAGTCGGATGTTCTGCTGGCCGAGACCTGGCTCAGCGCCAAAGAAGGGACGGAACTGGCAAAGACGCTGGTCCGCAAGGAGGAGTTCAAGAAGGGGTTTTCACTGGCCGGCCACCTGCCTCCGCAGGCCCCGATGTATTTCCTCTTTAAGATGAACAAACCCCTGTGGAATGAGCTGAATCGGAAGTGTGCGGAACTGATGATCAACAGCGAGACAAACGCGGAAAACGCCGCGCTCATAAAGCAGTTTACCGATCTGACGGATAAGGCCGTTATCGCCATGGGTGATGAAGGAGTCGCCTCGTTCAGCTACGGTTCGGGACGACCGCCGTTCTCATTAACGGAGATTATTGCCGTGAAGGACGCGAAGGCGATGCGGACGATGTTCACCGAGAGCACCGATATCGTCAATCAGTTCTATCAGAAGATCGGGATGGACGCCCGGTTCATCTTCCGGCCCGGCATAGAGACCTACAAAGGGGTACAGATTGATAAGGCCGTCGTTCAGTTTAAGCTGCCGGAGGATACGCCGGCCGATCAGAAGGCCGCGATGGAGGCCCTGTACGGGACCGAGGGCATTGAGTATCCCCTCGCCATCACGGACAAGGCCCTGCTCCTTGCCATGGGCCCCAACGCCCTGACGGATCTCAAGGCCCTGATGGATCGGTTCCAGTCCGGCCGTACGCCGGCGGTGCCTGCGGATATTCAGACGGCGCAGAAGTATCTCGAAAACACCGATACGGCCGACATGCTGATGACACTGGATGTGATCGAACTGATGAAGGGGCTGGCCCAGATGATGCAGACGATGAAGGAGGCCATGCCCGCACAGCCGCAGAAGGGGCCGGACCTGGGCAAGATGCTGGAGGGGATTTCGATGGAGTCGCAAAGCGCGATGGCCCTGGCGACGCGGGTGGAGAACGGCCGGGTGAAGCTCCAGTATGCTCTGCCCAAGCAGCACCTGACGGAGATCGCCGGCGTAGCCATGCAGATCCGGATGAAGGCGATGCAGCAGAGGCAGTTGCCGCAGGCGCAAGAGGCCCCCGCCGAAGAGTTGTAGTCGTCAGAAATTCAGGCAAACCGAGAATCCAGGCGCGGCGGCCGAGTACCGCTGCGCCTTTTTTTGTTGGTAGCGGAAGCCGATTTCAGGGGAGCGCATACAAAAGGCCGGTCATAAACAACCGGCCTTTTAACCAACTGGCGGGGGGAGGATTCGAACCTCCGACCTCCGGGTTATGAGCCCGACGAGCTACCAGACTGCTCTACCCCGCGTCGAGTAAAAAACAGATCCCGCCAAAGGCGGTTTCCTGATTTCTTCTGCAAACGGCTAAATTTTACCAGAAAATTAATATACCACAAAAAAATTCGTCTGGCAACTGTTCATTACAGGAATTTTTTATCATTTTCCTGACTTTTTCGGCCAAACTTATAGGGGAGGACAGGCAGGATTTTAGAATTTGTGGGTCAACGAAGCCCCAAATGCCGCCGGCTGGATCCGGTAGTGGCCGGGCAACTGGTCATCGAACCCGACCCGCCGCTTGTTGAGATCCTTATCGATCAGGCCCAGCAGGTTATAGCCCATGAGATTGATGGTCGTATTTTTACTCCAGCGGTATTCGGCCCCCAGGTTCAGATAGGCGCTGGCGCCAAACGGCTCGTCAAAATCCACATCGTAATCCCAGTTCGGGAAGATCGCGTTGCGGTATTTTGCCCAGTCCTCTCCGCCGGGAGTGCCCCAGAGCACGCACAGGGCCCCGTTCAGGGTCCACTTGTCGCTCAGGTCGTACTCGGCCCGGAGCTTGGTGGTGTGGTTATGCCACTGGGCCAGGTCCTGACCGAAGCCGTAGGGCGCTGCGCTGAACTGGTTCCAGTTGCCCATATCCGGCCCGAGCGTCATGTCATCGAGCTTGGTATAGCTGTGGGAGAGATCCACCCGGAGCCGGTCGGTGCGGTAGCTCGCCTCCAGTTCGATGCCCCAGGTTCTGACATCGCCCAGGACGTTGGTGCCGGTGTTCTCATTGGGTACTTCGGCCAGAACATCGTCGAAATTATACAGGAAAAAGGAGCCGGCAAACCAGAGGTTGGAGTTGTGCTGCCGCTCATAGCGAAACTCGTAGGCGTTGAGTGTTTCTATCGGGCTGTCAACGCCGGCCCAGTTCGAATCGATCCACATCTGGGCGGCGGTATTGGTATGCACGGAGCGGGAGGCGATGAACTTCAGGGTATCCTGCGAGGTCGGCGTATAGACCAGCACGCCGCGAGGAGAGAACATCGTATCCGTGAAGGGATGCCAGTCAAAGCGGCCGTTGGCGAAGAGGGTCCACTGGTCGCTGATCCGCCACTGGTATTCGCCGAAGACCGCATAACGATCGGTATCCCACCGGGGCATCCAGCCGTATGACGGCGGGTAGTACCACGTGAAGGAGGGATTGCTGATCGGCGTCCCCTCGCATCGCTTGCCGAACTCCTCATGGGACCACTCGCCGCCGAAGGCCGCGGAGTGATCCGGGTGCGGATTCCAGCGGGCCGCGATTTTGGCGTAAAACTCATCCTCCGAGAAGGATTTCCAAAAGAGGGCCTTGTCATGATTTTCATTCTCATTAGCGAACTCGTCGAAACCAAAGAGGTAACGGATCGAGAAGTCCGACGTGATTTCATGATCGTAACTGGCCTCAATCGTAGCCTGGGCGTAAGAGAGGGCCTCGTCCGAGGAGATTCGGCTCTCCTCCCACCACTGGGTGAAATCGATCCACTGGCCGCCCTGGGTGTAGCGTCCCCAGATATTGAAATCGCCGTGGGTGTATTGGCCGTACATTTTCATTTTGGGCCTGTCAAACGGCATTTCGTTCAGATTTTTAAACCACTCCTCCACCTCCTCATCCCCCCGGTACTGCGTCCACTGGGAGCCGTTCAGCAGCCACATCGGCTCCCGACTGCCGAACACCGTAGGAGAATCCGACGGATCGGCGCCGTTGTACTGGCTGACGCCGGCGTAGAAGAAGAAGCCGCGATCACGATCCATCCGCCGGCCGTACTTGTACTCCGCCGTGCCGAAGGTCTCCACCGCGCCGCCGCGGAGCGTAACCTCTTCGCCCTGGAAAGTCGCGGGGCTCTCCGTAATAATGTTGATCGTCATGGCCAGGGCGCCGGGGCCGTACAGGGCGGAGGCCGGACCACGCACCACATCGATATGGTGGATGTCTGTCAGCATCGGCAAATCCACCTCGCTCATCACACCGAAGTCGGTTCGTTCGTTCATCGGCCTGCCGTTGACCAGCAGCAGGAGGCGGTTGCTGCGATGGGAGATGATCCCCCGTAGCCCCAGGGCCTTGGGATGCTCGCTGCCGAAGAGCATCTGGAGGTTGGGAACGTAAAACTCCAGCAGCTCATAGAGACTCCGCGCCTGAGACCGGCGGATCTGCTCCTGCGTGATCGTGGTAACGGTCACCGGATCGGGACGATCGGCGACGGGGGCCAGGGTCGCTGTCGGCAGCGGTTCGAAGCCCTTAAATTCCTCCGCGGAGATCGGCTCCGGGGACGCGGACGGCTCCTCCTCGACGGCGGCCGGCGCCGCCTGAGATTGCAATTGGGCCAGTTCCTGTCGCAGCATCGCCAGTTCGGCCTTGATCTGAGCCGCCTTCTCCTCCTGCTCGGCCGACGGCCGCCGGGCAAACAACGGCATCGGGAAGCCCCAAAGGACCCCCGCCAGCAGAAGCAGCGTTCCGCCTCGTTTTACAACCGTTTTTTGCTGATCCGTTCTCATGCTCTCTTATCCCATCGATCCGTATCTCTTCACGCCTTAGAACCTGTGGGTCAGGGTGGCCCCAAACGCGACTGGCTGCACCCGATAGCGTCCCGGCAGCTCCCGGTCAAAGCCGACCCGCCGCTTGTTCAGATCCTTGTCCGCCAGGCCCAGCAGGTTATAGCCGAAGAACTGGAGGGTCGTATTCTCGCTCCACCGGTACTCGACTCCCATATTCAAATAGGCGCTGGTGCTGAACGGCTCGTCGAAGCCGGATTTGTAGTCCCAGTTCGGAAACAGGGAGTCGCGGTAATCGGCCGCATCCTGGCCGCCCGGCGAGCCCCAGAACACCGCGAGAGCCCCGTTGACGGTCCACTTGTCGCTCAGGTCGTACTCGGCCCGGAGCTTGGTGGAGTGGTTGTGCCACTGGGCCAGATCGTTGCCGACGCCGAACGGCGAGACGCTGTAATCGTGCCAGGTCACCCCGGGGGCGCCCGTCATCTCAATCAGCTTGACGTAGCTGTGCGACACATCGACCCTGAGCCGATCCGCGTGATAGCCCGCCTCCAGCTCAAACCCCCACATCTTCAGATCGCCGACAACCTTGGTGCCGGTGCTGGTGCCGACGGAGGCCTCGGAGGTTTCGCCGAGGATATTGGGGAACTCCTGCAGGAAGAGGGAGCCGCCCAACCAGAGATGCTCGTCATGCTGACGTTCGTATCGCAGCTCATAGACGTTGAGTTTTTCGACCGGGCTTTTGATGTTCAGATAGTTGTAGTCGATCCACATCTGGGCGGCCGAGTTGGTCCGTACGGACCGAGAGGCCATAAATTTGAAGGTATCCTTTTCGGTGGGCGTATAGACCAGGACGCCGCGGGGAGAAAACATCATCTCCGTATAGGGGTGCCAGTCCAGGCGGCCGCTGGCGAAGACGGTAAACTGTTCGTTGATGTTCCACTGGTATTCGCCGAAGAGCGCATAACTGTCCGTATCCCAGCGAGGCATATAACCGATCCAGTTCCTCGGGTCGGGGCCGGGCCGGTTGGGCGGATAGTGGAACTCGAAGGGCTGATCGCTGATGGCCTCGCCGGAGAGACCCAGGCCGAACCGCTCATGAGACCACTCGCCGCCGAAGGCCGCGGAGTGATGCTCGGACGGATTCCAGCGGGCCAGGATCTTGCCGTAAAATTCATCCTCGGCAAACGTCTTCCGGAAAAAGGCCTGCTCGAAATTCTCGTTCTCATTGGTGAAGCGGTCGTAGCTGAACACGTAGCGAAGTGAAAAGTCCGAAGCGACCTCGTGGTCATAGCTGGCCTGGATCGTGGCCTGGCTGTAGGTGAGCCCTTCGTCGGAAAACATCCGGGTATGCCACCACTCGGGATGCCCGAAATCGTCATGCCAGTTCAGGAAGTCGATCCACTGACCGCCCTGGGTGTAGCGCCCCCAGAGTTCGAAGCCGCCCTTGTTGTACTGGGCGTACATCTTCATCTTGGGCCTGTCGAAGGGCATCTCATTGAGGTTTTTGAACCACTTGTCCGTGTACTCGTCGCCCTCGAAGCTCATCCATCGCCAGTCGGGAAACTGGCTGTTCAGAAGCATCGGTTCCTCCGTGCCGAAAACCATGGGAGAATCGGACACATCGGCGCCCTCGTACTTGCTGACGCCGGCATACAAAAACAGCCCGCCGTCCGAGCCGAGTTTCCGGCCGTGCTTGTATTCGAGCGTAGCGAACTTTTCGACGCCCCCGCCTCGAATCGTTACCTCGTCTCCCTGGAAGGTCTGGGAACTGTCGGTGATAATGTCAATGGTCATGGAGAGGGCGCCGGGACCGTAGAGGGCGGAGCTGGGACCTCGAACGACATTGATATGATGGATGTCGGTCAGCATCGGCAGATCCACTTCGGTCATGACGCCGAAATCCGTCCGCTCGTTCATGATGCGCCCGTTGACCAGCAAAAGGAACTTGTCGCTGCGGTGGGAAATGATGCCCCGCAAACCCAGGGCCTTGGGGTGCTCGCGCGTAAAGAGCATCTGCAGGTTGGGCACAAACATCTCCAGCAGCTCATAGAGACTGCGCGCCCCGGAACGCCGGATCTCCTCCTGGGTAATCGTCGTAACCGTCGAGGGGACCCGCCGGCGCGTGGTCCGGGTCAGGGAGGCGGAGGACGGAATTTCAATGTTCATCAACTCTTCGAGAGACATGTCAAACAGGTCGGCCTCCGCGTCTTCGCCGGCAGGCGCCGGAACCGAGACCAGTTCGGGGGCCTGGGGATCGATTGCCCGCAGCTCATTCTCAAGGAATTCGATGCGTTCCCTGATCTGCGCCATCCGGCTTTCGATATCCTCCTGTGCCGCCGGCGTCTCCTCGCTCACGGCCGAAACAGAGGCCGCCGATAGAACGGCCAAAAACAGGACAGGCCGGATAATCCGCCATACACCGTATTTTTGTGCATTCCTTCTCATGGCCATACCCCTTTTCGGATAGGGAGAATCTATACTTTAGGCGGATATGGCCTTTTAGAGGGATGACGCTGCCGGGAAGCCGAAACAAGGGACGCCGATAAATACCCGATTTCAGGAAACGGAAAAGGGATTGAAACGACGTTTCAGCATTGACACCGAATTTATTATGGTGAACAAGTCCAAACCCAGGCGCAGCGAAAGGGGCCGGTCGCGATCCAACCGGCCCCTCAAAAAATTTTCAAAATTTTTTTCGAAGTGCACGTCGGGAAGACGGGGTTCAGGATAACCGGATTGCTTTCCTGATTTTATCGGCGATTGCCTCCGCCTTGCCGGGCGGGTACTTGCCGGCGGGCCAGTTGGGGAACAGGCCGTCGCCCTGCCTTCGCGGGATGATATGGAAATGCATGTGATCGACGGCTTGCCCGGCGACGCGGCCGTTGTTGTTGAGGATATTGCAGCCGTCGGCCGCCGTCGCCGCCTTGACCGCCTTCGTCAGCATCGGGAGAACCCGGGCGATCCGCTCCACCGTTTCCGAAGCCGCCTGGTCCATTTGTTCGACGTGGGTTTTGGGGATCACGAGGGTATGCCCTTCGCTGAGCGGGCCGATGTCGAGAAAGGCCATCACATGCTCATCCTCGTACAGCGTGGCGGCGGGAATCTGTCCGGAGGCGATTTTGCAGAAAATGCAGTTTTCCATTACCAAACTCCTTTTTGCCGGTGCGTGCAAAAAAAAGGCGGATCCGCCTTCGATCCGCCTTAATCCGCTTGACGCCTTATTTCGTTTCTGCGGCCTTTTCGCCCTGCTCGACCAACTGAAGCAGCACCAGCCGGCCGCCGTCGCCGAGCCGCCGCTTATCCAGCCGGATGATCCGGGTGTAGCCGCCGTTGCGGTCGAGGTAACGCGGACCGATCTCGCTGAAAAGCTTGCCGATCACGGTGCCGACCTTGACCGGGCGGCCGTCCTCTTCCTTGTAGATGTCCCGGTTGTTAAGCATCCGGATCGCCTGCCGGCGGGCCGGAAGGGTCCCCTTCTTGGCCAGGGTGATGAGCTTTTCCGCAAAACCGCGAACCTCTTTGGCCTTCTCCGCCGTCGTGGAGATCGTCTCATGTTCGAAGAGCGACGCCGCCAGGTTCCGCCGCAGCGCCAGACGGTGTGCACTCGTTCGGCCTAAATGTCGTCCTGCTACTCGATGACGCATATTCCCATACCTCGTACTGATAAAGATTTCGTTCTATTTCCAGGTTTTTCGCCGAAGCCGGATTCCCGCCTTCGCGGGAACGACGCCGCGGCCGGCGTTCCTAAACTTCCATGCCGAGCGAAAGGTTCAGGTCCGCCAGTTTGCGGCGCACCTCGCGCAGGCTGGTCTTGCCGAAGCTGCGGATCTTGAGGAGGTCGGCCTCCGTCATCCGAACCAGTTGACCGACGGTCTGGATGTTGTTGGATTCGAGGCAGTTGCTCGAACGAACCGTCAGGTCGAGCGATTCAATCGGCATCGCCAGCTTGGCGGCCAGTTCCTCGTTGATCTTCTCTTCGGGCTTTTCCTCTTCAATGACGACCTCTTCGACGGTCTCCTCCCCCAGCTCATTGTACTGAACGATGGGGTTGATGTACTTGCGGAGAATCTTGCCCGCCTCGACGAGGGCCATTTCCGGGTTCACCGTACCGTCGGTCCAGATCTCAAGCACCAGCTTGTCATAGTTGGTCCGCTGTCCGACGCGGGTATCCTCGGTCTTATAACGGACCCGCAGGACCGGCGAGTAGATGGCGTCCACCTCGATGCGGCCGTGCTCCTGGTCGAAGTGATCGGCCTCGGTGATCCGCTCGGCGGCGGGCGAATAGCCCCGTCCCTTGCCGACCTCCATCTCCATCTCGAAATGGACGTCCTGCGTCAGGGTCGCCAGGACGAGGTCCTTGTTGATGATCTCAATCGACGCATCGGATTCGATCATCCCGGCGGTGACCGGGCCGGCCTTGTCGGCGACGACCTTCATCGTCCGGGACTCGTCGCCCTGCATACGGACGATGAGCTTTTTGACGTTCAGGACGATATCGGTCACGTCCTCCATGACCCCGGCAATCGACGAAAACTCGTGATCGACGCCGGCGATCTTGATGGACTCCACCGCGCTGCCCTCGAGCGACGAGAGCAGGACCCGACGGAGACTGTTGCCGATAGTCGTTCCGAAGCCGCGTTCGAACGGTTCAATGACGAACCGGCCGTATTGATTCGTCGCCGTTTCCGGGTCTTTCTGCACCCGCGTGGGCAGTTCTAAACCTCTCCAGGTTATTCTCATAAAGGGCCTCCCAATCTCAGGCGAATGTTCTCAGCACTCCGGGCCGGGGAAAGGCGCCCGACCCGAACCGCTCTCTGGAATTCGCCGCTCTTCCGGATTACAAAGATCAAGGAATTACCTTGAACAGAATTCCACCACCAACTGCTCTTCCACCACCAACTGGACATCGTCGCGCGTCGGCAGACCGACCACCGTCGCCATGGGTTTGGCCGGATCCAGTTGGAGCCAGCCCTGCACCTGATAGTTCGGGTTCGCCTCGAGCTGGGCCTTGACGACCTTGCGGGAGTGGTCCGAATTCTTCAGGGTGATCTTGTCGCCGATCTTGACCAGAAGATCGGCCACGTCCACGCGGCGGCCGTTGAGATAAATATGCCCGTGGGCGATCAACTGCCGGGCCGCCTTGCGGGAGGAGGCGAAGTTGAGCTTGTAGATCACGTTGTCCAGCCGACGCTCGAGGAGTTCGAGCAGGTTCTGGCCGGTATTGCCCTTGCGCCGTTCGGCCTCGCGAAAGTAGCTCATAAACTGCTTTTCGAGCAGCCCGTAATAACGTTTGACTTTCTGCTTCTCCCGCAGGCGCACGCCGTAGTCGCTCTTGCGGCCGCGTCTCCAGCCGTGCATGCCCGGAGCCATGCTCCGTTCGCGGCGTTCGACCGCGCACTTGGCGGTTTCGCAGCGGGTTCCCTTGAGCATGAGCTTCATGCCTTCCCGTCGGCATATCCTGCATGAGGGTCCAAGGTATCGTGCCATATTTTCTTCAGTTCCTGTCTAAATAACGATTCGTCATGATTTCCTGTTGCCTATACGCGCCGACGCTTGCGGGGACGGCAGCCGTTGTGCGGAATCGGCGTCACGTCCTCGATGGAGGAGATCCGCAACCCCGCCTGCTGAATGGCGGAGATGGCGGACTCCCGGCCGCTGCCGGGGCCCTTGACGCGGATCTCCACCTCCCGCAGCCCGCTTCGCATGGCGGTGCGGGCGGCCTTCTCGGCGGCCCGCTGGGCGGCAAACGGGGTGCTCTTGCGGGAGCCCTTGAAGCCCACGCTGCCGCCGGAGTCCTGGCAGATCGCCGCCCCGTCCGGATCGGTAATCGAGATCAGCGTATTATTGAAGGTCGCCTTGATATGGACGATCCCTCGTACCACGTTCTTTTTTGCTTTTCGTTTTGTGCTCTTTGCCATATCACTTCCAATCGGGAATATCAGTCAACCTGTCGTTGCAGGGAACGTTACCGCATTTCCTTGACGCCCTTCTTGCCGGCGACGGTCTTCCGTTTGCCCTTGCGGGTCCGGGCGTTGCTCTGTGTTTGCTGACCCCGCACCGGCAGGCCGCGGCGGTGGCGAATCCCCCGGTAGCAGCTGATATCCTTGAGCCGGACGATATCCTGGGACACCCGGCGGCGAAGCTGGCCTTCCACCTCGTAGTCCCGGTCGATGATCTGGCTGATCCGGCTCACCTCGTCTTCCGTCAGCTTCTTGGCGGGCATCTGACCGTCAATGTTGGCTTCCGCCAGGATCTTCCTGGAGGCAAAGCGGCCGATCCCGTGGATATACGTCAGGGCGATCCAGGTCGGCTTGTCGTTGGGCACATCAACACCTACAATACGCGGCATATCAACTCCTGTTCTCTCTTTTTAAGCGTTCAACAATCGGTTATCCCTGCCGCTGCTTGTGGCGAGGATTGGCCGGGCAGATGACCCGCAGCACGCCTTTGCGGCGGATAACCTTGCAATTTTCACAAATTCTTTTTACCGAGCTTCTGACTTTCATCGCTGCACCTGTCTGTTCACTAAGGTTACACGTTAGCTTCGCAATACGATTCGCCCGCGGGTCAGATCATACGGGCTCATTTCCACCGTCACGCTATCGCCGGGAAGAATCCGGATAAAATGCATCCGCATCTTGCCCGAGACGTGAGCCAGGATCTGGTGGCCGTTCTCCAGCTCCACTCGAAACATGGCATTGGGCAGCGCTTCGACCACCTTTGCCTCTAACCGAATTGCGTCTTTCTTGGCCATTCGTTTCCAGTTACTCTTTGTTCGTTTTCTCCGAGACGCACGTCAGCACTTCGCACCCGCCGTTCACGACGGCGATCGTATGCTCAAAATGGGCCGCCGCCTTCCGATCCCGCGTGACCACGGTCCAGCCGTCCCGCAGGGTTCTGACCCGCGCCGTCCCCTGGTTGACCATGGGCTCGACCGCCAGAATCATACCCTCTTTCAGCAGGATGTCGTTGCCCAGCAGCTCCCGGCTGACGAAATTGGGCACCTTGGGATCCTCGTGCATCTCCGTGCCGATCCCGTGGCCGACATAGTCGGTCACAACCGAAAAGTGCGCCTCTCTGGCCTGCCGTTCCATCCGAGCGGCGATTTCACTCCACTTCTTGCCGGGCGCCATCTCGGCAATCGCCGTCTCAAGCATGCCCCGCGTTACCTCCATGAGCTTCTGATGCTCCGGGGCCACCCGGCCGATGCCGATGGTGAACGCGGCGTCGCCGCAATAGCCGTCCAGCTTGACGCCGAAATCCACACTGAGAAGATCGCCCTCCCTGAGAATCACTTTGGGAGAAGGAATCCCGTGCACGAGCTGCTCATTGATCGAGGCACAGATCGCCCCGGGAAACGGGCGGCCGCCGTAGGGACTGGGCACCCCCAAAAAGAGGGGAATCGCCCCGGCGGCGCGGGTCATCTCCCGCGCGATCTCATCCAGGGCCGCCGTGCTGACTCCAACTTTGGCTTCCTGCTGCAATTTTAAAAGAACACGCGCCACGACCGCACCGGCCTGGCGTATTTTTTCAATTTCCCGGCGGCTTCTGAGCGTAATGGCCATTCCGCGTCCGCCTTTATCGTTCCAGCGTATCGAGCGCCTCGAAGATCTCGCCGGTAACCTGATCGATGGACTTATCCGCTTCGATCTCGATAATCCGCTCGCCGTTTCGGCGATAGTACCCCACCACCGCTTCCGTCTGCTCGTGATAGGTCTTGAGCCGGTTGGAAACCACCTCCGGCGTATCGTCCTTTCGCTGAATCAGCGGGGTCCGATCCGCATCGCAGAGGTTATCCTGCTGGGGCGGATTGTACTTCACATGGTAAACGCCGCCGCAGGTCGGGCACGACCGCCGCCCGGTCATCCGCTCAAGGATCGCGCTGTCGGGTACCTGGAGGTCGAGGATCGCGTCAATCGCTTCGCCCGCCTGTTTCAGGGCGGCGCTGAGCCCCTCGGCCTGGGCCACGGTCCGCGGAAAGCCGTCGAGCAGGTATCCGGCCTTCGCGGCCTGCTTGATCGCCTTAATCATCATGTCAATGATCAGATCGTCGGGAACCAGGGCCCCGGAATCCATATAGGCCTGGGCCTTTTGCCCCAGGTCCGATCCGGCCGCTCGCTCCGCGCGGAGAATATCGCCGCTGGAGAGGTGAGTCAGCCGGTACTTCTCGCTGATCCGTTTACACTGGGTGCCTTTACCGGCGCCGGGAGGTCCAAGCAGTATCAGTTTCAACGGTATGCTCCTCGAATTCTTCCGGTTTCGGAAAAGCCTTCATAATTCCGCATAATCAGGTTCGCCTCAATCCGCTGGACCAGATCCAGCGAAACGCTGACCACGATCAGCAGCCCGGTGCCGCCCAAAAAGGAGGCGACCATGTAATCGACGCCGAGCATCTGGCTGACGACGCTGGGGACCACCGCGATAAAGGCCAAAAAGGCGGCCCCGTAGAAGGTGATCCGGATCATCACGGTCTCCAGGTATTCGGCCGTCCGGTGACCGGGGCGAAGCCCCGGGATGAAGCTGCCGCGGTCGCGCAGGTTCTTGGCCATGTCCTTGGGCTGGAACTGCACGGTCGTCCAGAAATACGCGAATAAAAAGATCAGTACGATAAAGATCACATTATACGTATAAGACATCGGCATAAAGGCCTCGTAGATCGTCCCCATCACGGGCCCCCAGGTATCCGAAAGCCGGATGGCTTCGATCCGCGCGATCTGCTGGATTACAATCGGCGGAAACGTCATGAAGGCCGAGGCGAAGATGATCGGCATCACGCCGCCGTGGTTGACCCGCAGGGGCAGGTAGTGCCGCGCCCCGCCGTACATCCGCCGGCCGCGCATCTGCTTGGCCTGCTGGATCGGGATCCGCCGCTGGCCCTGGGTAATCAGGATGGCCCCGGCGATCACGAACACAAACGCCGCCGCGAGAAAGAGAATCGTCCCCAGACTGTAGCGCCCGGGCGTCGCGGCGCTGACGCTCAGATCCGTCTGCCGAACCACCGTAACGATCGCCCCGGGCATATTGGCGACGATACCGGCCATGATAATCAAACTGATGCCGTTGCCGATGCCGTATTCATCGATCTGTTCGCCCAGCCACATCAGGAAGATCGTGCCGGCCGTCATGCCGACGACCGCCATCGTAATCGCCTGAACCTTCATCCCCGGATAGATCGAGCCGTCCAGGGAGGCCATCCGCATGAACAGAAAGGCCTGGATGATGCAGAGCGGCACCGTGAGATAGCGCGTGTACTCGTTGATCTTTTTATAGCCGCTGGCCCCCTCCTGGCGAAGCTTGCGAAGGGGCGGGTAGATCTCCCCCAGCAGCATCAGGATAATCGAGGCAGAAATATACGGCATAATCCCCAGACCGAACACGCTGCTGCGCTCCAGGGTTCCGCCGGTAAACATCTGGAGCATATCCGCCGCTCGGCCCATCGGATCGCTGCTGTCCCGGTTCTGGCTCATCTGGGTGATCTTGGCCTGATCAAACCCGGGCACCGGGATAAAGAAGCCGATCCGATAGATTACCAGCAGAGCGATGGTAAACAGGATCTTGTTCCTGAGGTCCGGTATCTTAAAGATGTTGACAAATGTTCCGAGCATAATCTGTTCCTTACTTCCCTGTTATGCGACGACCTGGACCTTTCCGCCGCAGCCGGCGATTTTCTGTTCGGCGCTCTTGCTGAACTTATGAGCCGAGACGGTCAGCTTCTTGGTCAGCTCCCCGTCACCCAGGATCTTAATACGGCTTTTGCGGCTGTTGACCAGGCCGGCCCCGATCAGCTCGTCCATGCTGACGCTGGCGCCGTCCTCGAAGGACCGCTCCAGTTGGGACACGTTCACGATTTCGTACCGCCGGGCAAACAGGGCGTTGTTGAAGCCCCGCTTGGGCAGCCGCCGGAACAGCGGCATCTGCCCGCCTTCATCGGCCAGCCGGAGAGAGTTGCCCGACCGGCTCCCGGCCCCTTTGTGTCCGCGGCCGGACGTTTTGCCGTTGCCGCTTCCCTGGCCGCGTCCCACGCGATTGCGCCGCTTGTGGGCGCCGGCGATGGCTGTTATTTCATTACTTAGCATCGTAAATCACCACCTTTTGACAGCTTCGACTTCGACCCCGCGGATCGATTCGATGGTTTCCTGATCCCGTAACTTCAACAATCCGTCCATGACCGCCTTGACGACATTCTTGGCCGACCGGCTGCCGTAGATCTTGGTCAGCACATTGCGTACGCCGGCGTACTCGAGGACCGCCCGCGCCGAGGAGCCGGCGATCACGCCCGTACCCGGACTGGCGGGCAGCAGCGTCACCTGGGTGGCCCGGCACTTGCCGATGACCTGGTGGGGAATGGTATCGCCCACAATCGGCACCCGCTGCAGGTTCTTCTTGGCATCCTTGACGGCCTTCTCCACGGCGGGAAGCACCTCGTTGGCCTTCCCGTACCCGATGCCGACCGTTCCGCCGCGGTCCCCCACGACCACCAGGGCCGAAAAGCTGAACCGACGTCCGCCCTTGACCACCTTGGCATTGCGGAAGACCTTGACGACGGTATCTTCCAGCGGCAGCTCGCCTTGTACTGCTGTTCTGATTTCTTCAGCCAACTTTATTCTCCGTTTCTGACAAATCCGCTGCTTGCTTGTTGTTGCTTAAAACGCCAGACCGGCTTCCCGCGCCGCCTCGGCCAGCGACCGGACGCGACCGTGGTACCGGTACCCGTTCCGATCAAAGCACACCGCCTTGATCCCGACCTCCTGGGCCTGCTTGGCCAGGGCCGTACCCACCGCCTTGGCCGCCTCCCGGTTGCCGCCGTGCTTGAGCTGCCCCTGGAGCGCCTTCATCCGTGTGCTGGCCGACGCGAGGGTAACCTCCGCCAGATCGTCGATGATCTGGGCATAGATGTGCCGTCCGCTGCGAAACACGGTCAGACGCGGACGGTCCGGCATGCCGAAAATCTTCCGGCGGGACCGGTAGTTGCGTCGTTCTCTGGTCTGTTGAATACGTTCTCTCTTCATAAGATCGCTTCCTGTGATTTCGTTCGTCCGCTCCGATTGCCTGCCGATGACGATTAGCCGCCCGAAGCAAACGCCTTGCCTTCCTTCCGGATCACGTGCTCGTCCGCATAGCGGATTCCCTTGCCCTGGTAGGGCTCGGGCGGCCGGACGCGGCGGATGTTGGCCGCGAACTGCCCCAGCTCATGCTTGTCCGGGCTGGAGAGGGTGAAAATCGCCGGCACGTCATTGCCCTTGGTCGCCGGCGTCTTGATCTCCACCTTCACGCTCTTGGGGATCTCCAGTTCGATGGGATGGCAGAAGCCGACCTGGAGGACGAGCTTGGTGCCCTGCACCTTCAGGTTATAACCGGTCCCGAAGATCCGCATCTCGCGGCTGAAACCCGTGCTGACGCCGACGAGGATGTTGTTCACCAGGGCCCGCATGGTCCCGTGGAGGGCCCGCAGAGTGCGGTTCTCCGGGTCCGGGTTGACCAGGCGAACCTGGTTGGCCCCCGCATCCACCGTCACCTCGATGTCCGGGTGAATATCCACCTGGAGGGTTCCCTTCGGGCCGGTCGCCTTGAGGAGACGGCCGGTCTGTTCAATCTTCACCCCGTTCGGAATGGCAATTGGTTTTTTTCCTACGCGACTCATTTAGCTCACCGTACAAATAAGTTCGCCGCCGACATTCTCCTGCCGACAGGCTCGATCGCTCATGATACCTTTACTGGTGGACACGATGGCCACCCCCATGCCGTTGAGAACATGCGGCAGGTCGTCCTTGCCGCGGTAGATCCGCCGGCCGGGCTTGCTCACCCGGTCCAGATGCCGGATGACCGGACTGCCGTCGGTGGCATACTTCAGGCTCACCCGAAGGAGCCCCTGCTTGCCGTCGTCGATCCGATCATAGTCCAGGATGTACCCTTCCTGCTTCAGTACGGCGGCCACGCCCTCGCAAATCTTGGAGGCCCTGACCTGCACATCCGGGCGCCTCACCCGCAGGGCATTCCGGATTCTCGTCAGCATATCCGCAATGGGATCACTCAAGCTCATGTAACACTCCAAACCTTTTTCTTCTTGTTACGATTACCAGCTCGCCTTTTTTACGCCCGGAATCAGCCCTTCATTGGCCATCGAGCGGAAGCAGATCCGGCAGATCTTAAACTTGCGATAGACCGCCCGCGACCGACCGCAGAGCTGACAGCGGATGTACCCGCGGCTGCGGTATTTCGGCTTGGCGGCACATTTATTTTCCAACGCCTTGGTTGACATAGCTACTCCAACGTCTCGTTTTACTTTCCGGTTCGGAACGGCATCCCGAAGAGCCGCAGCAGTTCCCGCGCCTCCTCATTGGTCTTCGCCGTCGTCACAAACGTGATATTCATCCCCTGCGTAATCTCGATCCGGGCCGGGTCGATCTCGGGGAATACGCTCTGCTCCTCCAGCCCCATCGAGTAGTTGCCCCGCCCGTCGAAGCCGTTGGGGTTGAGGCCCCGGAAGTCCTTGACCCGCGGAATGGCCAGGTTGATCAGGCGGTCCACAAACTCATACATCCGATCGCGGCGAAGGGTAACCTTCAGACCGGTCTTGTCGCCCTCTCGGACCTTGAAGTTGGACACGCTCCGGCGGGCCTGGCAGACCACCGGCTTCTGACCGGCGATGACCGTCAGGTCGCGGATGGCGTTGTCCAGAAACTTCTTATCCTGGGTGGCCCGGCCGACCCCCATGGAAATCACCACCTTCTCCAGTTTCGGAATCGCCATTGCGCTGCTGTAGCCGAACTTCTCCTTCAGGGCCGGAGCGATCTTCGATTTATAAGTATCTTTCAAACGAGCCATGTTAATCCCTTATCTTTCTGCCGTTACGCTTTCTGGGCCCGGGTGACCGGTCCGATCTCGGTGCCGTCGAGGGCGACGCGCTTCTTGCCGCCCTTGGGATCCGTCACGAAGCGCACCCGGCTGCCGCGGCCGGTCTTCGGATTCACCGGCTGCACGTTGCTGATGTGGATCGGCCGCTCCACCCGGATCCGGCCGCCCTGCGGGTTGCGCTGCGACGGACGAACGTGCTTGTAGGCCAGGTTCACCCCCTCCACCAGCACCTGCTGCTTGTCGGTGATGACCCGCATGACCTTTCCGGTGGTCCCCTTCTGGTCACCCGCGATAATCTGTACCTGATCTCCCTTTTTTACATGTCGTGCCATGATGCCGACCTCATTTCCTGCAAGTAAACCTAAACCACTTCACCGGCCAGCGAGATGATCTTCATGAAGTTCTTCTCACGAAGCTCCCGGGCCACGGCCCCGAAAATACGCGTCCCGATCGGATTGCGATCGTTGTCGATCATGACGGCGGCGTTGCTGTCGAACCGCACATAGCTGCCGTCCTCCCGCCGCACGGGAAACTTGGTCCGCACGATGACGCACTTGTACACTTTTTTCTTATCAAGCTGACAGTTGGGCAGATGCTTCTTGATCGCCACGCAGATGATATCGCCCACGCTGGCGGTGACCCGCGTATATTTGCCCTTCCGTGCGCTGCTCTTGCCCAGCACACGAATACACTGTGCCGTTTTCACACCGCTGTTATCGGCGATTTCCAACATCGTTTCCTGCTGAATCACGGTCGCTTCCTTTACTCGGTTACGGCTTTCTGTACCACTTCCAGCAGGCGCCAGCTCTTGCGTTTGCTGATCGGCCTGCACTCGGTAATATTCACGATATCCCCGACACTCGCCAGGTTCTGGGGATCATGGACGGCCAGCTTGGTCCGGCGACGCATGAACTTCCCGTACTTCGGGTGCTGGGTCAGGAAGTCGATCTGGACGACAATGCTCTTGTCGCCGCTCTTGCTGACGACCACCGCCCGTGTCTCTTTTTTCGCTTTGACTGCTTCCATGGGGCCTTACTGTCCCTTCAATTCCGTTTCTCGCATGATGGTTTTAATCCGTGCGATATCCCGTTTAAGATTCCGAATGGCGTAGCGGTCCCGGAGGTTTTCCGTAACCGACTGACTCCGCATCTCGAAGACGCGACGCTGCAGATCCGCCAGCTTCTCCGCCCGCTCATCCGACCGCATGTCTCTGATTTCCGATATCTTCATGGTCCTCTTCCGTTATCCGATGGTATGGCGACGGGTAATAAAACGGCAGCGGATGGGCATCTTATGGGCCACCCGCAGCAGGGCCGTCTTGGCCACCTCTTCATCCACACCGCCGATTTCAAACAGAACGGTTCCGGGTTTGACCCGGGCTACCCAGCCGGCCACCTCCGCCTTGCCCTTGCCCATTCGGGTTTCGAGCGGTTTGGCCGAGTAGGAATGGTCCGGGAAGACCCGAATATACACCTTGCCTTCGCGCCGCAGAAAGTGGGTGGCCGCGATTCGGCCCGCCTCAAGCTGCCGGCCGGTAATCCAGTGATGATCCAGGGCCTGCAAACCATACTCCCCGAACGCCACAAAGTTCGTCCGGGAGGCAGTGCCCCTCATCTTGCCGCGCTGATGCTTGCGGTATTTGACTCGTTTCGGCATTAACGCCATGACTGGGTTCCTTTACTACTATCTCGTTATTCCGTTTGTGTTGGCTGGCTTTCCGGTTCCGCAGGCGGGGTCGGGGCGGCCTCTTCGGCCGAGCGCCCGCCGCGACGGCGCTGACGCACCGGGCGACGGGGTTTGCCGCCCGCCGGAGCGGCGGTGGGAACAACCTCTTCCCCGAACCGGCCCTTGTAGATCCAGACCTTGATCCCGATGGCCCCGTAGGTGGTCCACGCGGTCACCCGGGCATAGTCCACGTTCGCATCCAGGGTCTGCAAGGGAATCGAGCCCATCTTCTGGGTCTCGCTGCGGGCGATTTCCGCACCGGCCAGCCGGCCGCTGCAGATGATCTTGACGCCCAAGGCCCCCGCGTTCATCACGTTCTCGCAGGCCATCTTCATCGCCCGGCGGTAGGCGGCCCGCTTCTTGAGCTGCTCGGCGATGCTCTCGCCGACGAGCCGGGCGTCGAAGTTCGCTTCCTTGATCTCGATGACGTTGACGTTGACCTTGCGGTCGATCAGTTCTTCAAGCTCTTCCCGCAGCTTATCCACCTCGGCGCCCCGGGGACCGATGACCATGCCCGGCCGGGCCGTGTACAGCGTCACCTTCACCTCGTTGCGCGTCCGGGCGATCTCCACCTTCGAGACCGCCGCATAGGGAGGCTGACGGTTGAATTTCTTATCCACGAATTGACGAATCCGGCTGTCTTCCACCAGGAAATCGCCATAGTTGGCCTTCGGCGCAAACCATGTACTTTGCCACGGCAGCGTGATGCCGGTTCGAAAACCCGTTGGAGATGTCTTCTGACCCATAGTACCTCTGCTAATCTGCCTGCGATACGGTTACATAGATATGGCTGGCCTCCTTGCGGATCGGATGCGCCCGCCCGCGGTCCTTCGGATGCCATGCCTTGGTTCCGATACGGCGGCCGGCCTGGTCTGCGCGGGCCTCCGTCACGACTAAGTTATCCACGTCCGCCTCCTGCTCGTCGGCGTTGGCCACGGCGCTCTGGAGCACCTTGCGAACGGCCTGGGCGGCGCGCTTGTTGGTAAACTTGAGCAGGTCCAGGGCATCCTGGACGTCCCGGCCGTTAATCAGCGCCGTCACGAGCCGCACCTTCCGGGCCGACATCGGTGCATACCGGTAACTCGACTTCCACTCGGAGATATCCTGCGTCTCCACGCCCAGCGTCTGGGCCAGTTGCTCCACGTCGGCCCGCGTCGGGATCGGGCTCATCAGGCCCCGCTGCCAGTTGCGAATCGCCGTCGTCGCCTCGTCCGTACTCCGGCCGCCGCGGGCCAGGGCCGTCGCCAGATCGCGAATCCCGATCTTTTGCCGCCGGCACATCTGATTGAATTTCTTTACGTTCAGCATACTTTCTGTCCTATCCTGTCAGCTTCGACGCCCTCGACGCGGCGCCGGAATAGGGGTCCTATTTCTTTTTCTTTTCGCCCGCATGTCCGCGGAACGTCCGGGTCAGCGAAAACTCTCCGAGCTTATGACCCACCATATCCTCGGTCACAAAGACCTTGTGGAACATCTTGCCGTTATGCACCATGAAGGTAAACCCGACGAATTCCGGGATGATCGTGCAGGCGCGGGCCCACGTCTTGATCGGCTCCCGACCGCCGGAATCGATCTGCTTCTGCACCTTCAGGAACAGCTTCTCGTTTACATACGGGCCTTTTTTTAATGAACGTCCCATTCAAAATCCTCTTCTGGGTTGACTTACAGAACCAGTTGCACGCCGCGGTTGCTCTTCCGACGGCGGATGATCCGTTTGCTGCTGACTTTCCTCGGGTTGCGGGTCTTGCCGCCCTTGGCCAGCACGCCCGTCGGCGAGCAGGGATGCCGTCCGCCGTTGGCCCGGCCTTCGCCCCCGCCCATCGGGTGGGCGACCGGGTTCATGGCCTTGCCGCGAACGTGCGGACGCTGGCCCATGTGACGCCGGCGGCCGGCCTTGCCGAGTTTGACGTTCTGGTAGTCCGAGTTGCTCAACTGGCCGATCGTGGCCCGGCACTCTTTGCGGACCATCCGCATCTCGCCGCTGGGAAGGATGACGGTCGCCCAGTCCCCTTCCTTGGCCGCCAGCCGGGCCGTGCCGCCGGCGCTGCGCACCAGCTTGCCGCCCTGACCGGCATTCATCTCGATATTGTGAATCTCCACCCCGACGGGAATCGCCGACAGCGGCATCGCGTTGCCCACCTTCGGCTCCACGTCCGCCCCGCTTTCGACCGTCTGCCCGATCCGGATGCCCGTGGGGGCCAGGATATACCGCTTCTCGCCGTCCGCGTACTGGACCAGCGAGATAAAGCAGTTGCGGTTCGGATCGTACTCGATCGTCTGCACGGTGGCCGGCATATCGTCCTTGTTCCGCTTGAAGTCGATGACCCGGTAGATCTTGCGCGCCCCGCCGCCGCGGAACCGGACCGTGGCCATGCCGCTGTGGTTGCGGCCGCCGCTCTTCTTGATCCGCTTGCAGAGCGTCTTCTCGGGCTTCGTCGCCGTCAGCTCGGCCTTGTAGTCGATCACCGAGGCGTTTCTCCGGCCCGGGCTGGTAGGTTTATAAATTCGAATCGCCATAATCTGCTTCCAATGCCTTAAGTTTCGTTCCGTTAGAACAGGTCAATGTGGTGCTCCTCGTTGAGCATCACATACGCCTTCTTCCAGTTTCTCGTACGGCCGATATGACGGCCCCGACGGCGGGGTTTGCCCTTCACGTTAGTCGTGCGAACGTCCTCCACCTTCACGTTGTAGATCTTTTCCACCGCCTCGCGGATCTGGATCTTGTTGGCCTTCGGATTCACCTCGAACGCATAGGCGTTCCTCGTATTGGCAAAGTGCATGCTTTGCTCTGTGATGACCGGCCGAATGATTACCTGATATTTATCCACAGTTCTCCCCGCTGCTTAGGATTGGGTTACTTCGTCACGATTCAGGAACGCCTGGAATGCCTCCCGGGTAAAGAGCATCTTCTGCCGGTTGCAGATGTCGCCGGCGTTCAGATCGCCGACCGCCATCACGCTCACCTTCGGGACGTTCCGGGCGGACTTGTACAGGTTGTCGTCCCGCTGGGGGATCGTCACCAGGCAACTTCGCTCGATCTTCAGGTTCGCCAGCACCCGGGCAAACTCCTTCGTCTTCGGGGCCTCGAACTTCAGCTCATCGACCACCACGACGCTGCCGCTCTGGAGCTTGGCCAGAACCGCCGAATCCCGGGCCAGCCGACGCTGCCGCTTGGGCATGCGCTGGCTGAAATCCCGCACGGACTTGGCAAACGCGACGCCGCCGCCCACACGCACCGGCGTGCGAACGGTCCCGGCGCGGGCGTGCCCGGTGCCCTTCTGCCGGTAGAGTTTGCGGGTGGAACCGGCAACCAGGCCCCGATTCTTCGTGGCCGCCGTGCCCTGACGCTTGTTGGCATGGTACATCACGATCGCCTGCTTGAGCAGCGGGTAGCGCACCTCGCCGCCCAGCAGAGACTCGTCCACCTGCAGGGTATCAACTTCCTTGCCTTCTCGATTATAAACGGTTACATTGATCATGCTGCGTTCCAGTCCATACTTCGGTTTCAAAGAACTGCCTTACGATTGGGTCCGGGCGGTTCGAATCTCCACGTACCCACCGTTGGGGCCGGGAACGGCGCCCTTGACCACCAGCAGGTTGTTTTCCTCGTCAATCCGGATCAGTTCGTGATTGCGGCTCGTCACCCGCTCCCCGCCCATCCGGCCGGCCATGCGTTTGCCCTTCTTCAGGTTGCCGCCGTGGCCGCGGTCGCTGCCGTAACCGCCGATCGAACCGGAGGCACGGTGCTTGCGCTCCGTGCCGTGCGAGCCGGGAAAACCGCCGAAGCCGTGACGCTTCATAACGCCGGCGTTCCCCTTGCCCTTGCTGATGCCGGTAACGTCCACATATTTAATATCCGCAAAAAGGTTCACCTGGAGCTGGTCCCCCGCCGCGTGAGGCGGTTCGCTCCCCGCCGGCAAACGCCATTCGCGGACAAACCGGCGCGGCGTCGTGTTGGCCTTCGCGGCGTGCCCCTTCTGGGGGTTGAGGATTCGAGAGGCCTTCACCTCCTCGAACCCCAGCTGCAGCGCCGTGTAGCCGTCGGTCTGGGGCGTCTTGACCTGCATGACCGCGCACGGGCCCGCCTGGAGCACCGTCACCGGGATCATCCGCCCCGCCTCATCGTAAATCTGCGTCATGCCGATTTTTTTGCCAAGCAACATTGCCATGTCTTCTTTCCCTTAGATCACTCAACCGGCCGCCGTGTCCCACCCGGACGCTTAGGCCTTTATCTTAACAAAAACGCCCGCAGGGACGACAAGCCGGTTCAGGGCTTCCACCGTACGGGCATTCGCATCATAAATATCGATCAGCCGCTTATGCGTGCGCATCTCGAACTGCTCGCGAGACTTCTTATCCACATGCGGACTGCGCAGGACCGTATAACGCTCGATCCGGGTCGGCAGCGGAATCGGACCGCTGACGCGCGCATTCGTACGCCGGGCCTGATCCACGATCTCCTTCGCCGAACTGTCCAGCGACCGATGGTCGTACGCTTCCATCCGTATGCGAATTCGTTCAGTCTCGGTTGCCATAGTGTTTTCCTGTCCTTTTAACGACGATGTTTCCAGTATAAAAAGATGGCAAAATTACCATCAACCTGAGCAATAAACAAGAAATTTATGTAAAAAAACTTAAGCTTTTTCCGTAATCAGAATAAGTATTTTCACATATTTTAAGGCAGGAAAGGCGTTTTATTTTACCTTCCTTAACATATGCCCACTTGAGGCATTTGGCCGACAAAAAAGAACGACATTAAGAGACTCGCATAGTCTCCTTTGATCGCCTCGGCCAACGATTTTATCTGCCGTCCGTGTTTACTATGTTCTGATATGTTCAGCCCAACTCGATACGCACAGAATCCCTTTCCGTGCTCGCTCCGGCTGGAGAAACAACTTTTATACTAAGGCACGACCGTAATGTCAATAGCCAATTAATATTTTTTCAGAAATTTGTTCCGGCACTTTTTCATAGCAGTGGGGCTCCATGGTAAAGCCGCCCCGACCGGCGGTTGCTCCCCGCAAATCGCTCGAATAACCGAACATCTCCGCCAGCGGAACCCGGGCATCGATCACCCGCATAGTGCCGTGCATGTGGGTGTCGGTGATGACCCCCCGGCGCGAAACCAGGTTGCCTTGCACCGCGCCAAAGTACTGATCGGGCACGATGACCTGTATCCGCATAATCGGCTCAAGTAATATCGGACCGGCTTTAGGCATAACCTCCCGGATCGCCAGCACGGCCGCCTGTTCAAACGCCAGGTCGGAGGAGTCCACCGCGTGGAAGGACCCATCCAGGAGCGTAACCTTCACCCCCACAACAGGATAGCCCGCCAGATGGCCGCTGCTCAGACCCTCCAGCGCCCCCCTCTCAACGGCCGGGATATACTCCCTGGGCACGGTCCCGCCGACGATGGCATTTTCAAAGATGTTCTCTCTCCTGTAGTTGCCGTTTTCATCCAGGAGAGGTTCAACGCGAACGACAACATGCCCGTACTGGCCACGGCCGCCGGTCTGGTGGACGAACTTCCCCTCCGCCTCGGCCTTTTTGCTGATCGTCTCCTTGTAGGCCACCCGCGGCTTGCCCACCCGGACATCCACCCCGAGGTCCCGGATCAGTTTGTGCTGGAGGATCTCCAGGTGCAGCTCGCCCATACCGCTGATGAGCGTCTGACCCGTCTCCTGATTATAGGTATAATTAAAGGTTGGGTCCTCCCGCCTGAGGATCGTCAGGGCCTCGCCCAGCTTATTCCGCTCCGCCGCCGTCCGCGGTTCGATGGACATGCTGATGACGCTTTCAGGGAATGTGATGTTTTCCAGTTGAACCGGATGTTTGGGGTCGCAAAGTGTATCGCCGGTCAGCGTCTCCTTGAGCCCGACCACCGCGATAATATCCCCCGCCCCGGCCGTGTCCACAATCTCCCGTGAATTGGCGTGCATCTGGAAGATGCGGGTAACGTTTTCCTTGCGGTCGCGATTAATATTCAGGACCCGGCTGCTCTTGTTAAGAGTCCCCCGGTAAACCCGGATAAAGTACAGGTCGCCGTGCTTGTCGCTGGTGACCTTAAAGGCCAGCCCCACAAAGGGTTTATCGCCATCCGGGTAAACCTCCACCTTCTTGTCCTTATGGTTGTCTTTGTACCCGACGGCCGGGGGACGGTCCATCGGAGAAGGCAGGTACAAGCCGACGGCATCCAGAAGCCGGCGAATCCCTATGTTCTTTAAAGCTGCGCCGGCCAGCACCGGGTTGATTTTACCGGCGATGGTTCCCTTCCGAATGGCCCGGCGAATCCATTCCTCCTCAATGGGCTTCTCCTGCAGATAGGCCTCCAAAAGCTGGTCATCATACTCGGCGACGGCCTCCAGCATTTCATGGCGCGCCAGCTCGGCATTGACCTCCAGTTCCGACGGGATCGGCTCAAGCCAGTAATCCGCCCCGATATCCAACTGGTCGTAATGGATCGCCTTCATCTCGATCAGGTCGATCAGCCCCACAAAGCCCCCTTCGGCCCCAATGGGAATCTGCAGCGGGACGGGATGAGCCAGCAGCTTATCGCGGATGCTCTCGACCGTCATCTCGAAATCCGCGCCGATCTTGTCCATCTTATTGACAAAGCACAGGCACGGGAGATTATACTTTTGCCCCTGTCGCCAGACGGTCTCGCTCTGGGCCTGAACCCCTTCGGAGGCATCAAAAACGGCCACGGCCCCATCGAGCACCCGCAGCGAACGTTCAACCTCGGCCGTAAAATCGACGTGCCCCGGCGTATCGATCAGGTTGACCTCCCAATCCTTCCACGGGCACTTGGTGGCCGCGGAGGAAATCGTGATCCCCCGCTGCTGCTCCTCTTCGAGGTAATCCATGACGGCCGTTCCCTCGTGGACTTCGCCGATCTTGTACGTCTTGCCCGCAAAGAACAGGATACGCTCGGAGACGGTCGTCTTGCCGGCGTCGATATGCGCCATGATGCCGATATTGCGAAGCTGTTTCAGATTCACTGCCATTGGTTATCTATTTTTCCGACTTCTCGATCTATCCAAAAAAAGTGCCACGGATCCGAAGGAATACCGTGGCACTTTGATGGTGTTCGTCTTACCACGCAAAGTGGGCAAAGGCCTTGTTGGCCTCGGCCATGCGGTGGACGTTCTCCCGCGTGGTCATGGCCGTGCCTTCCTTGCGGTAGGCGTCCATCAGCTCCGCGGCGAGCCGCTGAGCCATGGGTTTGCCCTTCTTGCCGCGGGAGGCGGCGATGATCCAGCGAAACGCCAGCGACTGCTGCCGCTTGAACGGCACCTGCATCGGCACCTGGTAGCTGGCTCCGCCGACGCGCCGGCTGCGGACCTCGAGCTGCGGCTTGACGTTCTCAATCGCCGTCTCGAAAACCTCCAGCGGCTCGACGTCCTTGATCTTCTGGGAGATCACGTTCATCGCATCGTAGAAAACCTGCGCGGCAACGCCCTTCTTGCCGTCCAGCATGATGCAGTTGATGAACTTGGACACCAGCTTGCTGTTGTACACTGGATCGGGTTTTAACTGTTCACTTGAACTTGTAAACTTTTTGGCCATTCCTTCACCTATCGACTCTTGATTTTCCGAACCGGGGTACATCCGCCGGTCCGGCACTGCTTAAGGTCTGTTATGCCGCGCCGGGCTTAGCCCTTCTTGGCGCCGTACTTGCTGCGGCCCTGCTTGCGTCCCTTGACGCCGGAGGTATCGAGCACGCCGCGAATGATGTGATAGCGAACGCCCGGAAGGTCGCGTACACGGCCGCCCCGGATGATCACCGTGCTGTGTTCCTGCAGGTTGTGATCGATGCCCGGGATATAGGCGGTCACTTCCTTGCCGTTAGTCAGACGGACACGAGCGATCTTCCGCAGGGCGGAGTTGGGTTTCTTGGGGGTCTGGGTACGAACGATCAGACACACCCCCCGCTTTTGCGGCGAGCCCGAAATATCCGAGACCCTTTTCTTGCCTTTTCTTGCTCGGCTGTTTCGAACTAACTGATTGATTGTCGGCATAACCTCTCCACTAAAAGCATTACTTTTGCTCTTTTTTTCGAATCATAAACCCGGCAAAACCCTTTTTGAATCCCGCCGGGACATTGTCTATTCCAGACCCAAAGCCGCCTTAATGGCCTTGTCCGCGGCGGCCTCGGCCTCTTTCGCCTCACGCAGCTCTTCGAGCTGTTTGGGCAGCGGCGCCTCGACCGTATGCTTGATCCGCAGGTCCAGGTGCTTCTTGAAGGCCGTGCCCGCCGGGATCAGGTGTCCCAGGATCACGTTTTCCTTCAAACCGCGTAATTCATCTACTCTACCGGACAGCGCGGCCTCTGTCAAGACTTTTGTTGTCTCCTGGAAGCTGGCGGCCGAAATAAAGCTCTCCGACTGCAACGAGGCCTTGGTGATGCCCAGCAGCAGCGTGTTGGCCGTGGCCGGACGCGGCTTCTTGCCCTTGGCGGGCGTGCCGCCCAGCACTTCCACCTTTTCGTTGGACTGCTCAAGCTGTTCCTTGGTCACAAGCTGCCCGACCTTCAGGTCGGTATCCCCGGCGTCGGTCACCCGCAGACTGCGGGCCAGCTCGGCATTCACCCGGCGGAACTCGAACTTATCGACCACTTCGCCCGGCAGGAAATCGCTGTCGCCGATCGACTCGATCTCCACCTTGTTCATCATCTGGGAGACGATGATCTCGATGTGCTTGTCGTTGATCGACACGCTCTGGGCCCGATAAACGTTCTGAATCTCCCGCAGCAGGTAGCGCTGGAGGGCCTCTTCGCCCTTGATCCGCAGGATGTCATGCGGTACCAGCGGACCGTCGGTCAGGGCGTCGCCCGCCTCCACGCGGTCGCTCGTGTGGAAGTTCAGGTGACGGTCGCGCGGCACGTGGTGTTCCTTTTCCATGCCCGACTCGTTGCGGATGATGATCGTCATCTTGCCGCGGCGCTTGTCGCTCTTGAGCTCGACGACGCCGCTGATCTCCGCCATGGCCGCCGGCTCCTTGGGCTTGCGGGCCTCGAAGATTTCCGTCACACGCGGCAGACCGCCGGTGATGTCCTGCGTCCCGCCCGACCCTCGCGGCAGACGCGCCAGCAGCGCGCCGGCACGGACCTCCTGGCCCTCTTCCACCTCGATGCGGGCCTTGGCCGGCAGGTAGTGAACGTCCAGGATCTTGCCGTCGGCGTCTTCGATAATCACCTGCGGGTGCTTGTCGCCCTTGTGCTCGATGACCACCGGGCGGCCCTTCTGGCCCTTGCGCTCCTCTTCGACCCGCATGGTTTCGCCTTCGATCACATCCACCAGGCGGACAAAGCCGTTGAGCTCGGCCAAAATCGGCACGCGGTGCGGGTCCCAGTAGAACAGCCGCTCGCCCTTCTTGACCTTCTGGCCGTCATTGACCAGCACGATACCGCCGTAGGGAACCTTGAAGCGGTCCAGCTCGCGGTCCTTTTCATCCACCAGCAGCATCTCGCCGTTGCGCTTGAGGGCGATCTTGAGCTTCTGGCCCTCGATCTCGGTCTCGACGGCGTTCAGGTCCAGGTACTTGATCGTACCGTCCCGCATCGTCTTCTGGTCCGTCTCCAGCAGGGAGACCGCCGCGATGCCGCCCGTGTGGAACGTTCTCATGGTAAGCTGCGTGCCCGGCTCGCCGATCGACTGGGCCCCCATGATGCCCACGGCCAGCCCCTCTTCGGCAAGCTGCCCGGTGCTCATGTCCCAGCCGTAGCACTTGGCGCAGACCCCGACGTCCGACTCGCAGGTCAGCGGGCTGCGGACGCGGATGGCGTCCAGGCCGAGATGCTCGATCTTGTCGGCCGCCTCCGGCGTGATCACCTCGTTCTCGCGGATAATCATCTCGTCGGTGATCGGGTTGCGGATATTGTCGCGGGCCGTGCGGCCGACGATAAGCTGCTTGAGCGGCACATCGACCGTCTCGCCCTTATAGACGGTGCTCTTGGTGATCCCCTGGAGCGTGCCGCAGTCGTGCTCGCTGATCATGACGTTCTGCGCCACGTCGGCCAGCTTGCGGGTCAGGTAGCCCGAGTCCGCCGTCTTGAGGGCCGTATCGGCCAGACCCTTGCGGGCCCCGTGCGTCGAGCTGAAGTATTCGAGCACGTTGAGACCCTCGCGGAAGTTGGACTTGATCGGCGTCTCGATGATCTCGCCGCTGGGCTTGGCCATCAGGGCCCGCATACCCGCGAGCTGCTGAATCTGATCGATGCTGCCGCGGGCGCCCGAGAACCGCATCACCCAGATCGGGTTGAGGTAGGGCTTGCCGTCGCGGGTATCGTTCTTCATCGCATTGATCATCGCGTTGGTCACCGCCACGCGGGCATGGGTCCAGGCGTCGATCACCTGGTTGTACCGCTCGCCCTCGGTCAGGACGCCCAGACTGTAGTTCTTGAGCACCTTATCGACCTTCTTCTGGGTGGCCTCGATGATCGCCGGTTTCTCCGGCGGGATCCGCAGGTCCTTGACGCCGATGCTCATGCCCGCCAGCGTCGCCCGCTTGAAGCCGAGCTCCTTGATATTGTCGAGCAGGTCCACGGTCGCCTTGCTGCCGGCAAACTCGAAGCAGTCATGGATCACCTGACCCAGGCGCTTCTTGTCCATCACGACGTTGTAGAACGGCATCACATCCGGCAAAACGTCATTGAAGAGACACCGGCCCGGCGTCGTCACGACGATGGGGCCCTTCTCCATTCCGTTTTCGCTGTAGATCCGCTTGCCCTCGGGCAGGCGGACCTTGACCTTCGCATGGATGCCGACCTTCCTCAGGTCCAGCGCGGTAATCGCCTCGGTCGGGTCGCGGAAGCACATGCCCTCGCCCGGCTGCCCCTCGGCCATGTGGGTGATGTAGAAGTTGCCCAGCACGATGTCCTGCGAGGGACTGAGCATGGGCGAGCCGTTGGCCGGCGAGAAGATGTTGTTGGTCGCCAGCATCAGCGTATGGGCCTCGACCTGCGCCTCGATGCTCAGCGGCAGGTGCACGGCCATCTGGTCGCCGTCAAAGTCGGCGTTGAAGCCGCCGCAGACCAGCGGGTGAAGCATGATCGCGTTGCCCTCGACCAGCACCGGCTCGAAGGCCTGGATGCCCATGCGGTGCAGCGTCGGGGCACGGTTGAGCAGCACGGGGTGCTGGTGGATCGCCTCTTCGAGGATGTCCCACACCTGCTCGTCGCGCCGTTCAAGCATCCGCTTGGCGCTCTTGATCGTATCGGCCAGGCCGCGGTCCTTGAGCTTGCGGATGATAAACGGCTGGAACAGCTCCAGGGCGATCTTCTTGGGCAGGCCGCACTGGTAGAGCTTGAGGTGCGGACCGACCACGATCACCGAACGGGCCGAGTAGTCCACCCGCTTGCCCAGCAGGTTCTCGCGGAACCGCCCCTGCTTGCCCTTAATCATGTCCGTCAGACTCTTGAGGGGCCGGTTGTTGCTGCCCAGCACCGGGCGGCGGCAGCGGCCGTTGTCCAGCAGCGAATCCACCGCCTGCTGGAGCATCCGCTTCTCGTTGCGGATGATGACCTCGGGGGCGTTCAGGTCGATGAGCTTCTTGAGCCGGTTGTTCCGGTTGATGATTCGGCGGTACAGGTCGTTGAGGTCGCTGGTCGCGAAGTTGCCGCTCTCGAGCATCACCAGCGGACGCAGGTCCGGCGGGATCACCGGGATAACCTCCAGGATCATCCACTCCGGCTTGTTCTCGCTCTGACGGATCGCGTTGACCAGCTTGAGCCGCTTGGTCAGGTCCTTGATCTTCTGCTTGCTGCTGGTCTCATTGATCGCCTGGCGCAGCTCGGTGCTCAGTTCGGCCAAATCCAGCTTGTTGAGCAGGTCCCGAAGGGCCTCGGCCCCCATCGAAGCGCGGAAGCAGTTGCCGTACTTGTTGATCGCCTCGCGGTACTCATCCTCCGTCAGAAGCTGCTTGAGCTTCAGCGTGCTCTGGCCGGGGTCCGTGACGACGTAGTCCTGGAAATAGACAATCTTTTCGATGTCCGAGGTCTTCATCCCCAGCAGCGTGCTGAGCCGGCTGGGCATCGCCTTGAAAAACCAGATATGGACCACGGGGGCCGCCAGGTTGATATGGCCCATCCGCTTGCGCCGGACGCGGCTGTGCGTCACCTTCACGCCGCAACGGTCGCAGATGATCCCTTTGAACTTCGTCCCCTTGTATTTGCCGCAGGCGCACTCCCAGTCCCGCTCGGGGCCGAAGATGCGTTCGCAGAACAGCCCGTCCTTTTCAGGTCGATAGGTCCGATAGTTGATCGTCTCGGGCTTGCGCACCTCGCCGAACGACCAGCTTCGAATATCGTTCGGGCTGGCCAGGGTAATCTTCACCGACCCGTAATCGTTGATCCGATCATAAATCGATTCTGCCATGATAGGGCTATCTCCGTTTTCTATCCTTCATTCCATCCGCCCGAAGGCGGTGTTCTTTCCGTTACAGTTGGGGCGCACCGATTCGCTTCTTTTCAAGCTGGATATTGAGCCCCAGCCCGCGGATCTCGTTGCACAGCACGTCGAAGGAGATCGGCGTGCCGGCCTCCAGCGTGTTGGTGCCCTTGACCATCGACTCGTAGATCTTGGTGCGGCCCTCGATGTCGTCGCTCTTGACCGTCAGCAGTTCCTGGAGCGTATAGGCCGCCCCGTAGGCCTCCAGGGCCCACACTTCCATCTCGCCGAAACGCTGTCCGCCGGTCCGCGCCTTGCCGCCCAGCGGCTGCTGGGTAATCAGACTGTACGGGCCGGTCGAGCGGGCGTGGATCTTGTCATCCACCAGGTGGTGGAGCTTCATCATGTAGATGTAGCCGATGGTCGCTTCCTGATCGAACGGTTCACCCGTCCGGCCGTCGTAGATCCGCGCCTTGAGGACCGGCGGAATCTGCGTGAACAGCTCATCGGCCGCCGGCGATTCCTTCTTCTCTTCGAGTTCCTTCATGCGGTTGCGCACGTGCGCGTTGGCCTCTTCGGTCACCGCCATGATGGCCTCCTCCTTGGCCCCGTCAAAGACGGGCGTTACGGCGCGAAAGCCCAGCACCTTGGCCGCCCAGCCTAGGTGCGTTTCGAGAAGCTGGCCGACGTTCATACGGCTGGGCACGCCCAGCGGGTTGAGGCAGATATCCACCGGGGTGCCGTCCTCAAGGAACGGCATGTCCTCGGCCGGCATAATCTTGGCGATTACGCCCTTGTTCCCGTGCCGCCCGGCCATCTTGTCGCCGACCGACAGGGTCCGCTTGGTCGCGATATAGACCTTCACCATCTCGAGGACGCCGCTGGGCAGCTCGTCGCCGTGCTTCATGCGTTCGAGCTGACGCTTCTTCTCCTCCTGGATTTCGAGGAGGTTGGGCCAGTAGCGGTCCACGATCTTCTTGGCGTCGCCGCGCAGCTTGGCCGGCTTGACCCACTCAATCGAGAAGTTCTCGATCTGCTCATAGATGACGTCGTTGTCCTCGCTGGCGCCGACCTTCTGGCGGGTCGTCGGGTCGATCACATCGACTTGCAGCTTCTCCGAGATCTCCGCCATCATCTTGCGGAACAGCGAGCATTCCTTCTCAAGCATGGTCTGCTCGTATTTCTTCATCTGCTGCTTGAGGTTCTTGCGCTGATCCTCCGAGCCGGCCCCGCGCCGCATGAAGTGACGCGTCTTAATGACGACGCCCTCGTAGCCGCTGGGAACCTCCAGCGAGTCGTTCTTGACGTCCTCGCCGGCCCGCCCGAAGATCGCGTGGAGCAGCTTCTCCTCCGGCGTCAGCTCGGTCTTGCTCTTGGGCGAGACTTTGCCCACCAGAATATCGCCCGGCTGGACCCGGGTCCCCTCCCGCACGATGCCGTGCTCGTCGAGGTTGCGCAGGGCCTTTTCGCTGACGTTCGGAATGTCGCGGGTGAACTCCTCGCGGCCGAGCTTGGTCTCACGCACCTCGACGCTGAACTCGTCGATATGGATGCTCGTGAAGACATCGTCCTTCACCAGCCGCTCGCTGATCAGGATGGCATCCTCGAAGTTAAAGCCGTCAAACGGAACGAACGCCGCCAGCACGTTGCGGCCCAAAGCCAGAATCCCCTGGCTGGTGCCGCCGCCGTCGGCGATGATCTGCCCCTTGGCGACCTCCTGGCCCAGCTGCACAATCGGCTTCTGGTTCAGGCAGGTCCGCTCGTTGAGGCCGACGAACTTCTGCAGGGGGTACTCGTCGGTCTCGTTGATGACGATCCGCGTCGCGTCCACCTCCGTTACCCGCCCGGCGTTCTTCGCCTTGACCACCATGCTGGAGTTCAGGGCGACATAGTCCTCCATGCCCGTGCTCACGAGGGGCGCCTCGGTCTCCAGCAGCGGCACCGACTGACGCTGCATGTTCGAGCCCATCAGGGCGCGGTTGGCGTCGTCGTGCTCAAGGAACGGGATCAGCGAAGCGGACACGCCCACGGTCTGCTTGGGCGAGACGTCCACATAGTTGACCTCGGAACTGTCCACCTGGGTCAGGTCGCCCTCCTTGCGGGCCAGCACCAGGCCGTCGCGCAGCTTGCCCGCCGCCACGTCCACCATGCCCGGCGGGGCAAAGATCGCCTGCATCTCCTCGTCGGCCCGCAGATACACGATCTCATTGGTTACCTTCTTGTTCTTGACCTTGCGGTACGGCGTCACGAGGAAGCCGTACTCATCGACCTTGGCGAAGATGCCCAGCGAGACGATCAGCCCGATATTCGTACCTTCCGGCGTCTCGATCGGGCACACCCGGCCGTAGTGGCTGATGTGCACGTCGCGGACCTCGAAGCCCGCCCGCTTGCGGTTGAGACCGCCGGGGCCCAGGGCGCTGAGCCGTCGCTCGTGGGTAAGCTGGCTCAGGGCGTTGGTCTGGTCCACCACCTGGCTCAGCTCGCCGCGGCCGAAGAAGAATTCGATGCTCGACGAGACGCTCTTGCTGTTGACCAGGTCCGCGATCCGGGAGATGTCCTCCGGGTTCTTCATGCTCATCCGTTCCTGCACGGTCCGGCGCAGCTTCAGCAGCCCCTTGCGAATCTCACCGGCCGCCAGCTCGTCGATCGTCCGCAGACGCCGGTTGCCCAGGTGGTCAATGTCATCCACGTGCCCCTGGTTGCTCCGCAGGGCCAGGATGTAACGCATCGTATTGAGGAAGTCCTCCGGACGCAGCACCATCTCGTTTTCGGGCACGTCCTGGTTGAACTTCCGGTTGAGACGGAACCGGCCCACGCTGCCGAGCCGGTACCGGTTGACGTCATAGAATTTCTCATAGAAGAGGGTCTTGGCCTTCTCAAGCTGGGCCGGGTTGCCGGGACGAAGCCGGGCGTAGATCTTCATCAGCGCCTCTTCGTGGCTCTCGCAGCCGTCATCGGCAATCGTGTTGAGGATCAGCGGATCCTTCACGTCCGAAATGACCTCCACCGTGTCCAGCGAACTGCTCTGGATCGCGGTGATCGCATCCCCGATCTGGGCCCCGGCCTCCACGATGACCTCGCCGGTCTCCGTGTCCACGATGGGCGCCACCGCCCACATCGTCGGGTTCACCTTCTTGACCTTGACCTGCTCGGTCGGGTAGAAGAGTCTCAGAAGGGTCTCCGTAGTGCCGTAGGCCTCGTCCATGGCCCGCAAAAAGGTCGTCGCGGGGATCTTGCTCGACTGGTCGATCCGGATCACCATCTGGTCCTTCTTCGTCACGGACATCTCGATCCAGCTTCCGCGTTCCGGGATGATCCGCCCGCCGTGCAGGATCCGGTCGCCGTCCTTGCTGTCGATCACGAAATCCACGCCGGGGCTGCGGTGAAGCTGGTTGACAATCACGCGCTCGGCTCCGTTGACGATAAACTCGCCGCCGCCGATCATCACCGGCATCTCCCCCAGATAAATCGCCTGCTCGGCGATCTCTTCGGCCCCCTGCCGTTTCAGCCGGCAGCGGATCTTGAGCGGGTAGCCGTAGGTGAGCCGAAGCTCCCGGCACTGCTCAATCGTATAGCGGGGTTTCTCCAGTTCGTACCCGAGATATTCCAGCTCCATCGTCTTATCGTAGCTGACGATGGGGAAAATCTCGCGAAACAGGGCCTCCAGGCCGCTGTCGGTGCGATTCTCAGGCGCGACTTCATCCTGCAGAAATCGATGGTAGCTTTTTAACTGGACTTCAATCAGGTCAGGGACTTCGACCGCGTCACCCCTTTTCCCGAAATTCCGGACAGATAAGGGTCTCATTAAACCAGTCTCCATATATCTGTGTACTTTATATTATTGCTCCTGTTCCGGCTTCAGCGTAAAACCCTCAAATAAAAGCGCAGTTCGGACCCGGGGGTCTTCTCGCCCCGGGTCGAACCGCGTTATTCTTTTGATTGGGGGACATTGAAAACTGCACCGGCAATCCTTTCTGTCCCGATTCCTCTGCGGGCTACTCGATGGTTACCGTTGCGCCGGCATCCTCAAGCTGCTTCTTGGCGGCTTCCGCCTCGTCCTTGCTGACATTTTCCTTGATCGGCTTCGGGGCGCCGTCCACCAGGTCCTTGGCTTCCTTGAGGCCCAGGCCCGTCAGAGCACGGACTTCCTTGATGACCTGGATCTTCTTGTCCCCGATTTCCTTGAGCACGACATTGAAGCTCGTCTTTTCTTCAGCCGCCGCCTCGCCGCCGCCGGCGCCCGGCATCGGACCGGCCATCATCACCGCTCCGCCCGCCGCGGGCTCGATCCCGTGAACTTCCTTCAGGTAGTCCGCCAGTTCCTTCGCCTGCATCAGGGTCAGGCCGACGATCTTATCGCCGAGTTCCTTAATGTCCGCGTTGAAGGTTCTTTCTTCTGTCATGTGAATGACTCCATATCTCTGTGTTTTCCGGTAGCCGCAGCTCCGCCGCTGCATTTAACCCGTCAATCGGGGCAACCGGAGAAACGAACTTAATACTCGTTAATTCCGATTTTGTTCGCCGAATCGGGAAACATATCCCTGTCAGGCGGCTTCCTTCTCCAGCTTTTCGATCAGCGTCTTCAGGCAGCCGGCAATCGCACTGCCCGGACCGACAATCGCCCCGGCCAACCGGGCCCCGGGCGACAGGGCCGTGCTGACGATCCGCCCCTGAAGCTCCGCCCGACTGGGCATCTTCGAGAGGTCCTCGACCCCCTTGGCTCCCACGACGGACCCGTCCACATAGGCCCCCTTGAGCTGGAGCGTCTTGATCGTCTTGGCCCACTCAACGACCTCGCGGGCCACATCCACCACGTTATCCCCGCCGTAAACCACGGTTGACGGGCCGCTGGCGAACAGCCCGGCGGCTTTCTCCTGTCCCCGGGCCTCCAGCATACGGCGCATCAGGGAGTTCTTGACCACCGTCAGGCGGATGCCCTTTTCCAGCAGGCGGCCGCGCATCTGGTTGTTGTCATTGCCGGTAATCCCCTTGGTCTCGATCACGACGAAATCGCTCACGCCGGAGAACTTCCGCTCGTATTCGCTCTGAATCAGGATCTTGACATAATAACTCATCGTTTCACCTCGATATCGAAAAGGGCATCGCTGCCGTTAGTTTCCCGTTAGACAATATCCGCCAGCACGCCGGGGCTCATGGTCGCGCTCAGGCACACCTTCTTGATGTAGGTGCCCCGCATGGCCGACGGCTTCATCCGCCGGATCTGGGCCACGAACGCCTCGATATTGTCGATAAGCTTCTGCTCGTCGAAGCTCATCTTGCCCACCACCGCGTGCACGTTGCCGCCCGCGTCGTTGCGGAACTCCACCTTGCCGGCGGCGAACTCCCGGACGGCCTGGACCACGTCCGCCGTCACGGTGCCGTTCTTCGGGGAGGGCATTTTGCCCTGCGGGCCCAGCACCCGGCCGAGCTTGCCGACCTTGCCCATCACCTTGGGCGAGGCGATGGCCACGTCGAAGTCCGTCCAGCCGTCGGCGACCTTCTGGATCAGATCGTCCACCCCCGCCTCCACGGCCCCGGCGGCCTTCGCCGCGTCGGCCTCCTCGCAGAAGGCGATAACCCGGCGTTCCTTGCCGATCCCGTGCGGCAGGCTGATCGCCCCGCGGATCATCTGGTCGGCCTGCTTGGGGTCGATCCCCAGGTGCATGGCGATTTCCACCGTCTGGTCAAACTTGGTGGAGCCGAAGGATTTGATTTTCTTGACGGCCTCGGCCAGGGGCAAAACCTCCTTGACGGCCTTGGCGGCATCATTCCGATAACGTTTGCTTCTGGGTCGCATAATGGTCCTCGCGAACTGGTTGTCGTTTCGCTCCCACTGTCATGCCGTGGTACGCATGGTTGTCTGAAATTTCCGCAGGACGGGTCAATCGACGATCTCAATCCCCATGCTGCGGGCGGTTCCCTCGATAATCCGGTCGGCGGCCTCCAGGTCGAAGGCGTTGAGGTCCTTGAACTTCCGCTCCGCAATCGCGCGGATCTGGGCCTTCGTCACCTTGCCGACCTTGTCCTTATTGGGCACGCCGCTGCCCTTGGCCAAACCGGCCTCTTTCTTCAGCAGCACCGCCGCCGGCGGGCTCTTGATGATGAACTCAAACGTCCGGTCCCCGTACACCGTGATCTCCACCGGGACAATCATCCCGTCCAGATCCCGCGTACGCTCGTTGAACTGGGACACGAACTGACCGATATTGACGCCATGCTGGCCCAGGGCCGGACCGATCGGCGGCGCCGGGGTGGCCTTGCCGCCGGGGGCCTGAAGCTTAATCTTGCCCGTAATCTCTTTTGCCATACCAGTTTCCTGTCTTTCCTGTAGGTTTTACTACACCTTTTCGATCTGCCAGTATTCAATATCCAGCGGCGTGCTGCGGCCGAAGATCGTCACGATCACCCGTACCACGCCCCGCTCGGTATCAATCGAATCCACCGTGCCCTCGAAATTCTCGAAGGCCCCCTCCCGGATCTTCACCACATCGCCCTTCTCGAACTCCACCTTGATATTGGGCGAATCCTCCGGTTTCTCCGCCTCCTTGAGCATCTTCGCCACGTCCGTGTCCCGCATCGGCGTCGGCACCCCTTCGGTCCCGATGAAGTCGCCGACCCCCATCGTCTCCTTGATGATGTACCACGCCTCGTCCGGGATCCGCCCGTCCTCCTTGGGCTCCATCTCCATGAACACGTAGCCGGGGTAGAGCTTGCGCTTCTGCACCCGCTGCTTGCCGCCGCGAATCCGCTTGACCTGCTCCGTCGGCACGATGATCCGCCCGACGCTCTTGATCCCCTCCACTTCCATCTTCCGGGCCAGGGCATCACGAACCTGTTCTTCCTTATTGGAGGCAACGCGTAATACAAACCACTGCATGTGGGGTTCCCTTCCTAATACAGGCCGATCCAGTCACCAAACAGATTAAAGAACAGCAGGTCCGCAGCTCCAAGGCCCACCGCCATCAATACGACCACCGAAATAACAACCAGCGTCGAGGCCTTGATCTCTTTCCAACTGGACCAGCTCACCTTCTTGATCTCTCCTTCGGCGGCGATCAGAAAATCCGCCAGGGACGGCTTGTTCAACAGTCGGAAGATCACCAGCCCGAGGACGCCGCAGATCGCCACCGGCACCAGCGTCTGCACGGCGATCGGCGAGGCCTGAAGCATCTGATAAAGCCGCACGCAGCCGATAGCCACAATCGCCAGCAGCACCAGCCCGGTCCCAATCCGGGTCTTGCGTCCCTGATCACGTTTGTAAATCTGATTCAGGTTCATTGTTATTCCGTTCTCCTGAGTACCTTCGCACTGTTATGACCGGCCATACGGTCCAACAGGCCAGGAGGGATTCGAACCCCCAACCTGCGGTTTTGGAGACCGCTGCTCTGCCAATTGAGCTACTGGCCTGGCTGTCTCCACCCCTACTTGCGGCGGATCTTATGCACCGTGTGCTTACGCTCCCGCCGGCAGTATTTCTTGAGCTCAAGTTTCGGCGTGCCGCCCTGCACGTTCACTTCCGTGCGGTAGTTGCGGTCGCCGCATTCCTTGCACTCCAGCCATACATATTCGCGTTTGATTGCCTTCGCCATGGATCTGTCCTTTAGAAAACAATATCCCTTCCGCCTCTTCGAGCGAAAAGGATTCGAAAAAGGGGCCGCGGCCGCACGCCGCGGCGCCCCTTGTTTTCCCTGTCTGCGTTACTCGATAACCTTGGTGACCACGCCGGCGCCGACCGTTCGGCCGCCCTCGCGAATCGCAAAACGGAGGCCTTCCTCCATCGCGATCGGGGAGATAATCTCGGCGCTCATTTCAATGTTGTCGCCCGGCATGCACATCTCGACCGCCTTGCCTTCGCGACTGCGAATCTCCGTAATCGCGCCGGTAACGTCCGTCGTGCGGAAGAAGAACTGCGGACGGTAGCCCGCAAAGAACGGCGTATGGCGGCCGCCTTCCTCTTTCGTCAGCACGTACACTTCCGCCGTGAATTTCGTATGGGGAGTAATCGAACCCGGCTTGGCGATCACCTGGCCGCGCTCCAGTTCCTTCTTTTCCACACCGCGGAGCAGCAGACCGACGTTGTCGCCCGCCTGACCCTCTTCCAGCGTCTTGTTGAACATCTCGACGCCGGTCACGGTCGTCTTGCGAATCTCCTTGATCAGACCGACGACCTCCACTTCGTCGCCGACCTTCACCATGCCGCGCTCGATACGGCCGGTGCCCACCGTGCCGCGGCCCTTGATGCTGAACACGTCTTCGACCGGCATCAGAAACGGCAGGTTAACGGCACGCTCCGGAACCGGAACGTAGGCATCCACCGCCTCCATCAACTCGTCGATGGCCTTGGTCGCCTCGCTGTCCTTGCCTTCCGATTCCATCGCCTGCAGGGCCGAGCCGCGAATGATCGGAATCTCGTCGCCCGGAAACTCGTACTTGTCCAGCAGCTCCCGAAGTTCCATCTCGACCAGATCCAGAAGCTCCGGGTCGTCCACCTGGTCCACCTTGTTCATGAACACCACGATCTTGGGCACGTTCACCTGACGGGCCAGCAGGATGTGCTCGCGGGTCTGGGGCATCGGGCCGTCGGAGGCCGCCACCACCAGGATCGCCCCGTCCATCTGGGCCGCTCCCGTAATCATGTTCTTAACATAGTCGGCGTGACCGGGGCAGTCCACATGGGCATAGTGGCGGGTGGCCGTCTCGTACTCGACGTGCGAGGTATTGATCGTAATGCCGCGCTCCTTTTCTTCCGGAGCATTGTCGATCTCGTCATACTTCTTTACGTTACCGCCGCCGATTTTCACCGCCATGCGCATCGTAATGGCCGCCGTCAGGGTCGTCTTCCCATGGTCAATGTGCCCGATGGTACCGATATTCACGTGTGGTTTGGTTCTTTCAAATACCGCCTTTGCCATGTGTCAATAACCTCCCGATATTTTCCTTTCTCGTACTACATTCCTTTGGTTAATGATTGCGTTCACTTTTATTGTTGACCTGCTTCAGTCCGCCTGAAACGGCCGATTCCAACACTCGAATCGCTTACTATACCGCTTCCAGGCCGGCCTGTCTATAGTTTCTTAGCTGCTGATGGGATTTGAACCCATGACCTCGTCCTTACCAAGGACGCGCTCTACCGACTGAGCTACAGCAGCGAACCTTTTGTCCGGCATCGCCGTTTTACGTCCCGAAAAACGGCTTTCTCGCTTACAGAGAACCCCTATCCCCAATTCCCTCTGAGCAAATGACAATAGGGATTCCCTTCCTGACTACCGCCGTAAAGAGGAGAGTATAGTAATCGACCTTCAGAAGTGCAATCAGAAAAATCAGAAAAAAAAGCAAAAAAATTAAAATAATGACGCCAATAAGTAACCAATAAAGGTATATTTACTGCACTTAAGGCGACTGCACCTCTTTTGGACTTTCAATGTCCGCTTTGTTTTCGATCTCTTCGGTTGCCGGTCCCTTGCTAAAGAGGACTAAAAACTCTTTCCACTGCGGCCTCTGATCCGCGGGGTTGATCGACATTAACAGATTCACCAACTCTTCTTTATACTCGGCTGGCGTCTCAGGCGACTCCAGAACGGCCTGAACCGGTCGGATCAGCTCGCTGTCTTTTCCCGCGTCCTCCCCGGCAAGATACCCCGCCAGAAAACGCTTTATCTCCTGGCTCTTTTTGGATAACAGACAGGATTGCAGGTACGCCGGCCCAAACCGGACCATCATCTCCCGGGGCGGCTGCTCGCCGGCAAACAACTGCCCCCCCAGCAGCAGGACCTCGTCCGTAAGATTATTATCGATAGCGATTTGAAGCAGCTTTGTTCGGACTTCGAAAACCTGCTCGGGCATCTCGGCCGCGACGGCCTTGCGCTCCGCCTCCTGCAGGACGGCCCGGGTCCAGTCCGTTCGCAGCGAGCGGCTTTCGAACCGCTTCGCCCACTCCAGACAGACGGCCGCCTTCTGACGCTGCAAAATCGACCTGAATGCCGTCCAGTACGATTCGCCGCCCCCGTTGCCCTGCAGAAGAACAAACAGCCACTCCAGATCCGCCGGACCGCCGATCTCAGTGGCCATTTCAAGGATCACTTCGCGGACCGCCGGACTGGAGTCCTGAACCATATTGTGCTCTTTGACGGTTCGGAATGCCTCATTCTTGTCGATTCCGACCAGCCCTATGACCGACGAGAGCCGGACCGCCGGATCCCCCGTCGCCTTCAGGCCCTCCAGAAAGACTTCCTTGAAAAGCTGGCCCGCCTGAACCCTGTGGGGACCCTGACTGCTCAGCCGGGCCATAATCGCAAGCAGATCGGCGCGGAGCGTTTCATCGGTCCCGATGGTTTTCTGATACCGCTGCCGGATCATGGAAAAATACCCGTTCACCTTCTCCGGCGAGAGCCCGTTGAGCTCCAGCAGTTTGCGCAGAACCTCGGCGGCGCTTTTGGCCGTGGACGACTGGTCGTTCTGCAGGTAGTCGGCCGCAATCGCCAGCGTCTGATCCCGGATGGATGGTTCCAGCAGAATCGGCGAACCCGGCGAAAACGCGAAGAAACACGCCTCCCCCAGCGCCTCGAACTGGGCCAGGCCCACCTGGGGATCGGTCTCCTTGCGGAACTGCTCCAGCAGTCGCTCCGCCGGGTTCAGGGCGCTCATGACGCTCAGCGTCCGCGCCGCCTGAAAACGGACATCCCGATTCTCATGCCCGACCAGGGCCAGCAGAAGCCCCCGCACCTCCGGATCGATCTCGGTCGTCAGCCGCCCCAGTTTCTGCATGGCCCAAATCCGGATGGGGACCAGGTCCGAGGTCAGCTTTTCCTTCAGGTAAGGGGTTTTGGCCGCCGCGTCGAGCTGTTCATATTCCTTATCCATGGCCGCCAGCGTCAGCTTCCTCCACCGGTCGCGTTCGGCCTGCACCTCACGCAGTTTCATCTCCTGACGAAGCAGCCGCTCCCGCCGAATGTCCTCCGGGCTGCGGTTCTGAAGCTGCTCCATGATCCCCGACCAGACCTGCCGGTTGGTTCCCACCGGGATGCCGAAGGATTCTTGAAGCGCCTTCTCAGCCGCCCGCGCCACCTCGGCGATCGGATCGTCCAGCAGCCGAATCAGCAGCCGCAGGGCTTCCGTCTCCGTTCGAAGCTGAAGGGCGTAAATGCCCCGCAGACGGACGGACGGGTCTCGCTGCGGGTCCTCCACGATCGACCGGATCGGTTCGCGAACCTCTAAAAACGGGTACAGCAAAAGTGCCTCGCCCGCAAGCATGGCCAGCGAATCGGAGGGACCCGTCAAAACGGTCATCAGGGGTTTGACGAACTGCTGGGCCGGGGCAATCGACTTTCCCAGTCCCCGGCTCTTGATGATTGCCCGGCAGACCGCCTCGGCGGCCTGGGGTTTATCAGCGGCCTCCAGCGCCGCCGTCAGGATGTCCGCGCTGGTCGAATCCTTGTGAAGCAGCAGCCCCACCGCCGCATCCACGCGCACGTCCATGCTGCTGCCCTGGTAGAGGGTCTCGGAGTAGATGCGAAGCTGGCGGGCGGTTTCCTCCTCCTGCTCGCCGGCAGGGACACCGGCAGGCAAAGCAGCGGAATCGGCAGGGACTTCCTGACCGCCTGCAGGGCAGGCAAGGACGATAAAAGCCGTGATAAGCAGCCAGTGCAATCGCAAGCCCAAAAACTCCGATTCGCCGTTTACATTCCTATCTTAGAGGAACCTCTATCAAAGTAATCGTCAAAAAGAATCCGTATCATAACAGAAAACGGACACAGTTCAAACAACAACGCCGGGAATATGCAAAATCCGGAGATTTTCGGACGCCCCGAAGGGGCGTTTGAAGATACTTACCCTCTGCGTCTCTCTTTTGTTCTCATGGAAATCCTTTTCCCCGTGATTTGAAGCCAAAAAAAAAGCCAGATCCGCAATGCGGTATCTGGCTTCGGAGGAGGGTGATGAGAAGAAATTGTATTGTAAAATAGCCTTCTATTAGTTTTACTCCAAAACCGAAAAAATGTTCTCTTCGGCGAAAGACTATTTTACGCTGATCGCAACCATTATTTTTTCGCAGGGACGGGTGTTTATTTCGTTTTCAAAGGGCTATGCCACCCCCGCTTGAATGCGGATGAGTTCCTGTTCGACGATCTTTTCCACGTGACGAGAGTCAAGCATCCCGACGGGCACCACTCTATCCCCCTGACAAACAACCGGAACCTGTTCAAGGCCCCCCTTGTCCATTATGTCCAGGGCCTCGGCTAATGGCGTATCCGACGTTACATACTCAACGCCGCCCCCCAGCATATCAGCCGCCACAAGCCACTCCCAGCATTCGCTCTCTACTAATATATCTTTAAGATGACCCAGTGTCAACAATCCTTTTAAATTTCCCTTGGAATCCACCACCGGATATCCGGAATATTCTCCCTTTGAAAATTTTTCAAGGATCGCCCGGACCAGATCCGTCTCACGGATGGGTTCCACGTCCTTAATCATGACATTTTCAACCTTAAGCCCTTGAATAATATCGGCTTCCGTAACGTTGCGGCCGATCTCCCCCGCCAGTCGAATGCTGAGTTTGACCATCGGCGGGCCGGCAAGCTGGACGATCATCGTCGTGGCCGTCACGCCGAAAATGATTAGCTCGCCCAGCGAAATATCCTCAGTAATCTGGAGATTTCCGAGGTGTTCTGTTGCCATAATCGAAAGCCCGATAGCCACGCCGCCCTGGGCAAAGAGTCCCAGTCCGCCGTAATGCTGAACCGCCGGAGCCGCCCCGCTCATCTTGGCGCCGATCCAGCAGCCCGCCATCTTCCCAAAATTGCGACCCAAAACATACACAATAACGATCCCCCACAGCCACAGCGGCATGGCGGCGATTGTCAGACGGGCGCCCACCAGCACAAAAAACATAACATAAATGGGGACGGAAAAACTCTTGATAACGGCAAACAGCTCCTCGCTGCGGATCGGGGCAAAGTTCACCAGCAGCACCCCCATGGCCATCGTAACCAGGATCACATCGAGACCGGCGGCATTGGCGGCCCCAATCACCAGCAGCAGCATCCCCGCGGCAATCGCCAGCATGCGCTCCTTCTTCTGATGATGCAGAAAATGCAGGAACCCGATCATGATCCCCCCCGCCGCCAGCCCCGCCAGAACCGAGCCGAACAGCTCGATTCCGATGTTTTTCAGTTCCGCCGTCAGCGAACTGTCCTCGCCCACGAGCATCTGGGCCACGCTGGTCCCCAACCCGTAAAGGGTCATCGCCAGCGCATCGTCCAGGGCGACGACCGCGATAATCGCACTGGTCAGCACCCCTTTGGCCCGGTATTCCCAGAGCACATCGACCGTCGAGGCCGGATCGGTCGCCGAGGCAATCGCCCCGAATACGATCCCTCCCGCCAGGGCCGGGGCAAACAGACCGGTGATCTTATAGATAATCAGAGTGATGGGGACCATGACCAGCAAAAACGCCAGTATTCCCTCCCACATCAGGATGGAGATAAACTGTTTGCCGTACTTGCGGAAGGTCTCTCCCCTGAGCTCGCCGCCGACCAGGAAGCCGATCAGGCCGAGGGCAAACCACGTAAAGGACTGAAGCTGCTGGATGTCCTCGGCCCGGACAAGCCCGATGCCGCTCTGACCGATCAGGATGCCGAACAGGATATAGCCGACCACCTGGGGCAGCTTGATCCTCTGAAAGAACCACGCCCCCAGCGCGCCGCCCAGAACGCCGGTTCCCAACAGCAGCAGGATGCCGAGATGCGGAATCGGATTCACGATATTAAACCTTCCCAAACGGTTATGATTGGCGGTTTTGACATTCGAATACCCATGAATTACGAAGGCGGCAAGAGAAACAATAAGAGCTCGGCATTCTACATCAATCATCGCCCGATGCAAGAGTTTAATGTATTTTCATAGACGGTGTGCCAAAATCATGAAAAAAATTCTTGACAGGGATCAGTAGTTTACTGATAGTGAGATTGCGTCTTTAAAAAACTTTTTTGAACTGTTAAATTTAGGAGACCTACAATGAGACTGGCCGCATGTGTATTGACAACTGCCTTTATAATTTCCCTTTTGGGCGGATGCAGCGCCCCGGAAGAAAAAATCTGCACCCAGGTTGCACAACTGTCTCACTCGGCCGTAACGCCGGTTTCACGGGGAGACCAAAATAACTGGTGGTCCCAGCGCCACCAGGGGGTGCTGGACCAGATTCAGCAGCGCAATCCGCAGGTCATCTTCATCGGCGATTCAATCACCCACGGCTGGGACAAGTCGGGCAAAGAGATCTGGGACCGGTATTACGCCCGGTATGATGCAATCAACATGGGATTCAGCGGCGACCACACCCAGCATGTCCTCTGGCGTCTGGAAAACGGAGAGGTGGACGGCATTTCTCCCAAACTCGCCGTCCTGATGATCGGCACTAACAATTCCAACGGCACGGATAACACGGCTCAGGAGATCGCCGACGGAATCCAGACCATCGTCTGCACCCTCCGCAGCAAGCTGCCGCAGACAAAAATCCTCATCCTCTCCATCTTCCCCCGGGGATCGGCCGAACAGCGAAAAGCCAAGGGGGACGCGGTCTATAATCCGCAGTGGGCCAAAAACGACGAGGCAAGCCGCCTCGCCTCCCGGATTGCCGACGGAAAAATGATCCATTACCTCGACATCAACAAGGCATTCCTCAATGACGAAGGCATCCTGACAGCCGAAGTCATGCCTGACCTGCTCCACCCCCGAGAAAAGGGTTATCTGATCTGGGCCCAGGCCATGGAGCCGACCCTGCAAAAACTCCTGAAATAGCAAGACGTTTCATATATGAAACAAACAGGGCAATCTGTGCAATTCCCTCGATATTGCACAGGTTGCCCTTTTCTTTTTCTATAAAAATACTGATGCTCCCATAGGAAAATAGACGATATAAAGTCTATATTCTGTAACTGTTTCAATTACGTTGATGAAGTACAATTGGAACACGGATGCGAGGCGTAGAATCGACTTGCCGTTGATTCTCTCGCAGAGCACAGGGAGGCCCCATGAGCCATCAATCGAAGACTGCCACGCAAGCTCCCCCCCATATCCATCTTCGTGACAACATCACGATTCTGGTCGTGGAGGATGAGCGCGGCCACTATCTCGTGACGGAGCATTGTCTGCGCAAGGCCAACATCCTCAACGAGGTGCTCTGGTTCGAAAACGGGCAGGACGTGCTGGCATTCCTCGAGGATGACGAGTGCCGCCGGGAGGATACCAAATACCTCCTGATTCTCGACATCCAGATGCCCGAGATGAACGGCGTCGAGATCCTCAGGAGGATCAAAAGCAACCCCGCCCTGAAAGACGTCATTGTGATTATGCTCACGGGAAGCGACGACATGGAGCTGGCCCAGCACTGCTACACCCTCGGCTGCGAGGCCTACCTGATAAAACCGCCCGGACGGGTCCTCATAAAGACGATCAAACGGCTCAGCAACCGGCTTTAGACCCCCACCCCGGCGGCCTGAGCGTCTTGCACGACCTCCTCGGCGGGAGCCTTCTTGCCGCGAAAAACGATCACCTTTGTCGGGCATTTCGTGCGGGCTGTCTCCGTTGCCTCGCCGGGCGCATACCGCGCATAGTCCATCCGCGACAGGTTGTTGTCAATCGCAAACAGGTCCGTCTGTTTCTTGCAGATCCCGCAGGCAATACACCCCACGTCGCAGACCTGCCGCGTCGTCTTGCCGTTTTCCTTATTGCTGCACGCCACCACAAGCATGGGGTCCTGCGTAAACGGGACCATCTCGATCAGGTTGCGCGGGCAGGCCTTCGAGCAGGCGGTGCAGCCGGTGCACTTGTCGTAGTCCACCGTCGCCAGTCCGTCGATGATATGCAGGGCGTCGAACTTGCAGGCCCGCGTGCAGTCGCCGAAGCCCAGGCACCCGAACGCACAGGCCTGCACATTGGGCAGCGCGTTGGCCGAGATGCAGCTCCGAATGCCCTGGTAGTCGCCGTGGTATCGCTTGTCGCCCGTGTGAGCGCTGCAGTGAACGACCGGATACTGGGCCGCCCCGCCCGCCGAGATCTCCAGGTTCAGAATGGCCGCGATCCTGTTGGCCGCATCCGCCCCCCCCGGCGCACAGCGGCCGATGAGCTTGGGGTCGGCCGCGACGGCTTGGGCGTATGAGCCGCACCCCGCAAAACCGCACGCCCCGCAGTCGATCTTCGGCAGCGCCTCATGGATCTGCTGCACCGTCGGGTCCGTTTCGACCCTCAGTTTAATGCTGGCGATGAGCAGGATGAGGGCAAAGACAAAGCCCAGCGTCACCATCAGCCCCGTCGCCCAGAGAATACTGTTTATATCAATCAATGCCATCATGCCTCTTTTTCCTGTTTATATAAAATTCCCCGCCAAAGGCGGTTCCACATTTTTACTTTTTGCTTTTTGATTTTTAATTTGCCTACCGTATCATCCCCGCAAAGCCCATAAAGGCCAGCGTCAAAAGGCCCGCCGTCACCAGCGTGATCGGCGCCCCCCGCATCGCCTCGGGCACATCGGCCAGTTCAAGGTTCTCGCGAATCCCCGCCATGATGCAGATGGCCACCGCAAAGCCCAGCCCCGCGCCAAAGCTCAGCACAATCGCCTCGACAAAACTGTTGATCTCCCAGAGATTGATAAAGAGGCACAGCCCCAGCACCACGCAGTTGGTCGTAATCAGCGGCAGAAAGATGCCGAAGCTCTGATAGAGCGGCGGGAAAAACCGGCGCAGATACATCTCCACCAACTGCACGGCGCTGGCGATGACGAGGATAAACGCGGCATACCGCATAAAATCCAGCGACAGCGGCATCAGCACAAGGTGGTCGATCAGCCAGGTCAGCGTGCCCGCCAGCGTCACCACGAACGTCACCGCCAGACCCATCCCGAACGCCATGTCAATACGGCCCGAAACCCCCAAAAACGGGCAGATGCCCAGAAATTTCGTCAATACGAAATTGTTGACGATCACGACCCCGATAAACGCAAGAATAAGAGTTTGCATCGTATCCATAGGTTTCTCCTAAGCCGGCCGCTTTTTCTTGGAAATCAGGTTCACCGCCGCCAGCATCAGCCCCAGCGTAATAAACGCCCCGACCGGCATGGCCATCCCCGCCCACGGCATAAACCAGCCGCCGCCGCTTATGTCCGGCAGAATCGTGACCCCGAAAATCCGGCCCGACGACAGCAGCTCGCGAATGGCCGCCAGAAAACACAGCGTCACGGTAAAGCCCATCCCCATCCCGAGCGCGTCGATGATGCTCACCAGCACCCCCTGCTTGCTGGCGCAGGCCTCGGCCCGGCAGATGATGATACAGTTGACGATAATCAGCGCGATGAACGGCCCCAGCGCCGTGCTCATATCCGGCGAATATGCCTTAAGAAACAGATCGGCAATCGTCACGAACGTCGCAATGGTCAGCGTAAACATGAGAATGCGAAGGTGCGACTTGAACAGATGACGCATCAGACTGACGACCATATTCGAGCAGACCAGCACGAAGATCACGCACAGGCCCATCGTCAGCCCCTGCTTGACCGCCACGGTTACCGCCAGCGTGGGGCACATCCCCAGCATCAGCCGCAGCGTCGGGTTTTCCTGCCAAAAACCCGCCAGAAACGTTTTTCCCAATTCAGGAGTTCCATTCGCCATGATTCGATTCCGTTATTGTAACAATCCGTTTGATTTCAGTTGGTCCTTGATCGGCGTCACATAAAGGTTGAGGGCATCCACCACCGCCTGACTGGTAACCGTCGCCCCGCTGATGGCGACGATCTCGTCATCAATCGTGCCCGCGTCCCCCGTCTTGCTCAGCCGCAGCCGCGTCGCCGGAGCGCCAGGAAACTGGCTCTGGAAGGAGCCGGCCCCGGTAAGGTTGATCTTGTCGCCGAACCCCGGCGTCTCATTGCTGCTGAGCACCTTGAAACCGGCGATGGTCTCGAATTTCGCGTCCGTCGCCACCACCATCTGGATCTTGTCGGCAAACCCGCTGCCGATCACGACAAACGCCCATCCCGCCGTTTGACCGTTCTTGTCCAGGCCGCGGCTGACCCTGACGGGAATCGATTTGCCCTTGTCGGTCGTAATCGCAATCGGTTCTTCAACCGTCTCAAAACGCTCCGTACCTTCCAGCAGACTCTGGGCCAGATCATTGAATTTGTCGGCTTCGTTCTGCGCGATCCGCGGCGCCCAGGCGGCGTTCGTCAACGCCAGCAGCCCCCCGAACACAACCGACGAAATGATCAGCAGCCAGCTCTCTTCGATAAACAGTTTAATTTTTTTTCGCATTGGGCACACCTCCCAGCGGAGTTTGACGACAGAACCGGTCGATCAGCGGCGTCAGGGCGTTCATCACCAGCACCGCGTACATCACGCCCTCGGGATATTCGCCGACGACACGGATGAGCATAATCAGCACACCCACGCCGATGCCGAAGATCACCGACCCCCGCACCGTCAGCGGCGCCGTCACCGGGTCGGTCGCGATGAAGAAGGCCGCGAACATCAGCCCCCCGCCGAACAAATGCAGCAGCGGCGAAACCGTGTCGCCCCGGTCGAAGAGCCAGAGGATCGACGCCAGCACCGCCGCCGACCCCAGCACCGCCGCCGGGATATGCCACGTGATCGTCTTGCGCCACAGCAGGTACGCGCCGCCGATAAGAAACGCCACGACGCTCGTCTCGCCCAGGCACCCGCCCACGCTGCCCCAAAAGGCCTTCCGGACCATCCGGTTGGCCGTCTCCGGCTCGACCTGATCCTTCTGGACCATCTTGCTCCACGCCAGCGGGGTCGCCTGCGTCGTCGCCTGCGTGTTGGCCGCCGTGATCGTCTGCATCTGCGGATCCACCGTCGCCGGAACCGTCCACAGGGTCATCGCCGCCCCGAACGAAGCCGTCAAAAACGCCCGCGCTGCCATGGCCGGGTTGAAGATGTTGGCCCCCAGCCCCCCAAAGAGCACCTTGGCGATGACGATGGCGAAGACCGACCCGATCACCGCCACGCTAAAGGGAATCGCCGGCGGCAGCGACAGCGCCAAAATAATACCCGTCACCACGGCGCTCAGGTCGCCCAGCGTGTGGGGCTTCTGACGGAGGCGGTTGCAGATCCATTCGGCCGCCATGCACGCGGCCACACAAACGGCGATGACCGCCAGCGCCCGCCCGCGGAAGAAGATGCCCGCCGCGATCATCGCCGGAACAAGCCCGATGATCACGTCCAGCATGATCCGCTGGGTGGTCAGCTTGCCGCTGATGTGGGGCGCCGGAGATACCTGAATTTTACTCAACATAGCTCGTTACGGTCCTCACTAACCTTGATCTCACTCTTATTAAATATTGAAAATAAAGAAACCGGTATTCCCTGTTGTCATCCCCGCACAGGCGCAAATCCAAACACACAGTCGGACACCATCATTCCGGCGTTGGCCGTATTGTCATTCCCGCGCAGGCGCAAATCCATACATGACGATCACTCCGGCCCCCCTCGCCTTCGCAAGGGTAACAGTCCCGAAAAGTTCCTTTATTATCTATTCAAAGATCAATAAAATTTTAAAAGTCCGGCCCTCGGCCGATCCTCATTTTTGCTTTTTAATTTTTGATTTTTAATTTGATTATGCCATTCGCTTCGCCGCCCGCGCCTTGAGAATCTTACCGGTCTTGATGTAGCCGGTCAGCTCGATGTTCGCCGGGCAGATATAGCTGCAGCAGCCGCACTCGATGCACGCCGACATGTGGTACTGCTCGGCCAGATCCATCCGGTTGTGCTTGACCGCGTGGGCGATCTTCGTCGGGTTGATCCGCTCCGGGCAGACCGTCAGGCACCGCCCGCAGCGGATGCACGGCGTCTGCTGCCCCTTGAACTTGGCCATCGAGACCTCTTCGCTCGTCAGCAGCGTAATCGCCCCGCTGGTCTTGCTGATCGGCGTGGTCAAATCCGCGATGGAAAAGCCCGTCATCGGCCCCCCCATGATGACCTTGGCCGCCGTCTCGGTCAGCCCGCCGCAGTGCTCGATCAGCTCGCCCGCGCTCATCCCGATGGGAACATAGTAGTTGCCGGGGGTTTTGATCGCCCGGCCGGTCACGGTTACCACGCGGTGCGTCAGCGGATGACCCAGCACCACCGCCTCGGCAATGGCCGCGCAGGTGGCGATATTGAGCACGCACACGCCGATCTGCGGCGGAATGCCGCCCGTAGGCACCTGCTTGCCCAGCACCGTGTTGATGAGCTGCCGCTCGCCGCCCTGCGGGTACTTCGTGGGCACGACCGTCACCTGGCAGTCGCCCAGGTCGCGGCATTGCGAAAGCGCCTCGCGCATCCGCTCGATGGCCTGGGGCTTGTTGTCCTCGATGCCGATGCGGATGGTTTCGACGCCCGCGGTCCGGGCCCCCAGACGAATACCCGCGATCACCTGCCACGTCCACTCCAGCATCAGCCGGTAGTCGCAGGTGATGAACGGCTCGCACTCGCACCCGTTGATGACCAGCACCTGCTTGGGCATGGCCTCGCTGGGCGCCACCTTAACCCGCGTCGGAAAGCCCGCCCCGCCCATGCCGACGATGCCCGCCTGATGGATGGCCTCGGCAATCTGATCGGGCTCATAGGCCGCCGGGGAAAAGTCCGGCCCGAACCGGTCCGCGACCGGCTGCTTGGGCGCGCTGTGGGCCGGGTCCGCGTCGATATAGACGGCCGTTGTGCGGCCGACCACCGCGTGCGACGCCAGGGCCACGTCCCGGACGGTCCCGCTGATCGAACTGTGAATCGGGGCCGATACGAACGCATCGGAGGCGCCGATCACCTGACCGACCGTAACGGCGTCCTTTTTCGCCACCGTCGGCTTGCAGGGGGCGCCGATATGCTGAGTCATCAGGATCGCGACCTGCTTGGGGACAGGCACCGTTTCGATGGGCCGCCCCTCGCTGTATTGCTTGCTGTCCGGCGGATGCACCCCGCCGGGAAATGTGCTGCCGTTAATTTTCATGCTTTGCTTCCTTACTCTCACATGAGTCCGGCGGGCACGTCTGTCTTCGCTGCGGGATTCCCGCCAGCCACGCCGTCAGTAAACTCGCCGCCAGGGCGAGAATAAAACTCACAATAATTTGAAGCGGCCCACTCAATCCGGTTTTGGAAAAGACCGCCTCCGTCGCCATCAATATCAGTATAAATACAAGGACAGGAAAGACAAACGCGCAGAGTGCCTTGAAGGTAACATTCGGCCCACGGCTGTTTCCTATCGTCTTATATATCGATTTACAGTCGTGCTTTTGCGCACAACCGGAACAATTATCCTCATTTATCATACTACTCAGGTATATTAGGGGTATTTATAGTCCGGCTTCGATTCGTTTGCAAATCAATTTCCGGAAAATTTACAAGATCGCGCTTCCGCCCGCCAGCCGGAGGATCTTGGCCGGCTCTTCCGGCATCCCCGTGCGGGCCGAAAGATAGGCCGCCTCCAGCACCGCCATGGCGATCAGATCGTTCTCCTGACGCGGAAACAACCTCACCTCCTGCGGTTTTTCCATACTCTCTACGAAATTATTGAGCAAACGTTTGGCCCAAACGGGCTCTTCGTTCTGAAACGGATGCCGTTCCAGGCAGTTGCCGTCATTGTCAAACGCCGTCAGCTCGTCCGGGGTCAGCGTCAAAAACCGGTCCTTGCCGTGAATCCGCAGGTGCTGGCGGGCCGGCCCCAGTGTCCGGCTGGCGATCACCTGGGCCACCAGCGTATCCGAAAACCGCATCGTCACCAGCGCCGTGTCCTCCGTCAGACTCATCCGCTGCTGACGGTCCGGGGCGTGATTGAGCATCTGACTGTAAACCCGCTGCGGCAGCCCGATGCACAGGACCAGCTCATCGATCAGCCCGTAGGTATTCTGCAGCAGCACCCCCCCGCCCGCCATGGACGGGTCGTAAAGCCAGCGGTCCTGCGGCTCCAGCGACGGCGTCGGCACATGGCAGATCGCCGAGATCAGGTGCCAGCAGCCCGGTTCCGCCTGCCCGAGCAGATGCCGCAGGCGGTCGAGCAGCGGATGAAAACGGCCCTCCTGGACGAGGGTAAACCGCCGCCCCTGCCGGACCGCCCCCTGAATCCACTCCGCCGCCTGTTCGAAATTCAGACCCGCCGGCGGGGTCTTGAAGATATGGTATCCCTTCTCGATGGCCAGCCGGATATACTCGCCGCAAAGGTGCGTCGGCGCCCCCGCCGCCAGGATATGGCCCGGATTCCGGATGATAAGCTGGCGAAAATCGTCATACGCCTCACACTCGTACCGCCGCGCAAACGCCGCCGCCTTTTCGCCGTCCGCATCCGCCACCGCCGTAATCCGGTACGCCGGATGCCGCCAGGCCGATTCGAGCAGCGATTCCATACGTCCGCTCAGTCCCAATGCTACAATCTGTAATGGCTCTTGGCCCATATCCGCTCAGTCCCAATGCTGCAATCTGTAATGGCTCTTGGCCCATAGCTGCCCCTTCGAGACCTTCCCTGATTGCTAAAGGGTTGCAAACACAGACCCCTTACGACCGGATAAACAGCTCCGGCAGCGGGTATTGATTGCACAGGTCCGCCACTTCCCGTCCCACCTTCCGGATAACGTCTTCATTCTCCAGGTTCGACGCGATGGTATCGATCCACTTGGCAACGCAGTCCATCTGCGCCTCTTTGAAGCCCCGCGTCGTAATCGCCGGCGTCCCCATCCGAAGCCCGCTCGGGTTGAACGGCGGGGCATCGTCGCCCGGCACCGAGTTGTAGTTGCACACGATATGCGCCCGGTCAAGCGCCTTGGCCAGCGGCTTGCCCGAAAGCCCCTTATTCCGCAGGTCGATCAGGATCAGGTGGTTGTCCGTCCCGCCCGAGACCAGGTTAAAGCCGTACTCCATCAGCTGCTCCGCCAGCCGCTTGGCGTTGGCGACGATCTGACGGGCATAGGCCGCAAACGCGGGATCGAGCGCCTCGTGCAGCGCCACCGCCAGCGCCGAGATCGTATGCATGTGCGGCCCCCCTTGCAGCCCCGGAAAGACGGACTTGTTGATCGCCTTGGCGTGCTCCTCCTTAAAGAGGATCATGCCGCCGCGAGGCCCGCGAAGCGTCTTGTGCGTCGTCGTCGTTACGACGTCCGCGTAGGGAACGGGGCTCATGTGCACCTTGCCCGCCACCAGCCCCGCGATGTGCGCCATATCGCTGACATGGTACGCCCCGACCTCCTTGGCGATCCGGTCAAACTGCGAAAAATCAATCTCCCGCGGATACGCGCTGGACCCCGAGATCAGGATCTTCGGCCGGTGCTTTTTGGCCAGATCCTCGATCCGGTTGTAATCCAGCCGTCCCGACTTCGGATCGAGCTCGTACTGGACGGACTTGAAAAACTTGCCCGTATAGCTGACCTTCCAGCCGTGCGTCAGGTGTCCGCCGTGCGGCAGCGCCAGCCCCATGATCGTCTCCCCCGGCTCCGCCAGCGCGCTGTAGGCCGCCAGGTTCGCCTCCGACCCCGAATGCGGCTGCACATTGGCCCCTCCCGCCCCGAACAGCGCCACCGCCCGCTCCTGCGCCAGCGTTTCGATCTGATCGGTAAACTGCTGACCCTCATAATATCGCTTGCCGGGATAGCCCTCGGCATACTTGTTCGTCAGACAGCTTCCCGTCGCCTCCATCACGGCATGTGAAACATAGTTCTCCGAGGGAATCATCCGAATCGACTCGTGCTGACGCTTCTCCTCGGAAACAATCAATTCATAAACCTTTTTGTCCGTTTTTTCTAATGCCGAAAACATGTTTCTTTAACCTCCGCAATATTGGATAAAGCGGACTTATAGCATATCCGATCTATTTCTACAAGCGGCAAACTGTCAAGTATTGACAAATATCCCGTATCTCTTAAGATGCTGACGTAATAATTCCTCAATCAGGAGAACGCGAATCATAGAGATGCACGAAGACAGCTCTGAAGTGGTACTCAACAAGGCACGCGCCTTTTTCTCGCGTGCCGAGGAAGTGGCCGGCACGGACAATTTCGATTACGCCATCGATCTCTACATGGAAGGTCTCAAACTGGCCCCCGACGCCCTTGAGGACGGCCATGCCCCCCTGCGCCGCCTGGCCCTCATCCGCCAGGCCAAGGGCGGCAAAAAGCCCTCCGTGGTCGAAAAGGTCAAGCACCGCGGCGGCAAGACCCCCCTCGAAGAGATGCTCAACGCCGAGTTCCTCCTCGCCAAAGACCCCGACAATCTCGACTATGCCGAAACCATGCTAAAGGCCTGCGTGGCCGGAAGTTACACCCGCACCGCCGACTGGATCGCCCAGTTGATTTTTGATGCCAACCGCGCCAGCGAAAAGCCCTCTTTGGCGACCTATCTGCTCCTCAAAGATTCCTACGCCAAGATGCGGATGTTCGCCAAGGCCGTCGTCGCCTGCCAGCACGCCGTGGACCTCAAACCCAATGACGACGCCCTTCGCGACGAACTCCGGGACCTCTCCGCCAGCATGACCATGGAAAAAGGCGGCTACGGGCAGGTCTCCGACTTCCGCGGCTCTCTGCGGGACCGGGAAACCCAGGAAAAGCTCCACAGCCAGGAACAAACCGTCAAAAGCAGCCGCCACCGCCAAAACGCCCTCGAAGACGCCCGCAAGCGGGTCCGCGAGGCCCCCTCCATAACCAATATCATACAGCTTGCCCAGGCCTATATCGATCTCGACACCCCCGAGGGCTGGAAAGCCGCGGTCGATCTGCTTGAAGAGTCCTATAATAAAACAAAGGATTTCTCCTTCAAACACAAGCTCGGCGACTTCAAAATCCGCAAAATCAAAAAAGAGCTCCGGCTGCTCCACGAGACCATCCAGCGCCATCCCGACAAACAGGAGCTCGTCAGTCGCTTCCATGAACTCCAAAAAGAACTGGACAAAGTCGAACTTGAACACTACCGCCTCTGTTCGGAAAACTACCCGACCGACATGAAGCTCAAGTACGAATACGGCCGCTGCCTCATCAAAAACCACCGTTTCGACGAGGCCATCCCCGTCTTTCAGGAATCCCAGCGGGACCCCCGCCTGCGGACCCTCTCCCTCGACAAAACCGGCCTGTGCTTCCTGTTAAAGGGGTGGTTTGACGATGCAATCGATCTTTTTAATGAGGCACTGCGAAGCAGCCCCACCAAGGACAGCCCGACCGCCAAAGAGATAAGATACAATCTGGCAAGGGCTTGCGAGGCGGCCAACCGCACGGCCGAGGCCCTCGAAATCTACCGCAAACTCGCCCAGCTCGATTTTAGTTACAAAGATGTCAGTCAGCGTATTGACAAACTCCGCACAAATGGTAATAATAGCTGATTCTTTGTTGAGAACCGACCAACCTCTCGGTTGAAAATAGAACGGAAATACTGACACTGACAGGAGTTAAAACGTGGCGCATTCGTTATCAGCGAAAAAACGCGTCCGGCAGAACGCCAAACGCCGGACCATTAACCGGGCCCGCAAGAGCATGGTAAAAACCCAGGTCAAGCGGACGATGAGGGCCTTGGAAGAAGGCAACGCCGAGAAGGCCCAGCAGGAATTGGTCGCCCTGACCAGGCGGGTCGATCAGATCGCCTCCACCAGCACCCTGCACAAGAACACGGCCGCCCGGATCAAGAGCCGCATGGCCAAAAAGCTCAACGCCCTCAAGGCCAAGACCGCAAGCTAAGTGCGGCCGCGGCCCTGAGTCTTTGGTAAACAAAAAAAACCGACCGGATCCCCCCCCTTCCGGTCGGTTTTTATTTCAGTAAGATTTTAGCCGTGTGAAGCTGGAATTGTTAAATTCTTTGAAAAATTCATAATTTAGACTTGCGCCATCGGGTATTTTGTGTAAAGTTCTGTGTAATGCGATTACAGACAGAACAATCCGTT
>JBNRMP010000080.1:0-50871 GCA_050309685.1 Anaerohalosphaeraceae bacterium
AACGGATTGTTCTGTCTGTAATCGCATTACACAGAACTTTACACAAAATACCCGATGGCGCAAGTCTAAATTATGAATTTTTCAAAGAATTTAACAATTCCAGCTTCACACGGCTAAAATCTTACAAAAAGATCAGAAACCTATTCTAAGGGTTTTGCGCTTGATTGCCCACCTTTTTTTTCAAATGGGGGTTCGGCGAGGATAAAAGCAGACGATGCAGGCATTTGAAATCAGCAAAATCCCTAATCCGAGTCCACGCCGGCCTTCGTAAAGAAATTTGTGGAATCCGTGACACCGGCAGGGGAAGAAGGAAACGGCCGCTGGTGCGCAATGAACGGATATGCCGGTGAAAAGTGAAGGGACGGGCCTCGTGGATCTGACGATTCTGCAGACGCTGCTGAAATCAGGCAACAGCAAAATCCTACTGCTGGTCCTTGACGGATTGGGGGGGCTGCCTGATCCGCAAAACGGGCAGACAGAACTCGAGGCCGCCCGTATTCCTAACCTGGACAGGCTGGCCGAGGCAAGTATTTGCGGCCTGCATGTCCCGGTTGGGATCGGCCTGACGCCCGGCAGCGGTCCCTCCCATCTGGCCCTGTTCGGCTACGATCCCCTTCGCTATCAGGTCGGGCGCGGAGTGCTCTCGGCCCTGGGGGTCAATTTCGACCTGCGGCCGGAGGACGTGGCGGCGAGGGGCAATTTCTGCACGGTGGACGAGTCGGGCATTGTCACGGACCGGCGGGCGGGGCGGATCAGCACGGAGAAAAACAGGCAACTGTGCGGCCTGCTGCGCGAGATTCGGGCGGAGGGCGCGGAAATCTTTGTCGAGACGGAAAAAGAGCACCGGTTTCTGTTTGTGTTGAGGGGTCGGGGGCTCGACGGCCGCATCAACGATACGGACCCGCAGCAGACAGGCCTGAAGCCGCGCGCGGCAGAGGCCCTGGCTCCCGAGGCCCGGAGAACCGCCTCGATTGTGAACCAGTTTGCGGGAAAGGCCCGCGCGAAGCTGCGCGACGAGCACCCGACCAACATGCTGCTGCTGCGCGGCTTTTCCAAACGTCCCGACTGGCCGACGATGCAGGAGGTCTTCGGGCTCAATCCCGCCGCGATTGCCGCCTATCCGATGTACCGAGGTGTGGCCCGGCTGGTGGGAATGAAGGTCCTGGAGACGGGCGAGACGTTCGAGGAGGAGCTGGAAACGCTGCGGCGGCACTGGGACGAGCACGACTTTTTCTTTCTGCATTTCAAAAAGACCGACAGCGCGGGCGAGGACGGCGACTTCAACCGCAAGAAGGAGGCCATCGAGACGGTGGACAGCCGCCTTCCGGAGATTCTCGACCTGGGGCCGGATGTGCTGATCGTTACCGGCGATCACTCCACGCCGGCGGAGATGAAGCAGCATAGCTGGCATCCGGTGCCGACGCTGCTCTGGTCGAAGCGCTGCCGGCCGGACGAGGTGAAGCGCTTCGGTGAGCGGGCCTGCCTGCACGGGGCGCTGGGGCCGGCGTTTCCGGCGACAGACCTGATGCCCCTGGCCCTGGCCAACGCCGGTCGGCTGGAGAAGTTCGGGGCCTGACGCCGTTTTCGGCGAGCTGCAATGTAAGCGGCCGCGGATTATACGAATTTTAATGGTCTCCCTTTCATTTTTTTATTATGATGACAGAAGTGTGTTCCGGTTTAGACCGAACAAGATGAGAGGTTTTCGGGTATGCGGCAGAATCAATGACGGCAGAGCAGAACAGGCGGGTTTCAGGGATGATGTCAAAAATGGGATTCATCCGGTTTGTCCTGCTGGTGGTCCTGCCGACGCTGCTGGTGATCCCGGCGGCGGGGCTGTTTTTTTCCGATCCGTCCCCGGAGGATACCGAGGCGTGGGTGCAGGCCTCCTTCGCGACCCGCAACTACGCGCGGGCGGACGCGGTTCTCTCCGAGCAAATCCGGCAAAGCCCCTGCGATATCCGCCTGCATTACCTGCTGCTGCAAGCTCGCCTGGCGGAGGATGTTTCCGATGAGAAGGCCGAGACGCTCTGCGCGGAGTATCTCGGCTATACGACCCGCGGCGATGCGGACCTGGCGGATGTCGGCTATTTCGGGTTGGGAATGATCCACCTGGCGAAGCAGCGTCCCGAGGCGGCCCTGTTCTGTTTGGAGAAGGTGCAGAATCGCGGACTGAAGTACCTGCATACGCTGACAGGGCGGGGATACGAGGCGATGGGGGACTTCGAATCGGCCGCGGCCCGGTACCGGCGGGAGATCGACGGCGGGGGCGATGCGGCCGGGGCCGCGGGGGCGCTGGCCCTGCTGATGCTGCGGACCCATGACCGACCGGGGCTTGAGGCGCTTTGCGCCCGGCCGGAACTGCGAAAGTATATCCCCGCGTCCGTCCTGCGGTGGTTTTACCTGGGGGCGCGTCGGCCCCTGGCGTATGTCCGCTCGCTGCTGCTGCCGCTGATCCGTTCGGCCAACCGGGTGGGGCTGATCGGGGCGGCGGGGATCCTGCTGGCATGGGGATGGTTTCTCCGGCGGCTGGACCTGTTTGAGCCGGAGAAGGCCGCCTGGGTCGTCGTTGCGCTGGGCGGGGGGATACTCAGCACGTTCGGGGCCTCGGTGCTGTATGATTTTATGCACTGGGGCATGGGCTTCTCGTCGGGGGGCGGTCTGTGGAATGACCTGATTTACTGCATCTTCGGCATCGGCCTCATCGAGGAGGCGGTCAAGATCGTGCCTGTGCTGCTGATCTTCCGTTTCAGCCGGCAGGTGGACGAGTCGATTGATTACCTGATCTATGCTTCGCTGTGCGCGCTGGGATTTTCCTTCGTGGAGAATATTCTTTACTTTGATGAATTCTCGCTGTTCATCATCAACGAACGCGGCATGATCTGCGCCATCGGCCACATGTTCTGCACGTCGCTGGTCGGTTACGGCCTGGTGCTGGCCCGCTACCGCCGACAGGGTACGCCGATACGCAACTTCCTGCTGTTTTTTGCCCTGGCCTGCGTGCTTCACGGGCTCTACGACTTTTTCCTGCTCTCGGATTCGGTGGACGATGTGTGGGAGACGCTCTCGCTGATGCTGGCGTTCATGCAGCCGGTGCTGTATGTGCGGATGCTCAACAACGCCCTGAATCAGTCGGAGTTTTTTGACTCGGCCAAGTGCGGGCAGTTTGCCCGTCTGCGGGAGTATCTCGGGGCGGCCCTGGCGGGGATCGTCCTGATCGAGTATCTGGGCCTGGCGGCCCGGTACGGTCCGACGCTGACGCTGACTCAGTATCGCCCGATCATCGGGTTTACCTGGCTGCTGGTGCTGTTCTTCTCGGCGACGCTGGGGACGTACCAACTGCGCCGGCGCGTGTGGCTGGGCATCCGGGGCAAGCCGCTACCCGCCTCGTCGCCCTCAACGGCGGCATCATCGCTTGCTTCGTTGTAACTTCAGCCGCGGACCGCGCTGACAACGGGTGACGACTGTTTCTGTCGGGCCTGTTCGACGAAGGCCTCCAGCCGGGTCATCAACGTGGGGTCGTCCTGCCCGTCGAAGTTCACGTTGAGGATGGGCATGCCGCCGCATTCCTCGCTGACGCGCTGGGTCAGCGAACAGACAATCGTGGAGGGCATGCAGCCGAAGGGCATGACGTTGACCACACCGCCGAAGCCGCGATGGAAGCACTCCACCATTTTGCCGATGCTGAGGATCGCCTCGCCCTCGAAGGACGGATGCAGGTGTCCCCGAGCCAGCTCCACCGTGTGCTCCACCGGTTCCTCGGCCAGCGGGCCGAAAGCCCTTTCGAGGGGGGCCGCCAACCGCCGTTCGATTTGCCGCTGCATGCGGGTTTGCAGGTGCTCGCGCAGCAGGCCGCCCAGCCGGCCGTCCGATTGATATTTGAAGCGGCGAAGCAGACTGGTATAGTAGATCCACTCCGAGGAGGAGGCCAGTTCGCAGGCCGCGCCGAGCGATTCGAGCCGCTCGATGATGCGGTTGTTGGTGAAGGGATGGTTGCGGACGTAGATTTCGCCGACGATGCCGATCCGCGGTTTGGAGGCGTTCGGCCGGGCATCCAGTTGCTCGTAGCGGGTCGCGGCCTCCTCCATGAAGGCGACCAGCCGGCAAATCGAGGTTCGCTGCTCGATCATTCGGCCCCAGTCCTTCATCAGACGCCGGTAAAGCTCGTCTGCCCGGTTCGGGTCTGCGGCGAAGGGACGCAGCCTGAGCAGCACCTTGTAGAGCAGGTCGATCCCCACGGCGCCCGTCCATGCGTTTTTCAAGAAGGCGATTTCGGAGCCGCCGCCCATTGTTTTGAGAAATTCCCTGTAGAACCGGCTGCTCTGGTTGGGGGCGACCACGATCACGTCCGGGCGACCGGTCTTTTCGAGCACAAGGCCCTGGAGGCAGTTATACATGCCGAAGCGGCAGGGGCCCGAGGTGCTGGGCATGAAGAAGGCGGGCTTGTGCGTTTGGCCGCGGCCGTTGCAGGCGATCTGCAGCATCTCGCCGAGGGTGACGGCGCAGGGCAGACACTCTTTGCCGAGCGTATGCCGGCGGCCCAGTTCCAGCGTCCTGGCGGTGGCGATGGGCGTAACCTCGGCGGGCTGCCCGATGGCCCGAAAGGCGGCCGCCAGCCCGTAGGCCGCATCGCCCATGTAAGGGAAGTAGAGCGTGTGCTCTCGGGTCAGCCTGGAATCGTCCGCCGCCGTCGCCGCAAGGCGAGGAAAATCAGAGGCCGGGGATTCCTCCGGGCGGTAGTTCTTCAGACTTTCGAGGAACGCCTCCAGCCGGGTGATGACGCCCGCGTCGGCCGAGTGCTCATCAAGTTCAAGGATCAGCGACGGCTTGGGCTGCATGATCTCCTTGAAGAACGTTTGCAGGAATGAATCGGGCCCGCAACTGAAGTTGGTCAGATACACGGCGAAAAGACGCGGATCGGTGCGGATGATTTCCGCCGCCCGCAGGATCTTGCGGCCGTAGGACCAGTACATCTGCTCGTGGAGTTTGGGGCGGATTCGGGGCGGCCGGCTCAGGTCCAGCATCTCCATCGGAATGATCCGCACGCCCAGTTCGGCCAGCTTTTTCGGGAGCCGGAGGTTCATGCCTTCGTCGAGCCCGTTGTACGGGCGGGAGACCAGGACGAACAGCCGTTCACCGGGCTTGACCTCGTTAAGAATCTCGCGTCCCTTCTCGACCAGCGACCGCTCAAATACCCGCTGGGCGGTCAGGGCCTCCTCGATGGCGCGGCGGACCCGTTTGCCCTCAACACCGAGTCGGCGGGCCAGGTTCGAAAAAGTTTCGATCAGCTTCGTTTTGCCCTCGCCGAGGCGTAAAGGTTCGGAGAGAATCTGCGTGCGGCTGAGCCGGTCGGCAAAGGCGCTTCGGACCTGGTACACGAACGACTGCACATAGGGGCAAAGCTGGCTGGACTTGTCCTCTTCGCCGGGGCAGGGCATGGAGACGATCGAGGGAATCAGCAGGTAGTCGGGCTGTTTGTCGAGCAGTTCGTCAACGTGTCCGAACCCCACCTTGACCGGAAAACACGGCTGCGCGCGGACGGTCTCCACGCCGCGCTGGATCGTCGTCTTGCTGGTCGGATCGGAAAGCATGACCTCAAAGCCCAGCGACTGAATAAAGCGGCTCAGCATCGGCAAAAGCTGCCAAGCGATGAGGGCTCGCGGGATCGCCACGACGGGGCCGGCGGGTTTTGCGTCTGTTGCTGTCTTATCCAGGCCGGCGGTTTCGAGCATCCGCCGGTTGCGCCAGCGGCAGGCGTCGAAGCCCAGGTCGGCCTTTTGTTTTTTGCGGAGGTTGTACCGGTCGCAGCGCGAGCCGTAGTAGAGCGGCTCGGAGCCGGGGAACTGCACCTTGCGGATCTCGCAGTCGTTGGGGCAGTGCGAGCAGGTGAAGGATTCCACGGAATATTCGATGGCCGTCAGTTGGTCGAAGCCGCGGAAGCGGCTGACATACCCGGGATTGCCGTTACGGCGAAGATTCTCGACATGGCGGGCGGCATAGTCGGCCGCCCCCAGCGCCCCGGTGACCTCGTGATGATCGGGCACCAGGATCGGCTTGCCGGTGATCTGCTCGAAGGCCGCCCACACGGCCTTGTTGAAGGCGGTACCGCCCTGGAAGCAGATGCGGCTGCCGATCTTTCGCTGGCCCACGACGCGATTGAGATAGTTGCTGGCGATGGAGTAGGCCAGGCCCGCGGCCAGGTCCTGCGTCGCCGCGCCGCGCTGCTGACAGCTCAGCAGGTCCGACTCGATGAAGACCGTGCATCGCTCGCCGAGCCGGATCGGGGCCTCGCTCTGCATGGCCAGGTCGGCGAATTCCTCCTTGATGTTCAGCCCCAGACGCTGCGACTGCTCCTCCAGGAATGAGCCGGTGCCCGCGGCGCAGGCGTGGTTCATCTCGAAATCGACGACGACGCCGTTTTCCAGCGAGATATACTTGCTGTCCTGTCCGCCGATCTCGAAAATCGTATCGACATCGGGGCAGACCAGGGCGGCGCCGGCGGCCTGGGCGGTGATCTCATTGATGACGGTGTCGGCTCCGATGAAATCGCCCGTCAGGTAGCGGCCCGAGCCGGTCGTGGCGGCCCCGGCGATCCTCACGTTGGGGTGAATCTTTTTGCGGATGTCGGCGAGTCCTTTGCGGACGGCCTCCAGCGGGCGGCCCGCCGTCATCAGGTACTCCTTGGCAAGCATCCGCCGCTGACGGTCGATAATGACCACGTTGGTGCTGATCGATCCCACATCGACGCCGAGGTAGGCCTCAATCTCTTCGCCGCCGGCGAGCAGCTCGTCGTGGACGCGGCTCTGCGGCGCGGGGAGGGCGGGGACCGGCAGGCGAGGCCGGCGCGGGGCCTTATCAATATCATGGCTGTGATGACGGATGTATTCCTCCACCGTTTCAATCGAGAAGGGAGTGGGGGAGCGGTATCCCTGCGCCATCGCCATCAGGACGGCGCCGATGGCCCCGGTGTAAAAATGTTCCCTGGGGACGATCAGTTCGCCGGTCTCGAGTTCGAGCATCTGTTCGAAGGCCCGCACCACCCCCCGATTGGCGGCGACGCCGCCGGTGAAGAGGAACGGCTTTTCGAGCGTTCGGCCGCCGCCGAGGTTGCTCTTGAGACCGCGGGCCAGGGCCAGGCACAGCCCCGCGACGATATCCTCCACGGGCGTCGCGAGCTGCTGGAGATGGATCATGTCGCTCTTGGCGAAGACCGAGCAGCGGCCCGCCAGGCGCGGGATCGTCTTGCTCTGCAGGGCCAGCTTGCCGAATTCCTCCTCGATCCGGATGCCCAGCCGTTCGGCCTGCTGATCGAGAAATGAGCCCGTTCCCGCCGCACAGGAGGAGTTGAAGGCGAAGTCCGTCAGTTCGAGCCGGCCGTTGCGCTCGGAGAGGAAGAGGAACTTGCTGTCCTGCCCGCCGATCTCGATGACGGTGGCCTGTTTCAGGTCCGGGTAGAGGTAACGGATGGCGGCGGCCTGGGCGGGTACCTCATTGGCGAAGAAGCTGCCCGTGATCTCGGCGAAGAGCCGCCCGGCGGACCCGGTAACGGCGACGGCCGCGAAGCAGGCCGGCGGGTACGAGGCAAAGATCTCTTTGAGCTGCCTCAGCACGGTTTCCAGCGGCTTGCCGCAGATGCGCCGGTAGTCGCTGCAGAGCAGGTCCGCCTGGTCGCTGAGGACCACCACGTCGCTGCTGGTTGAGCCGATATCAATTCCAAGATAGAGAGGACCGGCCCCGGACTGATGGGTACGGCTCCGATCACTGGCTGCGCGATTCGAAACTGTTCTCATCCTGTCAAGCTGCTCCTTTTTCTAACGTGTTCTCCTTCGTTTTCCATGCCTTCCGATTGCGCCGAAGGCATTTCCAACCGCGGCAGATGCTTCTGGCCTCTGAACGTTTACTAAAAGTACCCTGAGAGTATAGACGATTTCATCTAAAATCTCTACAAATTTAGTCATCTTCTAAAGAAAATGGTAGAGATATCCGTGGATGTTTCCTGTGTTAACTTGATATTGAGTTGAAATGTCAATATGGGGAAGGTGATAAGAAGGAAGAATAAAACAGCCGGGCAGCTTTGCGACTGCCCGGCCGGTTTTGTCAGCTTGTTTAGATGTATTCGTTGAGGATATTTTCCAGCAGTTCCTGGCGGCCGGAGCGGAGGGTGGGCTCGCCGTTTTTGAGGATGAACTTTTCCAGCTTGGCAAAGTCCATCTTGCCCGATTCGATCTGTTGGCCGAGCTTGCTATCCCAGCCTGCATAGCGCTCCTTGATGGCGTTGTCGATGACCTTATCCTCGATGAGCCGGGCGGCGATCTTCAGGCCGCGGGCGAAGGCGTCCATCGCGCCGATGTGGGCGTAGAACAGGTCGATGGGGTCGATGGACTGCCGGCGGACGTGGGCGTCGAAATTCAGGCCGCCCGTCGTAAAGCCGCCCGCCTTGAGGATGATGTACATCGCCAGCGAGGTATCGTAGAGGTCCGTCGGGAACTGGTCGGTGTCCCAGCCGAGCAGCAGATCGCCGCGGTTGGCATCAACCGAGCCGAGGATGCCGTTGGCGGCGGAGTAGGCCAGCTCGTGATGGAAGGTATGGCCCGCCAGGGTGGCGTGGTTGGCCTCGATGTTCATCTTGAAGTGATCGACGAGGTCGTATTTCTGCAGGAAGGCGTGGCAGTTGCCCGCGTCGAAGTCGTACTGGTGCTTGGTGGGTTCCTTGGGCTTGGGCTCGATGTAGAGCTGGCCGCCGAACCGGATCTTCTTCTTGTAGTCCGCCGCCATCCGGAGCAGCAGGGCCATGTGGTCCAGCTCGCGGCCCATATCGGTATTGAGCAGGGTGTCATAGCCCTCGCGGCCGCCCCAGAACACATAGCCGGCCCCGCCGAGCTCATGGGTAATCTCCATGGCCTTCTTGATCTGGCTGGCGGCGTAGGCGAAGACATGCGGATCGGGATTGGTCCCGGCCCCGGCCATGAATCGCGGATGAGAGAAGGCGTTGGTCGTGCCCCAGAGCAGCTTGATGCCGGTGTCTTTTTGCAGCTTTTTGGCCAGGGCGACGATCTTATCCAGCCGCTTGTTGGTCTCGGCCAGCGTCGAGGCCTCGGGGGCGATGTCGCGGTCGTGGAAGCACCAGAACTCCACGCCCAGCTTGGTGAAGAACTCGAAGGCCGCATACATGGTCTGCTCGGCCGCCTTCATCGGGCTGGGGGCCTTATCGTAGTTGCGAACGATCGTCGGCTTGCCGAACTGGTCCGAACCGAGCCCCTTGAAGGTATGCCAGTAGCAGACGGCGAACCGCAGATGCTCGGCCATCGACTTGCCCAGGATCTGCTCGTCGGGATTGTAATGCTTAAAGGCAAGGGGATTACGGGAATCGGGACCTTCATATTCCACTTTTTTCTTGACTTCCGGAAAATACTGTTTCACTGGAACCTCCTTAATCAATTAGGTTATCCATTCCTTGTTACTTGCAGTGCCCCGATCCGCATTGGGTTTTTCCTGTTACAGGTGAAGCCGGTTCGTATATACTATAGCCGTATCGAGGACCGAATATGCCGATATTCAGATGGCAAATGATTTTATACAGACATAAGAGGTAAAGCAAGCATGTGTTTAGCGGTTCCGGCGAGAATTATCGAGATGGAAGGCGACCGTGCCGTGGCGGACGCCATGGGCACGAAGTGGAATATCCGGACGACCCTGACCCCTGATATCGGGTTGGGGGATATTGTTCTGGTGCACGCGGGGTATGCGATTACGAAGGTCGATGAGGAGGAGGCCCGCAAGACATGGGAGCTGTTCGAGGAAATTGCCCGTCTGGACGAAGCCCGTCAGAAATCCAGGCAGGAGGGAGCGGAATGAACTTCGAAGGGATCGCCGATGCACGCCGGGTGATGGAATCGGCCCTTGGCAAACTGGGCCGCCCGATTCAAATCATGGAGGTCTGCGGCACGCATACCGTCTCGATCTTTCGGCACGGAATCCGGTCGCTGCTGCCGGAGGGGATCGGTATGCTCTCGGGGCCGGGCTGTCCGGTCTGCGTGACGGACCAGGGCACGATCGACACCATCGTCGAGCTGGCCCGGCGGGACGATACGATCATCGCCACCTACGGCGATATGATCCGCGTGCCGGGAACCCATGCCTCGCTGGAGCAGCTTCACCGGCCGAATGTACGAGTCGTGCTCAGTACGGACGATGCGCTGGAGCTGGCCCGAAAGCATCCGGACAAGACGGTGGTGTTTGCGGCGGTCGGCTTTGAGACGACGACGCCCGCGACGGCGGCGGCCCTGATGACGGCGCAGCAGGAAAACGTCGGCAACTTCTGCATTCTTTCGGCGCACAAGCGGGTCGTGCCCGCGATGGAGGCGCTGCTGGGCGGACGCAACGACCGGATCGACGCCTTCCTGTGTCCGGGGCACGTGAGCGTGATTATCGGCGCGGCGGCCTATGAGCCGGTGGTCCGGCGGTTCAACCGGCCCTGCGTGGTGGCGGGCTTTGAGCCGCTGCAGATTCTCGAAGGCGTGGCGCAGATCTGCCGCCAGCTTGATGAGGGCCGGCCGCGAGTCGATTCGGTTTATCGCGCCGCCGTGCGCGAGCAGGGCAATGCCGTGGCGCTGAAACTGATCGACCGCTTTTTCGAGCCGTGGGACGGTCCGTGGCGCGGGCTGGGGATTATCCCCGGCGGCACGCTGCGGCTGCGGAAGGACTATGAGCAGTTTGATGCCCTTCGGCGTTTTGGAATCGAGATGCACTCTGCGCCGGAGCCGGCGGGCTGCCTGTGCGGTCGGGTGCTCTGCGGCCTGATCGAGCCGCCCCGGTGCGCCCTGTTCGCCAACCGGTGCACGCCCGATCATCCCGTCGGTCCCTGCATGGTCAGCACGGAAGGTGCATGCAGCGCGTGGTACAAGTATCGGCGATAGATCTTCGCGCGACGGTTTTGCTGATCTTTTAACAATATAAGTAATTAATGCGACCTGGCCCCGGCGCCGGCGGGCGACGGGCGGGTGGACCTGCCGGACTTTGTCGCCTTCGCTCAGCACTGGCTTGAGGATACCGGCCTTTAAAAGTACCGTTGGCGGAATCGTAACGTTTCTGACGGCGGATGCAAAGACATGCTTTAATTGGGGGTGAGAAATTTTCTGCCGGGATTGGTTTGAAAATACCGATACCATAAGTACGGTTTGATATGGTATTTATGGATAAGGGATACTTTTGGCCCGGTATTTGTTGACACGTGAGATGCGGTTGCGGACCGAAGATGAATTTCGATCCGTCATGTCGCATAAGCGGTACGCGATGCGAGGGGCGATGCGGCTCTACATGGCGCCAAACCCGACGGGGCGGCGGCTGGGGGTGTCGGTGAGTCGGTCGTGCGGCAAGGCGCACGTGCGCAACCGGCTCAAGCGGCTGGTCCGCGAGACCTTCCGCCTTCACCAGCATGAAATTCCCGATCAGACGGATTATGTTTTAATCTTCACACAGAAAATGTCGAAAAAAGGGAAGGAAAGCCCATCGGTGCTTGATAAAATGACCTTTCAGGAGGTTGAAAGTTCATTTCTTGAGATGGTCCACAAGATTCGGAATCGCAAGGCGTGAACGAAAAGAGAGAACTGTATTCCATCGGCGAGGCGGCCCGACGGGCGGGGGTGTCCCGCCAAAGTCTCCAGTATTACCTGATGATCGGGCTGCTGGAGCCCACGGAGGTTTCGGCGGGCGGGCGGCGGCTGTTTGACTCAAAGGCGGTTGAACGGGTGCGGCTGATCCGCAAGCTCAACCAAAGCGGCTATCAGCTTCGGGCGATCCGGGATCTGTTCATAGATCAGGAAAAAGACAGGAAAGGCCGGCAATAGTGGCGGACTATTATACCATACAGCGGCGGCGGAACATGGTGGTCGGGGCGTTTGTGCTGATTGCCCTGACGGCCTTCATCTGGATGCTGATGATGTTCGGCGACCTGCCGGTTGTGGTCAACCGGTATCGGTCGTACCAGGTGCTGATCAACTTCCCCTCGGCGCCGGGGGCGCAGCGGGACACGCCGGTGAATTACTGCGGCTACCAGATCGGGCGCGTGTTTCACGTGTCGCCGCCGTTTCTGTTTACGGATGAGGCGGGGCGGTCGTTTCACCAGGTGAAGGTAACGTGCCTGATCGACGAGAAGTACACGGATATCCCGGCGAACGCGGAGGTCAAGCTGATGAAGCGGGGGCTGGGCAGCAGCTATATCGAATTCTTCTGGGACCCGGTGCAGGGCCTGCCCGTCGAGGAGCCCAGGTACCTGCAAGACCAGATTGTCCTGCAGGGTTCGACGGGGATGGTCAGTGAGTTTTTCCCGCCGGAGGTGCAAAAGAAGCTGGAGAACCTGGTGGATTCAATCGGGGCGCTGGCGAACAACGCCAATGAGATCATCGGGAATGAGGCGAACCAGTCGAATATTCATCTGATGCTGGCGAACGTGCAGGAGGCGACGGCGCAGGCCAATGAGACGCTGCGGTCGATCCGGACGCTCTCGGACCGGGGAGCCGAGCAGGTGGAGCGGGTGGCGGGACAGGTGGTGCTCATCGCGAACCGGCTTGACGCGGCGCTGTCCCAGCTTCAGCAGGTGATCGCGAAAATCAACGCGGGCGAGGGGACGGCGGGGCGGCTGATGACCGACGGGCGGCTGTATGAAAACCTGCTCGACAGCAGCGAGGAGATGCAGCTTGCAATCGAGCAGCTCAAGAAGTGGGCGACCGACGCGCGTGAGAAGGGGATCCGAATCAAATGGTAAGGCCAAATCAAATATTAAAAATCAAAAAGTAAAATTACGGAAGCGGCTTCGCCGCCGCCTTTTTCATTTAATTATGGGGGATTGACCACTCGACCGCGGCCGGCTGTTTAATCTGCTTTAATCTCCTGTCCGGCGGAGAACCAGACGCGGGTGCGGAGGCAGACTTTCACCAGCAGGAGCATGACAGGGACTTCGATGAGGACGCCGACGACGGTGGCCAGGGCAGCGCCGGAGGAGAGGCCAAAAAGCATGGCGGCGGTGGCGATGGCGACTTCGAAGTGGTTGGAGGCGCCGACCATTGCCGTTGGGGCGGCATCTTCATAGGTTAGTTTGAGTAGTTTGCTCAGGCCGTAGCCGAGGGCGAAGATGAGGACCGTCTGCAGGAAGAGGGGGATGGCAATCCAGAGGATCGTCAGCGGATTGGCAAGGATCGTCTCGCCCTTGAAGGAAAAGAGCAGCACAAGCGTGACCAGCAGGGCGATGATCGTCACAGGTGTCAGGACGTGGAGGAACTTTTCCTTGAACCATGTTTCACCTTTGCGGGCGATGATCCACTTGCGGGAAAGAAAACCCGCCGCCAGCGGCAGGGCCACGTAAACGGCGATGGACAGGGCCAGGGCCTGCCAGGGCACGGGCAGGCGACCGATGCCAAGGAGGAAGCCGCCGAGCAGACCGTAGAGCACGAGCATCGTCAGCGAGTTGATGGCGACCATGACGAGGGTATGGCCGTCATTGCCGCGGGAGAGGTAACTCCAGACGAGGACCATGGCGGTGCAGGGGGCGATGCCGAGGAGGATGCAACCGGCGAGATAGCTGCGCCAGAGGGGGACCTGAAGCATTTTGACGCCGTTTTCGACGACGACGGTGCCGTCGCCGTAGGCCGCGCCGACGGGCAGATCGAGGCCGAAGGGCATCTTGACGAGATCGACGGCGTCGGGACCGATGAGGTTGTAAAAGACGGTGCCGAGGAAGAACAGGGCGATGGCGTACATGGTGAAAGGCTTGATCGCCCAGTTGATGATGAGGGTCAGCGTTACCGGTTTGAGGCTTTTGCTCGCCCGGACCACCTTGGCGAAGTCGATCTTGACCATGATGGGGTACATCATGAAGAACAGGCAGACGGCGATGGGGATGGAGATGACGGGGGCGTTGTTGACGGTGATCGCCATCGCGTCGAGGGACTGAGCCAGGCCGGGGGCGAGTTTGCCGAGGCCGATGCCGGCGGCGATGCACAGGAGCACCCAGACGGTGAGGTATCGCTCAAAGAAGTTGAGCTGATTCGACTCGCCGAACGGCGGCTCGGAGGGCACTGAATTGCCGGGATTCGGGCGGTTATTCATGATTACTCCTTTTTGAAGCCAATGTAATCGACACTGACGATATAGTCACTGAGTTTTTTCCCTACGGGCAGGGCGCTGCGGACCGCCTTATAGAGGGCGTCGTTGCAGTCCTCTATGATGTCCATGTTGAAGGTTTTCGGGTGGTGTTCGATATCCGTCAGCCCCGCGGCCTTCATGAGGTCGAGGGTCTCATCCACACGCACGGCACCGGCGACGCAGCCGACGAGGGCGGTGACGGAGGCTTTGACGGCGGCGGGCAGGTCCTCCGCGAGGGCCAGGTCGGAGACGCAGGCTTTGCCGCCGGGCCTCAGGACGCGAGCGATTTCGCGCCAGACTTGGGGCTTGTCGGGGGAGAGATTGATGACGCAGTTGGAGATGACGACGTCGACGCTGCTGTCGGCGACGGGGAGGTGTTCAATCTCGCCGAGGCGGAACTCCACGTTGGCAAGGCCGGTCTTGGCGGTGAAGACGGCGATACTTTGGCGGGCCCTGCTGAGCATGTCGGGGGTCATGTCGACGCCGATGGCCCGGCCGGCGGAGCCAACTTTGCGGGCGGCAATGAAGACATCGAAGCCGCCGCCGCTGCCCAGGTCGAGGACGACCTGACCGGGCCGGAGGTTGGCCAGGGCCGTCGGGTTACCGCAGGAGAGGGCCATGTTGGCGTCCTCGGGCAGGTGATCCAGTTCTTCGGCCGAGTAGCCGATGGCCTGGGCAAACCGGTTGGGGGCGGGAGCGCCGCCGCAGCAGTGCGCTTTGCCCTGGGCGATGTCCGCATACCCTTTACGAACTTTTTCTCGAATCATCTCATTTTTATTTTCCATTTTGGCTTACTCCTTTTTCAGAAAGTGACTGGGACAAGGTTTCAATGAAGCGACGGATCTCGTCGCGGACGCGGCGATAATAGTTTAACGCCTCTTCTTCGGTTTTAGCGTTTTTGGCGAGGCGCGGCGGGTCGTCGAAGGGGACATGGAGGACTTTGGCTTTGCCGGGGAAGACGGGGCAGCTTTCATGGGCGCTGTCGCAGACGGTGACGACGTAATCGAAGGGGACGTCTTTAAGCTCATCGAGGTGTTTGGAGCGGTGGCCCGAGATATCCACGCCCGCTTCCGCCATGACCTGGACCGCATTCGGGTTGAGCCCGTGCGTCTCGATGCCCGCCGAGTAGGGTTCGAGGACGTCGCCTTTCAGATGCCGCGCCCATCCCTCGGCCATCTGGCTGCGGCAGGAGTTGCCGGTGCAGAGGAAAAGAATCTTCAGTTTGCCTTTCATAATTTCATCCTTTCAGGCCAAGGGTATAGGCGAGCGTGAACCCGATGCCCACGGCAATGAAGATAAGGCCAGTGAGGTGGCGGGCCCAGCGTTCGAAGACGGTGATTTTTTCGAAGACGCGGGCAACGCGACCAGCGCCCAAGGCCAGGAGCAGACCGAAGAGCACGACCGGCAGGGCCGTGCCGATACCGTAGAGCAGCGGCAGCAGGATCGAGGACTCCTGTCTGACGGCCAGCGGGATGAGGCTGCCGAAGAAGAGGGTCGCCGAGACCGGACAGAAGGACAGCGCAAAGAGGCCGCCGAGCAGCAGGGCCCCGCCGAGGCCGAACCTTTCCGAATGGCGCTGTACCCACTGGCCGAGGTTGCCGCCTTGGGTGTTAAGACTCAGCAGGTCCAGCAGGATCATGCCCGCGAGGATGAGGATAGGGCCCAGCAGGCGGTGCATGTATTTCTGGAGCCAGTGGGCGACGGAGGGAATCGAGAGCAGCCCTGTGACGAGCACAACCGCCAGCAGCACGTAGGTCAGTGCGCGGCCTGCGGTGTAGCACAGCCCGGTTGCCAGCACGTATGCGGGGCTCTTGACGCGGCGGCCGATGAAGGAGATCGCGGCGATGTTGGAGGCCAGCGGGCAGGGGCTGATCGAGGTCAGGATGCCCAGCCAGAGTGCTATGCCGATGGCAATAAACCATTCATTCATTTCGGTGTGCTTTCCAGAAAGTCGGCGACTTGGCTGCGGATGTACTCAGTGTAAAGGGCCTTGTCCTTCACGAGGTCCCAGATGCGGTCGAGGTTTTTAAATTCGGTCTCTTTGCCATCGGCGATGCGTGAGAGGATGACGGATTTGGTGAAGAGACCGTAATCCTTTACGAAGTGGGTATTGGCCGGTTGGTCGATATTGATCGGCTTCCAAACAATCTGCCCGGAGGCGAGCTGATCGGCGAAATTCGCGTCCAGCGCCTCCTTGGCGTAGCCTTCGAGTTTCTGACAGGTCATGCAGCGCTGGTCGCCGTGGAAGTAGTAGACGACGATCTGTGACGGGCCGACGGGCCGGCTTTCGGCGACGGCGGCTTCAATCGGCTGTTTTTCGATGGCGACCGTCGGTGCGGTCTGTTTGTCGGCCCCCGCTTGGCGGCCGAACATGTAAGCGACGCTGCCGATGACAAAGATCAGCAGCAGGAAGGTAATGATCTGCTTCATCTTCATGGTTACGCTCCTCACTTTATCATGGTTTTGATTTCTTCAGTCGACGGGACCTTGCCGGCGGTCTTAACTTGGCCGTCGATGACGAGGGCCGGGGTGACCATGACGCCGAAGGCGAGGATGTCGTTAAGATCGGTGACTTTCTCCACCTGGGCGGCAAGGCCCGTCTCATCCACCGCCTTTTGAGCGTTTTCGGCAAGCCGTCTGCACTTGGGGCAGCCGGTTCCGAGGATCTGGATCTTCATGGGTTTTCCTTTCTGTGAAAGCGGTCGTCGGCTTTCGTATTTCCAACCTGCCTGTGTTCGAGCCAGCCGGTTCGCCGGACATCGAAGCCGTCAAACTGCGGGGCATAGGGTTTGATGTCGAGCAGGGGCGTGCCGTCAAGGATGTCGATGTCTTCGACGATGAGCATGCTGCCTTCGACGGCGACCAGCTTGACGGAGGAAATGCCGATGGGGTTGGGCCGCGCAGGGGCGCGGGTGGCGAAGAGGCCGTGCTCGCGGTCGTCCAGGTAGGGTTTGACGCGGAGTTTGGGCGCCGCAGCGAGGTCGAACCAGTAAATCAGCCAGATGCGCTCAAAGCCGTCGAGGTCGAGGAGCCCGGGGGCGTATTCGGGAAAGAGCTCGACGCGGCCGCGGGTTCCCCCTGCGGCGGCGGGCTGAATGGGCGTTTGCACTGCGCTTTGAAACGGCGAATGAATGATGCCGATGGGTTTGATGTGCAGTTCCATTAGAACAGGCCTCCATAGATAAGTCCACTGATGGTTGCCATCGCAATGACCAGGATGATAAAGACAAGTGTTTTTTGAGTGCCCATGACGGAACAGATGACGATCATGCTGGGCAGACTCAGGGCGGGGCCGGCGAGAAGGAGAGCGAGGGCGGGGCCCTTGCCCATGCCGGCGCCCATCAGCCCCTGGACGATGGGGACCTCGGTCAGGGTGGCGAAGTACATAAACGCGCCGGCGACGGAGGCGAAGAGGTTGGCGCGGAGGGAGTTGCCCCCGACGGCCCACTCGATCCAGCGGGCGGGGATGAGGCCTTCGCGGCCGGGACGACCGAGGAGGAAACCGGCGAGCAGGACGCCGATGAGCAGCAGGGGCAGGATCAGCTTGGCAAAACCCCAGGCGGATTGGGTCCATTCGATGCGCTCGGACGGGGTCACCCAAAGGGCGACGAGGACGGCCAGGGCCGCCAGCAGGCCGGTAACGAGGGCCCAGCGGATGCGGTAGATCGCCTCGTAGAGTTCGTTTTTTTCAACGGGCTCGACCTGCGGCATTCGGTCGGCGGTGATGGTGTGTTCAACGCCGGCGCGGTCCTTGATGCGGACCTCGTCGGGTGTCTGCTCGAGGACGGCGCCTTCAATGGCGTAGGTCTGGAGGCCGCCGGGGCAGCAGAGAAAAACCGCGCGGACGTCGCCGGAGCGGGCCCAGTTGGCAAAGACGAGGATGACGACCATGAGGGCGAAGAGAACGGCGGTCTTCCAGAGGGGGCGCGAGCGGTCCTCTTCGGGCATGGCCATCGCAGCGGCGACTTTTTGGCTTTCCTCTTTGCGGTAGATCAGGTGCATCAGGGGCCCGATGATGAGACTGAATGCGACGGCGCCGACGGCGCGGGCGATGCCCATCTCGACGCCGAGGATGCGGGCGGTGAGGATGACGGCGAGAACGTTAATGGCCGGGCCGGCGTAGAGGAAGGCCGTAGCGGGACCCAGGCCAGCGCCCATGCGGTAGATGCCCGCAAAGAGCGGCAAAACCGTGCAGGAGCAGACGGACAGGACGGAACCGGAGACGGAGGCCGTGCCGTAGGCGAGAATCTTGTTGGCCCTGGGGCCGAGGTATTTCATGACGGAGCTTTGGCTGACGAAGACGGCAATGGCCCCGGCAATGAAGAAGGCGGGGACGAGGCAAAGCAGGACGTGCTCGCGGGCGTACCAGCGGGCCAGGGCCAGGGACTCCGCGAGGGCATTTTGGAGGCGGGGCCAGTCCGCCGGGAGGAAGTAGATGCCGAGAAAGACGACAGCGAGCAGGACCAGCTTCTTCCATTCTTTGTCGAGAAAGTTCATGGGCGGCTCCGCAAGTCGTTACTGCTGCAACAATTCGATTACTTTTTGATCCTCGCGGGCCTGTTCGAGGAGGCACTGGCCGAGGCAGTTGAGGAAATTCAGCACGCAGGGGGTCCGGATCTTATAGATGACGTTGAGGCCCTGTTTTTCGGATTCGAGGAGGCCGGCCCGGACCATGAGGGAGAGGTGGCGGGAGACGTTGGACCGCTCAGAGCCGACCGCCTTGGCGATGTCGCAGACGCAGCGGGGACCGTCTTTTAGAAAATCGAGAATGGCGATCCGGTTTGGGTGGGCGATGGCCTGGGCGAGGAGGGCTTGTTTTTCGAATAAGATGGCTTTTGTGTTCATAATCAGTCGCTTTTTGGCACTATTCAGGTCTCTCTAATGGCGAATGGAAGCCGCTTGCCTTGCGGATTACGTGTATATGTGATTATATATTCACATAATTGGCATAATTCAAGAAAAAAAATGGGAAAAAATGAAAACCGGGCATTCCTTGACGCAGGGGGGATTTTCTGGGATACTACAGGGCTTATGACAAAACGTGTTGCGATACTGGGATCGACCGGGTCCATCGGGCAAAACGCCCTGCAGGTGATCGAGGCGCTGGCGCCTGAGTACGAGGTTGCTGCGCTGTCGGCGCACTGCAGCGGGGAACTGCTGGCCCGGCAGGCGAACCGATTTCGACCGGCGGTGACGGCGATTACCCACCCGGAGTATGAGCCCCTCTTGCGGGCCCATCTCAACGGGTACGGCGGGCGGATTTTGTGCGGGCCCGGCAGCTTAGAGGCCATTGCCTCGGACCCGGAGACGGACATCGTGCTTTGTGCGGTGGTGGGGGCGGCGGGCCTGCCGGCGGTCCTGGCGGCGGCCCGGGCGGGCAAGGTGATCGCCATTGCCAACAAGGAACCGCTGGTGATCGCGGGGGAACTGCTTACGCGGGAGGCGAAGGCCAGCGGGGCGATGCTGCTGCCGATTGACAGCGAGCACTCGGCGGTGTTCCAGGCGATGCAGGCGGGGCGGCCCGAAGAGGTGCGGCGGATTGTGCTGACGGCCTCGGGGGGACCGTTCCGCACGAAGAGCCGGGAGGCGATGGAGCGGGCGACGGTGCAGGAGGCGCTGGATCACCCGACGTGGCAGATGGGGCCGAAGATCACAATCGATTCGGCGACGATGATGAACAAGGCGCTGGAGGTGATCGAAGCGCACTGGCTGTTCGGGATGCCGGTGGATCGGATTGACGTGCTGATCCACCCGGAATCCGTGATCCATTCAATGGTGGAGTTCGTAGATGGTTCGGTGGTTGCGCAGCTCGGCACGCCGGACATGAAGACGCCGATCCAGTACGCCCTGACGTATCCGCAGCGGCGGCCCGGGGTTGCGGAGCGGCTCAACCTGGAGGCGATGGGGCGGCTGACGTTCGAGGGGCCGGACCCGGCGAAGTTCCGGGCGCTGGCGCTGGGATACGAGGTGGCCCGGATAGGCGGATCGGCGCCGGTGGTGTTCAACGCGGCCAACGAGGCGGCGGTGGAGGCCTTTCTCAAAGGGGCGATCCGATTCGGGCAGATCGTGGATCTGATCGAACGGTGCCTGGAGGCCCATGAGGTCCACGGCTGTTCGTGCCTCGAAGAGCTGCTGGAGACGGACCAGTGGGCGCGGCGTCAGGTCCGACATCTGCTGTCGCCTATGAAGACGATTTGAAAAGTCAGGATGGTGCAAAAAATCAGAACGACGATTTTTTGAATCATGGATGCCTTTCTTCATTTTTGCGCAGCGAAATTAGTCAATAACCCGAATAAAGGATTGATACATGGCAGAACAGGACAAGCAGGATGCCTTGCAGGACGAAGCGAAGAAACAATCTTTGCTGTCAAAGCTGATGGAGGCGGTGTTTGCGGCGGCGCTCGTCATCTTATTGATTGTTTTTATCGTGAGGGCCCCCGGGGCGATGGGGACCATCGCGCTGGTGGCGCTGGGCTTTGGCGCCGTGATTATTATCCACGAGTTGGGACATTTTATCGTGGCCAAGCTGGGGGGTATCAAGGTGGAGGCGTTTTCAATCGGCTTTCCGCCGACGCTGCTGGGCATCCGCAAGCTGAAGAAGGGCCTGCGGGTGCGGCTGTTCCCCAAGGCCGAGACGGAGCCGCCGCTTGAAGAGGGAGATTCGGAGACGGAGTACCGCCTGGGGCTGATTCCCTTCGGGGGATTCGTGAAGATGCTCGGTCAGTCGGACTCGGGGCCGGTGGAAAAGACGGATGATCCCCGCTCGTTTACGAACAAGCCGACGTGGATCCGGGTGGCGGTGGTGGCGGCGGGGGTAACCTTTAACGCCCTCAGCGCGATCCTCGTGTTCTCGGGGCTGTATTTTCTCGGCAACGAGCAGTTCCCGGCGGTGGTGGGGTCGGTGGTGCCCAACTCGCCGGCGGAGGCGGCGGGGATTCGGGCGGGCGACCGGATCATCGCGGTCAATGGGGAATCGTTCAAGGACGATTTCGTGGATTTCACGACGGTGGCCATGTCGGGGGCCCTGACGCCGCCCGGGGAGGCGGTGCAGTTTACCGTTCGCCGTCCCAACGGTCAGGTCGAGGAGACGTCGGCGATTCCGAAGCTGGCCGCCGCCGACCCGATGAAGCTGCGCCAGTTCGGGATCGAGCAGGCCCAGACGCTGCTGGTGAACCCGAGGATCGGGAAGGATCCGAACCTGACGGCCCGGCTTTATGAGGAGACGGGGCTGAGGCCGGGGGATGAGATCCAGGCGGTGGAGGGCCAGCCGGTGAAGGGCGAGCCGTGGAAGATGGATCAGATTATCCAGAAGACGCTCAAGCCGGAAGTGGAGCTGACGGTCGCCCGGACGTGGCCGAATGCGGATACGCCGATTCAGGTGAAGACCCGGCTGCCGCTGAACATCATGCCGAGCAATCCGAATTTCCGCCAGGAGATCGACCTGGCGGACGTTTATACGATGGTGCCGCGGTTGAAGGTCGAGATGGTGGCCCCGCCGCAGACGGCGGGGGGGCTGTTCAAGCGGTTCTTTGGAGGCCCTCAGCCGGCCGAGGCGAAGGAAACGGAGTTTAAACCGGGCGACATCATCGTCAAGCTCGGCGGCGTGGAGAACCCGACCTACCAGGAGTTGCGCGAGGTGACGACGGCGCACAAGGATAAGCCGCTGACGGTGGAGGTACTTCGCAAGGGCGTCTCGGGCAAGTTGGAGCCGGTGTCGTTTACGGTGACCCCCCGCACCGCCGGCCCCCGGAGCGACCGGGTGCTGATGGGGATCGTGCCGGGCTTCGATATGGAACATGCCGTTGTGGCCGCCACAATCGAAACGCCGGCGATGTCGGCGCTGAATATCCCGCGAGGGGCGAGGATCGCCCTGGTGGACGGCGAGTCGGTGGAGAGCTTTTACGATGTGATCCGGATTATCCGGGCGAACCCGGGGCAGCGGATCGGGATCGACTACCGCATCGGCGAAGCCGGAGGAGCGCCGATGGCGCTGGACGTACCCTCAATCGACGCGATCCACATGCGCTCGTCGCTGGCCGCGGTGGTGCCGCTGCTGCCGCTGCGGGAGGAAGTGAAGACGTCCAACCCGCTGGAGGCGCTTTCGATGGGGGCGCGGCGGACGTGGTACTTCGTGGAGACGACGTATGTAACGATTCAGCGGCTGCTGACGGGTAATCTGTCGGAACGGGCGCTGAGCGGGCCGGTGGGGATTCTGCAGATGAGCTACGCCATCGCCAAGGAGCAGTCGTTTGCCGACTTTCTGAACTTCATGGGGCTCATCAGCGCGTGCCTGGCGTTCATGAACCTGCTGCCGATCCCGATTGTGGACGGCGGGGTGATCGTGCTGCTGCTGGTGGAAAAGCTCAAGGGCGGTCCGCTGCCGATACGGGTGCAGGCGGCGATCACCTACGTCGGGCTGGCGCTGATCCTGACGGTGTTTTTGTGGATCACGTACAACGATATCATGCGGTGGCTGTTCGGGTAGTTTAATTGAACGTTATGAAGTGAGAGAAGACCGAAGGTAGAATGAATCCGCCGCACCCCTCCATCAGTGTGGTGATTCCCGCATATAATGCGCGGGAAGTGATCGGGCGGGCCGTCGAGAGCGTGCTCGCCCAGACGCGCCGTCCGGATGAAGTGATTGTAGTGGATGACGGTTCGACGGACGGGACGCGGGAAGCGGTGCAGCGTTTCGGGGACCGGATTCGGTATCTTTTTCAGGCGAATGCAGGGGCCTCCGCGGCGCGCAATACGGGGATTGAGCATGCCCGCGGCGAGTGGATCGCCTTTCTCGACGGCGACGATGAGTGGCTGGAGGATCATCTCCGACTTTCGATGGAATTGACGGCGCGGCATCCCGATCTGCGATGGGTGACGGGCAATTTTTACCGGTGCCCGTGCGAGCCGGAGCCTGCGCGGACGGAGGATTTGGCGGGGGAGCGGCTCAGACAGGCACAGGCAGCGGCGGCGGACGGGGAGGTGTTTGACAGCTACTTTGCCGCGCATCGCTGCGGGGCCATGGGCTGGACGGGGACGATGGTGGTTTGCAGAGACCTGCTGATCGAGGCGGGGCTGTTTTGGCCGGGACAGAAGCGGATCAATGACGTGGATCTGTGGCTGCGGATGGCGTACCGGGGCGAGCGGATGGGGTACGTGTTCGAGCCGACGGCGATTTATCACATGGGAGTGCCGGGGAGCATCCTGAAGGTGCACCGGGACGGCGGGCATATCGAGCGGTTTTTGGACCGGCACCTGGAACTGGCCGGGCAGGCGAGAATGAAAGAAGCGTTTCAACCCTGCGCGGCGGCGATGCTGGGGACCTGGATAAAGGTGCTGCTGGAGGAAGGGCAGGGTGCTGAGATTCGCGGCCTGCTGAAGAAATACCGGTTCCTTTTTTCCGCCTATACGTACCGAACCCTTTACATCCAGTCCTTCTGTCCCGGGCCGGCCTGCCGGTATGCGAAATGGAAAAAACGCATATGGGAAAAAGGGAGGAGGCCGCAATAAATGGCTGCCGTTGACGTCATTGTACCGTTGTATAACAAGGAAGCGACCGTCGAGAGGACGATTCGGTCGATTCTCCGCCAGACTTTCCGGGACTGGAATCTGATCGTGGTGGACGACGGATCGACCGACCGCGGCCCCGAGCGGGTGCGCCGACTGGCCAATCCGCGCATCCGACTGATTTCGCAGGAGAACCGGGGACCGGGGGCGGCGCGGAACGCGGGAATGGCGGCGGGGGATTCGCCCTATATCGCCTTCCTGGATGCGGATGACGAGTGGTATCCGTGGTATCTGGAGAATGCGGTGAGGGCGATTGAGAGCGGCCCGGTGAGCTTTGTAGGCAGCATGTATTACGAATGGCCTGGGCAAACGGATATGACATCCTGCTGGAAAAAGCGGGGGGTGCTTCCGGGAGTGTATATGATCCGGGGGGATGAACCTGCCGATCTGATCGAGTCGTTCTGCTTCTTTTTTCATGTCGGTTCGACGCTGGTAAGGCGGGAGGCGGCGGAGCGATGTGACGGGTTTTATCAGGAGGAGAAATGCACGTTCGGCGAGGACACGGTTTTCTTCACGCGGCTGGTTTTCAACGAGCCCTTTGCCGTGATTGAGCCGGCGGCGGTCCGCCATAACCGGCAGGACAGCGGTTTATCCAACACCTTCGAGCGTGCCGAGGCCCCTTTCCTGCTGGAACCTGAAATCATCCTGGATTATGTGCCGCCGGAAAAAAAAGCGTTGGCCGGCCGGGTGCTGACCCGCATGGCTCTGCGGACCGTTCACCACCTGGCGCGAAACGGCTACCGGCGTCGGGCCGAGGAGCTGCTGCGTCGTTTTCCGCAAAGCCGGTCGTTTCCACTGCTCTACCGACGGTGCCGGCTGGAAATCGTTTTAAGCCCGGTATTGCCTTACTGGGTGAAATTCAAATGCGCCGTCGGGCCGCGTTTGCGCCTGGGTATTAAGAAGCTATTATGGAAGCTGAGGATGCTTCCCTTGCCTCCCGAGGTGGAGTCGGATGGAACACGACAATCCTGACAGCATCCGAATCAGCGCGGTGATCCCCGCGTACAATAACGAACGGTGGATCGGCCGCGCCATCGAAAGCGTTCTGGCGCAGAGCCGCCCGGCCGACGAAATCATTGTCGTCGATGACGGCTCGACGGACAATACGGCGGCAGTAGCGGCCGGGTACGGCGACCGTGTGCGGCTGATCCGACAGGCGAACGCGGGGGCCTCGGCGGCTCGCAACGCGGGCATCCGGGCGGCGACGGGCGACTGGATCGCTTTTCTCGACGCGGACGACGAGTGGCTCAAGGAAAAGCTGGAGCGGCAGGTGCAGATACTTCGACGCCACCCCGATCTGGCCTGGTGCACGGGCAATTATTTTACCTGCCTGACGGCCGCCGGGCAGAGGGCGCCCTATGTTACGTCCGCCCGCGCCCGCTCGCTGCTCGGCGGGCAGGAGACGGCTCCGGATTACTTTCGGGCCTATCCGGCAGGGCTCGGCGGAAACACGGATATGATGCTGATCCGCAAATCGGCGCTCTTCGAGGCGGGCCTGTTTCGCATCGAACAGAAGCGGGCCAACGACCTGGACCTGTGGTGGCGCATTGCCTATCGACACCCGCGCATCGGCTTTGCCGTCGAGCCGCTGTCGGTCTATTACCTGGATATCGCCGGCAGCATTACCAAACCGCCGGCGTCGGGGGGGCTTTATGTTGATCTGATCCAGCGGCACCTGAGGCTGGCTGAGCAGTGCGGTGCGAGCGAGCGGTTCCGACCCTTCGCCGGCGTGATGCTGAAACGCTGGATCCGGGCGATGCTCTTCGACCGGCAGACAGAGGACATCCGGCGGCTGCTGCAAACGTTTCCCTTTTTGTTTTCGCGCCTGTATCGCGTGCGGATGATGATACTTACGCAGTTTCCGAACGCAACGGCCTTCGTGCTGCGGGGAGTTTCGCGACTGGTCCGTCTGCTGCGGCTGAGGCGGCGGGTCGTCATCCCGCCGCGGTCTCATCGGGGCTGACGGAGCACCTGCTGATACAGGCCATGCAGGCGGCGAAGATAGGGGGCGATCTCATACGCTTTGGTCTGTTCATAGGCCCGCTCGACGACCGGCTGTACCGCGGGCCGATTCTGTAAGAGTTCCGCGGCGGCACGGGTATAGGCAGCGGGGGTGTTTTCTTCGACGATCCAGCCGGTTTGTTTGTGAGCGATCAGTTCTCCCAGCCCGTCGGCGCCGGAGGTGATCAGCGGCACCCGCATCCGCATCCATTCGAGGGCGGAGATACCGAAGGCCTCCTGCCGGGAGGGCACAAGGGCGGCATCGGAGGCGGCCATGACCGGGCGAACATCCGGCATAAAACCGAGCAGACGCACATGATCGTGCAGATTCCATCGACGGCACTGACGCCGAATATCCGCCTTTGCCTCGCCGTCGCCGGCGATCAGCAGAACGGTGTTGGGGAACTCCTTCAACAAGCGGCGCAGAATTTCCGGCAGAAGGTCCGCCCCTTTGACGCGACTCAGGCGGCCGACATAGCCGAGGACGACGGCGTCTTCCGGAATGCCCAGTTCCTTTCGCGCACTCAGGATGTCCTGATGCCGCTGATCGAACGGCGCAAAGTCAATGGCGTTTGGAAGGACATGGATTTTTTCTTTTGCGATTCCGATCTGTTCGACGAGATATGCTGCCATGAAATTCGAGACGGCGATGACGGCGGCGGCGCGGGGCCAGAGCCGTTTGAGCATCCGGCGGTAAAGACCGTACTGCAAGCCCGACCGGCAGACGGGCCCGTGTTCGTGGATAATCACGGGGACGGACCGGCGGGCCGGCGACAGCAGCGAACCGAGGATCGACTTATACAGGTGGGCGTGGATGAGGTCGATCTTATGCTCTCGGCACAGCCGCTCGATGGCGAAGAATTTGCGCGGATCGTAGTTGGGATAGTCCGGGGCGAGAAGGCCGGCGCGAACGGGAGTCTGGATTTCCTTCGAGCGCAGCGGATAGATGAAGCTCTCGACCTCGCGCGGATCAAAATTTTCCGCGATCTGCTTGACGATCACCTGGGCGCCGCCGAGTCGAAGATTGCCGATAATATGAAGCACGCGGATCGGCACGGCTTATCCTCCGCCCATCTGCCGCAGATGATTTTTGTACTGTTCGGCAACGGCGGCGATGTCATGACGCTGCAGAACATAACGGCGGGCGTTTTGTCCCATTTCGAGAAAGCGGTCTTTGTCGATCAGGAAGCGGAGACCCTGTCGGAGTTTTTCGGCATCGCCGCCGCAGGCCAGGCCGCAGTTGTATTCGGTCAGGAAGCCGTCGGGGTTGACGGTCCAGGTCAGGATGCAGGTTCCCGCGGCGGCGGCCTGGATGAAGGTGTTGGCAAAGCCCTCGGCGTCGGAGGTGTTGACAAAGACCTTGGCGAGGGCGAAGTATTCGCCGATGCGGTCAAACTCGACGTTCTCGCGGAATTCCAGGTTGCCCACGGCGGCGGCCTGCTCTTTGAGCCGCTCATAGTCCCGGTCGCCGGTGGCGCGGCGGCAGATCATCACGAAGCGCTCCTGCGGGAAGGCGCGGGCCAGTTCGAGAAAACGCTCCGGGTGTTTGAAGCCGGCGCTGCGCCCGACCCAGAGGATCGTTGTCTTTTCGACGGGAGCGGTTTCCGGCAGGCGATGGCCGTTGGGGATGGGAATGCTTTCGACGCCCAGATGCCGCCGAAGCTGCTCGCTGTCGGACTGGTTTTGCGCGAAGACCCGGTCCGCCCGGCGCAGACAGAACTCGAAGATCGGGCCGAGCAGGGGTCGCGTTCTCATATAGGACCGATCGCATTCATCCTGGTGGGCCGTGCGATAGAGAAACCGGCGCCGGTGCAGGCGGCAGAAGGCCCAGGCCAGCGGCACGCCGGGCGAGATCGTCTTGAGCATGTAGAACTGTGCATCGGCGGCCTTCATGGCCCGCCGGATCTTCCACGCCCCAAGCAGGGAGGGCTCGCGGAAGGAGAGACTTTTGAGCAGGCGGACGTTTTCAATGGTCTGCTCCGGCGGTTGGCCGCAGTCGGCCGTGATGAAGCTGACGCGGAAGGATTCGTCCTTTGCCAGCTCGACGGCGAGCATATACAGGTCCACCTCCGCGCCGCCGTAGCCCGTCGCGGCGGACGGATCGAACAGACCGTATGCTTTGGGAGCGATAAAGCAGATGCGGATGGGATCGCTCATTGTGCCCGCCTCCTTTCGACGGCCTCGGCGTAGGCCTCGAGGTAGCGGGCGGCCACGGCGGGCCATGTGAACTGCTGCGCCCGCCGGCGGGCCGCTTCAGAGAGCGACCGGCGAAGCGGCTCGGACTCGATCAGGCGAAGGAGCTGCTCGCGGATGGCCTGCGGGTTCTTCGGCTCGGCGAGCAGAGCGGTCTCGCCGACGACCTCCGGGCAGCCGCCGGCGGTGCTGGTAAGGATCGCCGACCCCGCGGCCATCGCCTCCAGAAGGACCGTCGGAAAATTTTCCGCCTCGGATGGGAAGACAAAGATCGAGCTGGTTTCATAGAGCATCCGCAGTTTGGGGTCGTCACGCTCCAGCCAGCCGTGAAACTCGACGGAGGGTTTGCAGGCGGCGGCCAGTTTCCTGAGCGGTTCGAGATAGGGGCCGTCGCCGACGATGTGGATTTGCCAGTCGAGGTCGAGGTCCTGAACCGCCTGGAGGAAATATTGAAACCCCTTGCGGGGCAGCAGGCGGCTGCACAGGAGAATCGATTTCGTTCGCGGCCGGCCGGCCTCAAAGAGCGACAGGTCGAAACCGTTGGGGATCACGCGGACCTGCGCCTCGGGGCATTGCTGCTCGATCAGCCGCTTGAGACTTCCGCTGGGGCTCACCAGCAGGTCGGCGCTGCGGGTCAGACGCCTCCAGGCGGGCATCAGCAATTTGTGGATGAGTTGGAACCGGTCCGGGTTGTAGCCGGGCACATCGCTGCCGTGACAGGTGAGCACGTAGGGGATACCCGTTTTGCGGCGCAGAACCCTGGCCAGCGGGCTGGTCGGGATGATGAAGTGGGCGTGGATGACGTCATAGGTGCGGCGGCGGGTCTGCTCCAGGGCCGGGCCGAGAGCGCCGAGCAGATAGGTGGCCATCTCCGGAATGCGGCACAGGTCGGGCCGGCGGCGCAGGGCCGGGGTGCGGATGATGCGGACGCCTCCTTCGGTCTCCTCGCGAGGCAGACGCCCGTAGTGCATGGTGATGACATCGACCCCGTGGCCCAGACTTGCCAGACGCCCACAAAGCTGCGCCGTGACGGTGGCCCCGCCCCCTCCCACCGGCGGATATTCATAATTCAAGACGAGAATATTCATTGCGGCTGTGTTTCCTGGTCCTTCGCCGATTCGGCCGCCGCCGCGGGGGGCCAACTGCCTTTGTATTCGAACAGGACATGGTTGCCGAACAGGCGGACGATTTTATAGCGGTTCATCACAAAGTCCCGCAACGACTTCATGGCCTCGAACCGCTCCTGCTCCTGGGCTCCGAAGCGGCTGCCGATCAGCGCGCCGTATTGCCGTTCATACTGTTCAACGGCCTGAGGGTGGCTGGGCAGAAAATCGCCGGGGGAACCTCCCTTCCGGATCTGGGGCCACAATTCGAAGGGCGGCCGATCAAACGGAAAATGCTGCTTGCGGGTGTCCACGATAAACTTCGGCGGAGTCTGACGGAATTGCTCAACCAGCGTGCGAGCCAGTGCTGCCAAACGAGACGGCGGCATGACATGCATGTTGCTCTCGAAGGCCTGGGGCACCGGCGCGGTCCGCTCGGCGGCCACATAGATGCCCGGAACCCATCCCCACACATAGATCGGGTCCTCCGGTTTGCTGTGGTCGCAGATATACTCGCCGATGGCGATCCAGGAATCCTTCTGATTCCGTTTGACCCTCTGCAGAGACTGGACGTACCCGCGGCTGCGAACGGCCTGACCCGTGTACGGGTTTGTTCCATACGGTTTGCCGCTGAATGTGCTGGTGGTATAGCCGGCCCAGACCGGCCAGGCGAGGCAAAGGGTCAGGATTGCCAGCACGGCCCCCGCCGCGATGTAAGCGGGCTTGACGGCGCTTTCGCGAATCCCCCGGCTGATGATCCCTGCCAGGCCGCCGGCCAGAAAGGCCCCGGAGGCGCACAGAGGCAGATAATACTGCTCATAGGGTTGGGGACTGATCCAGACAAAGGCCATGTCCAGCAGCCACCAGAGGCCGAGCAAAAGAACCGGATCGTACTCTGCGGCCGTCTCCGTCCGGGCGGATCGGCGAAGGAACAGCCAGACCTGGCGGACCAACAGAATCAGGATCGACAGGACCCCCGCGAAGACGGGGACCGCCAGCGAGAGATAGTACCGCAGTACAACCGGCGCCTGTCGGGCCAGAGAGTATTCCGCCCGGCTGTCGCTTAAATAACCGGAGCCGGCTCCGGCGTACTGAAGGATCTGGTGATAGATCCCCTCAAGCCGGAGATAAACCATGATCGGGATCTTTACAAAAAACAGACTGCACCCGTAATAGGTCAATTCGCCGATGGCGGCGAAATAAACAACCCACGCTCCCAGGAGGAGCCCGATGGAGATGGCGCCGAGCTTCCAGATTCGAGGGCGAACCTGTCGGAGCTGTTTAACAAGAGGCCCCTGGCAAACCGGAACGATCAAAAATCGCACGGCGAAGCACGCGAGGACAACGCCGAACAGCAGTTGCACGGCGTAGAACGGAAAGGAGTGGAGCAGTTGGCGGGACTGGCCCTGCCGGACCAGAAATGCCGCCAGCGGCAGGATGCCCGCGGCCGCCCCGGCCAACAGGCCCAGGCCGATCATCAGAAGTTTTTGAAGGGAGATGCGCCCGACAGCCGTCCGGTACAGGAGATAAACGAACAGCGCAAATGCGATGGACAGGCCGGTGGGTTTGAAATAGTACGGCCAGATCACGGCGGCGCCGGTGAACAGCAGCCAGGGGAGTCGGCCGGTTTTTTCATAGAGAATCCACGCCGAGGCGGCTATGACCATGAAGGCGATCATGAACTGCTCTTTGACATTGCCGAACTTGGCGATATGCGGCGCGGAGAGGTAGAAGGCGGCGATTGTCACGGCGACCACGGCGGCCGTGCGCCCCCAAAGCCGCTGCAGGGCCCCGAACATCAGGCCCAGGGCCGCCAACTGCAGCAGCATCTGGATGATCTTCGGGCCGCTGTCGCTGTAGCCGAAGAGTTTGACGCCGATGACGTTCATCAGGAGCGTGGCGGGCCGGGCGCTGGCGGCCTCATCGACGCCGAGCCGCGCGCCGTCGAGGATGTGCTGGGCGGAGTAGGTATAAGCGCCGCTGTCAAACGGGCCGGGGGTGTTCAGTTCGAGATATTTGCCCACGGCGAAAAAGAAAACGGCCGGGATCAGCAGGAGCAGGGTCGCGATGAGCCCGACCGGCAACGGCTTCAGCGGCTCCGGCGATTTCGATGGCGTCGGGGCGTCGGCGATATGTCTCGATCGTTTCCGGCTCATACGGCTTCCGAAGCTTGTGCGGACGGCTGGGACCGGGACTGGGGTTCGAAGACCTTTTCAATTACATAGATGGGCCGGTCCTGCGACTCGTGATAGGTGCGAACCATGATTTCGGCGAGCAGGCCCATCAGGATAAACTGGACCGACGTCATCATCAGCATCAGCGAGATAATCAGGAGGGGGTTGCGATTCATGGAGAGCGAGGGCTCAGAGATAAACTTGTGGTACAGGACCGCGACGCCGGCCAGGAACGAACCCAGAATGCAGACCCCTCCCATGCCGCCGAAAACGTAAATCGGCTTGGTCGAGAAGGAGGAGAGAAATTTGATCGTGATCAGATCGAGGATCACCTTGAAGGTCCGGTTCAGGCCGTACTTGGTTTGACCGCGGGTACGGGGCCGGTGATGGACCTCCAGTTCGGCGATTTTTTCGCCCCCCCAGCCGGCCAGGGCCGGGATGAAGCGGTGCATCTCCCCGTAGAGCCGGATGGATTTGAGAGAGTCGGCCCGGTAGGCCTTGAGGGTGCAGCCGTAATCATGCAGGCGCACGCCGGTGATCCGGCCGATGAGCCAGTTGGCGACCCGACTGGGCAGGGTGCGGGTGACGGGGTTGTCCCGCCGCTCCTTTCTCCAGCCGGAAACGATGTCGTATCCCTCCTCCAGTTTGCTGATCAGCCGGGGGATGTCCGCCGGATCGTTCTGAAGGTCGGCATCGAGAGGAACAATGATTCGTCCGCGTGCGTATTTAAAACCGGCGCTGAGGGCCGCCGTCTGGCCGAAATTTCGCCGAAAACGGATGATTCGGACATCCGCGTCTTTGTTTTGAATTTCCTGGAGGATTTCGATGCCATTATCGGTGCTTCCGTCGTCAATATAGATGATTTCGGAAATTAAATGCATCCGGTCCAGGACATCTCGAATCTCGCGGTGGAGGGCTTCGATGTTCTCGCTCTCGTTAAAGACGGGAATTACGAGTGACATTTCTATGTTTTTTTCGTGCACCATAACCTGGCTTACTCCCGGTGGAGGTTTTGTCGCAACCCGCGATTCTAACGAATCTAAGAGAATCTGTAAAGAGCTATCCGCCGCCTGCCGAAAAGACGGTTGCGATAAAAAGCGTTTATGGTTAAACTGATCTTTTTCCTATCGGTGAAATTAAGTGAAAAAATAGCTGTTTTTCAATTCAGGAAGGAAATTATGTTCAACGCAAAAAGTACCATCTGTCTATCGGCGGCTCTCCTCGGGCTTTTCATATGGGGATGCCAGGAATCGTCCGCTCAGCAGGATCCTCCCCGGAAATTGATTGAAGTGGCAATGGACCCTGAAACTCCCAAAGTTACCAAGGCGTCTGAGGCGTCGGCTGAAGCCGCCAAATCGGGGGCCAAAATCGAGGTTACCAAAGCCGTTCACGACTTCGGCGACCTGTCCCCGGACTCAATGAATACCTGTTATTTCAATTTCAAAAATGTGGGAACCGAAACATTGAAGATCCAACAGGTCCAAAGCACCTGCGGGTGCAGCGTTCCCAAGCTGGACAAGATGGAATATGCTCCCGGCGAGGAGGGGCAGGTCGAGGTCCGGTTCCATGCGCCGAGTGTGAAGGGGTCTGTAACCAAGCATCTTTACATCGTCAGCAACGATCCGGACAATCCCCGGGCTCAATTGGAAATTAAGGCCAATGTGGTGGTTCTGGTGGATGTCATTCCGGAGAAAGTGGAACTGCAATATAACAAGGAAAACGGCGGCATGGTACCCCTCAAGGTAATCAGCAAGGACGGTCAGCCGTTTGCGATTACCAGTTTTACCTCGACGGGCAGTGCGATCAAGGCCGAATTTGATCCGGCCATGAAGGCAACCGAGCATGTCCTGAATCCAACCGTGGACAATGACCTTCTCGGGAAAAATCCAAATGGGGTCATCCAGATCAGTGTAAACCATCCAAAGGCCAAGCAGGTGGTGGTACGCTACAATATGCAGCCGCGCTACGTGGTATCGCGGCCGCGGATCATCATCCAGAACGCCCATCCCGGTTCGACGGACGCAAAAGATGTGCTGATTCGCAGCAATTACGGTGAATCGGTTGAAATCGCGTCCTCAAATAGCCGAAATGGATATATGGAGATTGTCGAGACGGAAGCCGTCGAAGGCAACGCCCTGAAAGTGATCGTGAAAGTGACGGTGCCGCCGCAGGAGAATCCCCAGAGTCGGTACTTTTCCGATGAACTGAAGATCCAGTTGAAAAACGGGTATGAAACGGAGATTCGGTGCAGCGGATGGTATAAAAGATGACAGGAAAGCCGTATCTTTTGACGTTTTAGGGTTTTGGCGGGCGCTTTTGGAGGAACAAAAGCGCCCGCAGTTTGTCTAAGGGACATATAAGGTCCGGTTGTATTGCAAGTTGATAGCTTTTAGGAGTGGTGTATGCTGAAGACCCTTCGGATAGCCAGTATCGCGGCGGCCGCGGCGGCGGTCTGCGTGGTGATCCTGGTGGCCGTTTTCGGCCTGAAGGGCGATCCTGAAAAGGAGGCCTACCTGGCTAAGGAAGGGATCGTCAGCCAATATAAGGCCAAGGCGGGCCTGTCCCCCAACAAAGAAGACAAGGTAGCTCCGCTTGTTGCTCAGGCCAAGCTTTTTGCGCTGCGGATCGATCCGCCGCCTCCTCCTCCCCCGCCTCCATCGCCGAAGGATACGAAGGTGGCCAAGGGAGACGGCGATATAAAAACTCCGCCGCCGCCTCCTCCCCCGCCTCCTCCTCCGCCGGCCAAGTACACGCTGATGGGGACGGCCGTTTACCCGGAGCACCCGGAAAAGTCGCTGGTCCTGCTAAAGGATATCCGCAATGAGTACAAGTGGTATCGGCAGGGCGAGACTCTCGGGAATCTGACCATTCAGGAGATTTACGACGACCGAGTGGTTCTATACTATAACGGTCAGAAAAACAGTGAATTGTCCCTGGTGAAGCCCAAGCCGATCAAGTCCCTGTTGAAAGGGGATAGCCTGGCGGCTTCCGCCGCCAGTGTGGCCGCCGCTTCTTCGCCGGTTTCTCCTGGGATGCCGACGAGACCGCGTCCGGAAGCGGCCCCGGTCTCCACCCCGTCCCGGACCATTCCCAGCCGGATGCCTTCTCCCGCGCCGGCGGCTTCTCCGGCGCGATCGACCGGCAATGTGCGAACGCCTCCGCCGATGCCCACCGTGAAGCAGCAGGTGGAGTCGATTGACGAGAGCATCGCCAGTATCCGGGAGATTATGAGCAAGGAAGTCGAGGGAGCGGACGAATCCGAACAGACCGATACGCAGGCCGCCTGGAAAGACCTGATTGAACTTCTGCAAAGAGAGAAGGAAAATCTGCAAAACGCCGGTGAATCGGAGGGTTCCGATAACAACGGCCTGTCTGAGGAGTGATTTGTAAATCATCGGTTTTTCACCGGGTTTTTCTGCTTATGGGGGAACTTTCCGCCTGGAAACCGGTCTTAATTAGCAAGGACGAAAAGTCCGTATTTATATGAAAAAATGAGATAGAGATTGATCTCTAAATACCCGATAAAAGTGTAGGTTAGGTAATTTGCGGGAGCCGGGGCAGAAAAGGACGCTTTGGCTCAATTTTTTGCAACCGTCGAGAGTGAGAGTATGGAGCAGCCAATGAAACTCGGTAACATCGCCTCTCCGAAAGGAAAGCTGTTGCGTTTTGGAGTCGCCGGGCTTTTCGGCCTCACGGCCTTTCTTCTGATCGGGTCGCTGCTGTACGCGGTTCCGGGGGAGGGTGCGGTGCTGCGCAGCCGGGTTTACAAGATCGTCAACCTGACGGCGAGCCAGGTCAAAACCTACCTGGAGGACCTCAAGATCGGCTCGAAGATCGAGGCGCTGTCCGACAAGGTATTGATCGTGAGCAGCGATGTGCCGGGCGACCTGACCCGGGCGTCGAGTCTGATCGAGATGCTGGATACCAAGGAACCCCGGCTTATCCGGGCGTGGGAGCCGTCGCCGACGGGTTTCCCCCCGCTGGGAACGATTACCGGGGAGTTGAAGAATGTAACGCTCGGCACGTTTCTGGACTCGCCGGGCGCAACGGCCCCCAATCCGCTGCTGGTGGATATCCAGGCGGACAAGCTGGTGGCAATCGGGTCGGCGGAACTGATCAGCCGGATCGATGCGTTATACACCGAGTGGCGGAAAAAGCAGACGCCCGAAGCGGTCAACGGCCCGGAGGATAAGGCCGAGGCCGCGGTTGTCGAGCCGAATATTTCCCTGGTGGAACTGGTCGGCGCCCTGATGCCCGGTGCGCCGGAAAAAGAACTGCAAGCTGCTCCGGTTACCGAGCCCAATGAAGCGCGAATGGCGACTGAAGCTTTGGAAGCGGCCGAAGCGCCGGAGCCGGCCGCCGGGACCATGGAGGAAGTCGCCGCGGAAAGTCCGGAAGGGGATTTTTTTACGGAAGAACTTTTAGCCGCACTGGCTTCGGAAGAGAAGAAAGCGGCCGACCTGGAACAGCAGATCCAGGCGCAAAAGGCGCAGCAGACGGCCGAAACGGCCGCTGCTGAACCCGAGCCGGCCGTCGAGACGCCGGTTGTCGAGCCGGAGGAAACCCCTGCCGAGGGGCCGGAGGATGCGGGAGAACGGAGTTTGCTGGATATCCTCAAATCCCTCCAGCAGCAGCAAAACGCACAGGCCGCGGAGGAGGAGAAGCAAGCCCGGCCGACCTCGCCTGCTCCCGAGAAGATTGCGACTGCGCCGGCGCCTTCAGAGCTTGCGGCCGCGGCCGCCGGGTCGAAGGATGAGTACCTGGCCCGCATGGAACAGCAACTGGCGCTGGCCCAGCAGCAGATCGCCGAACTCAAGGACCTGATCATGGCCCAGGCGGCGGCGAAGGACAAACAGCCGCAAACGCCGCCGGCAGATCCCTACAAGGACATCCGCACCATGTCGGAGCCGGTGATCCCGGGGGGTGAAGAGGAATTGGATACCACGCTGGCCCTGCCGGAGCAGGTGGAACTGATCCAGCTCATCGAGCTGGTCGGCAAGCAGCTCGGCCTCAACTACATGTACGACCCGGCGCAGATCAACAGCAACATCCGGGTGCAGCTCAAGCTTCATGAAGGCAAGATCAAGGTCAAGGATGTCTATGCCCTGCTCGAATCGGTGATGCGGTTTCGGGGGTTTATCATGACGCGGCGGGGCAACCTGGTGACGATTGTGCCGCAGACGCAGATCACGCAGGTGGACCCGGGGATCATCGGTCCTGATGAGACGATCAAGCCGGGCGATGTGATCGTCAGCAGCGTCTTCCAGTTGCAGAACATCACGCCCGCGGCGGCCCAGACGATGCTGACCCAGATGAAGCTGGGGACGGGTTATGTGCAGGTGCAGGAGACGGGCTCGCTGATCGTGACGGACTACGCCTACCGGATGGAGCAGATTCAGAAGGTGATCCGCCTGGTGGACGTGCCGGGCGAACCCAAGCAGTTCAAGCACCGGATGATCGAGTATATGACCGCGGCGGAGATGGTGACGAAACTGCAGGCGCTGACGGCCAAGATGGAGGGAGTCAGCGTGTCGGGCGGTTCCCCCGCTGCGCCGGCGGCGGCTCAGCCGACGACGCCGCAGCGGATCGATCCCCGCACGCGGCGCCCGGTTCCCCAGCCGGCTCAGCCGACTCAGCCGGCGGCCGCGGCCCAGCCCTCGGCAGGGTCCCTCCTGGCGGAAAAAGAAACGGTTTACCTGCAGACGGACGATCGCACCAACCGGATCCTGATGATCGGCTACCCGGATCAGATCGAGACGATCAACGAACTGATTGATACGCTGGACGTGGCGGGGTATAATCTGCGGTATGTGAAGGAGTACATCATTCAAAACGTGGAGGCGTCGGAGATCATCAACGCCCTGAACGAACTGGGGCTGGCGCAGGTGAGCGTCTCGTCGCAGAGCGCCCAGAGCCCCGTACAGCGGGCGGCCCCGGCGCGTCCGGGCCAGCCGCCGCAGCCGCAGGCGGCCCCGGCGCAGACGACGGCGTCCGCGGGGAGCGATCAGCCGTATATCTCCATCCGGCCGAATACCAACTCGCTGCTGGTGAACGCCACGAAGGAGCAGCACGAGGCGATTGAACTGGTGATCGCGCACGTGGACGTGGAACAAAAGGACCAGCGGCGGATCGAGGAGTACGAGATTCAGAACGTCGGGGCGGCGGACGTGGTGGCCACGCTGGAGAACCTGGGCATCGTGCCCTCGGGGACCGGCGGCCAGTCTCAATCGAGCACGAGCCGGACCGGTCGCAGCACCGTGCAGCAGCGCAGCGCCGCGGCCGTGCAGCCGGGCCAGCCCGCTCAGCCGGAGACGGGGCCGATCTTCCTGCCGACGGCGGAAGGAGAGACCGTCAGGGACCTGACGGCCGGATACCCGCAGGTGGCCATCCTCGAATCGACCAACTCGCTGCTGGTCAACGCCACGCCGCGCCAGCACGCGGCCATTTCGCTGGTGATTGCCCACGTGGACCGGACGCTCGAATCGGTCTCGACACCTTACGTGGTCTATCCGTTGGAAAACCAGGACCCGGAAGAACTGGCGGCGGTTCTGAATGAACTGATCCAGGAGACGATTGATCAGGCCCAGAAGTCCGCCCCGGATGCCAAGATTCAAACCGGCGTGCCCTCGACGGCCCTGCTACCGACCCGAGAAGAGGAACGCATTCAGATCATTGCCGATCCGGCCAGCTACTCGCTGATCGTCTATGCCAACAAGAAGAATCAGCTCTGGGTCAGGGAACTGATCAGCCAGTTGGACGAGTACCGTCCGCAGGTGCTGCTGGACTGCACGCTGGTGGAGATTACGCAGCAGGACGATTTCAACTATGATCTGAATATCCTGGCCAGCATTCCGGATCTGAACTACACGTCCGGGACCACCAATATTGCCGGGGTCAATCGGCAGAGCATTTTGGATGCCTTGCAGGATGCCCCGGATCGCAACAAGTTTATCGACTTCGCCGTCGATTCGGGTAAGCTGACCGGGTTCTTCGGCAACGAAAAGATCATGGCGCTCTTTACGGCGATGCAGGAGAAGAAGTACGGACGGATCCTGGCGAAGCCGAAGATCCTGGTGGACGACAACCAGGAGGGCAAGATCGAAACCAAGACGACGACGTATATCCAGCGGGATATCATTCAGAACCAGGTACCCGACCAGGGACCGCCCATCAACTATACGGAGACCCGGTTTGAGCCGTACGATGCGACGATCCTGCTGTCGATCAAGCCGCATATCAGCAAGGGAGACAACCTCCGGCTGGAAATCGAGCTGAGCCGGACTGACTTCCTGAACTTTGAGGCCAACAGTGACCGGCCCCCGAACCAGGCGACGAGCAATGTAAACTCCGTGGTGACCCTGCCGGATGGGTCCACCGTGATCCTGGGCGGTCTGGATAAGATCAACCAGGGCAAGGGCGGGACCAAGGTGCCGATCCTGGGCGATATCCCGCTCATCGGCGGCCTGTTCCGATCCACGACAAACACCAGTCAGCAGAACAAGCTGTACGTGTTCGTGAAGGCCAACATCCTGCGGCCGGGAATGGACATGACCAGTGAGGATCTGAAGAATATTTCCCGCAAGTACCGCGCCGAATTTGAAGAGCGCGAAGACGAAATGCAGCGGTATGATGACTGGCCGGGCATTCCGCCCAAGCCGATGGATCCGAAAAATGTCCTGGAAATGGATGAGTAAGCAATTGAAACAGAAAACATCGGATGGGTGATCCGAGATGAAAGAGCTGCTGATCGAGACGGCGAGGCGAACGGGCATTTTGAATGCCGAGGCGCTGGAGGCGTACCTGTCGGAGCACGACGGGGACGGGCGGCGTGCGGACGAGGTGCTGCTGACGGCGCCGCATTTTCCCGAGGAGGCCGTGCTTCGGCTGATCGCGGAGACGCTGGGGCTGGAATTCCTCGACGAGATCGACGCGTCGCGGACGCCCAAGGAGTTCATCGAGACGATCAGCGCCCCGTACGCGCAGCACCACTACCTCATCGGGCTGCAGCGCGACGGCGAGGACGGCCCGCTGACAATCGTGGCGGCCAACCCGCTCAACACGCTGGTGCTGGACAACGTCTCGCGGCGGCTGGGGCGGCCGGTGCATATCGCCGTCAGCAGCCGCGCGGCGATCACGGCGGCCATCGACGTGGCCTACGAGCAGAAGACCACGGTCATCGAGGAGGTCGCCGAGGAGCTCGACGGGCAGAACCTCGACGATCTGGTGGACGAGGCGGCCGCCGGGGAGGACCTGCTGGACGTGGTCAACCGTCCGCCGGTGATCCGGCTGTGCAACGACGTGCTCTTTCGCGCCCTGCAGATGCGGGCCAGCGACATCCACATCCATCCCTATGAGAACAAGATCCAGGTCCGCTACCGGGTGGACGGGATTCTCTACGATACGCTCACGCTCAACCGCAACGTGCTGCCGCTGGTGATCTCGCGCATCAAGGTAATGGCGGGGATGGACATCGCCGAGCGGCGGATGCCGCAGGACGGGCGCACCAGCGTGCGGATCGGCCAGCGCGAGATCGATCTTCGCGTCAGTACGGTGCCGACCAGTTACGGCGAGCGGGCGGTGCTGCGGATTCTTGACAAGAGCAGCGGCGTGCTGTCGCTGGAGGAACTGGGCTTCTTCGAGGAGGACCGCAAGATCTTCGACCGGATGATCAACCGCTCGCACGGGGTGATCTTCGTGACGGGCCCGACGGGCAGCGGCAAGAGCACGACGCTCTACGCCTGTCTCAACCGCATCAACGCGGTGGAGAAAAACATCATGACGGTGGAGGACCCGATCGAGTACCAGCTTGAGGGGATCAGCCAGATGCAGGTGGCCAGCAAGAAGGGCATGACGTTCGTCAACGCCCTGCGCCACATCCTGCGGCAGGACCCGGACGTCATCATGGTCGGCGAGGTGCGCGACCAGGAGACGGCGGCGATGGCGATCCAGTCATCGCTGACGGGGCATCTGGTGTTCAGCACGCTGCACACGAACGACGCGGCGGGGGCGGTCAGCCGCCTGCTGGACTTCGGCGTCGAGCCGTACCTCGTCAGCTCGTCGCTGATCTGCGTGCTGGCCCAGCGGCTGGTGCGGCGAATCTGCCCGGACTGCAAGCAGACCTACGTGCCTTCGGCGCATGAGCTGCAGGAGATGGGCGTGACGGCGGAGCAGTCGGGCGCGACGTACTTCGTGGGAGCCGGGTGCAGCAAGTGTTTTGACACGGGCTACCGCGGGCGGACGGGCATTTATGAGCTGATGACGATCAACGACGACATCCGCGAGATGATCTATCGCCGGGAGACAGCCGGGGCCATCAAGAAGAAGGCCCTCGAGATCGGCATGAACACCCTGCGGATGGACGGGGCCCGCAAGGCGGCCGCAGGGATCACGACGGTCGCGGAGGTGATGCGGGTGACGCAGTCGGACAGCATGTGAGATGAAAAGTTAAAGAAACCGCGGATGACGCGGATTTCACGGATTATCAAAAAGGGATATTTGAAAACCCGCGTCATCCGCGAAATCCGTGGTTGCATTAAAATAACAGGAACGAAGAGATGCCTCGTTTTAGCTATACAGCCATCGGTTTGAACAAGCGGCCGATCAAGGGGGTGGTGACCGCGGAGAACGCGTTTGCGGCGCGCAAGCTGCTGCGCGCCAAGGGGCTCCACCCGACGGAGGTGACGCCGGCGCAGGCCGAGGCGGCGGGACGGTCGATCCGGTCGCTGCTGGGCGGGAGCAAAAAGAAGCAGGTGACGGCGTTCACCAAGGAGCTGGCGACGATGCTGCGGGCGGGAATCAAATTGACCGATGCGCTGAGCGTGCTGATCCAGCAGGTCAGCGACCCGACGCTGCGCAGCGCCGTGACGGACATCCGCGACCGGGTGGTGACGGGCGAGTCGTTCGCCGACACGCTCTCCGAGTACGAGGCGTATTTCGACGTGATCTACACCAGCATGATCCGCGTCGGCGAGGTGACGGGGACGCTGGAGCAGAGTCTGGCGACGATGGCGGCCTTCATGGAGAAACGCCAGAAGCTCGAGGCCAAGATGATGACGGTGATGATCTATCCGGTCGTGCTGTTCGTCTTCTCGCTGATCGTCGTGATCGCGATCACGGTGCTGGTGATCCCGACGATTGCCGAGCAGTTGGCCAAGACGGGCCAGGAGCTGCCGAAACTGACGCAGGGGCTGGTGAAGGTTTCGGACATCATGACGAGCTGGTGGGCCCTGGTGATTTTGGCGGGGCTTTTCGGCTTCGGCTGGCTCGTCCGGCAGATCTTCCGAACGGAGAAGGGCGCCGCCTGGCGCGACCGGGTTGTGCTGGCGCTGCCGGGCTTCGGGCCGCTGATCCGCCAGCGGATCGTGTCGCGCTTCACCTCGACGCTGGCGACGCTGCTGGGGGCGGGCCTGTCGATGGCCGAGTCGCTCCGCGTCGTGTCGCAGGTGACCGGCAACGTCATCATGGCTAACGCCGTCAAGAACGCCCGCGAGCGAATCCTCTCCGGCTCGGACATCACGACACCGCTGCGCGAAAGCGGCGTCATCGACCCGTCCATCGCGCACATGATTACCGTGGGCGAGAAGAGCGGCGAACTGGAGCAGATGCTGCGGATGATCAGCGAGAACCTTGAGAGCCAGGCCGACGTGGTGATCGAGCGGCTCAGCGCGGTCGTCGAGCCGGTGATTATCATCTTCATGGCGGGCGCCATCGGCCTCATCGCCTACGCGACGCTGATGCCGCTGTTTAAGTACTCGGTGACGCAGTTCTAATGATGAATTTTCGAATGATGAATTAAAAGTGAGGTGAGTATGAAGAAGTTTGGAACCGATGCAAAGCGGGGCTTTACGCTGGTGGAACTGATGGCGGTGATGCTGATCATCGCGATGCTGGCGGGGATCGCCGTGAAGAACTTCATGGGCACGACGGACAAGGCCAAGGTGACGACCACCAAGGCGACGCTCAAGACGCTGCACGAGGCGGTCAACATGTTCAAGCTGGACACCGGCCGCTACCCGAGCGAGGAGGCGGGGCTCCTTGAACTGGTGGAGATGCCCACGGACGTCGAGGGTTGGGCCCCGGGCGGCTACCTCGAATCCACCGAAGTCCCCCGGGACGCCTGGAAGAACGAATTCGTGTACATGCTCAACCCGGAGAGCGGCAAACCCTTCGTGATCATCAGCTACGGGGCCGACGGTGAGGAAGGCGGCGAGGGGTACGACTATGATCTCTACAGCACGGACATTGACTGACCGCCGCCGGGGGCTGGTGCTCATCGAGCTGCTGATCGTCGTCTCGCTGATGGCGATGCTGACGGCGGCCGGAACGATCAGCTTCAGCGCCCTGTGGGGCAACCTGCGGTTCAAACGCGAGGCCCGCCGGCTGGTAAGCTTCTTCCAGATGGCCCAGGACGCCGCCTCCCAGAGCGACCGCCGATACGCCGTCGTGGTCGACTTTCCGGAGCAGTGCTACACCCTGCGGCAGTACGTTACGGCGGACCTGCAGACCCTGTCGGACGACGAGGCGGTCATCGACACCGGCTATTTTACGGATACGTTTCAACTGGACTACGTGCTGTTTGACGACCTGGACGATACCCGCGACAAGGAGGCGGTGGAGACCGTGCGTTTTCTGGCGGGTCGCGCCGGCTGGCAGTACGGCGGCAAGGTGCTCGTCCGCGACGGGGACGGCAACCCCTGGTCAATTCTGATCTCCCGCCTGGGCCAGCCCGTCCGGCTGGTCGAGGGAGACGTGGGATTCCTGCTGCCGCGACAACAAAATGAGATACCGTTCTGAACAATTTGTGTTCCGCCGTTCGGCGGCCGGGGGGGGATTTACCCTCATCGAGGTCGTCGCGGCGGTGCTGATCCTCTCGGGCATCCTCGCCACGACGATGGTGGTGATGAACCACTGCGTCTGCGCGGCCATCGACCTGCGCAGTCACGAACGGGCGTTTGAGCTGGCCCGCGAAAACCTTGAGACGCTGCTGACCAGCGTCAAGGTCAAGGACCGCCTCGAATACGGCTTCGACGAGCTCAACCCCGGCGTCCAGTGGCAACTGGCCGTCGAGCCGTTCTATGAACCGATCAGCAACCGGATGTGGATTCGCGCTGTCAGCAGCGCCGAGTACACCGACAGCAAGGGCGAGGTTCGGACCGTCGAGCTGCAGCACTGGCTTACCGGCCTGACCGCCGATCAGATCAAACAGATTCAGGCCCAGCAGAAGCTGGAGGAGGAGTTCCTCAAAAACCTCTACGGCGAGGACGAGACGAAGCGGCAGGAACTGACCAAGGCCTTCCTGGAGCAGGAGGGCCTGGACACAAAGGCCTACGAGCAGTTTCTCGCCCGCCAGCGCGAGCAGAAGATCGCCTACCTCGAGGACTACGGCTACGATGACGGATACGAACTCTTCCTCGAAGATCTCCGGCAGGAGGAGGACCGGTTTCTGCAAAATCAGGGCGTGGACTGGAAGAAGTACCAGGACTTCTACCGGATGTACCTGGGAGAGACGGATGCGTATATGAACGAGCAGGCCGGCGGGACGGACGCATCGCGCTTTGACAGGGAGATCCCGGACGACCTGCCGCCCGAGATCCGGGGGCTCCTGGAGATGTAGGGACGATGCAGAAACGGATAACGAACAATCCGGTTCGCGGGGCGTTCTCGCTGGTCGAGACGCTCGTGGTGATTACGATCTCCTCCATGCTGATCGTGGCGGCGCTGCAGATTTACCAGCGGGTCCGCGGCGACGCGGCCGCCGTTTCCGACAAGCTCACGGAAAATCAGTTGGCCGTGGAGATTCTCCAGCGTATCGCGGAGGACTGCGACCGGCTGGCGGCGCCGGGCTTCGATGCCCAGGTGATGGTGCAGAACAAGACGGACCACGGCTACCGGTCCGGCCGGCTGCTGGTCATGAACAAGTACTACCAGCGAGCCGAGCCGCCGCGACAGGACATCTATGAGCAGGTCATCTGGCAGAGCGACTACGACCCCGACACCGATTCGCTCCTCCTCTACCGCGCGCATTCGGGTTTGAATTTCGAGGACAAGATCCTCGATGCAAGCCGCAAAAAGGAGGAGCTGGGGCTGTTCATCCCGGTAGCCGAGGGGCTGACCTGCTTCGAGGTGCAGGCGGTGAGCAACCAGACGCCCGCCGCCGTCTGGACGCAGTTGCAACTGCCCCAGGGGCTTCGCATCGGAATCTCCTTCTGGCCTCCCGAGCCGCTCGAGGACGGCGCCGTCGGGGTCCCGGAGGACAAGATCGTCTATCGCACCATCGCGGTGGATCGGACCCGGGCGATTGCCTACCAGTTCGAATCGCGGGTCTTCGACGTCAACGATTTCCTCCCGGCCGACCCGAACGACGGCCTCCTCCCGAATACGGAGGAGAGCCCGAAGAAGGATGCGGCGCTGCCGGAGGAACTAAAGAATCTTTTGCCCGGTCTGCCGGGGGGGGAGAGTCCGGGACTCCGGCCGTGAGCCGGCGTGATGATATGACGAAATCGAGATATCCAACCCGTTCCTTTCGCTCGTGCCGCCCGGCGGTGGTGCTGGTCCTGACGCTGATTGTCCTGACGGTCCTATCGGTCGTTACGGCGGTCCTCAGCGCGCAGATTACGCAGGTCAAGCGCCGCCTGGAATACCGCATCGACTATCAGCAGGCCCGCTATGCCTGCGACTCGGCCCTGAAATACATGCTGACGGTGCTGCCCGAAAAGAACTTTACGCCGGTGTCACGCGAGGGGCTGCCGGATTTCTCCGATCTCTACTGGATGGACCGGGCCGCCTACGAGCAGTATATCCGTTATTGGCTTCAGACGGCCGAGGAGGACAAGATCAACAAGGTGCTCAAAGAGGAGGACACCGCGAATACGAAGACCGTGGAACTGCCGGACAATCCGGCCCTTGCATGGGCCGATGCCCTGAAGATCATTTTGGCGAAGATGGAGTCGGACCCCAACGAATTTGAAAGCCGGGACGCTGCCCCGGTCGAGGAGGATTTCCGCAGCATCGATCCGAACCGTATCGAGGTGCCCGGCCCCTACGGGGCGCCCTGGCCCTGGGTGATGGAGCCGATCGAACTGGAGATCGGCTCGGCCCGGGTCCGCATTATGATCGAGGACGAGAACGCCAAGCTGCCGCTGGTCTGGGGGATGCTGCCGGGAGAGGTTCCCGAGGCGGCGATCACCACCTTCTGTCAGGTGATGCGGATGGACAAAGACGAGATCGAATCGCTCCTTGAGGAGCTCAAGGAGATCAACAAGATAAAGCCGTTTACAATGGACCCGCAGCCGATCCTGGTCAAGGCCCGCACGAGCGCCGCCCGTACAAATGCCGCAAAGAGGACACAGGCCAACCGGGTTCGGACGACCCGCGGCCGGACGGCTGCGGGGGCGGCGACGTCCCAGCCCGCCGCCAAGGATGAGCTTCGGCCCGCTATTGCCAACGCCGCCGACTTTGCCAAGCTGCTGCACAGCTCGCTGCTCCGCGAGGAGTATCTCGCGCGGCCGCTGCCCGACACCGGCGAGCGGGTGGAATCGCCGCTGACGTACCTGAGTCTGTGGGGCGCCCAGGAGGTCAACATCAATACGGCCCCCCGGCACGTGCTGGAGGCGGTCTTTACGTTCGGCGGCAAGGAGGTGGAAATCGCCGACGCGATCATTAAACGCCGGCAGGAGAAACCCTACCGCAGTCTCAAGGAGCTGACGGACGAACTGTATCTCTACAAGGTGGAGATCGAAAGGGCGTCAAAATACTTTACGACGCAGAGCGTTTTCTTTAAAATTCGCGTGGAATGTTTCAGCGGCATCGCCCGCTGCACCGCCGTGGCGACCGCCTTCAAGGACCGCAAAACGGTGGAGAAGCTGGCGATCCTCTATTCGCAGTAACCCGGAACAGGAGACAAGAGTGGAAACCAATCAATTTCTCGGAATCCTGCTGGGGCGCCGGCAGGCCACGGTCGTCCATGTGGACGGCGGCCGGGGTCCCGACGCCGTCAACGCCGTCTTTACGGTCGAGCCGGATCCCCAGTCCGACGAGCCGGCCTCGCTGGCCTCGCTGATCGGCCAGGCCGTCGCCCGGCGGGGGCTCCTCTTCGACGAGGCGGCGGTGGCCCTCGAGAGCGGCTTCTACAGCCAGTATCCGCTGCACTCCATGTTCACCGATCCCCGGCAGATCGAGGGGACGGTCAAGTACGACGCCGAGGAGGCGACCGCCAGCGATGCGGCCTCGCTGGCGGTAACGTTCGAGATCCTTTCGACCGACGAGAACGGTTCGCAGCTCATGGTGTACAGCGCCGACCGCCAGAGTCTGACGGGCATCCTGCTGGACCTTCAGGCCCAGGGGATCGACCCGACGATCGTCGAGCCGGACCTGGTCTGCCTGGGTCGCATCCTCGAGCGCACGGCCGATCTGCACGAGCCCCCCGAATCGCTGTATGTCGTCCTCGGCCGACGAAGCTGCGCCGTCTTCCGGAGCCAGGCGGGGGCAGCCTCCGTCCGCAGCCGCCGGTTCCTCTTGGGCGCCGGCGAGTCCATGAGACGCGAGCTGCTCCAGCAGATCCGGCTGTCCATCGCCTCCTGGTCGCAGGACGGCCCCGTAGAAACGATCCGCATTGCCGGCCGGCCGGAGGGGCTGGACCCGACGGACCTGGCCGCGGAGTTTTCGGTCCCGACGGAGCGGTTCGAGCTGACCGTCCCGACCCTGGAGACCTCCGGAAACAACTCAACGGACCCCGCGGATGCCGCGGCGGCCTGGGGAGCGGTGACCGGACTGCTGGGACGCGGGCGAAAGGCGGACTTCCGCCGGGACTTCATGCCCTACCAGGGCAAGAAGCGAATCCTGCGAACCTGCCTGCGCGTCATCAGCGTCTCGGCGGCCGTGGCCCTGCTGGCCTTCGGGACTTATTTCCAGTTTAAGAGCTTCCGGATGAAGAGCTACGCCTCCTCGCTCCAGGACAAGCTGATCGCCGAGTACCGGGCAGGCATGTACGGGCAGAATCCTCCGTCCGGCCCGGAGTCGCCCGGCTCGCGGCTCAAGCGGGAATTCAACCGGGTGAAGAAGATCCAGGAGGGGCTCGGGCCCGGCGACGAGAAGTCCGTCACCGCCAAGCTGACCTTCATCCTTGAGGCCGTCAACAGTTGCGACAAATCGGTGGACATCAACATCGAGCAGATCTCCATCACGGAAAAGTCCATGCGGATTCTCGGCGATACGAACAGTCGCCGCAGCACCATCGCGTTTTTTGATGCGGTCAAGAAGCATTCCAGGCTCAAAATCGCCACCGAGAATTTCAACCCGACGCCCTCGCGCGACAAGTTCATTCTGACCCTGGACCTGAAGGAATAACTATGAATCTGAATCTGCCTAAAGACTGGTATAAACGAGCGGATACCTACGTGTACCTCCTGCCCGCCGTCGCCGCCGTCTGGGCGCTGCTGGCGGTCTTCGTCTTTCATCCCGCCGGTGTGCGGGCCTGGGAGCGCCGGCAGCGGGAGTACGAAGAGGCCCAGGAGTGGATCGGGAAGATCCTTGACATCGAGCCGCAGCGCCTCCAGTACAAGGAGACCAGGGGCGGCTCGTCCGAGTTTGATTTCACGACCGAGGTGGACAAGTTCTCCAAGCTCTTCGGCATCGCGCCGGGCAACTATACGATGAATACCCAGGACGTGCTCAAGCGGGCCGGCAAAAAAAGCCGCAGCGCCAGCATCAGCATCAAGTCGGCCGATATCGAGACGACGACCAAGTTCATCTCGGCCCTGCTGATCCGCTGGCCCGACCTCCAGTGCGAGCAGCTCACGCTCCAGCGGCTCAACACCGGCAAGAACGACTGGAAGGTGGAACTGAAGTTTACCTACTACTTCTGACGAGACCGACCCCTCCAAAACCGGGGACAGTCACCTGTTGTGATGAACAGCGCGGTCCGCTCTGCCCGGCCGCGGCGTGTATGGATGCTGATGCGGGAGGATTGGCGCCCGGTCTCAGCAGTGCATACTGATCTGCATACAAAGCTGATGCAGCTCCTGGAGCGTATCCTCCACAAGGTTGGTCTGAACCGGCTCCTCGCCGAGCAGCTTCGTCAGTTTTTCGGCCTTCTGCGCCAGCAGGTCCCGGCCGCAGGCGTCGCCCATGTCCATCAGCACCTCGGCGAACCGCCTGAGCGTCTCGAGGTCGGAGCGGGCGAAGACCTCCATCATGCCCTGCATGAGCTTCGGCAGCTTTTCGAATATCTCCTCCATGTTTTCGGCGGCCTCCGCCGCGGCAATCCGCTTGCGGCCGGAAGAAAAGCCGGCCTTCTGCTGAAGCAGGTAGGAGCGAATCGTTTCGTAGAGCTGCCGGCGAGTAACCGGCTCCACGAGTACACAGCGGCAGCCGACCCGCAGAAATTCCTCCCGAACCGGCGGATCGGCGGACTGGATGACGCCGATGAGAGGGGTGGAACAGTTGCGGCTGTCAAGAAAATCCTTGATCGCCGCCGCCCCGTGCGGATCGTTCCAGTCCAGCAGGATCAGGTCGAACGTCTCCCGTTCCAGCCGCTCCAGGGCCTGCTGGATGGAGCCGGCGGTCTGCATCTCCAGTCCGCCGCGGCGAAGCTGAAGATTCAGGTGAAGCTGGCTGGGCGGGTTTTCCTCGATGAGGAGGATCCGGCCCACGCAGCCGAAGTTTCTATCGTTCTCTTCGTCGAATTCAGGGTCTTGCGAGGCCGTCGCGGCGGTTGGTTTGACGGTCTCCGCGAACAGCGGCAGGATGATCGAGAAGGTGCTGCCCTGGCCCGGGCGGCTGCGCACCTCGACGTGGCCGCCGAGCAGACTCGTCAGCCGGCGGGTGATGGCCAGCCCCAGCCCCGTCCCGCCGAATGGGCGGGTGATGGAATGATCGCCCTGGGCGAAGGAATCGAAGATGAGTCTGAGCTTGTCTTCTTCGATGCCGATCCCCGTATCCTCCACGTCGAACCGGAGACTCTGCTGGCCGGCCCGCGGCTCCTGACGGACGCGAATCGCCACGTAGCCCGACTGCGTGAACTTGACGGCGTTGCCGACCAGATTCAGCAGGCACTGCCTGAGCCGAAGCGGATCGGTGTGAAAGATCGCCGGCACTTGGGGCGGCATGTCGATCATCAGCTCCAGCCCCTTGCGGCGAAGCTGCGGTTCCATCAGCTCCCGGATCTCATGCAGCTGTTCATCCAGACGGCAGGGCTGCACGTCAATGTGCAGTTTGCCCGCTTCCACCTGGGAGAAATCGAGAATATCGTTAACCAGCGCCAGCAGGTTGTCCGCCGAAGTTCGGACGACGTGCACGTAGCGCTGCTGTTCTTCCGTCAGCGGTTCGCCCGCCAGCACCTCCGCAAATCCGAGGATGGCGTTGAGCGGGGTCCGCACCTCGTGGCTTATGGTCGCCATGAACTCGCTCTTGGTCCGGTTGGCGGCTATGGCCTCTTCCGCCAGAATGCGGGAGCGTTCCGCGGAGGCCCGGAGCTGACGGTTGGCCTCTTCCAGTTCCTCCCGGGACCGGCGAAGGCACTGAAGCAGCTCCTCCCTGGAGATGGCAGGGGGAGCGTTCGGGCCGCTGCCCGGATGCGATGGGCCGCTGCCGTTCGGGGCCTGAGAATCCATCGGTTGTTGAGCGCTGAATTTGTCCTTCATGGTCTTTCTGCCATCCTGATAGTACATTATCGGGTATCTCACTGTTATCGGCGCATGCAGGAAAAACCCTTCATAGGAAATTTCCTGCTGTAAAGTTTAAATAATGCTTTACAGGATGCAAAGAATATGACAAGGGAGATGCGGTATATCTTTAAGGAGCCGTAAGCCCTTCCCGGATGGCATATTTGGTCAACCCGGCAACGTTGCGGATGCTGAGTTTCTCCATGATATGTTCCCGGTGGGAATCCACTGTTTTGGGACTGAGGTGAAGAATTTTGGCGATTTCCTTGGTCGTATGCCCCTCTGCGACAAGCTGCAGAACCTCTCGCTCCCGGCTTGTCAGGGTATCGCTCATGGACCAGTTGGGATTGGTGATCATGTTGACGTAATCGGCAAAAACCACCCTCTGAATCTTCGAACAAAGATAGGTCTTGCCGTTCATCATGGCAATGATGCCGTCCATCAATTCGGCAAAGGCCGATTCCTTGAGCATATAGCCCGAGGCGCCGGCTTTAATCATTTTGGCGACGATGGTCCCGTCCGAGTGCGTGGAAAGCGCCATGACCTTGATCGCCGGGTTTTCCGCCACCATCTGCGAGGTGGCCTCGATGCCGTTCAGGTTGGGCATGCCGACATCCATGATGACTACGTCCGGCTTGAGCTTCCGGACCATATTAACCGCCATTCGCCCGTCAGACGCTTCTCCAACGACCTCAACATCGAGTCGTTTTCGCAGCAGGGCAATCATACCCTCTCTCATAATCTCGTGATCATCGACCAGCAAAATCCTCATCTTCATCATTTAATACTCCATTTTTCGCCCAAAAAACGTTCAAACCGAAAAAACTCCATCTATGAAGATAATAGCAATCGATACCTAAGACAATAAAGGATCAAAGGAAACCACTGAGTAATTATCCGACATCTACAATAAATAACTCAAACTGACCGATTGAAGGAATTCTGATGATAGTAAGGATTCAACAAAAACGACCTTGAATGCCGATAAGCAGTGTGTTGAGCATTCCTTATATGCACGGAGGCCGTATGATTACTATCGGT
>JBNRMP010000081.1:0-24252 GCA_050309685.1 Anaerohalosphaeraceae bacterium
TCCCACTGGTTCATCGCATACCCGATGGCCTTGCCCATCGGGCTTTTCGGCAGCACCTGGTCCTGGTATTCGCTCAGCGCCGCCCGGATCTCACTGAAGATCGGCAGGGCCTCGGCCTGCCGGACGGCCACCCCTCCCATATTAGGAGGGGAGTTGTTGCGAGAGGATGGCAGGTTGGGGGGCTGGGGTGACAACCGGACGGTTCTTTTATTGATTCAAGAATTAATACGTGTCCTTTTCTTTTTTCTTGTGGAAAGGGGCACGGCGTCTTTTGTCAAACCGTAAGAGGAATGCCGTAAATAAAATAAGGTCTGTCAGAGACAGACCTTGTTGGAGGTCAACCTCCACGAATGCCGTGTGAGAGCCATTGAAAGCAACCCCTTATTTTCAGGTGGGATGCCGTTGCGGTTGTCCGGACGTCCTGTCAGGCAGGCATGTCCGATCCAGCTCGACCTGGCCTCCCGGGGTGAGTTCATCGGTTCTTCCAAATACGGGCTTCATCACGCACACCGCAGGGGCTCAACCTGCATGATTTACTATAGCATATGTCGGCCGAAAGATCAAGCCCTTTTAATTTTTTATAAGGCCCCCGGGCGGCCCTGAAAAGTCGAGATTTCCGGGCCTAAACCGCCCTCAGTTCGGCGCCGAGTTTCTCTTTTAATCCCTCCATTATGCCCACTTCGAACGCATCCACCTGTTCGTGGCGGAGCGTGCCTTCCTCGTCGCGAAACCGCAGCGACACGGTCAGGCTCTTTTTGCCGGCGGGGATGGGCTTGCCGCGGTAGAGGGCCGTAAAGCCGATCTGTTCGAGGATCTGCGGCGCCCGCGAGCGGATCGTCTCCTCGACCCGCGCCCACGTTATCGGCTCATCCAGCACCAGCGACAGGTCCCGCGTGATCGCCGGGAAGCGCGGCAGCGGCCGGAACACCGGCACATTGCCCGCCAGGTCCGCCAGCGTCTGGAAGTCCAGCTCGGCCGCCGCGATCGTCTGCTTTTCGAGGTCGGCCTGCATCGCGATCTCGGGCTTGAGGACGCCCGCGACGCCGATCTCGTGCTCGCCGATCCATATCGTCGCTCCGGCCTGCGCCCACTTGAGCGAGGCGGGTCTGAACACGACCGGCACATCCTTTGCCAGGACATCGACGAGTCCTTCGATCACGCCGCGCAGCGACTGGAAATCATCGTTTATCATCAGCCCCAGCTTACGCCGCTCGTCGGGCAGCATCCCCGCCCCGGTCGGCAGGAACGTGTCCGCCAGCTCGTATAATCCCCGCACCGCGTTGCCCGCGTTGCTGTTGGACTGCATCACCAGCAGCAGCGAGCCGAGGAGCTGCCGGCGGAGCAGGTTGGCGTTTTTACGAGACACATCCCCCACCGCCAGGTGATCCTCAAGCGGCCCCTCGTCGAACCACTCCGCCGTGCGGTTGTCCGTGAACGTTACGTTGATCGTTTCGAAGAAGCCCGCGCCGTTGAGGAATGTCCGAATCCGCTCGGCCGTCTGCTCGCGCCGGTCCACCGGGGCCACTTCGATATAAATCTTCGGCTCCACCGGAATCTTATCGTACCCGATCATTCGCCCCGCCTCCTCGATCAGGTCAACCTCCCGCGTGATGTCGTGCCGCCATGAGGGCGTCCTGCAGACGATCACGCCGCCTTCGAGGCGCGGCTCAAAGCCCAGCCCGGCAAACGCCGCCATGACCTTTTCCTGCGGGATCTCGATGCCCAGCAGGTGGTTGAGGCGGCTGAGCCGCATACGGACCTCGGTCGGTCCCGTTTTGCCCGGGTAGGCGTCCACGATCCCGCGCGCCAACCGGCCGCCCGCAACCTGGATGATGAGCTGGGCGCAGCGCAGCGAATTCCACTCGATACCGGGCATATCCACCTGGCGTTCGAAGCGGAATGAGGCCTCCGAGTTGAGGCCCAGCGTCCGCGCCGTCGTCCGCGTGCACACGGGGTCAAACGACGCCTCTTCCAGCAGGATCGTCGTCGTCGCGTCCGTCACCTCGGTGTCCAGGCCGCCCATCACGCCCGCCACGGCCACGGGGATCTGCGCATCGGCGATCACCAGCATCGAGGACTTGAGTTTGCAGTGGCTGCCGTCGATGCTGACGATGGTTTCGCCCTCCCGCGCCCGGCGGACGATGATCTGCCGGTCGCCGATTTTGTCGTAGTCGAAGGCGTGCGGCGGCTGGCCGTGCTCCATCATCGCGTAGTTCGTCGCATCGACCACGTTGTTGACGCTGCGGAGCCCCACCGCCTCCAGCCGCCGGACCATCCACGCGGGCGAGGGTCCGACTTTGACGCCCGTAATCACCCGCGCGGTGTAGCGTCCGCACAGGTCCGGGGCGTCGATCCGCACCCGGATGTGTTCCTCCGCCGGCCGGTCCGACTCCTCCACCTGCACCCGGGGCCGTTTGAGGGGCAGCCCGTATGCCGCCGCCAGTTCCCGCGCGATCCCGATATGGCTCAGGCAGTCGCCCCGGTTGCTCGTTACCTCCACATCCAGCACGGTATCCTCGCCGACGGTCTCCACCGACTCGACCGGAAACCCCAGGTCGCTGAGCTTTTGGGCGATTTGCCGCGCCTCCAGGTCCAGTTCGATATACTCCCTAAGCCATTCCAGAGAAATTTTCATACGCTGACGCCTTTTTCTGAATTTTAAATCATTTATCCGGGTCGTAAAAGGACGGTCAGGATACCAGCAAAACCGTCCCCTGTCAACAAGACAACCTGTTTGACGACGTAATATATACACTTTTCGGCTTTGTTTCGTCCTCTTTTTTAAAATTCATCCGATAATATTCTTGCATTCCGCCTTATCAGTGTTACAATGATGGCTAATCTGGAGTTGTGAGGAAAACGCCTGGACCGCTTTTCTCACCCCACTCTACTCAAAACGTGTGTATTGTAAAATAGAACCTGCGAAACGGAGCTGGAGACCCGCGAGCGGGTAAACCGTCTATGATCGGTGCCAACGCGTACAATTTCACGCAGGGATGCGTGCTCATGCGAGGTATCTGTCGCTTGGGCTGCGCCTGCGGGGGGTCGAATCCGCTTCATGGTCTGGGGGACATGCGATGATTGGTCAGTCAGAAGCGTTTCAGTCGATAATGGACACGATCCGTTCTATCGCCGCCCGCCGATGCTGCATCACGATTACCGGCGAGACCGGCACGGGCAAGGAGATGGTCGCCCGGCAGATCCACCTTCACAGCGACCGCAAAGATCGGTGTTTTGTCCCTGTGGACTGCACCACGCTGACCGGCCAGCTCTTCGAGAGCCAGTTGTTCGGTCATACGAAGGGGGCGTTTACCGGGGCCGTGGATAACACGCTCGGTTTCTTTCGCGCCGCCGACGGCGGCACCATCTTTCTCGACGAGATCAGCGAGATCCCGCTTGAGCTTCAGGCCAAGCTCCTTCGCGTCCTCCAGGAGGGAACCGTTACGCCGCTGGGCAGCACGCAGTCGTACCGCATTGACGTTCGCGTCGTCTGCGCCACCAACCGCGACCTTCGCAAGATGGTCGATAAGAACGAGTTTCGCGCGGACCTCTACTACCGGCTCAACGTCGTCAACCTGCAGATTCCGCCGCTGCGTCAGCGGCCCGAGGATATCCTGCTGCTGGCCGATTATTTCCTCGCCAACCTCAGCGAGTTCTACGGCGAGCCGGCCAAGGAGCTGAGCCCCGAGGCCCGGCAGATCCTCCTTCGCTACCCCTGGCCCGGCAACGTCCGCGAGATGTCCAACGCCATGGAGCGGGCCTATGTGCTCTCGAAAGGGACCGTCATCCGGCCCGAGGCCCTGCCGCCGGAGATTTTGCTGACCGACCCGGTTAAGAACCCCGGCTCCCCCCTGCCGACCCTGCAGGAGGCCGAGGAGCGGCTGGTCCGCGAGGCCCTCAAGGTTGCCCGCGGCCGCAAGATCGAGGCCGCCCGGCTGCTCGGCGTCGAACGCCGACGCCTCAACCGGATCCTCGACCGCCTCAACATCCACGCCGCCCAGTTCCGCACGGACTGACAGAGGGATGGGGGGAAAAAAGTGAGCGTGTCCCTAAAAACTGACAGGGGTTTAAGGTGGAGTTGTTTTCGGGTATAGTAGATCGAAAGCCCTCTTCATTCCGTTTTCTTTTTCCGCTTAGACTCTGTGCCCTCCGTGTCCTCTGTATTTGAAATCCCGCTAATCCCGTCTAAAATGTGTCCTATGCCTGTCCTTCATAGCGTAGCGAAGAAAGATGGTTAAAATTATACCCCATCTCCACCCATAAACAAACAAATTCCCGCAAAAATCTCCTGAATAAGTCCCATAGATTTTGGGGCCTATCGAGAGAGCCGCGGTCAGGTCATGAGTTTTCATGTACCATTTTGGTCGGTGTGTCCAAAAAGGTCGATTGGGTCTGTGGAGGGCGCATAGCGGCTGCTTTGGGGGGATCGGCGAAATGGGCATCGACCGTTTTGGGAGCTTTCGCTGCGGGGGTGTGCCGGGGCGCACGCCCTATAAAAAGTTTTGTATCTCTATTGTTTACAAGCATTTATAAATTATTTAAAAATTCTTTCCGCCGTTTGGCACGCGACTTGTATTTATTGTAAAGTGTAATAGAAAAGTGAATAACGGCGAGTAGATTGACATTCATGGTTATTGTTGCGAAAACAAGCGTCCTGGCAGTCGGAATAGATCGGCAAGCGGAGGCCCTCAAGGAACTTCCCATCCGGCTGATCTGTCTGGCCGGGGGAAAAGAAGCAACCAGCTCTTTGAAAAACGAACAGTATCACAGTGTTATCAGCCACTGGAATCTGGTCGATATGCCTAACGGCATGTTCCTCAAAGGCCTGAGGAAGATTCGTCCGGCCACTCCGACGATCGCGATTGTCGAAGCGAACAATCCCGATCAGGAGATCCAGGCCCGCTCGCTCGGGGTCGCCGCCGTCGTGACGGAGGACTGCTCCGAAGATAACTTCCGCGAGATCGTCTGCGAACTCCTCGGCCTTGACCGCTCGGAACTGATCAGTGAGATATACGCTGTGAATGACATGATGGATGGAAGATAGCCGGCCAAACGGTCGGACAACGATAATCTCTTTCCTCCTCCTCCAGAATGTCGGGTGTTGACGCCAACGAACGGTGTATCGGTACCCGACATCGAATGGAACCGCGGAGCAATCCGCGAAACGATATCTTTCCTCCTCCTCCAGTTGGGTTCGACGACAGACATAGTGCTGACGCGAACCCGACCAAAAGAAACCGGTTCGAAAGGACCGATGCGATAGACGGCGGCCGCAAGGCCGCGGCGAGTGATGAAAAGCGGGGGTGATGAAAAGGTGATGAGAAGATTTTCCTCCTCCAGTCGGGCTTGCAGGCAGCAATGACTGTCTCAAGCCCGGTTTTTTTTTAAACATTCCCTGTTGTCTTTTGCCCCCAAAGCCGTTACCCTGCTCAGGAACCGGGAATCGGACAGAGGAATCAACGGTTTTGAGGAATACAGGAATGAAACGATCCGGAATTCACCTTCTTGGCGCCGCCGGTCTGCTGACGGCCCTGCTGCTCACCGGCGGCTGTTTGGAACGGGAACTGGCCATCACCACCGAGCCGGCCGGGGCGGTGGTCTGGCTCAACGACGAGGAGATCGGCGTTACCCCCGTTTCCGTCAACTTCCGATGGTACGGCGACTACCGGGTTCGCATCCAGAAGAGCGGCTATGAGATCCTCGAAACCCACCAGCCGCTGGAGGCCCCCTTTTACGACCACTTCCCGCTGGACCTGATGGCCGACCTCTGGCCCGGCACGATCCGGGATCGTCAGGAGTGGCACTTTGACCTGAAGCCCGCCGTCGCGGCGACCAGTGAGGCCATCATCGAACGGGCGCAGGCCTTTCATCAGCAGGCACAGCAGGAGTTTGATGCGGCCCGAGAGGTCATCGAACAGAAGCTCGAGAATCACTGAACCTATACGGAGAGTCGGTAACCCTGGCGGTGAACGGTGCGCACCAGGTTCCGGGCATTGCCCAGTTTTTTGCGCAGCGACGCCACATGGACATCCACGATCCGCTCGTTCTCCGCGGCCGCATCGCTGCCCAGCGCCTTTCGCAGCTCCTCCCGGCTGCGAATCGCCCCCCTTGCCTGCACCAGCTCAAAGAGGATCTCATACTCCGCCGGCGACAGTTCCACGGGGCGACCCTCGACAAACACCTGGCGGGCGGCCGGGAAGAGCCGGATCGGGCCGACGTGCAGACTCTCCGGACTCCCGGGGCTCTCGGGGAAAGCCCTTCGCAGAACCGCTTCTATGCGGGCCAGCAGCACGCGGGTGCTGAAGGGTTTGGTGATGTAGTCATCGGCCCCGACGCTCAGACCGACGATGATGTCGGTTTCCGAGTCCTTGGCCGTCAGAAGGATGATGGGGATGCGGGCCGTATCGGCCTGATTTTTCAGCCGGGTCGTAAGCTGGATGCCGGAGATGTCCCCCAGCAGGATGTCGAGAAGGATCAGGTCGGGCTTGCAGGCGGCGACGGCTTCGAGGGCCTCGCGCCCGCTCTCGGCGGTGCGGACCCGGTAGCCCTCCTGGCTCAGACTCATCTCCAGGAGTTCGAGCAGGTCCTGCTGATCATCGACTATGAGGATGGATTCATTCATGCTACTCGGTAATGGCCCGCCAGCCCTGATTGAGTTCCTCCAGCAGCGAGATGACCTCGCGAATCCGCTGGGGGTCCTTGCGGAGGTTGGCCTGGCTCAGGTGCCGCATCATGAAATTATACAGCCCCCGCAGGTTGTGGGCGATCTCACCGCCCCTCTCCATGTCCAGCACCGTGTTGAGCTCAAAGAGGATATCCATCGCCCGGCCGATGCTTCGGCTCTTGGCGGCCATATCGTTGCGTTCGAGTTCGTCAATGGCCTGGCGAAGGAATTTGATCGCTCCGTCATAGAGCATCACGATCAGTCGGCCGCGGCTCTGGGTGGCGACGGAGTTCTCCTGGTAAACCTTGAATCCGTTCATGATCGGCTCCGGATGGGTCGGTCAAAGAAACATCGGAAGGCGGCCGCACCGGTCGGGCAGCCGCCTTCCGCAGAAGTCACTCGACAGCGACCGATGACGATGTTACCGCAGCAGGCTCAGGGCCATCTGGGGCATCGTATTGGCCTGGGCCAGCATGGAGACGCCGGCCTGTGCCAGCACCTGGTTGCGGGTCAGGGCCGCCATTTCGGTCGCCACGTCCACGTCGGAGACGCGGGACTCGGACGCCATCATGTTCTCGGCCTGGATGTTAAGCACTTCATTGGTGCTTTCGAGGCGGTTCATCATGTAACCGAGCATCGCGCGGGCGCTGTCCTTGCGCTCGATGGCGGTGTTGACCAGCCCGAGGGCCTGCTGGGCCTTGGAGCCGTCTTTGCCGGCGATGGAGGCCGTGGCGCTATCCACGCCGAGGGCTTTCGTCTGCACGTCCACCGAGAGGATGTCGATGCTGGAGTTTTCACCGAAGTGAATGGTGTTGCTGCCGGTGGCGCTGTTGAGCATGTTGATGCTGTTGAACTCGGTCGTCGCGGCGATCCGGTCGATCTCGGCAATCATCTGCTCGAACTCGTTGTTCATGATGGTCCGCTGCTGTTCGGAGTAGGACCCCGTCGCGGCCTGCTCGGCCAGCTCCTTCATGCGGATGAGGGCCTTGTCGATAGTCGCCATGGCCCCTTCCATCGTCTGGAGCATACTGATCGCGTCCATCGCGTTGCGGGAGCCCTGCTTAATCACGGCGATGTCGGCCCGCATCAGTTCGCGAACCGCCAGTCCCGCGGCGTCATCCTTGGCGCTGTTGATTCTCATACCTGACGAGAGTCGTTCAATGGACTTGGCCAATGAATCGTAGCTCTGCCCCAGGTGCCGTGCGGCATTTTCAGCCATAATGTTGTTTTTGATGACTAGCATGTTTCTGACTCCTAAAAAAGAAGTTCCTCAATCTGCCCCTGTCAGCACGCTCCAAGGGACGTTACGCTGCTTTAGCAAACAACTTGCTAAGTCCATTATCGTTTGATCCCCTGAGGACTTAACAGCGGAAGGCCCCGTGAAATTGCCCCTTTTAACAAGGACCGATAGTGATGGGGATGGCGAAGATAAAAAGCAGAAAAGGGCCGTAAAAAAAATTTTTGTTTTTCAGATTTTTTAAAATGCGCAGTTTGGGAAGGTTCGAGAAGGCAAATAAACAGGCCGTCATCAAAAAGAAAAGTGAGCGGGCGAACGGATGTTATCGGACAAGCCCGGAAACTCTTTGGACCGTCAACGCCCCGACGCGGCGGCGCAAAAAAAACCGCCGGTCTCTCATCCGGCGGTTCTCAGGCGGTCCTTATAATATATTCAGGCAAGCAGGTTTTGTTATCCTGCGACCTTTTTCCAGGCCCCTCCCAGGTCTTCGAGAATGCCGATCGCCTTCTCCAGTCGGACGAGGTCATTGCTGATATTGATCTCTCCTATACACCGCTGGAGAAAATTGTACAGGCAGCGAAGGTTCTGAGCCAGCGAACCGCCCGCCTCCAGGTTCAGCGACTGATTCAGTTCCCAAAGGATGTCCCGGGCGCGACTCAGGCAGCGGCTCTTGGTCTGCCAGTCCCGGTTCTCAATCGCCTCGGCGGCCCTGCGAAGCGCCAGGATTGCCCCGTCATAGAGCAGCACAATGATTCGTCCGGGGCTTTCGGTCATAACTGAATTTTCCAGATAAGTCATCGCCGTGTTCATGGATCTTGCTCCCGTGGAGATAATCTTGAAACGTTGGATTAGAGGAAGACGGCGGAAGCCACAATAAGACCGGCAGGACTCGGATCACCATCCTGCCGGCCTATCATGGTAAGAAGCTTGTCTGCCGTTTAGCCGCGAAGGAGACTCAGGGCCATCTGCGGCATCGAGTTGGCCTGGGCCAGCATGGAGACGCCGGCCTGCGCCAGCACCTGGTTGCGGGTCAGGGCCGCCATCTCGGTCGCCACATCCACATCGGAGATGCGCGACTCGGCCGCCATCAGGTTCTCGGCCTGGATGTTGAGCACTTCATTGGTACTTTCGAGACGGTTCATCATATAACCGAGCATCGCGCGGGCGCTGTCCTTGCGCTCGATGGCGGTGTTGACCAGTCCGAGGGCCTGCTGAGCATTCGTGCCGTCCTTGCCGGAGATAAAGGCCGTGCCGCTGTCCACGCCCAGCGAAGCCGTCGTCACATCGACCGAACGGACATCAATGCTCGAATTAACGCCGAAGTGGATCGCGTTGGTGCCCGTGGCGCTGTTGAGCATGTTGATGCTGTTGAACTCGGTCGTATTGGCGATCCGGTCGATCTCGGCGATCATCTGCTCGAACTCGTTGTTCATGATGTTCCGCTGCTGTTCCGAATAGGACCCTGTCGCGGCCTGCTCGGCCAGCTCCTTCATGCGGATCAGGGCCGAGTTAATCGCGGCCATTGCCCCCTCCATCGTCTGGAGCATACTGATCGCATCCATCGCATTGCGGGAGCCCTGTTTAATCACGGCGATATCGGCCCGCATCAATTCACGAACCGCCAGACCGGCGGCGTCATCCTTTGCACTGTTGATCCGAAGGCCCGATGAGAGCCGTTCCACGGACCGGGCCAGGGCGTCGTAGCTTCGGCCCAGGTGGCGTGCCGCGTTTTCCGCCATTACGTTGTTTTTAATTGCCAACATGGGAAATTCTCCTTACCATCATTTACTGCGTACCTGATAACTCTCCGATAAAAAAGCTTTTTTCATGCTTTTCTATCCGACATTATCGGGACGCGATTTCAAAACTTAAGCCCTATAATCAAAAATGTTCCGAAAAGAATGCCGCTGGGCCGCGTAAAAGCCGACTGCGGCATTGTTATCGGACTTTTCCGGGGGAATGGGGGCTTGATGCGCAAAAATAACAGGGGCTCAAACGCAATATCAAAGGCGACTTGCTATAAGGAATGATTAGGAACAATGCGGCAATGGGGAAAAACGGCTAAGGCCTAAATCCCCCGTTGAATGATCTTTTCCGCCGCCTGCCGAACGGCCTCCGGACGGTCCAGTTCTCCCGCCTCCAGTGCCTTGCGGGCCTCCTCAACGATGGCGCCCTCGTCGGGCGTGAAGCGGAGCGAGGCATCGAGAAGCCGCGAAAACGCGTTTTGGGCGGCGGCCTCATCCGGCGAAGCCGGTTTGGGGGCTATGCCCTCGGCGGTTGCCTCCTGGGGCTTTTGAAGCTGCTGAAATTCCGGCCCGCCGTACCACATGGAGTTGAGCGAGTCAATTTTCATTTAAAGTCCTATATCGATACCTTTTTTACTATTATCGGGGACTTTGCGTCGAACTAAACATTTTTTTTGAAAATATTTATCCTGCCGCCCTTGAAGAATTCACAAAATACTTTACGATTCCAGATGTCGTGATCTTATATCCGGATCAGGCCCGAAATAACAATGCGTCGCGGGTACGGGGCTAAAATGTTATGAATTTTCCGGTTTTTTTATCTAAATTCAGGTTTTTCTTACCTATACTCTTCAGGACGGGGGCTGTATCTCCATAAATCGGGGAGGGTATAGCCCGAATGTTTCAAAACTGCAAGAGAAAGGGACTGATGATGCGGACTGCCGCTTTGAAACGGGTGTCGCTGCTGCTTGCACTTGTCATGGCAACCCCCCTTTTGGCCGCGGAGATCGACCTGGCGGGCACATGGCAATTTTCCCTCGACCCCGAGGACATCGGAATGGCAGAGGCGTGGTTTGCGCGGTCCCTGCCGGACACGATCCAACTGCCCGGCACCCTCCAGGAACAGGGATACGGCAACGAGATTACGGCGACCACCCCCTGGGTCGGGCGGCTTTACGATAAATACTGGTACCTGCGGCGGGAATTTAAGAAGTATGCCCAGCCCGGCCGCATCCAGGTCCCCTTCTGGCTGCAGCCCGAACGCCACTATGTCGGTGCGGCGTGGTACCGGCGAGCAATCGAGATCCCCGAAAGCTGGCGGGACCGCCGCGTCGTTGTGCACTTTGAACGCGCCCACTGGAGCACGACCGTCTGGCTTGACGAGAGGCCGGTCGGCACCAATGACTGCCTCAGTGCCCCGCACGAGTACGACCTGGGCATTCTCAAACCCGGCCGCTATATGCTCACCGTCCGGGTCGATAACCGCATGCTCCAGGACATCCGCGAGGACGCCCACAGCATTACCGACTCCACGCAGACCAACTGGAACGGGCTGATCGGCGAGCTTAAGCTCATCTCGACGACGCCCGTCTGGCTTGACGAGGTCCGCGTCTTTACCGATATCGCCCGCCGGGCCGTCCGCTTCGAGGCCGCCATCGGCAACCGCACCGGCCGCGACGGGGAGGGGACGCTTACGTGCCGCGATGTCAGCGTGCCCGTCCGATGGACGGCCGAGGGGGGCCTGGCGCAGGTCGAGGTCCTGCTGGGCAAAGAGGCCGCCCTCTGGGACGAGTTTAATCCGGTCCTGCATAAGCTCACCGTGGAACTCAAAGGGGACAATGCCGACGACCGGCGGGAGATGACCGTCGGCCTGCGTGAGATCAGAACGCAGGACGCCCGCTTCTACTTTAACGGCCGACGGCTCTTTCTTCGCGGCACGCACGAGGGCTGCCAGTTTCCCCTGACCGGCTACCCGCCGACAGACGTCGAGTCCTGGCGCAAGATCTTCCGGGTATGCAGGGAGTACGGCCTCAACCACATGCGGTTTCATTCGTGGTGTCCGCCCGAGGCGGCCTTCGCTGCCGCCGACGAGATGGGCATGTACCTCCAGCCGGAATGCTCCAACTGGGGCCAGTATTCCTCGCGCAACAATCGGCTGGTCGAGTGGCTTGAGCGCGAGACGGCCGCCCTGATCCGGGCCTACGGCAACCACCCGTCGTTTGTGCTGCTCAGCTCGGGCAACGAGGCGGCGGGGCCCTGGCAGGAACCCCTCAAGCGGTGGTGCGCCGACTGGAAGCGGCGGGACAATCGCCGGCTCTACTGCGCCACGTCCGGGCGCGATCTGTCCGAGCGGCCCGGCCCCGTCGAGGACATCGACTACCTGGTGGCCGGTCACATCGGCCGCTATATGCTTCGCGGCGTCAGGGGCTGGGACGGCCGAGATTTTGCCCGTTCGCTGGAAGGCAACAACTACCCCTGCATCTCGCATGAGCTGGGCCAGTGGTGCGCCTTTCCGGACTTCGGCGAGATGGAGAAGTACACCGGCACGCTCAAACCGAAAAACTTCGAGATCTTCCGCGACCGGCTTGAGGAGCAGGGCCTGCTCGACCGGGCTTGCGACTTTCTCATGGACAGCGGGGCTTTGCAGGTCGAATGCTATAAACAGGATATCGAGGCCATCCTGCGGACACCCGGCATGGGCGGCTTTCAACTGCTGGACCTGCATGACTATCCCGGCCAGGGCACGGCTCTTGTCGGTCCGCTCAACGTCTTCTGGCAGTCGAAGGGTTATGTTACGCCCGAACGGTTCCGCCGCTTCTGCAATGTTACCGTCCCGCTGGCCCGCATGAGGCGGACGATTCTGACGACGGATGAGCCGTTTGTTGTCGAAGCCGAGATCGCCCATTTCGGCGCTGAGCCGATTGCCGACGCCCGGCCCGTCTGGAGGATTACGGACGCCGACGGCAAGAGCGTTGCGAAGGGCGCTTTTGCGCGTTTGACGATTCCCGTCGAGAACGGGACGAAGCTGGGCACGGTGGAGGCCGATCTGAGTCGGCTGCCCGCCCCCGCCAAGTACCGGCTCGTTATCGGCCTTGAGGGCACGGCCGTTGAGAACAACTGGGAGTTTTGGCTCTATCCCGCCAAGCTCGATACGAAACCTGCGCCGTCGATTGTCATTACGCGGTCATTTGAAGAAGCCGTCCGCTTGCTGGAAGAAGGCCGCCGGGTCCTCTTCATGCCGCCGTACAATCAGCTCCGCTGGGACTGCCCGCCGATCGGCGATCTGCCGATCTTCTGGAACCGGCTTATGGGTCCGCAGTGGGAGCGGTTCCTCGGGCTTACCTGCGACCCCGGCCACCCGGCCCTTGCGGGCTTCGTCACGGATTCGCACTATGGCCGGCAATGGGGCGAGGTCTTTTCTCCCCCCGTTCGGGCGATCAATATGGACGGTCTGCCGCGCGGGCTGAGGCCCATCGTGCAGATGATCGACGACTGGAACCGGAGCTACAAGCTCGGCGCTGTTTTCGAGTGCAAAGTCGGGACGGGTAAACTGCTCGTCTGCGCCGCCGACCTCGAAACCCATCTTGACCGGCGTCCCGCCGCCCGTCAGCTTCGCCGCAGTCTTCTCGACTACATGGCAGGCGAGCGGTTCAATCCGACCGTCGAGGTCGCCCCGCAAGCGCTGCTTGCCCTGCAGTTTGACAACCGGATCATGAAGAAGCTCGGCGCCGTCGCCCTGGCCGACGAAGACAACGGCAGCGATACGCCCCAAAACGCCATCGACGGCAACCCCAACACCTTCTGGCTCACCCAGCGGCGCGGCTACGGCCGGCCCTATCCGCACGAGCTGACGATCCGCTTTGAATCGCCGGTTCCCATGAGAGGACTGGTCTGGATGAATCGCCAGAACCACCGCGAGCACGAGGGGGACATCTGCGAGTACGCCATCGATATCCGCGAGGACGGCGGCGAATGGACCGAGATCAAGGCGGGCCGGATGGAGTCCGCCTTCGACCCGCAGACCATCAACTTCGGGCGGACGGTTACGGCGCAGCACCTGAGAATCCGCGCCCTCTCCGGCTTCGGCGGCGATACGGCCGCGTCCCTGGCCGAGATCGCCGTGCTCTATGACGGACCTCCGATCATAACCGACGAGGGTCCCGTAACCCCCTACCGCGGCGCGGGCACCGCCACGGAGGAAATCTTCGAAAGCCCCGCCGCCCCGCAGAGTGAATCAGAGGGTGCGGCTCCGAAAGAGAATCCTTCCGCCGGTCAATCCCTCGGCAAGATCGCCCCCAAGCCGCTCTACCGCGACCCGATCTATGACGGCGCGGCCGACCCCGTCCTCTGCTGGAACCGGCAGGAGCACAAGTGGTTCATGTTCTACACCAACCGCCGCGCCAATGTCCCCGGTCTTCGAGGCGTCTCCTGGGTCCACGGCGCCCCCATCGGCATCGCCGAATCCAGCGACGGCGGCGTCACCTGGACTTACCGCGCTACCGCCGACATCGGCTACGGCGAGGGCGAGTTCAGCTACTGGGCCCCCGATGTCATCCACCACGACGGCACGTATCACATGTATCTCTCCTTCGTTCCCGGGATGCACACCGACTGGTCGGGCACGCGCGACATCATCCACCTGACCAGCCCCGACCTCTGCCGCTGGCACTATCAATCCACGCTCGACCTGGCCTCCGACCGCGTCATCGACGCCACCGTCTGCCGGCTCGCCGACGGGACCTGGCGGCTCTGGTACAACAATGAATCGGACCGCAAGTCCATCTATTACGCCGACAGCCCCGACCTCTACCACTGGCAGGACAAGGGCAAGGCCCTTTCCGAGCGAGGCGAAGGTCCGAAGGTCTTTCGCTGGAAGGACCGCTACTGGCTGGTGATGGACGTCTGGCAGGGACTTCGGGTCTTCAACTCCCCGGACGCGCTCCACTGGACTCCTCAGACGGAGAACCTGCTTGAAAAACCCGGCAGCGGCCCGGACGATCAGGTCAAGGGCGGCCATGCCGATGTCGTCGTCAGCGGCGATCGCGCCTGGCTCTTTTACTTTACCCATCCCGGCCGCCGCGGCCCCGAGGCCGACAAAGACACGAGCGAACAGCGGCGCTCGTCGATCCAGGTTGTCGAACTGGAATACGGAGACGGAAAATTGACCTGCGCCCGCAACCGCCCCACCCGCATCCTGCTGGGTCCGGCTGAGTGAGGTCGTCTGAACTGAGGGGCTTCCGGCGGATCGCCCGTTTCCGCTCCGATCCCGCCGGTTAAACCTCCCTATAGTTCAATATCCGTATCCCTATCCTCCCACTCCTCTTCCTCGCTGCCGCACTGACAGCCGTTATGCCCGCAGGTCGGCTCATCCCGGTGACCGTTGGCGCAGGCCTCGCCGCAGTAATATCTGCCGTCACGCTCCACAACATCCATCATGTCCATTACGCATTCACAATTCGGACATTCGCATTCTACCTGTCCTCTCATGGTCAGACTCCTTATACTTCTATCGTGCCTTTTTCTAATCTTTTACGACCGACCCGATTCATTCCCTATCAGTTTTTTCCGCAAAGTGCGCGCAGCGGAAAACCGGGGGCATCCCATGGGGGCGGGGTTATTTCACCTCGACGGCGCCGGCGGGGCAGACCTGTTTGCAGACGCCGCAGCGAATGCACTTTTCCGGATCGATGACATGCTTTTCGTAGGGTTTGGGCTCGATGGCGCCGGCGGGGCAGCGCTGGGCGCAGATCGTGCAGCCGATACATTTCTCGCTGATCTCGAAGCGGATCAGGGCCCGACACCGGCCCGCCGGACAGCGGCCCGCCAGGTGGGCCTCGTACTCATCGCGGAAGTGGGCCAGCGTGGAGAGGACGGGGTTGGGGGCGGTTTTGCCCAGGCCGCAGACGCTTGCCGCCTGAACCTGCCGGCCGAGTTTCTCCAGTTTTTCGAGGTCCCCCTTGCGGGCGCGGCCCCCACAGAGGGCGTCGAGGATCTCGAGCATTCGGCAGGTCCCGATGCGGCAGAACGTGCAGCGGCCGCAGGACTGACTCTGCGTGAACTGGAGGAAGTAGCGGGCGATATCGACCATGCAGTCGCCGTCGTCAAGGACGACCATGCCGCCGGAGCCCATGATCGAACCGGCGCTGTGCAGCGATTCGAAGTCGATGGGAATATCGGCCATGGAGGCGGGAACGCAGCCGCCGGAGGGACCGCCGATCTGAACGGCCTTGAGGGCGCGGCCGCCCGCGATGCCGCCGCCGATCTCCTCGACGACCTGGCGGACGGTGACGCCCATGGGAACTTCGATCAGGCCGCCGCGGGCAATCTTGCCGGCGAGGGCGAAGACCTTGGTGCCCTTGCTTTGCGCAGTCCCCAGCTCGGCGAAGGCCCGACCGCCGCAGCGGAGAATCCACGGGACCAGCGAATAGGTCTCGACGTTGTTGATCAGCGTGGGCCGGCCCCAGAGTCCCTTGTGCGCGGGGTACGGCGGGCGGAGGACGGGCATGGGGCGACGGCCCTCGATGCTCGCCAGCAGCGCCGTCTCCTCGCCGCAGACAAACGCGCCGGCCCCGGTGCAGATGCTGAGCTTCAGAGAGAAATCCGTGCCGCAGATTTTGTCGCCCAGAAAGCCGGCGGCCTCGCACTGCCCGATGGCCTCGCGGATGCGCTGCACGGCCAGCGGGTACTCGTCGCGGATGTAGAGCCAGCCGCTCGAAGCGCCGACCGTGCGGGCGGCTATTGCCATGCCTTCGAGGATGCGGAAGGGATACGACTCCATCAACATGCGGTCCATGAACGCGCCGGGGTCGCCCTCGTCGCCGTTGCAGACGATGTACTTTTGGGGCCAGGGGTCGCCGCGGACGGCCTTCCATTTGAGCGCCGTCGGGAAGCCCGCGCCGCCGCGGCCGCGAAGGCCGGAGGTCTCGATCTCGCCGAGGATCGCCTCGGCCGACAGCTCCGTTGCGCATCGTTCCAGCGCGGCAAAGCCCCCCTCCCGGCGGTACTCATCGATGTCCACGGGACTGATGGAGCCGCAGCATTCGGTGGCCAGGCGTTTTTGGCGGTCGAGAAAATCGGCGATCTGCGGATCGCGCACCTGCGCGGGGAAGCGGATCGGCGGATCGGTCAGCGTATCGGTCAGAAGCCCGTCAACGACGGCGCTGAGGGCGCCGGATATGCGCCGCAGCAGTCCCGGCGGGCGGAAATGCCTGAGGAGGATCGGGCGGGCGTCGTCCGGCTCGACCTGCACGTAGAGGTGCGATTGGCCGCCGGGCTCGACGATCTCCAGCAGCGGCGTCTGGTAGCACATGCCGACGCAGCCGACGTGCTTGACGCGGGCGCGGATGGCGGTCTCCTCCAGGACCCGATTGATCGCCGCCAGCAGTTTGCCGCTGCCGCGGGCCACGCAGCAGGAGCCCAGGCCGATGCGGATCTCGCCGTCGGGCGTCGGCGCGGCCTTGGGCTTCTTTCTGCGCGAGCGACGGTCGAGGCGTTTGCGGCGTTCGAGAAAATCGGCGATGACTTTGCCCGCCGTCTCGCCGGTAACGTGGCCGTAGGTGACGTCGTCGATCTGCACGGCGGGAGCGAGCGTGCAGCAGCCCAGGCAGGCGACCTTCTCGACCGTGAAGAGCCGCTGCGGATCGGTGTCCTTGCCCGGCTCGATCTTCAGATGGCGGCACATCGCCTCATAGACAAGGCCGGCGCCCTTGACGTGACAGGCCGTGCCGACGCAGACGCGGATGCGATGAAGACCGACGGGGACAAAGCGAAACTGGTCGTAGAACGTGGCGACGCCCCACAGTTCGTCAAGCGGCCGGCCGGTCAGCTCGCTCAGGCGGGCCAGGGCCTCGGGCGGCAGATAGCCGTACTCGCGCTGAAGGGCCTGAAGCTGCGCCAGCGTTCGGTCCGGGCCGGCGCCGGCGGCTTGCAGACAGCGTTCGACAAGATCGAGATTGACGGCTTCACTGTTCAGGGGCAGCTCCTATGCAGTAGAGGTGTTCGCTGCCGCGAAGGTAGATGCGGCCGGGGGCAAAGGCGGGCGAGGCGAAGGTTTTTTCGCCCAGCTCATTTTGGGCCAGTTGCGTAAAGGTTCGCCCGGCCTCGGCAATCGTCATCCGACCGGCCTGGTTGAGCAGGTAGAGCCGACCGGCCGCCAGCGAGGGCGAGGCCAGATAGGAGCCCTCCAGCTTCTGCGCATAGACCTGGCCGCCGTCGGCGATGTCAAAGCAGAACAGGTCGCCCTGCGTGGTCAGCGTCCAGATGAGGCCGCCGAAGGCCAGCGGGCTGCAGATGTCCGGCATGTCGCCCTCCGCCTTCCAGAGCAGGCGGGCGCTTTCGTCGGCGACCGGATCGACGGCGGCCAGGACCGAGTACGGTTCGACCGCGAAGACCCTGCCGTCGAGGGCCACCTGCGTCGGGGCCACATCGCCGCCGATGCACTCGACCTTCCAGAGTTCCTCGCCGGTTTTCGGATCGTAGCCGATGACCCAGGGCGAGCCGCTGGTGAGAATCTGGTGGCTGTCCCCTATTTGGGTGACGGTCGGGGAGGTCCAGGAGTTGGGTACGGGACGGGGGGTGCGCCAGAGGATGTCGCCGGAGGCAAAGTCCAGGGCGATAAGGCGGCTCTTTTGGGTCTCGAAGGTCTGATCGAACTGGACGATCAGCCGGTCCTCGAAGAAGGTCAGCGAGGAGGCATAGCCGTAGGCGCTTTCGGGGATACCCAGCGACTTGACCCACCGGAGATTGCCTTCGAGATCGAAACAGCCGACCTGACCGTCCACGAAGATCGCCGCGACGAAGAAGCCGTTGACGGCCGCGGTCGAGGCGGCGTAGCCGGTGTCCTCCATGATATACAGATCCTTCAGAGCCGGATCGCTGCTGGCGGGAACGTCGCCGGTCCACAGAAGCCGGCCGCTGTCGGCGTCGAAACAGAAGACCTGCCGCTTCTCCTCGTCGGCGCCGGTCAGAAAGATGCGGTTGTTCCAGACGACGGGCGAATTGTGGCCCGGCAGCGGCACGGGCGTCTTCCACAGGATGTTTTGGCCGGAGGGGCCGTCCCAGGCGACGGGAACGTCGTCGAACGGGCTGATGCCCAGCCCGCCGGGACCGCGAAAGACGGGCCACTGTTTCTGCGTCTCCTCCATGCTCGCGAATTGAATGGGCCTGCTCGTTTCCGTCAGGACTTGGCCCTGCGGCTCTTGTGCCGCGTGCGGCTTCTCTTGCGGCTGGGGCCGAAGTACAGCGTATAATCCCAAGCCGGCCAGAAGGATCAGCGAGAGTGTTACCGTTCCGCGCGCATAGGCGGTCCGGCGGACCTGCTGCTCGGCCGTCATCGCGGGCCTGTCCGGCAGAGAGCCGCCGGAATAATAGGATTTGATCCAGAGCAGCGAGCCGATCAAAATCGCCATGAAAACCAGCAGCAGGACGACGCCGAAGCGGATGAGCTGCAAACGCGCGAACCGGTCGCGGCGAATTTCCTGATCCATCCGGCGAATCTCCCCCATCAAGGCCTCATCGGCGGGCTGACTCTCATACTGCTGCTTCATCTCCATCAGCGCATCGGCCCGCCGGGGATCGGTCACCTTCAGGTGATAGAGCGCGTTGCCCAGCAGCAGGATCACAACACCGGTGAAGACGCAGGCGACGATCGCCGAGCCGACGGCCGCCTGGTACCAGGGATTTTGTCGAAGCAGATACTTTTCCTGTGGGGACGGGCTCATGGGGATACTTTGACCTCCTCCAGTGACCGGACGGAATCCAATCGTTTGCCTTTGGCGGCGATTTTTTCCCTGTGTTTGGGGCAGTGTTCAAAGCAGCGGCCGCAGGCGAAGCAGCCGGCGCGGTCGGGCTCGTAGTCCCGGCGCACCCTGCGGATGCTGTTCTCGATGAGCTTGCCGCCTGCGATGAAGGCGAGGAAGCCGCCGACCATCATGCCGCCGAAGGCGAGCCGGGTGCGGACGTCTTCGATCTGCCCCATCAGTTCGGCGATCTGACGCTCCGAGAGTTTTTCCTCGATCATTCGTTCACGGGCCATGCGAACCCTGTCGTGGCGTTCCGTCAGGTGCGGGACGGCGCTGCGTCCGAGCCGGCCGCCGAGGACGACCAGGACCGGCAGCAACAGGATGAGCAGGACCAGACGGCGGCGGTCTTTGGGCAGGTCGCTCTCGGGCCACGGGGCCGTCGGAGAGTGGATCACGCCGAAGGGACAGCCGTCTTCGCAGAGACGGCAGTGAATGCACTCATCGGGCGTAACCGTTACATGATACCTGGAGACGCGCCCGCACTGGCGCAGCAACAGCCCGTAGGGGCACAGGAAGCGGCAGTACGGCCGACCGATGAACACCGCCGTCAGCAGCATAACGATACCGAGCACCCAGAGGGTGCTGTTGGTCCCGAGCCGAAAGAACGAGACGAACGGATCGTACCGGCAGATGAGCAGCCCCCCGCCGGTGGCGGCGAACAGGACGGCCAGCGACAGGTAGGTCCAGGCGATCATCCGCAGGCCCGATTCGGCCCAGGGAGCGATGCGCACCGGTTTGAGAAGCACGACGTCCTGCAGGGCGCCGAAGGGACAAACGCCGCCGCAGAAGCTGCGGCCGAAAAAGAGCGTAAACGCCGGCGGCAGCAGGAAGAACGCCGTAACAACCCACGGCAGCGCATAGCCGGGATCGAACAGGGACATCGTGACATTGCCGACGGCCCCGATAGGACAAACGCAGCCCCGCCGCCAAAAGCCGAAGTAGAGAATGCTGAAGATCATCAGGGCGACGATCCAGCGGCGGTTGCGTTTCTTCATGGCCAGCCACGAGGCCCCCGCCAGCGCAGCGACGAGCACCGCCGCGTCGATGATGTCCCACAGGCCCTCGCGGGCGGCGGGATGCGACGGCGTCGGCAGAGTGTACCCCGACTCGAACTGGGGCGGCGGAAACCGCTGGGCGCCCCGGGCCGACGCGGCGCACAGCAGCAGCGCCGCCAAAATCAGACATTTCACGATTGTCCGGGTCATTGCGAATCCTTCAAGAGATACGGCCGGTCGGCGGGAACGCGGACAAAGGCCCCGACGGGACAGGCGACGGCGATGGCGCATTCGTTGCAGTTGACGCAGCGGTCGTGGCGGACCTGCAGGAAGAGCGAGCCGTTGCCGAAGGCATTGCAGCCGAGGACGCACTTGCCGCAGCCGATGCACTTGGGCTCATCGATGGTGTATTCGAAGTACGGGTCCTCCACGTAGGTGCGGATGATCGCGCCGGTCGGGCACAACTCGTTCTCGGCGCCCGTGTCGAGCCGTTTGGGATCGGGGCTGAGATAGCCGGTGCACAGGTCGCAGTAGCCGCACATCGCATAGGCGTGTACGCACTTGACGGCGGACTCGCTCAGGACGCAATGGGTGGAGCATTTGTTGCAGGCGATGCATTTGGAGGGATCGATCTGCCAGACGGTTCGCCGGTTGTGCGATTTGGCCGCCCAGACAGCGGCCGCCGCGCCGAGGACTGAGAGTCCCGCCGTGCGAACGCCGTCGCGGAGAAAATGCCTGCGTGAAAAGGGGTCGTTGGGTTTGCTCATCTTATCCTCGTTTGAACCGTTTGACCGAGAGCGCTCGCGGCAGGCCGCAGTCGGCGTAGAGCCGGCAGGCGGCGCAGCCGGTGCGTCCCTGCGGGTCTTCGCATTTGCCCTCGCGGACAAGCCGCCGACGTTTCCAAAGCGAACCGGCGGCGAAGAACCCGATGCCGGCCAGGCCCAGGATTCGCGCGGCGGACGAGAGAAAGCTCCGCCGGCTGTTTTCGTTTGTATTCAGACTGCTCATGGCTGTTTCTTTTCAAAAATGTGAACGAGCCCGCGGATACCGTCGAGCACATAGACCCGGCCGTCCTTATCCACGGCCGTATCGATGACGCGGGCGCTGCATTCCTGCGGGGACCGGCAGACCTCCGGGCGGTCGGGCCAGTCGAGCTGATCCGGCCCGGCAACCACGCCGACGTAGCTGCCGTCGCCGTCATATTCCTTGACGCGAATAAGCCCTTTCTCGCCGGTGATGAAACCGCCGTCGGGCAGGACGGTCAGGGCGACGGGGTTGCAGCAGCCGCTGAAGTCCTCCAGGGCTGTGCCGGGCTTGCCCCAGGACCATTCGAGGTCGCCGTCGAAGGTCCAGGCCTCGATGCGATGTCGGCCGGGATTGACGACGCGGAGCAGCCCGTCGGGCGCAACGTCGAGATCAAAGTTGGGACTGGGAACGACGAAGCCGGGCCGGTTGCGGTCGGGGTCCTTTCGACCGACGGCCTTGAGGAGCGTGCCGTCTTTGTCGAAATGCCAGACGACCTTATTGGCGGCGTCGGCGGCGAAGACGTCGTTGCCGCTGACGGCGATGCCGGTAAGCCAGGCATCCGCCGCAGGCGGCGCCCATGTCTGCACGATTCGGCCGTCCCTATCGAGCACTTCAATATGATCGCGAAGGCCGACGTAGATTCGATCCTGATCGGCCCTGAGGCAGGTCGGCTCGGCAGACAGCGCCGCCTCCTGCGGCTTGGATGCCGACGGGTCGATGATGAGAATCTTCCGGTCGCCCGCAATGCAGATTCGCTGGTGATCGTCCACATCCATTGCGACGGCGGATTGGAGATCGAGTTCAATCGGCTCGGCCGCGCGGATGTAAAGGATCTGATCCGGTTGAATCTCGGCGAGAGAGCCGATGTCGTAAACGTAGTCGGCGGGAACCTCGCCGTGAAAGACGCTCTTGTCGAGCAGGACGAAAATACCGAACCCCGCCAAAAAAGCGGTAACGGCGAGAACGGAGGCAAGCAGGCCGCCGTTGATTTTTCCCGTGATATTTCGTCGCATTGCGATTCCTTTTCGATCATGCATCCCTGGCCGTTAAGTATAGTGGAACGGCAGCGGCAAAACAAGGCCCGAGGTCAGCGGTTCAGATCCAGACAAATCATGGTGGTAAGATCGCGTATAATCAGCCGCCCTGCCGCGATGGCGGGCGGTCCCCAGCTTTCGTGACCGTCGAGGACCTGTCGGCGGTCGAGCAGCTTGCAGCCGTCCGGAACGGCGGGAATTATGGATAATGTGCCGTGGTCATTGAGGAGATAGAGCTTGCCGTCCGCCAGGACATAGGCCCCGAGGGCGAACCTGGACTCGGGGCTGCTGGTCCAGAGGATTCGGCCGTTCAGATCCATGCAGACGAGCTGCCCGTTGGGGCGGACGCCGTAGATATACCCATTATAGAAGATAGGGGTTTGCTGGTCTGCGCCGAAGACCTCGGGCTTGAGCTCGTACTCGACCCTAGGAATGACCTTGCCGTTGTCTTCGGTCAGTCGGAGCATCATGCTGCCCTTGTTGTAGCCGGCACTTAGGAAGATGCGGCCGTCGCCGCAGTCCACGGGCGTGGGGATGTTGATGCGGAGTTTCCAGACATCGGTATTCCACAACAGGCCGCCGTCCTCGGCGGATACACCCGCGACGCCGCCGCTGTGACAATAGACATAAGTTCTTTTGCCGGCGAAGGTTATGGGCAGGATCGAAGAGTGGGTCATCTGCCACTTTTCGGGATTGGGGGTCTGCCAGAGGACTTGGCCGGTTTCGCAGTCCACGGCGATCATCAGGGCCGAGCCGGCGGGGGCAAGGATCGCCCTGCCGTCCTCGATGCGGGGGCACTGGCCGGCGTACCAGAGGGGCTCCTTCGTGCCGTACTCATTGACGAGATCGATCATCCATTTCTTTTCGCCGGTGCGGGCGTCGAGGCAAACGACGTGGCACCTGGGGCCGATGGTAACGATGTATTTGTCCGTGACAGCCGGGACGGTGCGGCTGAAACCGTGGTTGCGCTTGACGGCAACGGGGTAGCTGTAGTTCCAGATCTCGCGGCCGTCGTCGAGGGACAGGCAGCGGATGACGTCCCGCTGGGCCTGCATGTCGTAGTCGAGGAGATAGACATTGCCGTTTTTGACGGCGGCACCGGCATACCCTTCGCCCAGGTTCAGACGCCAGAGTTCCTTCGGGCCGTCCGGCGGGAAGCGGTCGAGCAGCGGGGCCGCCTCTTTGCTGACGGCGTCGAGGTCGGGGCCGCGGAAGCCGGGCCAGGCGGAGAGGATCGGCGAAGACCTGCCGTCGGAGGTCTGAAGGATGCCCTCGATGGGGACGGCGGCCTGCGGCGAGGCGGTCTGCGGGCGCTTGTCGCCGCCGGAGATACGCATGGGGACTTGGAAGGTCTGGTAATTGTGAATCCAGGCAACCAGGGCCGCCGTGCCGCCGACGAGCAGGATTAGAGGGATCACCCAGGGAATCAGGTATTTCATCTTGGCCGAACCGTTCCATCGTTCGTATTGACAAGGGACCGCCCCTTGCTGACAGGCGGACAGGGTAGCAGAAAAGGGGAGAAAAGTCAAAGAGCCGCTTGGCGGCAAAACAGGTGAGCGGGAGGCGGGAATTTTGAATTGAGGAAGAGGGGAAAGTAAAAATCAAAGATGAAATAGCAAAATTGAGGGCGGCTTCGCCGGGTTGATTTAGTTGGGATACATGCCATTTGGCCCTGTCGGGGACAAAAAAAGCAAAAATTAAAGGTAAAAGGGCGAAATTGGGCTGAAAATGCGGTTTTCTGAGGTTTTTAT
>JBNRMP010000082.1:0-37149 GCA_050309685.1 Anaerohalosphaeraceae bacterium
TGCCAGAACTGCCGCTGCTCCGCTTCCGATTTTTGCTCGCTGCTCATGATGACCTCCAAAATCAACCACGAGCTGCATTATCAACATATCAAAGAACCCCGCAAGGTGCACTTGGCCGTGCGCTTACCCGACATAGGGCTAAAATATTACAATATTTCTTTGTTTTAGCAAGTGGGGGAGTCTATTACAAATTATTCAAATATCTTTTCATCCAAACCAAAACGTCGCAATAGTGTCCTTATGTACGTTCCAGTGATTTCTTTTTTATGCATACTTGAAGGAAGGGGAAATTTTTGAATGTTCCCATCTCGATCTTTTCCGGTAAATGCCCCGTGACCTCCTTTGCCTAAAGATCGATTTAGAATAATTCCATGTGGTTCCAGTAATTCACATAGTTTGCGGATTGGGTAAGTCTTAGGGATCATGCAAGTCCCTAATTTACTGGAGCACAAAATCTTTCAGGGACATTATTTGTTGCGACAATTCTCTCGAACTGCGGCGAGAAATCTCTACGATGAACTTTACTCATGGCATCTACGACTATACGCTGGAGAATCACGCGTCCCGCATTCTTTCTATATTGTTCCCAAATTTCTTCGGGGGCAGAAAAGAACAACTGGCAAGGATTTGTAGAGGTTTCAATTTGTATATCAATTGCCTGAGTAAGTTCACTTATAGCTTCCTCAGGACATCTTCCTTCTCCGATTAAATCAAGTTCCAGACAGTGCGCAACAAAATACCCCTCTCGATCTTCAGAGGGATAGAGACACGCTCTAAATAAGTAAGATTTTGGAATCCCTATTGCCATATATCGCCTCACTGACTCTTTGTAAATCTTACAGTATTTATTCGACCAAATCAAGTTAAATCTTCTGCTCATTTTCCTGATTTTTGCCCCTCAAAATGCTGATTTTGCATAGTACATTACGCATTTCAGGAAATGATGTTCATTTGCTATGCTACATTAAAGGATACAATCGATCTTATATTTCATGTGCGTAAAGTACATACTTCCGGATTTTTTCTATTATTCCTTACCCCCACAAATACCTACAACAATTCACCCCGCGCCAAATTAATGATTTTTCAGGTTGAAACGGTCACTTTTGGCCTCAATGGGAATACGTTTGGCGTCGTTTGGACGCAGATCTCCCCAAAAACCGTGTTTTCAACCCAAAAAACGCACAAACACCTGCATTGAAACTTTTTCTTTGCACACGGAACACAAATGTTTGCATAATAGAACAAGCGTTGGATAATACTGAAAAAACAGCAAGATACAGGAGACCAAAAAATGCCCTTAAATAAACACATTATCCTTGGCGTCCACATTACCGATCGAGCCAAACGCGTCGATCCCGTCCAGCACCTGTTCACCGAGTACGGCTGCAGCATCCGCACCCGCATCGGCCTCCACGACACCGGCGAAACCTTCTGCTCGCCCAACGGCCTGATCATCCTGGAGATGACAGACGACGATGCAAAGGTCAACGAACTATCCGACAAACTCGGCAAAATCGAAGGCGTTGAAGTCAAAAAAATGGTCTTCGATCATCCATAATCCAAGCCGGGGACCCTTACATGCTCACCGACAACATCCTGACCCTGATCGGCAACACCCCGCTGATTCGTCTGAAGAACGAGACCATCTACGCCAAGGCGGAATTCCTCAACCCCGGCGGCAGCATCAAGGATCGCGTCGCCCTCGCCATGATCGAAGGCGCTGAGCGGGACGGCCGCCTTCGACCCGACTCCATCCTCGTCGAGCCCACCTCCGGCAACACCGGCATCGGCCTCGCCCTCGTCGGCCGTCTCAAGGGCTACCGCGTTCGCATCGTCATGCCCGAAAACATGAGCGTCGAACGCAAAAAGCTCATCCAGGCCCTCGGGGCCGAGCTGGTCCTCACGCCCGCCGGTCAAAGCATTGCCGGGGCCGTCGAACGGGTGCGGCAGATGAAGGCCGAGGACCCCCGCGTCGTTGTCCTCCAGCAGTTCGAAAACCCCGACAACCCCCGCATCCACTACGAGCAGACCGCCGTCGAGCTCTGGCGGCAGATGGGCGGCGAGATCGACTGTTTCGTCGCCGGCGTCGGCAGCGGCGGAACCCTCCAGGGCATCGGCCGCTTTTTGAAGGAGCACAAACCGGACATCCACATCGCGGCCGTCGAGCCCAAGGACGTCTCCGCCCTGCTCGGCCACGAACCGGGCCTCCACCAGATCCAGGGAATCGGCGACGGCTTCATCCCGGATATCCTCGATGTCTCCATCGTCGATGAGGTGATTGAAGTGACGGATGCGGATGCCATCGAAACGACCCGCGGCCTCGGCCGCGACGCCGGGCTGCTGGTCGGCATCTCCTCCGGCGCCAACGTCTGGGCCGCCCGCCGGCTCTGGGCCAGGGGGATGGGCAACGTGGCGACGGTCCTGCCGGACCGGGCCGAACGCTACTTCAGCACGGCCCTGCTCTGACCGCTATCGGCTGACCACCGTCCGCGCCCGGTCGATCCAGTCCGGACGCGACAGGAAATCGCAGAGCTGACCGAAGAGCCGCCGGATCTGTTCGACCTGTTCGCCCGCCCCGCTCAGGTCGCCCTGCTTGGCGTTCTCCTCCAGCCCCATTGCGCAGTTCGCCAGTTCGCCGGCCGCGATGTTTCGGGCCGTCCCCTTGACGCGATGGGCATAGAGCTGCACCTTCTCCGCATTTTGCTGTTCGACAGCCGACGACAACGCCTCCAGCACCTCCGGCATCTCGTCGATAATGCTCTGGGCCACCACACGGAGGATCTCTTCGTCATCACAGATACTGTTCAGATCGTCCCAACTGACCGGGATGGATTCCATATCGGTTTCTCCTTGATGGGCCGCGGGGGTCTGCTCCGCGGCGGGGGCATTGCAAATGGTTTCGATCAGGGCCTGCTCTTGATCCCTTGCCGACGGGTCAGACCCGGCCGAGAGATATTTGTTCAGGACCACGATCAGACTTTTCTTGTCAATCGGTTTGCTCAGGTAGTCATCCGCACCGGCGGCAAAACACTTCTTGTCGTCGCCCTTCATGGCGTTGGCGGTCAGCGCCACGATCGGCAGTTGGCACTGCTTGTTGCGCAGCGTTCGCATCGCGTCGTAGCCGTTCATCACCGGCATCTGCATATCCATCAGGATCAGGTCGAACGCCTCGGCCTCGACGCGATCCACCGCCTCCTGCCCGTTCTCCACGATCGTCACCTCCAGGCCCATCCGTTCCAGCAGCAGGCGGATCAGCGCCTGGTTGCCCTTGGCGTCCTCCGCCACGAGGATGCGGCCGCTGAAACGTTCCGGCAGGCGGGCCGGCTCTGCGGAGGATCGAACGACTGTCCGTTCCGACTCGGCCGGGCGGGCGACGGTCCGCTGCTCGTCGAGGCGAACCCCGGCCGGAATCAGGATCGTAAACACCGACCCCTTCCCCTCCTGGCTGTTGACCGAAATCCGGCCGCCCAGCAGTTCCACCAGTTGACGCGTAATCGTCAGCCCCAGACCCGTGCCGCCGAACTTGCGCGTCGTGCTGCCGTCGGCCTGGGTAAAGGCCTCAAAGATCAGTTGCTGTTTATCCGCCGAAATCCCGATGCCCGTATCCTCCACATCGAACCGGAGGTAATCGCAATCCGCTTCCCGCTCCGTCGAGACGTTGATATACACGTGCCCGCTGGAGGTAAACTTGATGGCGTTGCCGCTCAGGTTGACCAGGCACTGCCGCACCCGCACCGGGTCAATCCGCACCATGGCGGGCAGGTCGCTGCACTGGAGCACCTCGAACTGAAGCCCCTTCTCCGCCGCCAGCGGCCGCAGCAGCGAGTCCAGATCCTCCAAAAACTCGCCCAACGGGCAGTCGATGATCTCCATGCTAAGCTTGCCCGCCTCGATCTTCGAGAAGTCCAGGATGTCGTTGATCAGTTGCAGGAGGTTGCGCCCGTTGGCCAGGATCGTCTGGATGTACTTGCGATGATCCTCCTGGAGCGACTCCTCGTCCGAAAGTACCTCGCTGAAACCGATGATCGCATTCATCGGCGTCCGGATCTCGTGGCTCATGTTCGCCAAAAACTCGCTCTTGGCCCGGTTGGCATCCTGGGCCTGCTTGGCCATCAGCGTCGTCCGCTCCATGGCCAGTTCCAGTTGACGGTTGGCGGTCTTCAGCTCCATCGTACGCTCGCTGACCATCTCCTCCAGGTGGTCCCGGTGTTTCATCAGCTCCACCTGGGCCTCCTGACGCTGATTGATCTCCTCCTGGATCTGGTCGAGCATACCGTTGAATGCGTCAATCAGCAGCCCCACCTCGTCGCGGCTGCTTTGCAAGGCCCGAACGGAGTAGTCCTTCTGGCCCGAGACCCGCTTGGCCACCTCCGCCAGCGAAAGGATCGGCCCCGAGATCACCCGCTGCAGGCCCGACGACAGCAGGTAGGCCACCATGCCCGCCATGACCATCACGCAGCCCATGATGGTGGTGTTCCGGCGAAACGCCGCCCGCATCGGCTCCAGGTCGGACTGGAACAGAATTCGCCCGATCACCTCCCCGTCGAGCATGATATTCTTGGAGATCAGCAGCGAGTCGCGGGCAAACCGGTACTCCCCGTCCATCATGTTTTTCAGCAGACCCACCGCCTCCTCGTCCACCTTGCCGCGGCTCTCGACCGAACGGTAGTCCCCCAGCAGGGAGCCGTCCGGCGTCAGCACCGCCGCGTACCGGATCGAGGGCTTGACGGAAAAGATCTTCAAGGCGCCTCGGATATATCCCTCATCCCCGAACTGCACGCCGCCGATACAGTTCTCCGCGGTCATCTCCGCCTGGACCATCAGGTCTCGCACCATCGCACGCCGCTGCGTCAGCCGGTCCCAGAGCAGAAAAGCGATTCCTGCCAGAATCAGAGACACCAGCGACGTGCTCATGATAATCACTGTCAGTTTCTGACGAATCGTAAACTGCTTTTGCATAGCATTCCCTCTAAAATCCCCCTACCGGTTCCATTGACTCCTGTTATGCCCGTTACTCCTTTTTCACCCGGACCGCCAGTTTCAGCAACTGCGAGCTGATGCGAAGCTGTCGCCGTTCCGATTCCTTCAGGTTGACCTCGAAACGGATTTTGTTGTCCACTTTCTTAAAGCCGATAATCCCTCCCTCTTCGATAAAACGGGGGAGATCGCTGATCGTCAGAATACCCTCCGTCGGCCGGAGCAGTCCCATCAGCACCTCCAGGACCGGCTTCTCCGATTCACACAGGTAGAGGACATGGCAGGCCTCAAGCTCCTTCAGGTGTTCCAGCGAATAGGCCTGGCCCGTCTCCTTCTGCGAACTGTATTTTTTGCTGAACTCGTAAAAACTCGGAAACTCGATCACCTCAATGGGACGTTCGCGAATCGTTTTTTCCAGAATCGGAACAAAGCTCTTGCCGAAGGGATTTTTTCCCACAATTCCGATCTTCATCGGCGGCATTTCCACAACGGTGACATTCGACTCGACTTTAAACTCCTTCTCGTTGGGCCACTCGGTAAATTTCATGAAATTGAAAATAAAGGCGGCTTTAATCTGATACTCCGCCTCGACCGCCTCTCGCCCGCCCTCGGTTGCCATCGGCCGACTCGACACGTTTCCCAGGAGCGGCAGGGCTTCGCCGTATCCCGCACCGGCCAGAACCGGCGCAAGAATCAGCAACATCCGTACCGCCCCCCTCAAATCCCTTCCTTTACGAAACCGGAAGCTGAAATCGCGGCCGTTTGTTCTCTGATGACTTATCCCCTTTACATTCATCGAAGATATTCCGTTTCATGCATCCAAGAGCTCGGGACAGGTGCCGCAATCCGAGCGATTCAGCATTCTTTCGCGGGACACAATGTTCATCGGAACCAACTATTCGTTTCCCGGCGGAGGTATCTCTACCCCTGCAAAGGTTCAGTAGTTCATTCGTCGAAAGCGGGCCCGAACTTAAGAACAAAAAAGTTATCTAAGTGCCGGGGAGAAGCGTTAAAACCATAAAGACTTGACTGTAAAAGACTTAACCTCATGCAATCTCCTCCCGAATCTACCCGTTGAATAAAATGGGGACGACTCTGTCATTATCGGACGCTGCCGATAGGTTCGCAGTCGGGTTTGACTACTCCACGCCCTTTCCGTCTTCGGATGAGGTTTGGCCGGGGGCAGCCGATCTCAAACCCACCGGCAGGCCGATGCGGCGAAACGTCTCCTCCACCGTCTCAAAGTAACGTTCGTTATCCGGCAGCAGAAGCGTCCCGTTTGTCGGGAACGGTTCTTCCAGCAGCTTGAGGAACTTGTTCACATCCTCCGGGCACAGTTGCCGGGTTTTCACCCCCAGCCCCCCCTTGTCTATGTAGTACGCATTGACAATCTGTTCATACTGGCTCGCCATGGGGCTCAGCAGCATCCGCTTCTTAAAATACAGGCACTCGCTAATCAGGGAGAAACCCGCCGTCGATATGACTCCGCGGCAGCCCGCCAGGTCGTGAATGAAATGCGTCGTCGAGGTCTTCTTGAACAAAACGTTCCCTTCCTCCGCGTCCTGGTCGAAGCCGTACACGAAAAATCGCTGCTGCGGAAACTGCCGGAAAACCTCCGTAAACCGCCGGCGAATGACCGGCTCCGAATCGGTCGAATAGCAGACGATGTGCTCGCCGGACCACGGACGCATGTTTCGCACCACCTCGCGGACCACCGGCGCCGTCAGCACCGCCCGCGAACTCTTCAGCGGCGCCTTGAAAAAGTTCGGGATCATGTAAGCGTCGGCCCACGTATGATACCCCCGCGTCACCAGGTTCGCCAGGAACCGGTCCCATCGGTGACCGGGGATCGAGTCCAGCTTGCAGAGCGTCAGCATATGCTCGTGGTCGATGCTGACGCACGGCATTCGATGACGCCATGCCCACCACGCGCTGAACGGCTCAAAATCGCTGATCACCAGATCCGGTTTGAAGGAACGAACCCGGTCCCCGAACAGATGCCGGTTCGTCCTGAAACCCTGACGATACCCCTTGAGATTCTGCCACGTCGTACTCAGCGGACGCACCCGCCCCTGCCGGTAAACGAAGCTCAGGCCGTAAACCTCCTCCACCCGCTCGGGAAAGCATTGCCGAAGGTAGCGCAGCGACTTCCGGGAGGCGGCAAACAGCACATCGTGCCCCGCCTCCAGCAGACGCCGCCCCAGCAGTTCCGAGCGGCTGCTGTGCCCAAACCCCTCCCCCGCCACGCCATACAGAATCCTGGCCATCTCTATCGCTCCGTTTCTTACTCGCTTCGACAAGGGCCGGTTGAAGGTCCTTCATTAAGTCAGGAAAAGAGGGATTCTACAGCCACAAAATGAAGTTTGCAAGCCCTCGGTTCTATCTTTATTTTAAATAAATTCGGCGAATTCGCAGCCGTCAATAAGTCGGCTGTTCCTGCTCCGCGCCGCCGATAAACGTCCGGCACCGGGGCACGGCGTCGATGAACAGCCGCCCGTAGGCCTTCTGCACGATCCGGTTGTCCAGCACCACGACGATCCCCGTATCCGTCTTGCGCCGGATCAGCCGGCCGAAGCCCTGCTTGAACTTCAGGATCGCCATGGGAAGCTGATACTCGTAGAAGGGGTTGCGGCCCTCGCGCCGCAGTTGTTCGATCCGCCCGCGAATCAGCGGGTGGTTGGGCACGGCGAACGGCAGCCGCACGATGATGACGTTGGAAAGCTGCTCGCCCGGCACATCCACCCCCTGCCAGAAGCTGTCCGTCCCGAACAGCACGCATCGCGGATGCGTCTTGAAATACTCCAGCAGCGACGCCCGGTCCATTCGCTCGCCCTGCACCAGCAGTTCCATCCGCTCCTGCTCCATCCGCAACCGCATCCGCTCGGCCATCTGCCGCAGCATGGCGTAGCTCGTAAACAGCACAAACGCCCGCCCTTCGGTCTGCAGCAGGTAGCGTTCGATCACCTCCGCCGCCTGCGGCACGAAATCCGGCTCTTTGGGCTCCGGCAGATCTGTCTCAATATGCATCTGCACCTGCCGCGCGTAGTCGAACGGCGAGCCCGTCTGGAACGCGTCGTAGTCCTCCAGCCCGAGCCGCCCCGCGAAAAATGCAAAGCCCTCCTTTTCGTCCCCCTGTCCGCAGCTCAGCGTCGCACTCGTCAAAATCACCGACTCGTACGGCTCAAAGAGAACCCGCCGCACATAGGGTCCCACGTGCAGCGGCGCGCTGCGCAGCACCACATTTCGTCGATGGCTTGATGCATCCTCCACCCAGTACACGCACTGGTCGTCCTCCTGCGAAAGGAACAGCTTCAAATCCGTCTCGATTGCCCGGCACCGGTCCGCCATTCGCTGCAGCTCGAACTGTTCGTCCTCCTCCTCCCCCCCCGCCTTGCACAGTCTGGTCAGCTCCAGCCGCAGGGCCTTGAGCGGCTCGGAGAGATTGTCCTCCACAAAGTCCCGCTGGCAGGCCCCGCCGTTTGCCTCCCCCGCATGACGCTGCCACGCCTGCACCTGTGCAAAGAACACCTGCATCGCCTCCCGGCAGTCCTCCGTCAAATGCTGCGCCGTCTCCGCCCCGTCGGCAAACGCCAGCAGCCCTTTGCGCTTGCGCGGATGATAGAGCCCGTTGAGCATCGCCGCAACGGACGACTGGCTGATGGAGATCCCGAAGTGGTCCTCCGCCACGTGCTCCAGTGTATGGGCCTCGTCGCAGATGACGAACTTATACTCCGGCATCACCCCCGCGCCCGCCTCCTTGAGCACCAAATCGCTCAACAGCAGCGCATGGTTGGCCACGATCAGGTCCGCCGCATCCAGCTTGCGCCGGTTGCGCCAGTAGAAGCATTCGCGAAACGTGGGACACTTGCGGCCCCGGCACACCCCGTGCTCGCTCTGCACCGCCTGCCAGACCTGCCACGAGGGCAGAATGCCCAGGCCGCTGACGCAGCCGTCAGGGGATTGCCGGGCCCACTGCATGATTCGATCCAGTTCCGCCCCGCCGTCCTCGAACAGACTTCGCTGACGCTTGCGGGCGTACTCCAGCCGCCGCAGACAGACGTAATTGTTGCGGCCCTTTGCCGCCGCCGCGACGAACTCGTGCGGAACGATCTCCTGCAGAAAGGGAATATCCTTCTCCATAAGCTGCTGCTGAAGAGAAAGCGTATAAGTGCTGATGAGGACCTTGCCCCCCTTGCGGATCGCCTGATCAATGGCCCCGGCCAGATAGGCAAAGCTCTTGCCGACGCCCGTCCCGGCCTCCGAGGCCAGCAGGCGACGGCCCCGCATCGCCTCCTGCACCTTCCGCGCCATGGCAAGCTGCTCCGGGCGGCACTCGTAATCTTCCATTGCCTGCGCCGCCAGGCCCTCGGGCCCCAGGAGCATATCGGCGTCCAGGCCGCTTTCCGCTGTAAAGTAAATCAAACCCGCTCCCCTCGTCTCCTATGGCGTCTCCGGCGCCGCCTGGATCATGTCCTGCGGATTGGCAATCGCCCGCTGCAGGGCCGCCACGGCCTTCGACTCCGGCATCACCCCCGCCGCCTGTTCCAGCAGGTCCGTCGCCCGCTGCGCCTTGTTGTCCATGAACATGAGGTAGGAAAGCAGCAGCGCCATCTCGCCCGACTGGCTTCGCGTCTGCCAGGTGGTCAGCTCGTTGATGCGGCTCTCGTACAGGTCGCGCCCGCCGACCAGCGATTCTATCTTGACTCGCACCCGCGCCAGGTCGGGGTCTCGGTTCAGCGCTTCATGCAGATAGTAGGCGCTGCTCATATACTCCCCGGCCCCCAACAGTGCATGACTGCGGGCCAGCCGCGCCAGACTGCTCTCCGGGTCCCACACGTTGGCCAGCTCAAACGCGTCGGCCGCCTTGTAGAACCGGCCTTCCCGAAGCAGTTTCTGTCCCAGGTCCATATACTCCCCATAACGCACCTGCGCCAGGTTCTTAAAGGAGCCGTATTCCCGCCGCAGCACCGGCGCCTGGGCGCGGGCCAGCGCCTCTTCGGGAGTCTCCTTTTGGGGCTCCTCCTGAGGTTCCTTTTCCTCGACGGCCGGTTCCTGAGGCACAGCTTCCTCCTGCTCTTGTCGAAGCTGCTCGCGGATATTCTCATACAGGTTCGAACGCTCGACCTCGTCCATCGGCCTGACGTCCTCCGGCCGCGGTACCGTCAGCGCATCCGGAACCGTTTCTTCTCCCTCCCGAACTTCTTCAGGAAAATACCGCTTCAGGGGATCGAGCGTCGCCATCTCGTCATACAGGTCCGCCTCCCCCTCTTCAAAGACCCGAGGACTTAGATCGGGTTCGACCAGCGGCCTTGCCTGCCGGGGCGGAGTAATCACCCGCGTCAGGTCAAATGAGTCGAGCCAGGCCTGCGAAGGGTTGACAGCCGGCGCCGCCTGCCCGCCGACCACCGGCGGCTGAAGGCCCGAAAGCCCGTCCCGCTTCAGGGTGGTCACCGTCCGCTGCGGATCATAATACGTTTCGTAACCCGTGGACCGTCGGATAAAATTGCTCACCGACACTGAGCCGGAATCGTCAAATCCCTGCTGGCTGTAAAGAAAGGAACTGTACGGCACCACTCCTCTGAACTGTCGCCCGCCGCCGACGTTGCCCGTTACGATATCGTTGGCATAACTGCCGGCAGTATTCGGCCGACTCGGGATCAGCCCCGACTGGCGGGCGCTGGGCACCTGCGTCGGCGACCCGATCGGCGAACCGACAGGCGATTCCAGAGCCCAACCCGCCCCTGTACCGATTAAAACCATCAGGATGAATACTGTTTGTCTCATGCTTTCTCTCTCTCTCAGCTCCGCATGTTACGATGATCGATTGTTATACCGGGGTTTCTCACCCCAGTTCAGTTTTTCCGCCAGAGTATCCCACTGCGTCCGCATGGGGTTATTAACGATCAAAAACTGACCCTTCGAACGCACCACCTCCACGCAGTCGTCTTTCATCAGGGCGTGCTGAATCTGCCCGTCCATCACCAGTGTCGTATTGTCATTGACCCAGATCGGCCGCATCTGGACCCCGTCGGAGCAATTGACCACAATCGGCCGAAAACTCAGCGAATGGGCGCAGATCGGCGTAATCACCATCGCTTCCAGGTCCGCGGAGAGGATCGGCCCCCCCGCCGATAGGTTATACGCCGTAGATCCCGTCGGGGTCGAGACAATGACCCCGTCCCCCACGCAGCCGGCCAGCTTCTGACCTTGCACGGAAATCTCAACTTCTATCATCCGGAATGGTTCCCCGGCCGTAATCACGACATCATTGACCGCAATCGTAGAAAATATTACCTTCGCCTCCCGGATCAGCCGGCAATGCAGTACCATCCGTTTCTCAATCTGGGTCCCTCCACTGACGATCTGATCAAAATAGCGAATCAGTTCTTCCACACTGAATTCCGCCAGATACCCCAGCTTGCCCACATTGACCCCAATAACCGGCAGCTTCGTCTCGCAAAATTCCCGGGCCGCCGATAAAATGGTCCCATCCCCCCCGAATACCACCGCAAAATCCGCCTCCTCAAGTATATCTACCGGGCAGCTCGCATCAAAACAGTTAAACAACACCTCGGCCTTACCCTGCACAAACGAGAGAAACTGATCCTGCGCCTCTCGGGCGTGGAGCCGCTTGGGGTCCCCAAACAAAATCAGCTTCGGCCTGCCTGTTTTTGACATTTGAAAACTCTGTTATTTCGATGCGTTTAGAGCTCAGCCCGCCGTGCCGCTGCCTGCCGCGACCGGTGCAATTTAGTATTTACTTTCTTCAATTCAATGATATCGTCCTTTTTCTCAGGCGAAATCATCTTTTTGACGGTTTCAGCGATTTTCCCCGCCGTCACGCCCATCCACTCAAGCTGCCGGGCCCGGCTCGCATGAGGCAGGTAGCCGTCCCCGCCTCCCAGCAGCACCAGCCGGCTTGCGACCGGCTTGCGACCGGCCCCCAGCCGCAGCACCTCGCCGGCCACCGCCTCGCCGAACCCGCCCGCCCGGCTGTGGTCCTCCGCCACCACCACCAGCTTGCCCGCCAGCACATACTCCGCGATGCGCGCATCGACGGGCTTGGCAAACCGCGCGTTGACCACCGTCGCCGCGATCCCGTCCTCCGCCAGCAGGTCCGCCGCCCGCAGCGCCTCCTTCACCAGGCTCCCCAGCCCCACCAGCACAACCTCCCCGTCGCCCTCGCGCACGACGACACTTTGGCCTCGGATGATCGGCTGCTCCGAGGCCCGTCCGATCTCCTCGTCCTCCGTCACCACATCCCGGGGATAACGAATCGCCGTCGGCCCGTTCTGTTCCAGCGCAAAGGCCAGCGCCTTGCGCAGCTCCGTCTCATTCGCCGGCGCCAGGATCGTCATATGGGGCAGGACCCGCAGGTAGGCGATGTCCCACAGACCGTGATGCGTCGATCCGTCATCGCCCACCACGCCCGCGCGGTCGATACACAGCGTTACCGGCAGATTCTGCAGCGACACCTCCTGGAAGATCTGGTCAAAGCTCCGCTGCAGGAAGGTCGAGTAGATGCAGACCATCGGCCGCAGCCCCTGCCGGGCCATCCCCGCCGCGATATCCAGTGCCGCGCTCTCGGCGATTCCCACATCGTAGTACCGGTCCTTGAACCGCTCACGGAATTTCATCAGCCCCGTCCCGTCCGGCATCGCCGCGGTAATCGCCGTCACCCGCGGATCACCGGCCGCCAGATCCGCCAGCGCATCGCCGAAGGCCTCCGTAAACGACCGCCCCCGGCGGCCGGCGCTGACGCCGTTGCCGTTAAGCTCGAAGGGCCCCGTGCTGTGATACTTTCGCGGGTTATCGTCCGCCGGCTCGAATCCCTTGCCCTTGCGCGTATAGACGTGCAGCAGCGCCGGCCGGTCCAGGTGCGAGAGGGCCTCCAGGACCTGCCGCATCGACTGGATATCATGCCCGTCCACCGGCCCGAAGTACGAGATGTTCAGACTCTCAAACAGCCGGTTCGGCGAGATCGACATGCGCACCGTCCTCTTGAAATTTTCCAGCGCCTCCTCCATCGGTCGCCCGATCACCGGCAGGTGTTCGAGAATCGCGCTGGCCGTGTTGCGCACGTCCTCGTACGTGTGGCTCAGACGCACCCGCGACAGGAACCGCGCCATCGCCCCCTGCGTCACGTCAATCGCCATCGAATTGTCGTTCAAAATCACCAAAAGCTGCCGCTTGGTCAGGCCCAGATTGTTAAGCGCCTCGAACGAAGGCCCGTTGACGATGCTCGCGTCCCCCACCACCGCCACGATCTTCTCGTCCGTCCCCCGGTGCTGCGCCCCCAGCGCCATCCCCAGCGCCGTCGCAATCGACGTCCCCGCGTGCCCCACGCTGAACACGTCCGTCTCGCTCTCGCTGGGATTGGGAAACCCGCTGATCCCCCCCTCCTGGCGGAGCTGCTCGAATCGCCCTTTGCGTCCGGTGAGGATCTTATGCGCATAGCACTGGTGCCCCACGTCCCACAGCAGCCGGTCCCGCCGAAAATCGAACACCGTATGCAGCGCCACCGTCAGCTCGACGATCCCCAGGTTGCTCGCCAGGTGCCCGCCGGTGCGGCTGACGCACTGGGTTATCAGCTCGCGAATCTCCCGCGTCAGCTCATTGAGCTGCGCCGCCGAGAGCCCCCGCAAATCCTCCGGCCCCTCAATCGTATCCAGAATCTTACTCATCAACAGATGCTCTCATTCAAATAAACCACACTTACTCAAGAGGCGAGCAGCTTCCGCTCGCCGTCATAAAAGTTCGGCCGCAGGCCGTTCCGCATTTTTCATATTTGATTTTTTATTTCTTTCTCTCTCTCATTTCCACCGCCAGACGCCGCAGGATATCCGCCCGGGGTCCGAACGGCGCCAGCGCCTCGATGGCCCCCGCCGCCAGTTCCTCCCCGATCCGCAGCGACGCCTCCAGCCCCACCATCGCCGGGTACGTCAGCTTGCCCTTCGCCGCATCCTTGCCCGCCGTCTTGCCGAGCGTCTCGCTCGTCGCCGACACATCCAGGATATCATCCGCCACCTGGAAGCCCAGCCCCAGCTTGAGCCCGTACGTCATCATCGCCTCCATCGACGATTCATCGGCCCCCGCCGCAATCACCCCCAGTCCTGCCGCTGCCGCAAACATCCGCGCCGTCTTGTTCACATGGATGAACCGCAGATCCTCCAGCGTCCCGCCCTTCCGCTCGCCCTCCATGTCCGCCATCTGCCCCGCGATCATCCCCGCCGGCCCCGCGGCCTCCGCCAGCAGCCGGATCATCCGCACCGCCTCGTCCGGCGTATCCACCTTCGTCGCCAGCAGGCTGAACGCCTCCGTCAGCAGCGCATCGCCCGCCAAAATCGCCGTCGCCTCATCGAACTGCTTATGGCAGCTCGGCCGTCCGCGCCGCAGGTCGTCATCATCCATCGCCGGCAGGTCGTCATGGATCAGCGAATACGTATGCACCATTTCCAGCGCCGCCGCCGCGGCGACCGCCGACGGCCGCGTCTCATCGCACAGGATCTCACACGTCCACAAAACGATGGCCGCCCGCACCTTCTTGCCCGGGCTCAGCACCATATACTCCATGGCCGATGTGAGCCGATCGGGGATCCCCGTTTTCCCATCGAGGTACGCCCGCAGATACTCATCCGTCTGCGTCGCTTTTGCCGCCAGCTCGCCGGCAAAATCAATCTCTAAATACCGCTGTTTCGCTGATTCCAATGTCATAAATCAGGTTCCCCATTGGATTTCCATTGAAAAAGTGCTATTATACCTGTTTTGCCAAAAGAAAAACAGAAAAAATGGCCAATGATATTAGGAGATATATGGTATCCATATTCCCGTCTGGATATGTGTTTTTTATCCTTAATGCTTGATTTTTGATGTGCAAAGCTATGCTGACCAACCGCTCCTCGTCCATCGTCAATCGCCCATCCAAAATCCTGATCCTCGGCGTCACCGCCTCGGGCAAGGGAGCCCTCGCCTTCGAGCTGGCCCGTACCCTCTCCGGCGAGATCATCAGCGTCGATTCCATGAAGGTTTACCGCCGCATGGACATCGGCACCGCCAAGCCGTCGCTCCAAAAGAGACGGCAGATCCCCTGCCATCTGATCGACGTCGTCGAGCCCTCTCAGTCCTTCAGCGTCGATCAGTTCCTCGACCTCGCCCATCAGGCCGCCGCCGATATTCAAAGTCGCGGCAAACCCGTCATCGCCGTCGGCGGCACCGCCATGTATATCAAGGCCCTGCTCTACGGCCTCTTCGAAGGCCCCGGCTCCGACCCCGCCGTTCGCGAGCGTCTCAGGGCCGAGATCGCCGCCGTTGGTCTGCCCGCCCTCCATCGCCGCCTCGCCCAAGCCGATCCCGAGGCCGCCGCTCGCATCCACCCCAACGACGAGAAACGCATCATCCGCGCCCTCGAAGTCTTCCAACTCACCGGCCGGCCCATCAGCTCCTTTCAGAATCAGTGGGAAGCGCCGCCGCCCGCCGAATGGACCGTCATCGGCCTTCGCCGCGAAAAGGAAATCGAAAGCCGCCGCATCAACCTCCGCGTCAGGCGCATGGTCGAAGCGGGCCTCCTCGATGAAGTAAAATCCCTGCTCGCCGAGCCCGAGCCCCTGAGCCCTCAGGCCGCCGCCGCCATCGGATACGCCGAGGTCATCGCCCACCTGAAGGGCTGCTGCTCCTTCGATGAGGCCGTCGAGCAGATTAAGATCAACACCCGCAAATTCGCCAAGGCCCAGCGCACCTGGTTCAAAACCTTCCGCTCCGTCAACTGGCTGACATTGGACGAATCCGCCACGGTCGAATCCGCCCTCCGGCAAACCCTGGAAATTCTGACGCTGTAAAAAAACGTGATATTTGAGCCGTATGTCGGCGGCGTGTTGTCATTCCGGGTTTGGCTTGCCGTCCGGCGTAAAAAACAGTTTCCGCCGAAGCCCGTTGCCTGTGCTTCCGCCAACGGCTGAAGGATTGCGCAATCAATAAGATCACTTGTACGGCTTGGGCCGCTGCGCTCCGATAACCCGCTGTCGCCACTCGATCGCCGCCAGTCTCTCTCTTTCTTTTCGACGGGCCTTGATGGTCTGAGTAGTCTCATAGCCCAGATAGATCAGGATAAGAGAAACCGGAGCCCCGATGTAAGTTAAAAAAAGCAGCTTGAGAATCGCTTCCTCGCTCAGGCCTCCGATTTCGCTTTGTATCGGGTAGCCCGAATCGTTATAAACCGTCGTCTTCGGTTTGTTTGCGGAGGGCTTCGTTTTCGCCTTTCGACTCTTAAAGAGACGCTTGCCCAAGGCAGTCTCGCCCGAGGACGAGTCGGCCTCCGAATCCTTCTCACCGTACTTCCGCTGCACCGAATTCTCCGGCTTGGAGGCATAGGATCGATCCGAAGCAAAAGAAGCTCCGGCGTCCGCAAACGAGCGTCCCGTCCCGCCTCCGGGAGACAGGTAGGCATCCCGCGCCTCTTTATAATCCCGGCGGCCGGCATACGTCCCGGACGAATCCCCGCCGCCTGTCTCACCCGCCGAGGAATTCGACCCCGGAATGCCGGCAGAGGAGCCGTCTTTCGTTGAACCGTCCGCCTGACCGGTCAGCTTGGGCAGGAAAGCCGCGTTCTCCACATCGGCCAGCGTAATGCTGCCGCTGAGTTGCCCCGCCGATCGCGGTGCTGCCTGATCCGCATTGGTCGCCGCCGCCGCAAGCGTACCGGTCCCCTGTCCGCCGGGGCCTGACACATCCGGCAAACCCGGACTTCCTCGCGGTGGCCGGGAAGCCGTCGCCGACGACCCTTTCCCCGTCAGCGCTTCCGCAATATTGGAGCCGCCCTGTCCGGCCCCTCCTGTGGAAGATAAATTCGATGTCCCCTGCGAACCGTAAGAGGCGGCTTTGGCCGCCATTGCCGCGGACTTTTGCCCGGTGCCGACCGCTCGCTCCGAGGTTAAATCGACTGCCATGCCTTCCTTCGTCCCCGGCACTTCCTCCTGGCCGTCCGCACCTGCATGTAATGCGGCTTCCCCCAAAGTCCCTGCTCCTGCCGGCAAACTCGATCCCACCGGAGCTCCGGGATAAGACGATCCCTGCTCGCCCTCGTTTCCCTTCTCGGATCGTACGGACAAACCCCCGTTCGGGCCCGATTGCGAAGCGGCCTTGGCCTTTTCTCCCTGCACGTTTTTACCGTCCCCGGCCAAAACGCCGGTTGTCGAAGAGTCGGCCCTCGCCGCAGCAGATTGACCAGCCGGACGGACCGTGGAATCCTTCGGGTCCGATGGATTGTCAGCCGCTTTACGACCCTCGAAATCAGGCCCTCTTTCAGCCCCCTCATCCTCATTTGCGAGGACTTGTATCTTGTTTGTGTTCCGGCAGCTTTGAATAAAAAGAAAAAGAGTCGGCGCCTGCAGCAGCAGCAGAAACACCAAAATCAACAATATACTTTTTGTCATTGCTGTCCAAGATAAATTTGGGAAGCAAAAAGATTGCTCTTTACAACCTTAAAAATAAGGCTTTTAGGACAGATTGTGGCAATTTCAAGTTCAGGTTACCCTATTATGCTGTCCAAAACAAAAGAGCCAGAAATTAGCTCGTAAACGCCTATAATTGGCAAATGTTCAAGCTTTTCGAGTTTCTTGGCACTCTGATCAATATTTATCTTGGACAAGAGTGTTTTTTATGATTCTTTGAAAAATTCATATTTTAGACTTGCGCCATCGGGTGTTTTGTGTATTGTTTTGTGTGATGAAACGAAACACAAAACAACCTGTCCCCGACGGTTTGACGCTGGGTCCCGGTCTGACGCAGCAGCAGGCCGAGGCGATTTACCAATTGGGCAAAGAGGCGGTTGTCTTTGCGCTGCTTGAGCTGGCGAAGATGGCCGTCGAGCAACGGCCCGTGAATCTGCCTGCCGCGATTGCCGCAGATCCTTCGACGCCGTCGGCACAGAAGCCGGTGTTTACGAAGGACAGCAAGGATACTGGCAAACGCGGCAAACGGCCCGGTCGTAAAAAAGGTCACGCCGGGGTTCGTCGGGGCCGGCCGAAACGGATTGACCGCACGGTCGAACATCGTGCCCCCTGTTGCCCGGACTGCGGCGGTTCCTTGAAACGGTGTTCGCAAAGCCGGGACCGCTATGTTGAAGACGTTCCCGTCGAGGTGCGTGTGGAAACCGTTCGGCATGTCATTCATCGCGACTGGTGTCCGGCCTGCCGCAAGGCGGTCGAGCCGGTGGTCACGGATGCGTTGCCCAACAGTACCATCGGCAACGGGATTGTGGTGTTGAGCGCCTGGCTGCATTATGCCCTGGGCAATACGATTTCGCAGATTCTCTCGGTGTTTAACTTCCACCTTCAGTTTCAGATGTCGGCCGGCGGGCTGGTGCAGATGTGGCATCGGCTGGCGGATATTCTATTGACGTGGTATGAGGAGATCGCCGAAGACATTCAAAAAGCCGGTGTTTTGCACGGCGACGAGACCGGCTGGCGGGTCAACGGCACAACGCACTGGCTGTGGTGTTTTACCAGCAAAACAGCGACGATTTTTACGATTGAGCGGTCCCGCGCCGGGCCGGTGGTGCTGGAGTTTATCAAAGACTGTTTTGTATCATGCGAATGTGCCGTTTGAGAATAATTTTGGCGAACGCAGCATTCGCGGGGCTGTGATTATGCGAAAAAACAGTTTTAACAATCGCAGTGAAAAAGGGCATCGACGCAGTCGGTGCTGATGAGTGTGTTTTTTACACTCAAACAGCGAGGATTAAATCCCGTGGAGACGGTCAAAGAGGCATTGAAAATCTATCTTCAAACCGGTCATCTGCCGCAATTGAAAGAATTCAATGCTTCAAATGGCTAAAATCTTACCATTTAAAAAGGATTTGTTTCAAAAAAAAGCGAAGGAAATAAGAAAAAAAATTCCGCCCCGATACCTCCATCCATATTTCTACTGATAAAAAAACGCGTAAAAATCGCAATCTCAGCCCACACAAAACGTATGCTTCCGTAAACGGCTTCAGTGTTACGGGATTCCCCGAAAAGGTCCTCGCCGCAGCTATTTTCCGCTGGTTGGGGTTCGTCAATTGATGTATATTCGAGAACTGGAAAACGCGATTGACGAAAAGGAGAAACCTATGTCACAAAAAGAGTCGATTCAAACGGACAACGCCCCCCGGGCCCTCGGTCCCTACAGCCAGGCCTGCCGCATCGGCCCTGCCCTCTACGTCTCCGGTCAGCTCGGCATCGACCCCGTCAGCGGCACGCTCGCGGAGGGCTTCGACGGCCAGGCTCGCCAGGCCCTGCAAAACCTCCGCGTCATCCTCGAGGCCGCCGGCTTCGAGATGAAAGACGTCGTGCAGGTCCAAATCTTCCTGACCGACATGCAGGCGTTCAGCGCGATCAACGAGGTGTATAAGACCTTCTTCGCCCATCCCTATCCCGCCCGGGCGGTCGTCCAGGTATCCGCCCTGCCCGCCGGCGGCCGGGTGGAGATCATGGCCGTCGCCCAAAAGTAGCCGCCTTGCCGCTCCCGTTTTCTTTTCCCACTCCCGCGACCGGTCCTGAGTCGATCGAAGGAAGGCGGCAATCCGGATCCAGCGGCCCCAACGGAAGGATGCAGAAGTGCTTTATAGAAAACCTCATTTCGACAGACCCCGAAGGGCCCAACCGTTTCAACCCCCGGAATAAGAATTTATTAAAATTCATTTAAGACCCCGGCAGGGGTCGCCTGTTTCTTAGCCGGGGTGCGTAAGCCCCCGGAAAGGGATTCCAACAATCATTTCAGCCCCGAAGGGGCGGCAGTTTAAGCATTTTACAGAGCATTTCAGAAGCGTTCTACTTCAGGGCTTTCAGGTTGGTCGTAACCTTCTCATAGAGACGGCGGTGTTCCCTGAGTTCGTCAAGAAACTTATCGACCACGGCGTTGCTCTCCAGCGTCCCGCAGACCGCCTCGAAATCGCCGTCCCGCTCCGCCTCGGAGCCGTCGAGCCCGTAGCCGATCCGCATGGACGGCGCAAACTCCCGCAGCGCATCCTGCCGCCGCAGCTCCTCAAGCTGCTCGGTCGTCTCCTTCCATCGGTCCAGCACCGCCCTGAAATCGTCCATGTTCCAGTTCCTGAGCTTCTTGTCCCGCACCACCTCCAGCCGGTCCTTCACCCACGCCCACTCATACTCCGCGTAGTTCTCCAGCACCGAATCCAGCCGCGCCTCGATCACCTCCCACGTATCCACACGCCCCTGCTCTACGTCCGTCAGCAGCGTCTCCACCACCCGCATCGGGGCAATCAGCCCGCCCCAGTCCACCCACGGACCGGTGCCCAAATCAATGAACGTATCCAGCCGGTTGCGCAGGTCCACCAAGCTGATAAACTTCCGGTCCGCCATCCGGTGGAGCAGAATGTGCCCGAGGTACTGATCCAGCGCCAGCCGGTACAGCTCCAGCCCCTGCGCCGGGTTGACGACCAGGAAACCCTGATACTCAAGCTTATCCGCCTGGGGGCCCGCTTCGCTCAGCAGACGCTCCAGCAGGCCCATCGCGTGGTAAATCCGCCCCGCCGTATAGGGCGTCATGACGGAGCCGATGATCCGGTCAAGCTTGCGCCCGGCCTTGCGAGTGTCGCGCTGGTGCCACTTGATGGCGTCGCGGATGATCCCGATATTGGCCATGTTCATCGCCGGATGCACCTCCGTCCTGCCGTCGCGCTCCATCAGGTAGGAAAACGGCAGGTGCGCGGTATCCGGATGGCTGTAGTGCCGCCCGACGACGACGGAAAACGCCCCGACCCGCGCGGGCCAGAGCAGATAGGAACTCGATCCGGTCTTCACCCCGCGCTCCAGGATACCCTGGTGATTGGGACCCAGCCGGTACATGTGGTTAGACTGGTTCGTGCCGCTGCCCGCATTGGAGAAGCTCACCGATGCGGCGATCAGCAGCGACGACTTGTTGTGGCTGACCGTAAACGGCCCCGCAAAGACGCTCCGCGCCTCGCCCTCCTGCATCGAGCTGTTGGAGAAGAAGACGCTGTCCTCCGCGCTGAAGCCCCGGCCGATTTCCACCGACTGCCCCACGAAGCAGCGGGTCAGCGTCACATGGTCGGTCACCCGGCTGCCCTCGCAAAAGATAAAGTCGCGGGCGATCACGCCGGTTCCGACAAAGGCCGGATCGTCGCCGCCGCTGCGGATGCTGCCGTTCTCCAACCTCGCCGCACCGTCGAGGATTGCCCCCTCGCCGATCCTCACGTTCCGAATGACGCCGCAGTGCAGCAGCCGCGCGCCCGCACCGACAACGCCGGCCGAGGCCGCCCGCCTCTTCACGTACGCCTCGATCAGCAGGTTCAGCGTCCGGATCAGCTCGGGCCGATGCCGGTACATGGCCAGCACGTAGGCCACCTGCGAACAGAGCCGGTCGAAGATCGGGATCGACCGGTTGCCGTTCTCGTTGACGACCTTTACCGGCGTCCCGTTTCCGAAGCGGCTTTCGCCCTCCGTCTGAAGACAGCCCACGTCGTCGATAACGGCTTCGTCCTCAATCGTATAATGGGCGATGGGGGCGCGAACGTTACGGATCAGCACGTTGTCCCCGACGGTAACCTCGTGCAGCGAGACATGATAAAGCCCCGTCGGCACAGGCGCCGGCGACTCCCCGAGAGTCGATTTGTAATGGGCGCCGATCCGAACCGATCCGGAGAAGTGAACGTGCCGGACCCGCTGCGGGTCAAATTCCTCGGCCACCTGCACCCGGCCCCAGTCGGTCGCCGTACAGAACTGATTCTTCAAAACCTCGATTTCCCGCCCGTTCAGGGGCCGATACTCTTTTGCGTCAGCCATAAGGGTCGTGATCCTCTAAAAGTCATTCCTCGATTTGCGGGGTATTTTAGTCGCAAACCGGGCGGCGTGCAAACGGAAAAGCGGGTAAAAAAAATGCCGACCGGCGGCATTCGGTTTTCATGGAAAAACGCCGTTCAGCAGGCCCAAAACGCGCCGGACCTCTATGGGGCCGGGGTTTTCACTTCCACCGGTTCCCCGGCGGCCAGCTCTGTGGCGGGCTCGTCCGACGGCATTTGGAGGTCATAGCCCGCCGTAATCAGCTCGACCTTGAGGATCGTCAGGGCCGCCGCGAGCTGCGGATCGTTCTTCGCCAGCGACTGCACCGCCTCCATGCCCGCCGGATCGTTCGGATCGGCCTTCTGAAGCTGCTGCTGGATGGCTCGAATCCGTTCGAGGCGCCCCGATGGAATCGAAACCTCCACATCCGGCGCAATCCCCCACTCCGTACCGCCCCGCTTCTCGACCTCGTACCGGTTCGGCACCGTCCGCCCCTTATCCATGACGTAGAACGAACGCGTGTACTTGAGCCGCGTCCCGTCGGCCGCCAGCGGTTCCACCTCCTGCACCAGCCCCTTGCCGTAGGTACGGGTGCCCACCAGCACCGCCCGCGGATGGTCCGCATGGGTCAGGGCCGCCGCCGCAATCTCCGCTCCGCTGGCGGTGCCCTCGTTGATCAGGACCATCAGCGGACGCCCCTCCAGCACCTGCTGCCCGTCGGCCTCAAACCGCAGGGCCATCCCCACCCGCGGCTCGGTCCGCACAATCAGCCCTTCCGTCAAAAACAGGTCGCAGACCTTGGCGCTGGAATCCAGCAGGCCGCCGCTGTTGGAACGCAGGTCCAGGATCAGTCCCCGCAGACCGCCCTTCTCCAGCGCTGTCAGCAGATCCCTGAGCCGTTCGGCCGTCTCGGGACCAAAACGTTCGATACGAACATAGCCGATGCCCGGGTCCGGGTCGATCCGGTAAAACAGCATCGCATCCGCCTTTCGACTGTATCCGCTGCCGCTGGACCCCTGGAGCGTGGGTATGACAATCGGCCGGCGCTCCAATTCCACGGTAAACGTTTCATCCGTTGCGGGTCGGTAAACGGCCAGCGTAACGCGGGTCCCCTGCGGCCCGGAGATCCGCTGCACGGCGCAGGTGATGCTGATCCGCTCCGTCGATTCCTCGTCGATGGCCGTGATCCGGTCCTCCGGGCGCAGACGCCCGTTTTCCTCCGCCGGCGTCTGCGGCAGGATCTCCACGATCTTCAACTGCCCCTTGTCCATCGCCAGCCGCATTCCCACCCCGGCAAACTGCCCGGTCATCCGCCGGTCAAAGTCGTCCGATTCCGCGGGCCAGACGATCTCGGTATAGGGGTCCAGCGTCCGCAGCGCCCCGCGAGCGAACAGGTGCACCAAAAATCCCTCCTCCAGCTTCAGCGTTTCGCCGTTGACCTCCAGCAGCTCATTCACCAGCAATTCACAGCCCCGGCGATTCGTAACCTTTTGCCGTGCCAGCGAGGCGACGGCATCCTCCCACCGGTCGATGGCGTTGGGATCGGCGGCATGAAAAAAATCCCGGCGGCCCGTCCGGAGCACCTCCGCCAGCAGGCGGCTGTGACGCAGGATGCCCTTCGCAGCGGCGGCAAAATCCGGCGGTCGAATATAGTTCGTCTCCAGCACCTTCAGCGCCCGATAGAAAACGCTCTTCTCGGCGCGGGCAAAACCGCTCTCCTGCCCTTTGCAGGTCGGCGGAATCAGCATCTGCTCAATCTCCGCCTTGTCCAGCAGCGCCTCCTTGTGCTCCCTGAGACCGGGATCGTTCGGATCCGCAAGCAGCAGCCACTGGAAGGCCTGGCTGTACGCCTTGGCGTAATATCCCTGCGACTCCAGCTCTTTCCACCGCTTGCGCATCGGCTCCAGCAACCCGCGTACCCAGGGGTCCGCCCGCAGCGTCTCCGCCGAGGGTTCGCCGTCCTGCTGCATCCGGCTAAGCAGACGCAGGACGGCCTGGGGATCGACGGCATTCGGTTCGGCGGATCGATACTCGGCCAGCCGGGCCTGCCGGCTCTCCTCGGTCTGCCGCTGCTGCTGGGCCCATTGCTGCCGCAGGGAAAGATACTCTTCGAGCACCTTCTGAACTTTCCCGGCTCGTTCTTCCTGATGAACCGACTTACCGAGGAGTTGGACGGATGCTTCGAATTCCCCCTTGCGAACCCGCGAATCGATCAGATCCAGTTCGATCTGGACCATCGAAGGGGCCGCGGACGAGCCCGGCGCAAGACAGCCGCAGTCCTCCGCCGCCAAAACGGCGGCAGGCAAAAGCCGTCCCGCTCCGCCGAGCCACAATCCGAGAATCACTAAGCAGCGTATCTTCAATGTCTCATCAAACTGAAACAACATTCACTGAATCAAACAGGACCTATAATGTACCCGCCGCCGATCGGATTTCCAGAAAAAAAATCCCCTTCGAAGCGAATTCGAGGGGGATTGAAGGATACCGGGTATGAATCTTCCGTTTAGTGGGGTTTGCCGTCCAGGAAGCCCTCCAGCCGGCGCGACCGGACCGGGTGCTGGAGCTTGCGGATCGCCTTGGCCTCGACCTGCCGCACCCGCTCGCGGGTAACCTTGAAGATGCGGCCGACCTCTTCAAGCGTGTAGGTGTAGCCGTCGCCGATCCCGTAACGCAGCTTGATGATCTCGCGCTCGCGGTACGTCAGCGTCTTGAGGATCTCGTCGATCCGCTCCTTGAGCATCTCCTGCGTGGCCGACTGCACGGGCGACTCGACGCTCTCGTCCTCGATAAAATCGCCGAAATAGCTGTCCTCGCTTTCGCCGATGGGCCGGTCTAAGCTGAACGGGTGCTTGCTGATCTTGAGCACGCGCCGCGCCTCGGCGATGGACATCTGGGCCTCCTCGGCGATTTCCTCAATCGTCGGTTCACGCCCGAGCTTCTGCAGCAGCATCTTGCTGATCGTCCGCAGCTTGCTCATCGTCTCGATCATGTGCACCGGGATGCGGATCGTGCGGGCGTGATCGGCAATCGCCCGCGTGATCGCCTGGCGAATCCACCACGTCGCATAGGTGCTGAACTTGTAGCCCCGACGGTATTCGTACTTATCGACCGCCCGCATCAGTCCCGTGTTGCCCTCCTGGATGATATCCAAAAAGCTCAGGCCCCGGTTGCGGTACTTCTTGGCGATGGAGACGACCAGCCGCAGGTTGCCGCCCGAGAGCTTGCGCTTGGCGTCCTCGTACTGGCTGTACACCGCCTCGATTGCCCGCAGCCGCTTGTCAAGCTGACGCGGCGTCTCCAGCACCAGCTCCTGCAGACCGTGGAGTTCCTGCCGCATGGCCTGAATATCCTCTTCCGAATAGTAGCGGACCGGACCGGCATCGATAATGGCCTGAAGCTGGTGCATCTTCTGCTGAATGCCCTGGAGCTTTTTCATCATCGGCTGGATGCGGCTGGTCCGCAGCGACAGTTCCTCCAGCAGCGTAGCGATCTTGCGACGGTTGCGGTGAATCTGCCGGAGGTACTTGCGGGCCTGCTCGGCCGCCGGGCAGGCCAGCGACTTGTAAAACAGCTCGACGTTGCGGTCCAGCAGCTTGTTGACGGTGTCAAGGTTCTGCGGCAGGCGGTTCTTGACGAACGCCCGCACCTCCGACTCGCCGCTGCTCATCTTCATCGTGCGGTCAAACGGCAGCGCCCCCTCGTCCACCTGCTGGAGCACCTCCACGGCGTTGCGGGCGCAGTAGTCGCTCTCGAGCACCTTGCGGCGAAAGGCCAGCCGCGTCAGCTCGATCTTGCGGGCCAGACTGATCTCCTCGTCGCGGCTGAGCAGCGGGATCTCACCCATCTGCGTCAGGTACATCCGCACCGGGTCGTCGATCCGCCGCCCCTCGCCCTCTTCAAGCTGGTCCTCAAGGGTCAGGTCCTCGTCGAGATCCTCGTCCGTCCGCTCGAACTCTTCGTCCGACTCCTCCCGTTCCTCCTCCCCCTCATGGGGCACATCCGATTCGTCCAGAAGCTGCACGCCCAACTCGTCGAGCGTCATCAGCAGCGAGTCCAGACGCTCCGGGCTGATTGCCTCGTCCGGCAGATCGTCATTGATCTCCTCGTAGGTAAGATGGCCCTTGGCCTGTCCCTTCTTGATGATCTTCTGGATCGTCTTCTCGATGCGGTCCAATCCCGCCGCCGGCGTTTCGACTTCTTCGACCTCTTCGATATCTTCGACTTCTTCGGCCTCGACCGGCGCATCTTCGACCTCGACGGCGGCCTCAACATCTTCGTCTTCTACCGCGTCAAAGTCGTCGATCTCGTCAATGTCCTCTTCGAGCGGCGCTTCGATTTCCAGCGGCGCTTCAAGGATCTCTTCTTCCTGTTTTCTCTTTTTCTTCATACCCATGGTTAACGTTTCCCGAAGTACTCTGTCACGATTGCCGGTATTTGATCTATCGATCCGGGCGGAGACCGGCGCACCGCGGATTGACTTTCTGTTTGCGAAGAAGATCGGTAATTTGACGCAGGGACTGCGAATCTTCTTCCCGAATCTGCTGTTTGATCTGGCGGGCCTGACGGCGATCCCGTTCGTCGTGCAGGACCCGAAGGGCTTCTTCAAACCGAAGACGATACTCCCCTTTGGCTTCCCCCTGTTCCGCCAGCAGCAGCAATTGGCGTGTTTCCTCAGGAGATTCCATCTGACCGCAAAGCGTCGCCGCATCCGGGCGGATTCCCTGATCCAGGCACTCCAGCAGAACCGTGGCGATCTGCCGCAAAACCGGATCATCAATCAACTGTACGGAAATCTGCCCCCGATGTTCAGCCGCCAGGGCGGGGGCGTTAAGCATCGTTTCCAGCAAATCTCGCTGGGCCATCTGATACGGAGACAACGGCTCGGCCGCCGGCGCCTCCGCCTGAGCCGGGGCCGGAGACGAAGCCGTTTTATGATATTTTCGCAGCGATTCCTCGACTTTTCCCGCCGAGAGCCCGATCAATTCGCCGATCCGGCAGATGAGCAGGTTGCGGGCCAGACTGTCCATCCGCCCCGCCGCCAGTCCCGCCGCGACATACTGGAGAAACTTGCGAACGGCCGCCTCCCGGTCGGCCAGACTCCGGCTCTGCGTATAGTCCTCCACCAGCCGATCCCACACGTACTCCATGACCTCCTGGGCGTTCTCAATGACCCCTCGAAAGGCCTCCGCCCCAAACTGGAGCAGGTAGTCGCACGGGTCCTTGCCCTCCGGAACAAACGCCAGCCGGATGTCGATCTTTTCCGCCAGGCACACCTCCAGGGCCCGCTGGGCCGCCGCCCGTCCCGCGACATCGCTGTCAAACAGCAGCACGATCCGCTTGGCAAACCGCCTCAGCAGGTGGGCATGGCCCTCCGTCAGACTGGTCCCCAGCGTCGCCACAACGTTGCCGACCCCGAACTGGTGGGCCATCATCACATCGGTATATCCCTCCACCACGACCGCCGTCCCGCTCTGCCCGATCACATGGCGGGCCTGGTCGAGCCCGTACAGGCAGTGGCTCTTGTCGAACAGCGCCGTCGCAGGCGAGTTCATGTACTTGGCCGGATCATCGCCGAGGGTCCGCCCGCCGAAACCGATAATCCGCCCGCCCACATCGATAATCGGAAACATCAGTCGATTGCGAAACTTGTCATAATACCCGCCGGTCTCCTTCGACACGGCCAGCCCGGCCGCCGCCAGATAATCCGGCCTGCGGCTCTTCCGGGCCGCCTGCGCCGTCAGGTCATCCCATGCGTCCACAGCCAGCCCCAACCCCCATTTTCTCGCCGATTCCTCCGAAATCTGCCGCTTGGCAAGATAGTTTCTCGCCGTCGCCCCCTTTTCGGGATGCCACAGGTTCTGCTGCCAGAGCTTCAGCGCCCACTGGTTGATCCTGACCAGGGCCGCCGCATCCAGTTCGCCGCTCCTCTGTTTCGAACCCTCCCGGCGGAGCTCCGGACCCAGATCAATCCCCGCCCGCTTAGCCAGACGCTCCAGCGCCTGCGGAAACGTCAACCCCTCCCGCATCTGGACGAACTTGATCACATCGCCGCCCGCCCCGCAGGCAAAGCACTTGAAAATCTGCTTGGCCGGGCTGACATACAAGCTCGGCCGGTGATCCGTGTGAAACGGACAGATTCCCACCAGTTCCTTGCCCTTCTTATCAAGGCGAAGGTACTCCGAAATCAGTTCGACGATATCGTTGGCCTGCTGTATGCGACTGATTGTATTGTAGTCTAAACGGATCGGCAAAGTGGCTCCGAAAGAAAACCGGACGGCTCCGATATTTGGACGACTATGATTGCGTTTTGTTTAACTACTATTCCCAAAAAATAAACTCGCTTACACGAGTTTTTCAATAACTTGCTCTTTTATATAATTTTACGATTAATAAAGTACCCCTGCCATAAGAAAAGACATAGAAGTATAGAAGCAAAGTTAAAAAAGTCAAATAGAGACTTGAAAAAGGGCTTTTAACCGCAAAAAAACGGTTTTTAGTATTAGATGGACACTCGGCATATAGACATGCCCGCACCGGCAAATCAAGAAATGTTTTGTCGTGCTTAGCCGCAGATTTTTTTCAGGTCGGCCATTGAAATCTCGCCCAGACCCTCCACCACCAGCTCGGCCTTGCCGTCCAGTTGCTCCCGCCGATAGGTATTGGTCACGGCCACCCGGTGCATCCCCGCGGCAGCGGCCGCCTCCAGCCCCCAGTGAGAATCCTCCACCACAACACATTCATCGGCCTGAATCGGAGATTTTTCCATTGAATTGAGCTTTTCCAGCGTCAGCAGATAACCTTCCGGGTCGGGTTTGCCCTTTTGGATATCGTCAGCCGTTACGATCACATCAAACCGACCTATCAGATCGGTATTGGCAAGCATCTCCTGGATGTCGCTGAGCAGCGCCCCCGAGCAGATCGCCCGCCGGATGCCGTTTTTTTCCAGCAGGGAGATAAACGATTCCACCCCGGCGATGAGCGGGTCCTCCCGGCGGACAAGGTCGGCAAAAATCTGCCCCTTGCGGTCCATCATCTCCCGCACCTGTTCCGCCAAAAGCCCCATCCCGTAGTCCCGGCTGACCGCCTCGATATTCTCCCGGTCCGTATAACCCAGGTACTTCTCCCAATGCACATCCCTGGGTACATCCACCCCGTGAAGCTTAAACACCTCGTTGAGCGCCCGATAGTGCAGCCCCTCCGAATCCGCAATCACCCCGTCAAAATCAAATATCACCGCCCGCAGCATATTCTTGTGTCCGCCTCCGTTGCTTAATCTGAGTTGGTTTCTGAAAGAACGTGAATCAGGTACGGCCTACAGGTCTTCATACCGGACCTCCTTTTTGATGTACGGCATGATATGCGGACCAATCTGTTCCGGCGTCAATAGATCGACCGAAATTCCGAGCAAGTCCTCAAGATAAAATGTCAGCTCCATATAGAAATCAAAGGACAATTTCTCCGGATCGAAATCGACCAGCAGGTCCAGATCCGAATCCGGCCGCTGCTCCCCCCGGGCGTACGAACCGAAGAAACCGATTCGTTTAACCCCCAACCGCCGAATCGACTCCCGATGCCCAAGAATCTGTTTTTTAATCTCTTTCAATCCCATCGAATATCCCGCACAAAACAAATACCCTATATCCGCTTTTCCCCCGTCCGTCAAGTTCAAACTTACACAGAATTAAATACGGCCGGAGAATCGTGCTTCGAAAGATTTCTCTCTTAGCGGCCTTTCAAGTTGGATCATCCTTGAAATGCCGTTGCCGACTCCTTGAGGCAAAGAGATTTTAACGGCACTGATAAAAAAAGCCCCGGCGTTACGGGCCGGGGCTTATTATACGTTATCCGCTTGACACGATACAATGGAATCTTACCCGAGTTCCGGCACGGGCCCGGCCAGGGCGTCGTATTCCTTGAACGACGACCGGTCGCCGGAGCGGACCTCCGCCGCCAGCGCCTTGATCCGGGCCGCATTGCGGGTGATGTACCGCCGGGCGACCATCGCCTTGCGCTGCGTCATCGGGATCGTCCTGGGCTGGTTCGGATCGCCGTTAAACGCCACCGGCACATCCATCTGCACCTTGCTTGACGCCTGATCGCAGAACAAATAACCGTTAATCAGGGCAATCGCGATATCCACCAGCGGCCGCCCGTACAGGTCCATATAGTCCACGCCGGCCTCTTTCACATACTTCACCGCCTCCAGCAGTTCCCCCGTCCCCTCGGCCAGCAGCCCGAGCAGGTCCTTGACCGAATCGGCATACGGCCGGGCGGCCAGCTCCTCAAGGTACTTCTCGCACGTGCCGCCGCAGACGCCGCGAACCGCCGCGACCACCTGGAGTTGACTCGTGCCCTCGTAGATCGTCGTGATCCGCGCATCCCGCGCCAGCCGCTCCGAGGCATAGTCTCGCATGTAGCCGCTGCCGCCGAGCACCTGAATCGCATCGTAGGTCACCCGGTTGCACATCTCCGAGCAGAAATACTTGCTCATGGGCGTAAGCATCGCCGCCACGCGCTTGATCGTCCGAAGCTGCCCTTTGGCGTCCTTCACCGCCGCCGCGTCCGCCTGCGGGTCCTCGATGATCTTGTTGAGCCCCAGCTCCCAGTCCACCACGCGGCTCGTCTCGTACAGCAGCGCACGCCCCGCCTCGATATCCATCTTCATATCGATCACGAGGTTGCGCACCGCCGGCAGCCGCTCGATCGGTCCGCCGAACTGTTCGCGGCTGTGGGCGTAGTCGCGGGCGATCCGATACGCCGCCTCCGCGATGCCCATCGACTGGCCGGCGATCCCGATGCGGGCGCCGTTCATCAAGCTCATTACGTACGTCACCAGCCCGCGCTGCCGCTCGCCGATGAGTTCGCACGGCGTGTTATTGAAAAACAGCTCGCACGTCGGCGAACCGTGAATACCCAGCTTGTCCTCCAGCCGACGCACCTTGACGGTCGGCCCGCGGTCGCACACGAACAAACTCAGGCCCAGGCCGCCGCTGCGGTCCGGCTCCGAGCGGGCCAGCACCAGCAGCACCTCGCCGCAGCCGTTCGTGATGAACCGCTTGACGCCGTGCAGATACCACCGCCCGTTTTCGTCCTGGAACGCCCGCAGCTTGCACGCCTGCAGGTCCGAGCCGGCGTCCGGCTCCGTCAGCACCATCGCCCCCGTCACCTTGCCCGCCGCGAAGTCCGGCAGGTACTTCTGCTTGATCTCCTCGCTGGCGAAGAAGTTGATCGTCTCCGCGATGCCCTGGAGCCCGAAAATGTTCATCAGCGACGCATCCGCCCGCGAAACGATCTCGATGGCGATTGAATAGACTAGGTTCGGGAAGTTCAGCCCGCCGAATCGGTGCGGCAGCGTAAAGCCCATCACCTCCGCCTTCGCCATCGCATCGAGCGATTCGGCGATACCCTTGGCGTAGCTGACCGTGCCGTCCGCGTTGAGCGTGTTGCCTTCCCGGTCGATGCCTTCGCTCCGCGGCGCGATGAAGTCGCCGCTGAGCTGCCCGAGGGCGTCGAGCACGAGGTCGTAGTTGGTCACGGCCTCCCGCCCGTCCGCCGGCGCATAGTCGAACTGACCCGCGTAGCGAAAGTTCATCTCCGCCAAACTCGCCAGCTTCGCCAGGTCAAAGTGCCGAAACAAAAACCGGATATCATCATTGTCGCGATAAAAATTTGCCATCGATTCCCATCCTTAAAAATCTTCGGCCCCCGGCCGATTCCTTATCTTTACTTTTTGATTTTTGATCTTTGATCTTTAATGTGGCTTCAGGCTTTCTCTTTGATCGCCTTGATCATCATCGGAACCACCTCGTTCAGATCGCCGACGATCTTGTAGTGCGCCACGTTGAAGATCGGCGCCTCCGGGTCATTGTTGATCGCGATGATCTTCTGGCTCTCGGCCATGCCCGCCTGGTGCTGGATCGCCCCGCTGATCCCCACGGCAATATACAGACTCGGCCGCACCGTCGTGCCCGTCTGGCCGACCTGGTGATCCCGGTCGATGAAGCCCAGGTCCACCGCCGCCCGGGTCGCCCCCGGTGCCCCGCCCAGCGCATTGGCCAGATCCCAGATCATCCGGAAGTTCTCCTTGCTTCCCACGCCCGCCCCGCCGGCGACGATGATCCGCGAGGCCTTGAGGTTCACCTTCTTCGGCTCCCGGTGTTCGTTAAGGATCTCCAGCACCGCATCCGCGGGCGAGAGCTTTACCGGCTCCCTGACCACCTCGGCCTTGCGGCCGGTGTTCGGCGTCGGCATCGGCATCACGCCTTCGCGCACGGTCGCCATCTGCGGCCAGCGGTCATAGTTGATGATCGTCGCGATGATGTTGCCGCCGAACGCCGGTCGAATCTGGAACAGCAGATCGTCATAGACCTCGCCCGAGCTCTTGATCTCGTGACGGCCGATCTGCAGATCCGTGCAGTCCGCCGTCAGTCCCGCCTTGACCGCGCTGGCGATTCGCGGCGCCAGGTCGCGTCCCACCGCCGTCGCCCCGAAGAGCACAATCTGCGGCTTGTGCTTGTGGATCAGCTCGTCGATCACCTTCGCATACGTGTTGGTCTGGTACTGCTTGAGCAGCGGATGCTCGGCCAGATAGACCTTGTCCGTCCCGTACTGTCCCAGCTTCCCGCTCAGATCGGCCACGCCGTCCCCCGGCAGCACCGCCGCCAGTTTCACCTTCAGCTTGTCCGCCAGCTCACGCCCCTTGCTCAGCAGCTCCAGCGGCACATCGTGAAGCGTCCCGTCATGCTGCTCGGCAAAAACCCAAACCTCTCCCTGTTGGTTAACCTCGATCATGTCATTCCCTTGTAAAAACGGTTTGCCCGAAGGGCATCCTCATCGTTTCTTTTTGATATTTGATTCTTGATTTATTAACCGATTGTATGGTCGGTGATCAATTCATGCACCATCGCCTCGATCCCGCTCTGGGTTGCCTCCACCTGCTTGGTGTCCTTGGCCGCCAGCACGACGCTCTGGATGCGGTGCACCTTCGTCGGCGAGCCGTCCCGCCCGCACCATTGCAGGTCCGCCCCCAGCATATCCAGGTCCCACTGCTCGATGAGAGCTCCCTTCGCCTGAAGCGCCGCGGCGGTCTGCTCGACGTTCACGGACGCATCCGCCTTCGCCTGCGCCTCGATCTCCGCCCGGCACCGCGCGGACTTATACTTCATCAGCCGCCTGGCGCAGGCCGCCCGCGGCTCATTGGCCGTATCGAGCACCGTCAGCAAAATCGGCAGCTTGCCCCGCACCTCCTGCCAGCCGTTGCCGATGCTTCGCCGCACGGTGATTCGCCCGTCCTCCAGCGAGAGCAGCTTTTCAACATAGGTAATCTGCGCCATCCCCAGTTTCTCCGCCGCCTGCGGACCGACCTGGGCCGTATCGCCGTCAATCGCCTGCCGGCCGCAGAGCACGATATCCGGCTCCAGCTTCCTGACGGCACAGCTCAGGATGTAGCTCGTCGCCAGCGTATCGCTGGCGGCGCATCGCCGGTCCGTCACCAGGATCGTCCGGTCCGCCCCACGGTACAGCGACTGCCGCAGCACCTCTGCCGCCGCCGGCAGGCCCATCGTCAGCACCGTCACCTTTCCGCCGCAGCGGTCCTTGATCTGCAGGGCCAGTTCCAGCGCGTTCAGGTCCTCCGGGTTAAAAATCGCCGGCAGCGCCGCCCGGTTCACCGTCCCGTCCTCGTTCATCGCCTGGCCCGTAATTCGTTTCGTATCCGGCACTTGCTTTACAAGCACCACGCAGTGATATGCCACAGCAAACCTCCGTGAAGTTACATGGGTTCCCTAAATTTTTTTTGCTCGCTTAAAGTGGAATTAGTTTATTGAGTGCCGCGGACATGTCAATCAAAAAACCGGCTTTGGCGCGAGTTGGAAGGGCGAATTCGGCAAATATCGCCTCAAAGCCCCAAAACCATGACTTAGATTGTCTGGTAAACTGGAGAAGTTCGCTAACTCAGCAAATCCCGCTCAAATTGGTAATATAGGAGTTCTCAAACTCCCCATCCGCCAGCAGCGCCTTGCGCCGCCTGAGTTCACGCAGGGCCGATTCCTTTTGATCCCCCTGCCCCAGAACGGACATGAGCAGCAGCGTTTCCGTCGTTTCATGGCGTAAATTCAATTCCGACTCGCGGCGGCGTCTAATCATCGTATATATCTCCGGTTTATCCATCCCTGCTTCAGCAGCCCTGCCAAGGGCATCTGACGGCATCTTATATTCCCATAGTTCCCAGATGATTACGATTGGATTAGAAAATAGTTAAACCCGCAAGTCAGGAGATGCTGGATATTGGGTAAGATGAATCCCCTGTGTTTGAATAAGTGACTTGTATTATTGGGTTTTGCCGATATACTCTATACGCATGAGAGTTCAGGACAAACGAAATCTGATCCAAAGCTGGCCCATGTACCTGTTCTTAGTGACCCTCTTTGTTGTCCTGATCGTCTTCCACCGGCACAACCCGCGACAAAACCGCTTTGCCCCCCGCGGTTCCGGCGAACGCTTCAAAACCATCGATGACGTCATCAACAACCGCAAGAGCTGGCAGCCCATCCTGCCCGGCTGGCAGCAAAAGCCCGTCGGCGATTTTGCCTTTACGGCCCTCGATGCCGCCCCCGGCCGCCTGCACAACCTTCCCGCCGGGCAGACCGTCGTCCTCGTCTGGGCAAGCTGGTATCCCGCCTGCAAGATGCAGCTCATTCACCTCTGCCGGGCCCTGTCTCAATCCTCATCCCCCGTCTCGGTCGTCGCCGTTACCCCCGAACCCCGCGAGACCATCCTCGAATTTCCGGTTGCCGATTATCCGGATATCATCTTTGTCACAGTCACCACCCTGCCCGAGCCCTTCTCACTGCCCGGCTCCGTGCCCGCCGTGTTCTTCCTCGACGCCGACCGCCGCCTCAAGCTCGCCGCCGAAGGCCTCGTCCCGACCGCCCACATCCTCCCGATTCTGGACCTCGACAAGTAATTTCCTTATCCCGCCCATATTAAACTTGTCCCTTTTTGACCAATCCGTTATACTTCACGGAATTGACGGCTTTGCAGAAAAGCCCATAGAGCCCTGAAGGGGCGACAGTGTAAGCGGTTATTCTCCAAAGGGAATCGATTATGGAATTTACGAAGATGCAGGGACTGGGCAACGACTATGTCTATGTCGATTGCTTCCGGCAGACCGTGGACAACCCGGCACAGCTTGCCGTCCGCATCAGCGACCGTCACTTCGGCGTCGGCTCGGACGGCCTGATCCTGATCTGCCCCTCCGAGATCGCGGACGTCAGGATGCGAATGTTCAACGCCGACGGCTCCGAGGCCCAGATGTGCGGCAACGGCATCCGCTGCCTCTCCAAGTACGTCTATGATCACCACCTCGCCCGCAATGAAACCCAGTTCTCCATCCCCGGCCTGGGGACCTTCCCGACCTCCCTGCGCGTCGAGACCCGCCACGGCGTCCTGACCGTCGGCCTCGACGTCGATGACAGCGACACCGTCCGCCGCGTTTGCGTCAACATGGGCCAGCCCATCCTCAACGCCGCCGAGATCCCCGTCGCCATCGACGCCGGCCGGGTCGTCGATGTCCCCCTCCACATCGAGGGCCAGGATCTTTCGATGACCTGCGTCTCGATGGGCAACCCCCACGCCGTCTTCTTCTGCGAGGACCTCGACGCAATCGACCTGGTCCACATCGGCCCGCTGATCGAGCACCACGAGCTCTTTCCCGAGCGGGTCAACGTCCACTTCGTCAAGTCCGGCGGCCCCCGCGAGTTCACCATGCGGACCTGGGAACGCGGCAGCGGCATCACACTCGCCTGCGGCACCGGCGCCTGCGCCTGTGCCGTCGCGGGCGTCCTCATCGGACGCTGCCGGCGATCCGTCCTGGCCCACCTCCCCGGCGGCGACCTCGAGCTCAACTGGTCCGAGACAGACAACTGCGTCTATATGACCGGCCCCGCCGAAGAGGTCTTCACCGGCACCTGGCCCGATTAAAACCGCCAAACCCGCCTCACCGGGGTGGTTTTCAGACAATCCGGACGCGGCCTGAGCCTTCGCCGCCGCGCCCCGTTTCATTTGCACCGCCCCCCAACAATTCGTATAGTTTAAATGGAAGGGCTAACTATCCCCATCCGGCGACTTTGGGCATGCAATCCGCCGCCGGAAAACCCGTCAAAGGGCGCTGCGAGGCGGGAGGGATTTATGGATACCGACCTGAGACAACGGTGGCTGCTCCTCTGGCGGCCCAATCGCCGGCTGTTCGTCTTTTTCTTCATCACCGTTCTGATGGACGCCCTGAGCACCATGCACTTCATGCGGACGCTGGGACCCGAATCCGAACTCCATCCCCTGGTGCGACTCATTTGCTGCACGTTCGGGATCGTCCTCGGCCCTCTCATCGCCGCCGCCGTCAAGGCCCTCGTACTGGCAGCCGTCCTCCTCTGCCACCGACGCTTCGCCCGCGCAGTCCTCCTGATCGCCGGCCTCCTCCACGGCCTGGCCTGCTTCTATAACCTCTACGTCGCCGACCTCTATTTCGAAGACCTCCTCCCCTGGCTGCCCTTCTGACCCGACAAATAAGCACACTGCCCGCAAAAACAAACAGGACACAACTCCCCTCCTGATACAGGAGGGGTGGCCGCGCCAGCGGCCGGGGGGGTTAAACCCCGGCAATCCCAACCAACCCCCCGCGCAAAATCAATCGTCCATCGCCCATCGTCAATCGAAAACGCCCCGTCCGCCGCATCTGAAAAACTCAAAACTCAAAACTCAAAACTCAGAACTCAAAACTTATACCGTCCCATCGAGTTGAAACCGCCCCACCTCAAAACTAAAAATCAAAAGTTCACAATTCTCCGCATCCCCTTCCCCCGCAATCACTTACAGCAATCCGCCGCCCTCAAAAACTGAAATTTTTCAGGTCAACCCCGTCCCTTTCGCCCCAATGCGGAGGGGCACTTTTTAAGCCCCTGAAAATCGAATTGATCCGCCCCTGGGCGGAGAATTAAAAAGGAAGGATAACATGAACGCGGCACAAACCACTCACACCCCTCAGCCCCCCTCCCTGCCTGATCACCTGAACACCTGCATCCCTGTCTCTTTGTCTTCTTTTCTGACCCTCTCCAATCTCTGCCCTCTGGCCAGAACTTCTCTACGAACTACGAACCACGAACCACGAACTTTCGTCTTACCCCTTGTCTTTTCGTGTCGAAACCATGTCGTTTCGCGTCTTTTTCGTGTCGTTTTTGGTCGTTTCAGGTAGGTATTTTTACGGATAAAAACCTCAGAAAACCGCATTTTCAGCCCAATTTCGCCCTTTTACCTTTAATTTTTGCTTTTTTTGTCCCCGACAGGGCCCAATGGCATGTATCCCAACTAAATCAACCCGGCG
>JBNRMP010000083.1:0-2696 GCA_050309685.1 Anaerohalosphaeraceae bacterium
TAACGGCAGTCTCCTGTGTAAAAGAGCATGTTCCAACCCTTTTATCGAAGAGAGTGCCGTTTTTTATTGAAAAAATCACCATCATCGTCCAAAATCCCACGCTAAAAAGTCAGTCAACTTGAGTACTCTTATACATGTAGATCCTGATGGTCAGGAGATAATAACTATTGTTGTTGGCGGCTCAGTTATCACGATAACTGCTGCTGAAGCTATTGCTGCAGGCTTTGGGCTAAGCCTTTGGGCATGTATGCAGGTAGATGAATGCCGTGATGCTTTAGTGAAGGCAGCAGAAGAGGCGACAAGCAGAGCAAAACGAAATATAAAGGATGCATGGGAGTGGTGCAAAAGGAAAATGAAGTGCACTTCTAAAACAAAGCAAGGACTCCGTAATGCAGTGGAACTAGCCTGTGCTAAGGGATCAGACGGTCATGACTACCTACCAAGGTGTAAAGGAAATTTATCTGTAGGTGAGAATCTCGTAAGAATGTCGATTATGGGCGGATGTCTTTCCGCAAGATACTCCTTATCAAAATGCTTTAGCCCTGGAGATCCAGGCTGGGATAGGCATATGATACATGAACAAAATATCCGCAATGCTATTGCAAAATGTGTGAGAATTATTGGGAATGAATTTAAAAAAGGAAATCAAAAGATGACAAATAATTCGACAGAGTGAGGGATATAAATGAGTGAAACAAAAATTACTCTTGAGCAGGTAATTGGTTTAATCAAAGAAGCCTTTGGTAATACATCTCCACCTAAAGATGAGAATATTCTTTTAGAACATAGTGAGTGTGAATATGGAGGAAACAAAACGGCCGGGCTTAGCGGTGTCCGATGGATTGATTTTGAAGAGCGATGTTATTCAAAAGAACGCGATGTATATTCCTGGCCTTACTGGTTTGATCTGACGCCAACTGCTTATCATTACTACCTGCCGGGGTATATGACTGTTGCCATAAAGCACCCTCTGAATTCAAATATTGACGATGTCATTGATTCTCTTGCCCTTGATCCTCCATACAACTTCATTCCTGCTGCACAGCGGAAAGAAAATTTCGCATTTTTTACACCACAACAAAAACACGCAGTAAAATTGTTTTTGGAGTATGTTATCCAGGAAAATCCGAGTGAAGATGTGGATGACCCCGGTGGCTTGGCAAAAATTGCATTGGAGCAATATTGGGGAAAGGGTCAGTGAACAGTTAACGAGGGCGTTCTATACAAAAATAAATCTGATGGCTCAGGCAGGCGAATTAAAAGCAAATAAAGGTACCAAGAATCAATTCCGAATAGTAAGCTAAAGTTAAATAATTCGAATCCTGATGCAGACATGTGGTAAGCGCACGACCAAGTGCATCTTGCGGGATTCTTTGATAAATGGATAATGCGGCTCATGGTTTATTTTGGAGGTACTCATGAGCGGCAAACAAAAATCGGAAGCCGAGAAAAATTAGGGGTCAGGAGCCGAATTTGTAAGTGCTTGTTGAGTATCACGAGATAGAATACCGAGAGAGATAATCGGAACAGAACTTTGGATAAAGTAATGAATTGGGTAAAGAAAAATAATGTTTTAGCTCTGCTGTTACTGACACTAATGGCCTTGCTGGTCGGTTGTCAGTCCCGGCGGCCGGCTATAACTTCTGTTGCTTGCGATCAAACCTACAAACTGAAATCGCCGCGGGTTATTTTTACCTCGACAGAGTATGACTTCGGCCGGGTGGAAATGGGATCACAGAATACCTGCTCCTTCAAATTCTGCAACGGCGGCGGCGAAGATCTGGTCATTGAGAACATCTTCGCCTCCTGCGGCTGTACGGTCACAAAGGCGGAAAAGAGCACCATCCCGCCCGGCGGGACCTCCGAGATCACCGTCACCTATCGAGCGGATAACTTTGGCAAATCCCGCTAACGCATCCTCGTGACCACCAACGACCCGGCCAGTCCCCAGGTCGAACTCTGGGTCGCAGCCGAGGTCCCTGGCTCTCTCAAATCCGCCCAAACACCCCAACCCGGCTCCGCCCCGTCTCAACAGGAAGACCGGCCCTCCTTAGGCGACATGTCCCCGGAACTCAAACAGGCCCTCAGAAACCTGAACAAGGCCACCGGCGGCTGATATCAAAATACCAATCAACATACAAGCGAGGAGGCATCCATGCCATTTACAAAAGGGGCTGTCTTGTGCAAAAATCATCTGACGGCTCAGGCGAGTAATTTTCAAGGCTGGTCACGTTAGATTTGTTCTTTAGAAAGTTCAGATTGAGAGAATCCGAGATCATAATTCTCTGGGTTGGAAGGCAAATTCCTGGATTTTTCGCCCCCTGCGCAGACCGGTTCTGTGGAACCTGACCATGACTGTGAAAACCGGTTGATCTCGGCAGGGTCTATCCTCACTTACAGCTATGACCTTCTGGGCCGTCGAATCCGCAGGAAACTATTGACCTATTCGGATGTCCGGTATGTCTGGGAAAATTTAAGGGGTCAGGAGCTTTTTCAAATTTTCGATGGACGATTGACGATGGACGATGGACGATTGATTTTGCACGGGAATGACGAGAAGACAGAAGACAGGAGACAGAAGCCAGAAGTTTTAAATTGCCCCCCCCAATCTAAAACTTCTGGCCTCTGTCTACTGTTTTCTGTTTTCTCGTCATTCCCGTGCAAAATCAATCGTCCATCGTCCATCGTCAATCGTC
>JBNRMP010000084.1:0-6592 GCA_050309685.1 Anaerohalosphaeraceae bacterium
ATTCTGCGGGTGAGCGGGGCCGAGGCGTTTTCGATTGTCGGGCGGTTGGCGGGGCGGGAGCTGCCCCGGCGGCGGGGCGTTTATACGGTCCGGCCGGCGGCGGGGGGCGTTGCGTGCGAGGCGGCGGTTTACCTGTTTCCCGGCCCCCATTCCTACACGGGCGAGGACCTGGCGGAGATCCACCTGACGGCCCCGGCGGCCTTTACGGAGCTGATCTACGCGCGGCTGATCGCACTGGCACGGCCGGCGGGACCGGGGGAGTTTACCTGGCGGGCCTACCTCAACGGGCGGATGGACCTGTCGCAGGCCGAGGCGGTGGCGCAGATCGTGTCGGGGGCCAACGTTGTCCATCTGGCGGCGTCACAGCGGCTGCTGGCGGGGGGGCTGGCGCAGGCCGTGGGGCAGGCGAGGGCGGACCTTCTGGAGATTTTGAGCCATCTGGAGGCGGGGATGGACTTTTCGGAGGAAGCCATCGAGTTCATTTCGACGGCGGAGGCCCGGGAGCGGATTCGCGGCGTCGAGCGGCGGCTGAGGGCCCTGCTGGAGGGGCCGGTGGCGTATGAGCGGATGATCGATCTGCCCGCCGTGGGCATTGCGGGGGCCGTCAACGCGGGCAAGAGCACGCTGCTCAATGCCCTGCTGGGCCGCCGGCGCAGTCTCACGTCGGACCGCCGGGCGACGACTCGGGATGTGCTCAGCGAGGTGCTGCACCTGGAGGCGACGGACTGCATTCTATTCGACTGCGCCGGGCTGGCGGGAGAGACGGTCGATACGCTTGATGCAATGGCCCGGCAGGCGGCGCGGGCGGCCCTGGAGTCGGCGGATCTGGCGATTTTCTGCGTGAATATCGCCAAGGAGGATTTAAGCGAGGATGAGGAGGTCTTCCGACAGATTTGTTCGAGGCCGTTTATCGCCGCGGCGACCCAGTGCGACCGCGTCGGAGAGGGGCAGGTCCGAAAAAAACTTGAGGATCTGGGTCGTCGCTTCGGCGGTCCCTTTCTGCCGGTCAGTGCGCAGCGCGGCGAGGGGCTGGAGGCGCTGCGGCAGGCGATCACCGGTCGGCTGCTGAGCGAGTCGGCCGCTCGGGGCGAGGCGGAAAACCGGCTGGCCCTTAACCGGCGGCACCGGCAAATTCTGGAGGAAGCGGTCAAGACGCTGGGGGACTGTGCCGATGAAACAGGACGGGGAAACACCGAGATTGCCGCCATGCTGCTGCGTGGAGTGCGGGGGCGGCTGGGCGGTGTGGAACACGAACCGGTCGATGAATCGGTTCTGGAACAGATTTTTTCCCGATTCTGTATTGGAAAGTAGGAATTGTCGGCAACGGAAAAGATAAAACAGAAGACCGCGGAACTGCAAGTGCTGACCGGGCCGCTTTTCGGGCAGGTTTTTGAACTGGTTTCGGGGGAGTGGCCGCGGGTCATCGGGCGCAGCCGGGAGAAGACCGACATCGCGGTGCCCGATCCGGCGGTATCCCGGCGTCATGCCGAGCTGTCGTACCGCGACGGGCAGTGGGCCCTTCGCGATCTGAACTCCTCCAACGGTACTTTCGTCAACGAGCAGCGGATCACCCGGCCGATCCTGCTGCGTCACCATGACCAGATCCGCTGCGGCGGGACGGTCTTTCTCTATGAATCGGACGCCGAGAGTGACGTCCTCCGTCTGGACGAGACCGAGGACCGGATGATCGAGCTGGTGTTCCACCCCGGCGAGACGATGGTCTCGGTGGCCTTCAACAGTCTTCAGACCAAGGAGGCCGCCCGTCGCCGCCAGCGGATGGCTGAGGCGGGTCAGGCGGCCATGAACCTCTCCCACGGCATCAAGAATATTCTCCAGGCCGTCAGCACGGGCATCGACGTGGTTGACCAGGGCTTCGAGACCGGCCAGGTTGACCAGGCCCGGCGGGGCTGGCAGATCCTCAAACGCAACCTGGCGCAGGTGCAGAAGCTTGTGCTGGATATGCTCAAGTTCAGCAAGGATCAGCCGCTGAATCTTCAGCCCTGCCAGATCAACCGGCTTATGGAGACGGTGCTGGAGCTGGTGCACCCGACGGCCTTTGAGCGGTCGGTGTCGGTGACGAGCCGGCCGGACGAGCGGCTGGGACTGGTTTTGCTCGATCCCGACCGGATGCAGGATGTGCTGCTCAACCTGCTGCTCAACGCCGTCGAGGCGGTCGAGCCGGGGGCGGGGCAGGTGACTGTCGCGACGGAGGCGGAGGTCGAGCGGCGGCAGCTTGTCATCCGGGTCAGCGACAACGGTCCGGGTATCGAGGATACGGAGGCCATTTTCGAACCGTTCCACAGTTCCAAGGGCAAGATCGGCACGGGGCTGGGGCTGCCGATTGCCAGGAAGATCGTTGAGGATCACGGCGGCCGGATCGAGGTCCGGTCTTTGCTGGATGAGGGGACGCATTTCATTGTGATTTTGCCGTGGAGGGAGCCGGAACAGGGGGAAGAACCTCTCTGACGGATTCCGGTCAGGGTTCCATGTTGTGATTTTGCCGCTGGTTGGCTTCGCCAATACGCTGCCGCCGGGCAAAACAGTGACTGTCCCTATTATTTACGGAGAAACGGGTGACTGTCCCTCATTATGGGGGGGGCTGGGGCTTTGGATTATTGCGTTGCACGCTTGCGGTTGGGCCGGTAAAATAGATTGTTTTACCGGAATGGATGAAACCGTCGTTTGGGCAGGGATGATCAATGAAAATCGTGGTCACCGGCATGGTCGGTGTGGACAAGAAGCCGTATCTGCGGCGGGTGTGTGAACTGGCCCGCGAGCGGGGCCGGGAGATTCTGCTGTGCAACGTGGGGGATCTGATGTACGAAGAGGCCCCGGACGTCGCGTCGGGGCGAATCCTTGACATCCCCCTCCAGCGGCTCCACTCGCTGCGGCGGAGCGTCTTCAAGGACATCATCCGCAAGTCCATGCAGGCGGAGCACCTGATCGTCAACACGCATGCCGCATTCCGCTGGCGGCACGGGCTGTTTCCGGCGTTCGATTTTTACCAGATCCGCGAGCTGTCGCCGGACCTGTTTGTCTGCCTGATCGACGGGGTCGAGCCGCTGCACATTCGGCTGATGCGCGATTACCACATTCGCCACTCGCTCAAGGACCTGCTGGTCTGGCGGGAGGAGGAGATCCTCGGCACGCAGATGATGCAGCAGGGGACGAATGAGGATGCTCCTTTCTACCTGATGGCGCGGGGGATCGAGCAGGATACGACCGGGGCGTTTTACTCGCTGGCGTTCGAGCCGGAACGTCGGAAGGTCTATCTGAGCTTTCCGATGACGCATGTGGCGTCGTTTCCCGATGTCATTGCGGAGATCGAGCGGTTTCGCGGGGCCATGAAGGAGCTCTTTACGTGCTTTGACCCGGGCGACCTGGAGGAGGCGTACCTGCCGTATCATGCGCGAGAGGCGGCGAAGGCGGGGCAGCCGACGATGCCGATCCGGGCGCTGGGGCAGACGGCGGAGGCGGCCGTGGAGGAGGTCTTGCAGATCGAGCGGGACATCAACAGCCAGATCTACGCGCGGGATTTTGCGCTGATCGACCAGGCGGATATGATCGTCAGTTTCATCCCCGAGCTGCCCGGCGGGATGCCGGCGCTGTCGAGCGGGGTGGAGCGGGAGCTGCAGCACGCGCACGAGGCGGCCAAGCAGGTGTATGTGATCTGGCGGCCCCGGAAGGCGCCGTCGGTGTTCGTGACGCAGACGGCCAACCGGGTGTTCTATTCGCCGGAGGAGGCGATGGATTACTTTCGAAAAGAATACGGAGCGTCGAGATGATTCCGCGGACACGGCAGGAACTGGCGGCGATGATCGATCATACGCTTTTGAACCCGACGGCGGTGAGGGCGGATATCGAGGCGCTGTGCAGGGAAGCGGCTGAGTATCAGTTTGCATCGGTTTGCGTTTTGCCTAAATGGGTCTCATTGGCGGCGGAGCGGCTGCGGGGCACGGGGGTGAAGGTGTGCAGCGTGGCGGGCTTTCCGCTGGGGGCCGTCTCGCCGCGGATCAAGGCGCTGGAGGCCGAGGAGGTCATCATGGCGGGGGCCGACGAGGTGGATATGGTGGCGGACCTGGCGGCGATCCTCGAGAGCGAGCAGGGGACGCTGCACAAGGATGTTGCCGCCGCGGCGCGGGTCTGCAAGGCCATGAAGCCCCGGGTGCCGCTCAAGGTCATTATCGAGTCGGCGGCCCTGACGGATGCGCAGATCGTGTTCGCCTGCAAGGTGGTCCAGGGGGCGGGGGCGGACTTCATCAAGACGAGCACGGGGATGCTCAAGGCGGGCGGGGCGACGGTGGAGGCCGTGCGGCTGATGAAGGAGTCGGCGCCGTACTGCAAGATCAAGGCGGCGGGGGGCATTCGCACGGCGCTGGAGGCGCTGGCGATGATCGAGGCCGGGGCCGACCGCATCGGGACCTCGGCGTCCGTGCAGATCGTGGAGGGATTCGCGGGAAACGCCGGCGTTTAAAAGAAACCGCGGATTACACGGATTACGCGGATTTTTAATCCGCGTTGGACAGTTTAAAACATCACCTGGCAATCGTATTTGACCAGTTCCTCATCCTTGGTTTCGACCCGGTGGGGATAGGTTTTTGTGTAAGTAAAGGTTCGTCTGAAAAAACCGCCCCATTTTGAAAAAAGGACGAGAGAGACTTCGGCCGTATCCTCATTGATATGAACAACAGGAGTCGGATCGATTTTCTTCGCCTCTCTTTTTTGTTTCCAGCTTAGAGGTGTTCCGAAATCGGAAGAATTATTTCGAATGATTCGTTGGGTGTCCCGCTTAGTGACAATAACCTGCGTATCAAAGTAGTTGGCATGCCACATCAGGTTGTACTGGCCGGCCAGGGTCGCGTAAACGGCCAGTTCGAAAAAACTCTCCGGGCGGCCGTCTGCCCGGATCAGGGTCAGGTATTCTTTCTCCTTTTGCTCCATTTGGCTGTAATCGCCGTTGTCTTTAAGCTGACGTATACCGGTTTTATCTTCGTATTCCGCAAACGTCTGAAAAGGCAAGTCCCCTTCTTTTCGGACATATAAGACAGGCCCGCCGTTACCCCCAAAAGCGTGATATACGGTATCAAGCACGCTGCCTTCCGGCAGGGAAAGATGGGTGAGAACCTTAAAATAGTCATTGGGGTCCATGGTGCTTGACACCGAATCACTTTTATTTTCTTTACGCTGTCGGTAAAAGGATTCATTCGCCTGCTGATGGAGCTGATCAATCCCGTTTACCACCTTGCTGCAATAGGGCAGATCCAGCGGCTCTCCTGTTAACGGCTTGTCCGCCGTTTTTTGGCAGGAGCAGAAGAACAGCAGCGCGGCTGTCAGACTTATGTACAGGGTTCTTTGCATAAGCGATTCTCCTTTCCGTCTCAATGCCAGCATGAACACACCTTTATTCATAAGAGGTACTCCGGCCAAAGAGAGCCCGGACAGAGGGGCGGTTCAGGACGAGAATGCTGAAGACGCCCAGGACGGTGCCCATGGGGGCGAAGAGGCATTCGATGCAGGCGATGACGAAGCAGTAGTTATAGGAAATCCGTCGGGCCAGCTTTCTTCCGGCGATGATCACCAGTGTGGCCAGCGTCCAGGCCCCGGCCATGAGCAGCAGGGGAAGGATCGTAAAGAGCAGACCGAACAGTTGGGCCGGGAATTCCTCATCCGGGCTCTCCGGCTGGATGACCCCGGTCAGAAAAAGGATTCCGATGGTCAGGTGAATGATCGGGAAAAAGCCGAACAGGTACAGCATGGCCCCGAGAACGTAGTGAAAGATCGACAGCAGTTTCAGATGCTCCTGGTCCTTCGCGGTCGGATCGGTTTCATTCATAAACGGCTCCTCTTGTTCTGAGAGATGAAAGGGTCGTATCCGTATGAAATTGTAGAAGCCCGGAGGTCTGCTTTCAAGCAAAAACAATCCGTGATAGGCATGAGAATAATGGTGCCTTTCCGTCATTTTAAGCGGCGGCAGGTGTCCGGTCAATCTGTACCTGCCGCATCCATATAAGGCTGGAAGTGTCATACCCCGCCAACAAAAATCCCAACAAGGCAAAATTTTTTTATTCCTTATCTGGCCGGCACTTACATCATTGTGTCCCTGTAAAAAACACAAAATTTTCGAGCTGGAAGTGTCACCTTTTACACAGTGCGGGGAGCGTTTTTTTCAGGGCTCTTAGGGAAGGCAGAGAGGATTAAAAGGTAGATGAGAAGATGATGACAGGAAAGGAGAATGAGAAATGAACAAGGCGGCCATTCAACCCGGAATCGAAAGCCCGCGCCCAATCCCTTTTTGCTTTTTGCTTTGTATTTTTTCTTTTTTATCTTTGATTCTTGCTTTTACCCTCTTCATGTCCTTCATGATTTTCATGGTCAATCCCCCGTGTCAATCCATGGCTGAGTATATGGCTAAATTCGTGGCTGAAAATGGCAACTTTCTGGCTAACTGTGGCAACTTTCCGGCAAACTCCGGCAACTTTTTGGCACGTTTTGGCAAAGTTTGGTTAGGTGTTTTTCCGGATGAAATTCTTAATAATCCGCATTTCTGCCCCAAAAAAGCACGTTCCCCCAAATCGAACACCCCCTCCCCCTC
>JBNRMP010000085.1:0-16752 GCA_050309685.1 Anaerohalosphaeraceae bacterium
GGCAGTCTCCTGTGTAAAAGAGCATGTTCCAACCCTTTTATCGAAGAGAGTGCCGTTTTTTATTGAAAAAATCACCATCATCGTCCAAAATCCCACGCTAAAAAGTCAGTCAACTTGAGTAATTATCTCTTTAGGGAAGAAGTATTTAGCTGATTTAGAAGAAAACAGTACGATGATGGTCCGCCATCAAAGACAGACAGGCAGAACAGAAACTCAATCATTTAAGGTGTCTAAGTCTAAACCAATCATTGATGAAATTGATAATATTTTAGCAAGACACTATGGTTTTTCAGAAGAAGAACTAGATTTTATTATCAACTATGATATCAAATATCGTATGGGCAAGGAGTTGAATTCCGAAGAGGACGAATAAACATAAAGAAAACAACCCTCATATATTTTAATAATGGAAGTATTCCTATGCCAAGACATGACGAAAGAATTGATTTGAAAATAAAAGGCCCTGCCTGGGATGACGTTCGCGATAAACTATTACATGTACATGACCTTCTATTACATGTTAACAATGATGTATCTTCCGAATTAACGACCATCTATATAAAATATAAAGTTTACGACACCCCTCTTTCTTCTGTGTATGCAGTGTTGTGGATAAAGACACCTAAAAATATTGTTCTAGGTTTAGCCACCGAGGTAACGATATCAAATAACTCCATCTCAAGTGCGCCAAAAGGGATGAGTTATAAGGGCTTAAATAGTTATATTAACATTAGCAAATGTGAATCATTACCTGAAGCATTGAATGATTGGATAAATGCCGCATTTTCTTTCACATGTTCACATTCTTCGTAGAAAAAGGAGGAGGTACTATGTCATACACGGCTCAGGAAGTTGCGGCTGCCATTCTTTACCTGCATGGTGAGCGCATGGACTATATCCCTCTCACTCGCCTGGTCCTTGAAACGAAATTGAGCGGCTTGGGTACAAGGGGCGGTGTGACTCCCGAACGGACATTAAATCGGGAACTCAATCAAAGATATCAGGGCAAAAAGATTTTCCATAGCAGGTACTATGGCAAATATGAGTTGGAGGAGCCCGATCAGGTAAAGAACTTTCCCAAAATTGCCCGCGCCATTGAAAAAGTCAGAGAGTTGCGTCTGCGGGCCATGGTAGATAAGATTCAACGCCACCTCGAAAAACTGCCCGAACAGCCCCCTTCAATTTACAATATAAATGCCTTCGAACAGTACAATGACCTGTTGGAAAAGGGAATACACACCATCTATCTTGACATAACTGGCATAAGCAGAAAGCGTCCTTTGCCGCCCGAAGAGAGAGAATACAAGCACAGATATTCCAAGCCGTAAGGAGGATTCATGTTCAACCCCGTTACCGAGTACATCACCACCCCCCAGGAGATCCCTCTGGAGCACTTCCATAAATACAAGGAGGCCTATGTAGTTCGGCCCCCTTATCAGCGCAAAAACGTCTGGTCGGATGCCAAGCAAAAGGCCCTTTTGGACAGCCTTTTCCGCCAGTACTACATCCCCAAAATCGTGCTCCGGGAGGTTCGTCTGAACAGCAGCACGACATTCCGGGAGGTCATTGACGGCCAGCAGCGGATCATCACGGCCCAGCGGTTCTATTCCGGCGAGCTGAAGCTGCCCAGGACCCTGAAGGATCTGGATAAGGCCCTGCTGGGTGTCAAGCACCTGCCGATCCGCGTGTTTGTCGACCCCGACCTGGATGTCCTGTTGGAAACGAACACAAAGGCTGGAACGACATTGCGGCAGATTGCCTTTGACAAGTCCGTCCAGCGGAGTCTCGGCAGCGCTCTGTTTCAGGAGCGGATTGATAAATATCGCCAGAATCTGAATCTGCCCCCGGATGATGAAAGCTTCTCGGAGAAGGACATCGTCGATCATTTTCGAGGGGAATGGCGAGTCATCAAGAAGTATGTCCTGGATGCGGTCAGAAATTCGATCACGCATCACCCGGACAATCTTCTGAAGGACTACATAGAGTTTGGGGGCAAGGCCAAGGAGAAGCCGATCTCTTACAGTTCCATTGAGAAGACCTTCTATTCGCATTTCATCTATGGAGACATTCTGGAAACACCATTAAACTACGGCATGGAAGAAGGTACGAACCCGCGGGAACTGGAGAAGGAACAGATCCTTCGCCTGATGAATATTATCGCAGAAAGGATTTACATCGGCAAATACGATCCCTCCATCGGTTCAGCCCGCATTGAGAGCAATGTCCAGAAGAATGAGGATATTGACGACGCCCACGTTCGGGCGCATCGAATGGGCAGAGAGGAAATTCTGTATAATTGGCTAAAGTTCATCCGGCAGATTGTGCACAATTTCTACATCATGCAGGGAGCCCCCGTAGACGAGAAGAAGCTCTTCCAGTACCGCTTCCCCGATCAGCTCTGGAAAAACATTGAACACTTCATTATCAACCTGACCAAGCTGCCGGTCTGGGTGAACCGGGAACTATCCACAACGGTCTTCGGCGGCAAACAGAACTTGGACTTTTGGCAGCACATCTTTGAAACCGGTCGCACCCCCTCCGGCCACCAGGTCCTAAGCGAAAAAATCAACTTAATGAAAATGATCGGTGAATAGTAACATCATAGGGCGAATGATTTAGGAGGTTTCAATGAGCAACTTATTACTCGATAAAATGTGGGCCCGTGCCCAGAACGCAAAAGAAGATTCAGATGTCTCGTACTTTTACGACTTAACGTTAGTTGGTGAAGTTATTACGAAGCTGGTGGTTTTAAGTATAGCTGCCTCAATTAAGGACGATAAAGCCCGTCAACGTTATTCCGTTTTATATCAGCTAGTAAGGGCTGATGGTATCGGTTTTTGGTCAGAATCGCTTAGTGGTATGCTGAAAGGTCCTGCAGCACAGCTTTTTTTGGATGATTCGAAAATAGAATTGCGAGAGTTAACACAAAAAGTAAGTGTCGGCTCATGGCAATATGATGCTATTGAGAGTCTGTTTAGATGCAGAAATGTCATTGATAAAGACCTTGACCGTTTGCCGACAAAACTGGATTTGGTAAATTGGTTTGCACAGTTTTCTTCTTTGCGCAATCGCACTCGTGGGCACGGAGCAATTACCGGTAAGAATGCCAGCAAGGCTGCCAGATATCTTGAGGCTTCTCTCAGGATGCTTATAGATAGTTTTTCATTATTCAATCGCCAATGGGCATACCTCCATCAAAACTTATCAGGCAAATATCGTATTTCTCCAATTTCTTCAAATACTAACGAGTTTGAATACTTAAAACAGAAGAGGCAAGAGAATTATTGCGATGGCGTATATATCTATTTCGGAAAGCCAGTATTTATTGAGTTGGTCTTTTCTAATCCTGATGTCAACAATTTCTATCTTCCGAACGGCAAGTTTACCAGCAGGAAGTTTCAAGTACTCTCTTATCTAAACGATGAAATCCATGAAGAGGATGCATCCCATTACTTATCCCCCGCTACGGACCTCCCGCCCAGTGAAACTCAGGGTTATGGCTTGCTTGATGTTAGAGGTGAGTCATTCTCCAACATTCCTCCCACACCGGATGGCTATATCAAAAGGCCTGAACTGGAGACGGAGTTACATGGCGTTCTTATGCACCAACGCCACGACATCGTTACAATTGCTGGCCGAGGTGGAATCGGAAAAACATGGCTTTCTCTGTTCACGTTGAACAAACTGTGCAGTGAAAAACGTTATGCTTGCATCATATGGTTTAGTGCGCGTGATATTGATTTACTTACTGATGGGGCCAAGATTGTTAAGGCACATGTGTTTAATCAAAAAGATATTGCCAACGAATATGTCAATCTTTTGCAACCAGCTGAAGCCAGCTCTAAGACTTTTAACGGGTTAAGCTATTTTCAAAACGCCCTATCCTCTTCTTCGATTGGCCCTTCGTTATTTGTATTCGATAACTTTGAGACGGTGTCGAATCCACACGAGATATTTGAATGGCTCAGTACGTACATACGTCATCCCAATAAAATATTGATTACCACTCGCGTCCGTGACTTTAAAGGTGATTATCCAATTGAGGTGCAAGGCATGTCTCAATCGGAATTCGATTTGCTGATAGAGGCTACAGCAAGCAGCTATGGTATCACGCAGCACATTGATACGATGTATAAGCAACAGTTATTTGATGAATCTTCCGGCCATCCATACGTAGCCAAAATACTGTTAGGTGAGTTGGCTAAAAATCCACATACAAGGAATGTCAGAAGAGTTGTTGCTACCCGTATGGATATCCTTGATGCGCTTTTTGAAAGGACTTACAACAGTTTAAGCCTTGTTGCTCGCCGCATATTTTTAACATTATGCAGTTGGCGATCCATTATTCCCCAACTAGCCCTAGAGGCAATTTTGCTCCGCCCAGAGCATACTGAACGTATGGATGTGGAAAAAGCGGTTGAAGAGTTAAGGAGAAGTTCTTTTGTCGAAGTGAAAAGCGACGATTCATACGATTTTTTATCCGTACCCCTTGTGGCGTATCAGTTTGGCCAAGGCAAACTAAGTGTTAGTCCTGATAAACTATCAATCCAGGCGGACATTGACCTCCTTCAAATGTTTGGCGCTGCCCAGAATTCAGACGTGGCTCGAGGCATTGAGCCTCGTATACATAGACTATTCAAGATGGTTGCAGAGCGTGCCAGCCAGGATAGATCAAAACTGGATGGTTACATTCCAATATTAGAATTTACTGCAAGACGGTATATCCCAGGTTGGTTTTTGCTGGCATCGCTATATGATGAGTTTTCTCCAGAAAATAACAAGCATAAATCCAAAGCATGTATTCGTAAGTACATCGAGTACTGCTCGTCTGATGCTGAAAAGTATGAGGGTTGGAAAAGGCTTGCCGATATTTGCCAGGAGACACAAGACTATTCCAGTGAAGCACAGGCAAGAATTGAATTGTGTAAAATACCTATAACTCCTTTTTCTGTTATCAGTGCCGTTGCCAACAGGATAAATCAACTCTTCCGTGATCGCTCTATTTTTCTTGAAACAGATGAGAAGAGAATATTAGTTAAAAGTCTCGTTCAGGTTATGCAATCCAGGTCGGCGGAGGCTTCCGCAAATGACCTTTCTCGGCTGTCCTGGTTATATATGCATTTAGGCGACGAAGATAATGCACGTAAATATGCAGAACTGGGCATAGAAAAAGATCATTACAACAGTCATTGCCTTAGTTTGCTGGACAAACTTGGATCTAAACATTAGTTTGTGGTGTTTCAATGATTGCAACAGCCCAAGACCCTAACTGGCAGCCGACTCGGGTAGACCGAGTGGTCAATGTTGTAGAGTCCAGCATGAGGCCGGTGGAGGTCGTGACGGATGCAGGCAGTGCTTTTCTAAAACCGTTAGGCGGCTGTTGCGACGGCCCGCATCCCCTGGCCTGTGAATGGGTCGGGTCGAATTTAGCCAAGTGGTTCAACCTGCCGGTCCCCGATTTCTCGATCATCGACCTGGACGAGGTTACCGCGGGCATGATCAATGAGTTTCCGAACGGTCGGGCCCAGTCGGGCCCTGCGTTTATTTCCAAAAAACATGAGCTGGCAGTCCCCTGGGACGGCAGCCGGGAAAAACTTGATAAAATCCAAAACCCTGATATAATACCCAAGCTGGTTTTATTTGACATGTGGACACTCAACTGGGACCGGTGCCCTCCTCGGGGTGATGGAGTACATCGACGAAAGAACTGTGATAACCTGCTCATCGTAGGGGATAAGGCAAGGAAAAGAAGGAGTCTCCTTGTGCCGATTGATTTTGGAGAGTGTTTCTCTATAAGCAGAGAATTAAACGAGCACGTGGCCCGGATTGATCGTATACAAGACGAACGGATATATGGTTTTTTCGAGGCATTTTGTCCTTTTATGGATAATGGGTTGATCGAAGCTGGGGGTGACCAGCTTGGCTCCTTTGAAAATTCAGACGTTGAAGAGATCGTTTCGCAAATTCCTGACCAGTGGCAGGTGGATTATCGGGCCCAGTCGGCTTTGTGCAATTTTGTATATAGCAGGGCCCAATTTTTGGCCGATAACGCCAAAAGAATTCTGCAATATAGCAATGGGCAACTGTTTTAATCGCAGGTGAAAAGATGAATGCGACAAAAGGATATTATAGCTTAATTCAGTATTGTCCTGACCGATCCCGGATGGAGGCGGTCAACGTCGGTCTGGTTCTGTTCGCTCCGGAGTTGAATTTTTTACGGGCAAGGGTTAGCAAAAATAACAATAGAGTACGTAAATTTTTTGGTGCCTACTCTTTCAATAATGAATGGCTGCAACAGGCCAAAGACTCCATCGTACAGCGTCTTCATCTGGAGAAGGAATATATCCAGGACCGCGAAGGCTTTGAAAAATTCATTCGCGCCCGCGCCAACGAACTCATCCTGTCCGATGTGATTCCTTTGCGCATTCACCACCCGGACGAACAGCTTGATCAACTCTTTGATGAGTTGGTTACATACGAAAAAGCTCATATGGGTCGAAGAACAATTATTCAGGAAATCGATTCAGGTTTTCGAAGCCACCGTTTTGAAAATAGAATACAATTCAATAAGAGAATAGAAATTCCTGTTGTTGAAAGGGGAATTGATATTCCTTATATGTTCGTAAATGGCTGTCCAAACTTGGTAAAAACACAGGAATTCCACGGGAGTAACATAAACAGGGCGATGGAACTCTCGGTAGAGGGTGAGATTTTACAGAAAAAGGCCAATTACAAATTCATTGTGATTCCCAAGATCACTCAAGAGGTGAATGATATCAATAACTTGCGTTATGCCCTTACAAGCATCTTTGAACTCAACAACATCAAAAATATATGGCCTGAGAACTATGACCAGTTCCTGGATGAAGTGGACAGGGTGGCTTCACCCATTAATGAAAAATAGATGGTTTTTTTTCGAGTCGTGATCCAGATTTTCAGATCTCCACCGCCACCTGCTTCTCCTCCTGCTCATAGATAATCGCCTCAAACTGCTCGAGGATCTCCGGATAGTTGATATCCAGGTACGTCCGGATCGCATCATTAGAGATCAGTTTCCGGACATAAATGAACAGCTTCATCAGATCCGTCGAATACTGCCGGTACAAATGGGTATAGAAGTCATACCGCTTCTGGACCGCCTCCAGTTTATTGACCAGCTCCTGCTTTTTCTCCGTATTGTCCTTCCAGGGCCGGGTATTCTTTTTCTTCTTATTCCGCATCCCCACCGGCGTCTTGATCACCATCGCCCGGACAAACGAGATCGAGTAGTCCTGGCACTTCTCCATCTCCTTGAGGATGGCCGCCTGCCGCGGTTTGGTCACATAGGTCATCTCCCGGGCGCTGCGCCGGCTCAACACCCCCTGATCAATCGCACTGATGACCTTCTGGTCAAGCTGCTTGAGCAGCTCCGTCCCCAGCCGGTGCTGGATGGACTTAATCCCAAAGACGTCTGCCACCGTATTCTGATCAATCGTCTTGAGTGACTCCCGCAGCATCCGGCTCTCCTGGACCGCCGAGAGCTTGTTCACCATCCGGTTGAAGGTGTAGGCCTCTTTTGTCGGGTAGATCAGGCACGGCACGGTCCTGACCCCAAGCTGCCCAAGGGCCATATACCGCAAGTATCCATCCAGGATCAGATAGAATCCCTCCTCTTCATAGACACACAGCGGCTCGATCAGCCCGATCGCGCTGATGCTGGACAGGATCTTCTTATAGCCGCGGTTCTTGTGGAGATTGATGTCCCGTTCCTTGAGCGGAACCAGCCGCTCGATGTCGATGTCCGCCCCATTGATCATAATCTCATTTTTCACCATGCCGCTCCTTCCATACGCATCAGTTTATAGTTCTCACAGGGCTCCGTCGGCCGAAGAACCGATTCCAGGAACCGGAAGAATTCCGATTCTTCCCATAGCACGAAGTTGGGGACCGCCTCCATCTCCAGTTTCTCGGCCGCCTCCATCCAGGTTGGTCCCTCGAAGAGGAAATATCGGCCATGGATTCCATGCCTCTCCATCCCCTCCAGCAGGCCCATGCTCTGGAAGCGGCCCATCAGTTCCTCCACCTTCTTCAGTAGCCCCTCATCCCCGCTTTCCCGATGGTGCGCTATGATTGTTTCATGCAGGGATAATATCCGGTCGAGTTGTTTCTGATCATGCGACATTATAACTCCCTTTCAGCTCGGGCATCGGCCCGATATTTTCCGTCTTGACCATCTCGATCAGCCGTGGGTCCCTCCACAGGGTGTGCAGCCCATAGAGCAGCGTCAGCATCCGATTCTCTTTATGCTCCGCCTCATGGACAAAAGACTCCTTCTCTTTGGTCATCTTATTGATATCCTGTTTGAGCTGCTGGACCGTATAGCTTTCCTGGTAAACCGAAGGCGAAACTCGATCCCTCTTTTCGAATCCCTCTCCCTGGTTCATCCGCCGATCCAAGATCTTCTTCACCGTGGGAAAGTTCTTGCTGTTGACAATCCCGCTATCGAAGGCATCCATCAGGATATTCTGCATCAGCGCACTATCGGCACGGGCCACCTGTTTGGCAAATGTAATGGGAAACAGCCCGTCCTCCACCCCCTTAATCAGCCGTTCCTCTCCCTTCTCGACCAGGCAGATGTAGTCGTGCAGGTACGACTCACTTTTTCCGGTAATCTTACTGATCTGCTCGTAGCCAAATCCGCTATCCTTGAGCCGTTTCACCTCCCGCGCAAACCACATCGTCCCCGGCGGCACGCGGGCAATATTCTCCACCAGCGAAACCAGGTAGGCCTCCTCGGCCGTGCAGCTCACCACCTCCGCCGGGATCTCCTCATACCCCAGGGATTGGTAGGCCTCGTACCGCCCCTGCCCGCAGATCAGCTCATAGCAACCGTCCCGCTGGTAGTTGCGTTCATTGACCAGGATGGGTTTGAGCAGGCCGACCTCCTGGATGCTGTGGACATTCTCCTGAAACTTGTGCCGGTCCCGGTTTCGTGAGTTGAGCACCTTGATCTCCTGAATCGGGATCTGTGCATATTTCCGGTGCTGCATGGATCGAATAAAATCATCGTTCATCGGTTCCTCCTTAGGAAACAAGGGCTTGGATGAACTCCAGTCCCTGATAGCCGAACAATTGGATCGGGCTCTCGCTGGAGCCGTAGACCCGGATTTTGTGTCCTTTCGTCAGGATGCGGGGAAAGGCCATGTATCCCAGGATATGGTAATCCTGGGTATTGGACAGCGGCACCCCCAGCGTCACATCGATCTCCATCCGGGAATCAGGCAGAAAACTCCAATACCCCCCGTACCCGAACGGCACCGGCACGGACGGCTGAATCAACACGCTAAAGCTGTCATTGAGAATGACGAAATCCTCCTGCTCATCCACCTTCTCCGTACTGAGCTTCAGGAAGTCCACCACTTCCGCGCGGGTCTGCCGAATCACCTCAGGGAACAGATTCTGAAAGGCCATATCCAGCGAACGGAATTTCTTCGCATACACCTGGGGACCGAGCATCGTGGGGCGACTGGCGATCTGCCGGGCGCTGATGTAACCCCGCTGCTCATAGAGGCTCTTGAGTTGATGGACCATCTCCGTCGTGGAATGCCGCCGCTCATACTCTTCCTGCTGCTCGGCCTTCCGGAGCTGCACCTTCGTAAAGATCTTCTGATCCACCACGGGACAGAAGGCATTCGGCGTCCGTACCCAGCTTTCCTTTGGATTCTTGACGGGTTTCGACTGGAGCCGCGAGGCGGTCTTGTTATAGACCATGGTCCCGATGTAGATCTCATTGCCCAGGATATGGTCAATCGTCCCCGGCTTCCACAGCTTGCCGCCGGGCGAGGGGATTCCATCCCGGTTGAGCCCTTCGGCAATCTTCTTCGGATCCTTCTCTTCCTGGGCAAACTCCCGGTAGATTCGCCGGACCACCTCCTGTTCCTGCTTCTCCCCCGGCACCAGCGTCACCCGCTGATTCTGAATGCTCTTGTGCTGTCCCCGCTGCAGGTGCTGGACGGGGTTGCGCTGTTCATCCAGGAGCATCCGCCGGGTCCCATACGGCGGCGGCCCCCCGGCCCGGTATCCCTGTTCGGCGATTTTCTTGCAGCCGAGAAACACTTTTTTACTGAGTTCCGCGCTGTAGGCGGCCGCCCGCATCCCTTCCACATGCATCCAAAGGTAATACATGGGATCATCATCCTTCTGAAAGCCCATGGATGTATAGATGACGGTCCGGCCGTACTGCTTACAGAGCGCCCGGTAGTAACCGGAGAGATCCAGGTCCTGAAACCGGCCCCACCGGTTCATGTCCAGTACCAGTACATACTCAAACTGGATGGAGGTATTGAAGACCATCTCCAGCATTCGCTTGAACTCATCCCGTCCCTCCGTGGACAGGCCCGACTTGCCGCGGTCGGCAAACTCCCGGATGATCTCGATCCCATGCTCAGCGGCGAACTTGCGGACCTGTTCCCGCTGAATGGCGACCGAATTCTCCTGCCGATCCTGCGCCGAGTGCCGGTAGTAGGCCACCCCCCTGTGCTGCAAAGGTTTGGCTGTTTTTTTCCACCACATCCCAGACTCCTTTCTGCTTCCCTCTGCTATATAGAAGCTAATTGTGGATCATATTTAAATGTTTGGGAGTGGCGTCTTAGGAATTTACCCGATTTGCATAGCGTTTTCGCTTAGAAGCGCAGAAAAAAGCCGCCTGCGGCGCAGAAGGAGGAGGAAGTAGGTGAACTTCCCAGGGCTATTAGCCGCAGACGGCAGAAGGAGCTAAGGTTTATCTACTTTAACATTTCCGCCCTTTCAATTCAATCTTTTTCTGTGTCCTGTAATTCAAAATTCAACACTCAAAATTCACAATTTGGTTTGGCCTATCCAAACCGCAGCGCCGCCTCATCGGCCAGCCCCTGGTTCCGCTGGGCATAGATCTCCGTGGCGCTCATGTTCTTATGCCCCAGGGCCGCCCCGGCCGTCTCCACGCCCATCTCATCCCGGATCTTCGTCCCCAGCGTGTGGCGAAGCTGGTACGGCGTCCAGTACGGGATCAGTTTCGGCTTGTCATTTCCCGCCTTCTTGGCCTCTCTTTTGATCTCCCGGTTGGCTGCGTCAATGGCATATCGGACGGCCTTGGCATAAGACGCCGAATCGTACATTTCTCCGGGCCTGCGTTGGGGATTGTCCTTCCGGTTGCTGCCCACCCGGTTACCGCAGGACAGGGGCGTTTTCCGCTGTTGGTTGAGTTGGATCCGCCGCTGCCGCTCCGATTCGGCCGGGGAAAAGCAGTAGGCCTCCTCCGCCCGCTTGAGGAACGGTCGGAGAATCTCCTGGCCCCGCGGCCCGATGGAGACGATCCGTTCCAGATCCCGGTAGAGATTCTTATGCCTTTCCGGCAGGTAGTGCCAGATCTTTTTGTTGCGTTTCAGGTCCATCGGCCGCATCAGGCACAGTTCCCCCGGCCGCATCCCGGTGAGGAGCTGGATCTGGACCATGGCCGCCGTCACCGGCGTCATATAGGGCATCACGGCCCGGACATGTTCTTCGGCCACCGGCCGCCGGTCCGCCGTCTCCCGAGCCGTCGTCCGGCCCCACTTGAGGCCCTCGACGGTCATCAGTCCGTGATAGATAATCGGGGAGATCATCTGTCGGCTGACGGCCCACTTGAACATCCGCTTGATCCGGCCGATCCGCTGGTTGATCAGCTTCCGCGACCACTTGAGTCCGACCATCCGGTCCCGCACCTCGATCAGGCGGAGCGGCCCGAACTCCTCGACCGGCAGGGAGGCGAACCGATCGGTCAGGGGCGCCATGGAGTACCGGATATTAGACGGCTCGCTTGTGGGCCTGCCGTCCGGGTCGAGGTAGTAGGAATCGACAAACTGCAGGTAGGCCCCCGCCAGAGCGGCGACCGTGTCAACCTGTGTGATCTTCTGGCCGGCGGACGAGTTCTTGAAGATGGCCTGCTGGTAGAGGTTTTTGGCCAGCTCTATGGCCTGGGCGCGGTCCGTGGTGGCAAACCGGGAGCCCGGCGCCTTCAGGGGCCGATTCTTGGGTTTGGTTTCCCCGGCGAGCTGGATCTTCCACCACCATCGGCCGTTGCGCTGATACAGGGTACCCGGCACATTTCCTGCTGGATGTTTTCGTTTTGCCATCGTTTTCTCCTTGTAACTCAGGTTCGCAAATGCGTTTCAACTGGTTACAAAAAAGGTTACAATGGCCTGCCGGGTTTGAAAAAAGGCATAAAAAAAGCCTTGTAAACCATTGGCTTACAAGGCTTTACCTCATCGAGGCCGAAGGGGCTCGAACCCTCAACCTTCGGATCGACAGTCCGATGCTCTAACCAATTGAGCTACGGCCCCAATCAGAAAGCACAGATTTAACAAAACGCCGTTAAATCTGTCAATGGATTTTTCCTTCAAAATCCAAAAAAAACCTCCTCCAAGTTTGAAAAAACAACATTAATACCGAATTGTAATTTATAAAAATCCAAAATCCTGAAAAATCCGGTTTTTCAAATTGAAGCGGCGGTTCGAATCAGTAAGATTCTACCTGTCATAAATCCACCGGGACTTTATAATATATAGAGCCGAAAGGAACCTATATTTGATGCGAACATTAGGAGTATTAGAGATCGACAATTCGGAAAAATCAGCCCCTGCCACCACCAGCAGCGTGGAACAGGACACCATCCTGCCTGAAATCATCGGGATCCTGCCGATCCGAAGCGCCGTCGCCTATCCCGGGACCGTGATGCCCCTGGCGGTCGGCCGGGACCGAAGCAAGCGTCTGTTGACGGACATCGAACCCCAGCAGACGATCTTCGGCCTGATCGCCCAGAAGAGCGCTGAGGTTGAGGACCCGGCTCCATCAGACCTGTACTCGGTCGGCACGGCCGCCTCCGTCCTGAAGGTGATCAAAATGCCCCAGGGCACGCTGAACATCATCGTTCATGGGCTGATGCGCTTTCGGGTCCTTGAGTATGTCTCCCGCGAACCCTACCTCCGGGCTCGGGTGGAGCCGCTCGCCGTGAAGGTCCGCAAGACCAAAAAGCTCCAGGCCCTTGTCGTCAATGTCCGCAACACCGCCAATCGGGTGATCTCGCTTAGCCCCAATGTTCCGGAAGAGGCCAGTCTGCTTCTGGAGAATATCGAGGACCCCTCCGCGCTGGCGGATTTCCTGGCGGCCACCCTGAATATCGCCATTGAGGAAAAACAGGCCCTCCTGGAGGAGTTGGATGCCTACAAGCGGCTGGAGAGTATCTCCCTGGCCCTAGCCAACCAGCTTGAGGTTCTCGAACTGAGCCACAAGATCCAGGGGCAGGTCCGCGAATCCATCGACAAAAGTCAGCGGGAATATTTCCTGCAGGAGGAGCTCAAGGCGATCCAGGCGGAACTGGGTGAGGGGGATAAGAAGACCGAAGAGATTCAGGAACTGCGGGACAAGATCAAGGCCGCCGGGATGCCGGAAAACGTTGAAAAAGAGGTGCTGCGGGAACTGGATCATCTCAACAAGATTCCCATGGCCTCGCCGGACTACAGCGTCGTTCGCACTTATCTGGATTTCGCGATCGAGCTGCCGTGGTCCGTTTCGACGGAGGACCAGCTCGATGTCGCCAAGGCCCGTCGGGTTCTGAATCAGGATCACTACGGCCTCGAGAAGATCAAGCAGCGGATTCTCGAGTTTATCGCCGTCCGCAAGCTCAATCCCGCCGGCAAGAGCCCGATCCTCTGCTTCGTCGGGCCGCCCGGCGTGGGCAAGACCAGCCTGGGCCGGTCGATTGCCCGCGCCATGAACCGGAAGTTCATTCGCATTTCCCTGGGCGGTATCCGGGACGAGGCGGATATCCGCGGTCACCGGCGGACCTACATCGGCGCCCTGCCGGGACGCATTTTGCAGGAGCTTCGCAAGTGCGGCACGCGCAACCCGGTCTTCATGCTGGATGAACTGGACAAGATCGGGCAGGACTTTCGCGGCGACCCCGCCTCCGCCCTGCTGGAGGTGCTGGACCCGGAGCAGAACAACACGTTCACCGATCACTATCTCGATCAGCCGTTCGATCTCTCCAATGTCCTGTTTATCGGCACGGCCAACTACAGCGAGCCGATTCCTCCCGCCCTGGAGGACCGGCTGGAGATGCTTCGGCTGGCGGGCTATACCAAGCACGAGAAGATGAAGATCGCGAGGAAGTACCTGATCCCGCGTCAACTGAAGGAGAACGGGCTGACGAGCGACCGGCTCATTTTGAAGGACGAGGCGATTGAGGGGCTGATCGACAGCTATACGCGGGAGGCGGGGGTGCGCAGTCTGGAGCGTACGATTGCCGCCGTCTGCCGGTACGCGGCCACCCGGATCGCCGAGGGCAAACGCCGCCGCTTAACGATCACCGCCAAAGACCTGCCGCCGATTCTCGGTCCCAAGAAATTCGAGTCCGAGATCGCCCTGCGGACCTCGGTTCCCGGCGTGGCGACCGGCCTGGCCTATACCCCCACCGGCGGCGAGATCCTCTTCGTAGAGTCGGCGATGACGCCCGGCAAGGGGCAGCTCCTGCTGACCGGGCAGATCGGGGACGTCATGAAGGAAAGCGCCCAGGCGGCCTTTTCCTTCGTCAAGTCGCAATCCGAAGCTTACGGGATCGAGCCGGCCGTCTTCGGCAAGCATGACTTCCATGTGCATGTTCCCGCCGGCGCTGTGCCGAAGGACGGTCCCAGCGCGGGCGTGGCGGTCTTCTCGTCCCTGTATTCACTTGTGAAGAATCAGCCCGTTCGCTCGGATATCGCCATGACCGGCGAGATCACGCTCAAGGGCCTTGTTCTGCCGATCGGCGGGCTCAAGGAGAAGTGCCTGGCGGCCAAGCAGGCGGGCATTAAAACCGTCATTTTGCCCCGGCGAAACCGGGACGATCTGCTCGACCTGCCGCGGGAGGCCAAGGCGGGGATTCGATTCCTGTATGTCCAGAAAGCCGATGAAATCGTTCCGCACCTGATCGATGCGGAGAAAGCGGAGACATCCAAGCCGAGGAGAAAACGCCAATGAAAAAGAAGGTACTGGTTCCCATTGCCGACGGGACGGAGGAACTGGAGGCGGTTACGATCATCGATACGCTGCGCCGGGCCGGGGCGGAGGTGACGGTCGCCTCGGTGTCTGACGGTCTGACGGTAACCGCGTCGCGCGGAGTGAAGCTGACGGCTGACCGGCCTATCCGCGCCTGCATCCATGACACGTACGATCTGATCGCCCTGCCCGGGGGAATGCCGGGGGCCGAACATCTGCGCGACTGCGAGGAACTGATCGATCTGCTTCGGGTTCAGAAGAATGAGAACCGCCTGATCGGGGCCATCTGCGCTTCGCCCGCCGTGGTGCTGGCAGCTCACGGCCTGCTGGATGACCGGAAGGCCACGTGCTACCCCTCGTTTCAAGACAAGCTGCCTAACGCGAGCAACAATGTGGTGGTCGTCGATTCGAACGTGATCACCAGCCAGGGGCCGGGGACGGCGCTGCCCTTCGCTCTTGAACTGGTCAGCCGGCTTTTGGGGGCGGAGATCGCCCGGAAGGTGGCCGGGCCGATGCTGGTCCAGTACACGCCGCGATAGAACCGGAAAACGGGAGGGGAAAGTAAAAATCAAAGATGAAATATCAAAATTGAGGACGGCTTCGCCGGGCTGATTTAGTTGTGATGCATACCATTTAGCCCTGTCGGGGACAAAAAAAGCAAAAATTAAAGGCAAAACGGCGAAATTGGGCTGAAAATGCGGTTTTCTGAGGTTTTTATCCGTAATAATACCTACCTGAAACGACCAAAAACGACCAAAAACGACACGAAAACGACGCGAAACGACATGGTTTCGACGCGAAATGACAAGGGGTAAGACGAAAGTTCGTGGTTCGTGGTTCGTAGTTCGCAGAGAAGTTCTGAGCAGAAAGCAGAGAGAGGAGAGAGCCCGAAAAGAAAATAAGGAGACAGGGAAGCAGGTGGTCAGGGGATCGGGCAGGGAGGCGGCCTGACGGGTGGGAGTGGTCCGCGTTGCTTTCATTTTGTCCTTCCTTTTTAAGTCTCCGCCCAGGGGCGGATCATTTTGATTTTCGGGGGCGAAAAGGGGCCCCTCCGTATTGGGGAGAAAGGGACGGGTTTGACCTGAAAACTTTCAGTTTTCGGGGGCGGCGGAATGCTGTAAGTCGCGGCGGGGGAAGGGGATGTGGAGAATTGTGGATTTTTGGTTTTTAGTTTTGAGGTGGGGCGCGTTTGATGTGATCTGGATGATGAGAAGCCAGAAGACAGGAGACAGAAGATAGAAGTCAGAAGATTTGAATTGGGGGGCGGCACGTCGGACAACTCGGACGCGTCGGACGCGTCAGACAACTCGGACACGTCGGACAGGTCGGACACCTCGGACGGGGCGGACACCTCGGACGGGGCGGACGGAAGAGCAGGATTTGAGATTTCGGGATTTTACATAAGGTTTTTAATGGACATTATGGACGGGATGGACCCGATGGACGGGGGGGAGTCTGCGATTTTCGATGGACGAATGACGATTGACGATTGATTTTAGGCGGGAATGACGAGAAGCCGGAAGACAGAAGATAGAATGAACGGGGCGGATGGGGATGGCGAGGGTCGAAATTTACGATGGGCGGTTGTGGGGGGGATTTTCTGGTTTTGAATTTTAGGGGTTGGAAAGGAGGCATTGTCCGGGTATAATGTCGGGCACATTCACGGAGACTGCACCACGGATTTTTCAGCCCCAGAGGACTTCAGAGGACACGGAGGTATTT
>JBNRMP010000086.1:0-26428 GCA_050309685.1 Anaerohalosphaeraceae bacterium
ACCTACACGATCTACGTCGTCCCCGAACCGGGGAGTTTGGTGCTGCTGGGATGTGGAGTTTTGTTTTTGCGGCGGAGAACATAAGGTGGGAGTTTTGGATTATATTTCCGCCGGGACTATCGTGAAAAACTCGATTTTGTGGGGCGATTCGTCCTCGAATGGTACGCAAATTGCACTTCGTGATGGCGGCGACTCAAGATATGGTATGACAATATCTTACTCGAATGTGGAAGGCGGACTGGCTCAGGTGTATCGTGAAAGCGGGTATACATGGAATTGGGGCAGCGGGAATCTGGATACGGACCCGCTGTTTGCCGATGCGGCGAATGGAGATTTCCATTTGAAATCGGCGGCGGGCAGGTGGACCGGTTCCGGCTGGGTAAATGATACAGTTACCAGTCTTTGTATCGACGCGGGAAATCCGCATTCATTTCAGCCGTTTGCAAAAAAACAGGAAACCGCCTTCGGCGGAAGCTGTTTTTATGTTGGATTCCCGGCTGCACGAGGATGACGACAAAAATGACGGTTCGGGATTTTCTGAACCATATGCCGGATTCTTGACTGTGCGGAAATGACGGCATAACAACCGACCTGACAAACAAGCGCCGGACTGCGGGTCAAGCCCGGAATGACAATGCGCCGCGGGCATACGGCTAACATGTTGCAATATTGAATAAATGATAAAGAAACCGGTGTTTCCTACCGGTTATACCCGCTCCTGTTTTCGCGAGAGTAAACTTCGGCGGGAATCCGGCGAAATCGTCATCGACGGCGGCTCAAGGCCCCATGGCGATTTTGAGTGTTTGTCCGGAGGATGAAGCTTTTTTTTACAAATCAATAGAAAGGGATTTTGATGGATGCCTTGCTGCTGCTGCTGATCTGCGGGGGCGGATACCTGGTGGCCTATCACACCTATGGAAAGTTCCTGTCCCGCAAGGTGTTTGGACTGCGGCCCGATGCCCCGGTGCCCAGCCGCGAGTTGGAGGACGGGGTGGACTATGTGCCCTCGCGGCCGGGGGTGATCTTCGGTCACCACTTCACGTCGATTGCGGGTACGGGGCCGATTGTCGGACCGGCCATCGCCCTGATCTGGGGCTGGCTGCCGGCGATTTTGTGGGTCGTCTTCGGCTGTATCTTCATGGGGGCCGTGCACGATTTCGGCACGCTGGTGGTCTCCCTTCGCAACGAGGGCAAGAGCATCTCCGAGATCGCCGCCCGCTATATCAACCGGCGGGTGCGCATGATCTTCTTCCTGATCGTGTTCTTCACCCTGCTGATCGTCATCGCCATTTTCGGCGTGATCATCGCGACGGTGTTTGACGATTACCCCGAATCGGTGGCCGCCATTTGGCTCCAGATCCCCATCGCCGTCTGGCTGGGCCGGGCGATTTACAGGAAGAAAGCCAATGTTACGATCTCGACCGTTATCGCCGTCAGCGGCATGTATGCCTTTGTGCTCCTGGGGGCCTGGCTGGAGCACCTTCGGCCGGGACTGACGAGTTTGCCGACCGGCTGGCCGATCCCTCCGACGGGCGTCTGGACCCTGATCCTGCTGGGCTATTGCTTTTTTGCCTCGACGCTGCCGGTGACGACGCTGCTTCAGCCCCGCGACTATATGAATGCCTGGCAGCTTTTCATCATGATGGCCCTGCTGGTCGTCGCAACGGCGGCCTCGGCGTTTTCTTCGGCTGACTTTACCCTTTCGGCGCCCGTTTACCAGTCCCTGTCCGGGGAGGGGCCCTCGCTGATGCCGATGATGTTTGTCATCATTGCCTGCGGGGCCATCAGCGGGTTTCATTCGCTTGTGGCCAGCGGGACCACGCCCAAGCAGATCAGCAGCGAGCCGGACGCCCGCTTCATCGGCTACGGTTCGATGCTGACCGAAGGACTGCTGGCGGTGCTGTCGATTATCTGCATCGCCGCGGGGGTGGGAATGGGGTATGAAGGGCTGACGGGGCGGGCGGCCTGGAGCAGCTTGTATCCGGGCTGGAGCGCCGGCAAGGGGGTCGAGCCGGTCGTTATCGGCGCCGCCAACATGATGGGCAGTCTGGGCATCCCGCAGGTGCTGGGCTTTGCGATCATGGGGGTGTTCATCTCCTCGTTTGCGTCAACGACGCTGGATACGGCGGTGCGGATTCAGCGATATGTGATCGGAGAGATCAGCACGGACCTGAACCTGCCGCGTCTGAGCAACCGCTGGACGGCCACCACCGTTGCGGTGCTGACGGCGGCGGGGCTGGCGTTTGCCACGGGGGCCGACGGGCGGGGGGCCTTCGGGCTGTGGCCGCTGTTCGGGACCGTCAACCAACTGCTTGCGGCCCTGGCGCTGCTGGTGGTAACGATGTACCTGCGGTCCCGCAAGGGATATTACTATCTGACGGCGGCCCTCCCGTGTCTCTTTATGCTGGCGATGACGGGTTGGGCGATGATCCTCAGCGAGATCGACTACTTCCGGCAAAGCAACTGGCTGCTGCTGATTCTCGGCGGCGTTATCCTGCTGCTGGCGGCGTGGATGACGGTGGAGACGGCGATCCTGTTCGTCCGGCCCGCGTCCCTCAGGGAAGCGGCGTCCCGGCGGTCAGAGGAACCAGCCGTATCTTTGCCGACACGGGGGGATTCGGCGCCTGAATGAGCCGGCGGCGGACCATCTCGGCCGGGAAGTTGTAGATGACCGGCCGGGGGGGGATGGGGTCGAGATTCTCATCGCCGTCCTGCACCTGCACCAGCAGGTGATAGGGCTGCTGCTCGTATAGCTGCATGGCCTCGTCGGCGGCCTTGAAGTTGATCGTCTTGAGTTCGCCCTCGTTGAGCAGTTCCACGCGGTAGCGGCCCTGGAGATCGGGCGGAAGGATGAAGCCGATCCGCTTGGGCTGAAAGACCCGGTCGTTGAGGGGCTCGGTCGAGGGCAGGCGGATTCTGACGTGTTGATCCGCGCGGCGGGGCGGACGGTTATTGGAGAACTGGACGAACGGGCGTTCCCGAACCGATGCGCTGCGGGCGCTGGCCATTTGCTGGGCCGTCAGGGCCACGACGGCCGGGCCGTTGTACTCCGGCGGGACGTACATCCGAATCCGGGCGGGCTCGATCGATTCGTGGAGCACCGGGTTGTTGTTTTCATCGCGGACCTCGATGGTCAGCTCCTTTTGCACCAGTTCCTCCACGCGGACCTGTATCCGGTCGGGCCGGCAGGCGCCGACCGTCAGGGCCAGGTTGCGGACCTGGAGATTCTTGCGGACCAGGTCCGAAATCGACAGCGTATATACCCCCGGATTGGTCTGGCCGTACTCGGCCGGGTTGTAGTAGAAGTCCAGCCGTTCCTTGCCCTCCCGGTAGCGTTTGCTCAGATCGGAGGTCTTGGTGGGTGCGCCCTTGAACGTCAGGTTCAGTTCGAGACTGTCGGAAATCGACTTGTTGTCCTCGCCGAGGAAGGAGATCAGGAGGTTGGGCGGCGTCGTGGCGGCCGCCTCCAGCGACCCCGTCAGGGGGCCCAGGGTCTGCTCAAGGGACAGGAAGGCCCATGTCCAGATCAGCAGGGTCAGAAACGCAACGACCATGAATTTTTTCAGTTTGTCGATCATACCGCTTTATCCGCGCTTTCCGACGTTGTGGACGGCTGCTTGAGAGGAGAGGGGATTCGTTCGATCAGGGGGGTGGTCTCAATGACGGCCGTTTTGAGGAATCGCCGCAACTGGGCTTCCGAGACGTTGCGGATGAGCTGGCCGTTCATCGCGACCGAGACGATGCCCGTCTCCTCGCTGACGACGATGACGATGGCGTCCGAACTATGGCTGATGCCGATGGCCGCCCGGTGCCGGGAGCCGAGCTGGCCGCTGATGGAGCTGTCGTTCTCGGCGAGCGGAAGCTGCACCCTCGCGGCGACGATGCGGTCGCCCTGGATGACCACGGCCATATCGTGCAGGGGGGTCCCCGGGTAGAAGATGGTCTTAATCAGCTCGCTGGTGACCTTGGCGTCGATCCGGATGCCCGTCTCGATGAACTCGCCCAGCCCGACCTCGCGCGGGATGACAAGGATGGCGCCGGTTCGGGTGGCGGCCAATTGGGAGACGGCCGTGATGATCTCCTCGACGCTGCGCGAAAGCTGCTGAGGCGAACCGGGACTAAAGAGCCGCGCCTGGCCGATGCGGATCAGCGCCCGCCGGATCTCCGGCTGAAAGGCGATCACCGAGACAATCAGGACGGTAATCATAAAGCCCTTGTTGAGAAACGACAGCCGGTCCATCCCGAACTGCTTGACCGCCAGGTTGAGCAGCAGGGAGCCGATCACCAGGATAAAGATCATGCCTCGGAACAGCCGCTCGCCCCGGGTGCCTTCAAGGAAATTGAGCAGCATGTGGATGAACAAACCGATGATCAGCATTTCGGCGAGGATCGTCAGCCGTTCCGTATTGCTGCTGCGAAGAATGTGCTCTAAGATTGCGTTCAACTTGCGCTTCCTGCGACTGCCGCGGCGCGCCCCTGCCGCGGCGATTTCATCCATAGCAGAATGAATATCAATGAAATTCCCGCCCTGAACTCCCATGCGGGGTCAAGCGCGGGAATACCCGGACATTAACGAACCGGCATCTCGGAGAGGCGGCTGGGTTGATCCCAGAGGAAGACCGCGTCCAGGTCGTCCTGAAGCATCTTCCAGTTGCTGCGAACGACATTGACATGCCGGCGATCCACTTCGCGTGTCATCATACCCGGAGCCCCTGTACAGCCGGTCAAAACGAATATCATCAGGGCGACGAGGGCCCCTAAAGTCAGTTTGCTGATCCTTCCCAGCGTGAACTTTTTGCTCATCTTGTCCTCTTTATCTATTTTAACGCGAAAGATTTAAGATAGAAATCGCCATGATAGCGCATAAACGATTGTACTGACTGACTTTTCGGTTGTCAACCTGAAAAGAACGGAAAAAGTCAGATCTCCGGACCGCGGGCCCGACGTTTGCACAAAAGCAGGGGGAATTATGGAAAGGATGTACTTTTTTTTCGATTTTTGTTATCTTTACCGTTCTTTGCTTTGATCCTGAATAGATGACTCGGAATATCCGATATGGCGATAATCACGTTTAACAATATCAGCAAGGCCTTTGCCGCTCAGACGGTGTTTGAGGGGCTGGACCTGGCGGTCCATCCGGGCTCGAAGATGGGGCTTATCGGTCCCAACGGCTCCGGCAAGACGACCCTGTTCCGGATGATCCTTGGGGAGGAGCCGCCGGATACCGGTACGATCAATATCCAGAAAGGGCTCCGGATCGGGTATCTGCCGCAGGAGCCCGTCGTCAGTTCCGACAGGACGGTGCTGGAGCACATGCACGAGGGACTGGCGGACCTGCTGGGCCGCAAGGACCGGCTCGACCGCCTGGCGGCGAAGATGGGAACGCTCAGCGGCGCGGCCCTGAAGGAGGCGATGAAGGAGTATGACCGGCTCAGTCACCGGTTTGAGCTGGAGGGCGGCTGGGGCATCGAGGCCCGGATCAAGAGCATCCTGTCGGGGCTGGGGCTCGGGGAGGAGACCTATCATACGCCGACCTCGGCCCTCAGCGGCGGCCAGCGCAGCCGGCTGGAGATCGCCCGCATCCTGCTCCGCGAGAACGACCTGCTGCTGCTCGATGAGCCGACCAACCACCTCGATCTCCAGGCGACCTGCTGGCTGGAGTCGTTCCTCAAGAGCAGCTCGGCGACGGTCCTGCTCGTCAGCCACGACCGCTACCTGCTTGACCAGTTGGCCGACCAGATCGTCGAGATCGCCGGGTGCAAGGCCCGCGTCTGGAAGGGCAACTATACGCAGTATCAGCAGACGCGAACGCAGACGATCCTCCAGGAGCAGCGGCAGTACCAGAAGCGGGTGGAGGAGGTTCGCAATACGCTGGACTTCATCGCCCGCAACAAGGACCAGGAGGGCATGCGCGGGACCGCCCGCGGGCGCAAGACCCGCCTCCGGCGGCTGCTCAAGGAGCACCCGGACTACCTGGACCGCCCCGCCCATATGCAGAGGGGCATCGCGTTTCGCTTTGCCGAGTCGAAAATCCAGAGCCGGCAGGCGGTGAACGTCGAGGGGCTCTGCAAGGCGTTTGACGATCTGGTGCTGCTGCGGGACCTGTCGTTCGAGCTCGAACGCGGCCGGTGCCTGGGCATTACCGGTCCCAACGGCACGGGCAAGAGCACGCTGCTGCGCATCCTGCTGGGGCAGGTCCCGGCCGACCGCGGCACGGTGCGCATCGGGCCGTCGCTCAAGGTCAGTACGCTCGACCAGCACGCCGACACGCTCGACCCGAATAATACGATCCTCGATGAGGTCGCCAAAACGCGGCCGGATCTGCTGCCCGAGGCCCTGCGGGGCAAGCTGGGGGCGTTTTTGTTCAGCGGCGATCAGGTGTTTCAGAAGGTTTCGACGCTCAGCGGCGGCCAGCAGAACCGGCTGATGCTCTGCAAGCTCGTCCTGCAGGAGCCGGACCTGCTGCTGCTCGACGAGCCGACGAACCATCTCGACATCCAGAGCCGCGAGGTGCTGGAGGCCGCGCTGACGGACTACAACGGAACGACGATTGTCGTCAGCCACGACCGCTACTTTCTCGACAGCGTCGCCGATGAGCTGCTGGTCATCGGGACCGATCCGCTGGGCGACAAGCAGAACGGATGCCATGAGTTTGTCGGGATTCTCGAAGGGACCGAAGGGGCGTACTCGACATGGGCGATGCAGGTGGAGCGGCGAAAGCAGGAGGTCCAGGCCAAGGCGGCGGCGGCGAAGAAGCTCTCCGGCGGCGGGGCCCGAGCGGCGGGACCGAAAACACGCACACCCGAGGAACTCCGGCCCTTCAACCGGTACTCGGTCGAGCAGATCGAGGCGATGATCCTTGAGACGGAAGAACGGATCGCGAAGACGCAGGAGCGCTTCGGCGAGGAGGCCGTGTACAAGGACCCCCAAAAACTGCGGCAGTTGCAGGCGGAGGCGGAGGAGCAAAAGGAGCAGCTCGATCTGCTGTACCGGGCTTACGAGCACCGGATTTCGTAGGCCGCATGGGCGGGAAAAAACAGGAATACAGGAATACAGGTTATCAAGTTATCAGGGTTATTATGTCCCTGACAACCTGATGACCTGCGTCCCTGTATTCCTGTATTTCTGGGGGGGTGCTTTACTTTCGGACGGTCTGTCGGTCGCGTTCTTTTTTCTGGGCGATGACGGTTTCGGCCAGTTTGGTCGGGACCGGGGCGTAGCGGCTCATCTCCATGGTGAAGGTGGCCATGCCCTTGCTCAGGCCGCGGACGACGGTGGCGTAGCCGAACATGTTGGCCAGCGGCGTCTCGGCGTTGATGACCGTCAGCGGTCCCTTGTTCTCCGAGCCGAGGATGATGCCGCGGCGGCTGTTGAGGTCGCCGACGATGGCGCCCTGGTACTCGGTGGGCGTCTCGACCTCGACCTTCATGATCGGCTCCAGCAGGCACGGCCTGGCCCTGCGGAAGGCCTCATGAAAGGCGTCGCGGCCGCAGATGCGGAAGGCCATTTCGCTGGAGTCCACGGCGTGGAACGAACCGTCCTCAAGGGTCATCCTGCAGTTGACGATTTCGTAGCCCGCCAGCGGGCCCTTCTTCATGGCTTCCATGAAGCCCTTGTTGACCGCGGGGATGTACTCGGCGGGGATGCGCCCGCAGGTGATTTTGTCCTCGAACTCGTAGGGGGTCTCGGCGTCGGCGTCCAGGGGGGTGAGCCGTCCGACGACGTGGGCGTACTGGCCCGAACCGCCCGTCTGCTTTTTGTGCTTGTAGTTGAAGGTCGCCTCGATGGTGGGCGCCTCGCGGTAGCTGACGTTGGGCTGGCCGACGGTGACCTGGGCCTTGTACTCGCGCCGCATCCGCTCGACGTACACGTCCAGGTGCAGCTCGCCCATCCCCGCGATGAGGGTCTGGCCGGTCTCCGGGTCGGTCGTAACGCGGAAGGTCGGGTCCTCCTTCATGAAGCGGTGCAGGGCCTTGGCCATGCGCTCCTGGTCGGCCGTCGAGGCCGGGGTAACCGAGAGACTGATGACCGGCTCGGCCACGAAGATGCTTTCGAGCGAGAGGTTTATGGACGAATCGCAGATCGTATCGCCGCTGGCGCAGTCCACGGCCAGCAGGGCGACGATGTCCCCGGGGCCGGCGCTGCTTACGTCCTCGCGGTCGTTGGCGTGCATACGGACGATGCGGCCGATGCGGACCGTGCGGCCGGTGCGGGCGTTGCGGTACTGCTTGCCCTTGGTCAGCGTACCCTGGTAAACGCGGGTATAGCTGAGCTGGCCGTAGGTCTCGTCAGTGATCTTGAAGACCATCGCCGCCAGGGGGGCGTCGGGATCGCTGGAGAGCGGCACCTCGGTGCCCTCATTATCGTGGTCGCGGGCGAAGTTGACCCGGTCCAGCGGGCTGGGCAGGTAGTCGCAGACCGCGTCGATCAGCGGCTGAACGCCCTTGTTTTTGAAGGCCGAGCCCATCATGACCGGGACGATGTCGCGGTTGATGGTCGCCTCGCGGATCGTTTTCTTAATCAGCTCGACCTCGACGGGCCGCTCTTCGAGCAGCCGCTCGGTCATCTCGTCGCTGAAGAGACTCAGGACGTCGAGCATCCGGTGCCGGGCCGACGCCGCGGCCTCGGCGTACTCGGCCGAGATCGGCCGCCGGGAGACCTTTTCGCCGTGCTCGCCCTCGAAGACGATCTCCTCCATCGTGACCAGATCGATCACCCCGCGAAAGCTCTCGCCCTCGCCCATGTTGAGCTGAAGGGGTAGGGGGTTGAGGTCCAGCTTATCGCGCAGTTGGCGGCAGACCCGCTGAGGGTCGGCGGCGGTGCGGTCCATCTTGTTGATGAAGGCGATGCGCGGCACGCGGTAGCGTTTCATCTGCTTATCGACGGTTACCGACTGGCTCTGGACGCCGCCGACGGAGCAGAGGATCATGATCGCCCCGTCGAGCACCCGCAGGGAACGCTCGACCTCGACCGTGAAATCCACGTGGCCGGGGGTGTCGATCAGATTGATGCAATTGCCCTTCCACCGGACCTGGGTGGAGGCGGAGGCGATGGTGATGCCCCGCTCTCGCTCCAGCTCCATGAAGTCCATCGTTGCGCCGGCGCCGCTGCCGCGGACCTCCTGCATGCGGTGGATGCGTCCCGCGTAGAACAGAATCCGCTCGCTGAGCGTTGTCTTGCCCGAGTCAATATGAGCCGAGATGCCGATATTTCTATTGTTGCTGATCGTTTCCATAATTCCTGCTCAATGTCTTCGTTTTGTAAAACTCTTGTTGTACCTTCATCGTTCGCATTTTATTTTCCTGTCTCGGCGTTGATACACTCACCCCGTTTAGATACAAAAACCACCCAATCCTTACGCAAGGAAATCAGGAGAAAGGAGTGAAACTGTTAACTGCCTCCATGAGCAACAGGAATCTACCAATTTACCATAGGGGGGCGGCAGAGTCAACAAAAAATTGGGACGAAGGACAAAAAAACCGGCGGGAATCCAGCGTAAAGCGGCTTTGGCCGAAGGCGGTTTTATGTTTCTGCTGTGAACGGCCCAGGTGTTATCTAAGGGATTTGAGAGTTGAAATTTGAGATAAAAAATATCCATATCAGATCAGAAAGGCCCCTCTTCGATGAGAAAAATGGAGTGATGCGAATGTCTTTTTTTCCTTTTCCTGTAAGCATTTACAGCGTTTTCGATCCTGGAGAAACTGATTTTTTCGGGTTGAAAGCGTCGTTTTTTGCCTGTTGCGGAGGGATTGTTCTTTTTCGAAAAGAGGATGAGGACCATTAAAAACGAAACGGCCCCGAGCTTGTTGCCGGGGGACGGCAAAATGAGGACGATTGCGGCCCCGCCGATTTCGGATATAATGGGCGGGGATTTGAAACCATGACGATCCTGTTTTACGGAGCAAGGATATGGAACCAACGAGAAGGCGAACGGGCCGCTGCCTGCCTGCGGCGGCGCTGCTGGGCGGGCTGATCCTGTCCGGGTGCGGCGGGCTGATCGAGCCGGTGCTGGTGTCCAACCGGAACATGGATCGGGTCCGGATGTTTGATCCCAACCAATATTCCATTACCTTCGGCGCCCGTGAAGACGGCCGGCGGTTTTTCATCTACGAAGGCGAGGGGACCTGCGGGGATATGGTTACCGTTCCCCTAGAGTATTTCGAGTATGCCTTTGTGGGGCTGCCGACCGTGCGGGGCGAGCTCAACGGTCGGGCCTATCCCTTCCTGTTTGACACGGGGTGCAATCCCTATGTCATCGTAGAAGACCGTCATGTGTATGAGAATGGAATGCCCGCCTGCTTTCCCGACCCCGGCGACCGGAACAACGTCCCGGCCATCGTGATCGCCGACCGACTGAAGGTGGGCTCGCTGGTGTTTGAAAACCATCCCTGCTTTCTCTGGAAGCATCATGCCCAGTATCGCTTCCTGGGTCTGCCGGCGGCACGCGGCCGGGATGTGATGATTCCGCTGAATATCATGAAGGCGCTGCGTTTTTTCGAGTTTGACCAAATTCGACATCGGCTTCGTTTCTCGCCGCGGATTTCCTTTGAGGCCGACGACCCGGCCGAGTGGATCGCGTTTCCCTTCGACCTGCAGAGCGGCAATCTGCTGCTGTCGATCCCCATCGAGGATGTGGAGGCGACGTGGATGCTGGATACGGGGGCCAACGGCCAGTTGAACATGGACCGCTCCCTCGTCGAGCGGGTGCTGGAACAGCGGGGGGATTTCAGGAGCGGCCGGGAAAAGGACGGGTGGTCGTTTGCGCCGTACGCGGGGGGAAAGCGGGAGGAGAAGAAGTTTACGGCCCGTCAGGTCAAGTTCGGCGATCACCTCATCCGCGCCGTCAACGTGTCCTATGAGCCGGACCGGGACGCCTTTGCCGACGAGCTCTACGAGGGCGTCATCGGCTTTGGCTTTTTCAAAAAGACGGTGATGGTGCTGGACTTCGAGCGAGGCGTGATGTGGGTGAAGAAGGCGGCGGGGAGCCGGTTTGAGGAATGATGCGGCGAGATTAAGGCAACCGCGGATTACGCGGATTACACGGATTTTATTGAATATTGAGCTAAAGAACCTTTTCTGCGTTGTCACCCTCGCTCTCGCCTGCGCGAGGGTAAGCTTCGGCGGGGGGCCGGAGTCCTCGCAACGTCCGGATTTTCGCTTTTGCGGGAATGACATCTAAAATAGGGTGGCTGTCCCTATTTTAGTTGGCCGCTTGTGATGCCTTCGAGGCAAAGCTGGGACCAGGTTTCCATGGTGTCGCTGATTTTCTCCAGTTCGTCGGGGGTGTGGAAGTCGAGCTGGGTGATCATCTGCTCGCGGCGGGCGACTTTGGGTTCTTCGAGCGTCCAGAGGTGGACGACGCCCAGATGGACGCGGCCGACCTCGTTGGTGTCATCGTTGAGCAGGGCGACGACGCGGTCGGTGTAAGGGCTCTCCACGTGAATCTCCTCTTCGACCTCGCGCTGGACGGCGTTGAGATAGGTCTCGCGGAAGTCGCCGAAGAGGGACATGTCATCGACGGGGTTGATGTGGCCGCCGATGCCCATGGAGCGTTTGCTGACGAGACGGGTCTCGCCGGCCCGCTTGCCGCGGACGTAGCTGAGGTATTTGCCGTTGCAGGTTATGAGGACATAGGGGATGAGCTGCTTGAACTCGGGGTTCTGCTCGGCCTCGGGACGCGGCATGAAGCGGCAGACGCCGGGGGCGAAGATCGCCTTGAGATAACGGTCGGTATCAAACCGGAGACCGTGAAAGAGGCCCAGCTTGCGGAAGACGTCGGTTTCAATAACGAGAATCTGCTCTTCGCGAGACATTATTCATCCTTAAATTCAAAGCGCGAGTTCGAAATACGAGAAATAGGGTGACTGTCCCTATTTTGGGGAACGATTCCTCGGAGAATATACGGGATGGGCGGGGGGTTGTAAAGGACTCTGCAAAAATGACAGGGTTTTTTCTGCACAAGTCTGCGCCTTAGATAGCTGTAAGTCCTTTGCTGGACTGCGGATACGGCGGGCGAGGGCAAAGCTGGCACGCGGTTTGCAAAATGGTATTTATGAAAAAAAGAAATCAGGCGGAAGCTGAAAAATCCGGATTCCCGCTTCCTTATAGTGAACTTTAGGACAGGTTGCGGGGATGACAAACATAATAAAAGTAAGAGGTTTTTGAAGGGAGGTGACGAACGATGCTGTTGGATAACTGGTTTCCGTTCTTCGATGTGGAAAAGACGCTGGCGGAGATGGACCGGATGTTTGACGCCGTCGGTCGGCCTTTGGGGCTTCGCAGTGTGCCGCGGGGGACGTTCCCGGCGATCAATATCTATGAGCAGGAAGACGCCGCGGTACTGACGGCGGAGCTGCCGGGCGTCGAGCCGGATGACATCGAGCTGACGGTGCAGAACGAAACCCTGACGCTCCGAGGTCGGCGCCGCGAGGCGCACGGCGAACAGGACCGGGTCTATCGCCGGGAGCGGCCGCAGGGCGAGTTCATGCGGACCGTGACGCTGCCGGCGCCGGTGAACGCGGAGACGGTAAAGGCCGAGTACAGGAACGGTCTGCTTCGGGTTTACATGGAAAAGGCGCCCGAGGCGAAGGCCAAAAAGATCGAAATCCGTTCCTAAGCCGTGAAAAAATGGATTTGCGAAGGGAGGTGAAACCCTATGGCAAAAGAGATACGGGCCATGACCAAACCGGAAGAATCGGCGGTAACCCGCCGCGAATCCGAGCAGGGCCGACGATACTTTGTGCCGGCGACGGATATCCTCGAAACGCAGGACGCGGTGATCCTGAAGCTGGATATGCCGGGGGTGTCCAAAGAACAGGTTGACATCACGGTGGATAAGGGAACCCTGACGATCACGGGGACCTGCGAACCGGAGGAATCCGGGATACCGGTGTACCGTGAGACGCATGTCGGGGATTACCGGCGGCAGTTCTCCCTGCCGGAGGATGTCGATACGGACCGGATCAGTGCGGCGATGAAGGCCGGGGTGCTGACGGTGACGCTGCACAAGCCGGATGAGGTCAAACCCAAGAAGATCAAGATCAGTGCCGCAACATAAGCGGCACGAGCCGCGAACACGAAAACGGCCCTGCGGGGCCGTTTTTCTTTTAAAGTCGGAAACAAGAGAGGGGATGAAGGCGTCGTTAAAGGCGGGTGAAGTTTTGGAGCCGGCAGGGTGAAAAAGGTTTATTTTCAATGGTTGCAAGCGGCGGTCGCGGCTGTATAATGTCCGAAGTTGGGTGTGTTTTTTATCGGGTTTTCAAGGGAACGGCGGGATGGCTTCGATAAAGGGATGCGTATGGAATACAAGGGATTTTATGTCTTAATGGCCGCGGCCGTCTTTTGGGGGGGGATGGGTGTTTGCCCGGCGGACACCTACGTGCTCGGGGCCGACCAGGAGTGGACGAACGTATCCGATAATCCAGAGACGCAGTACCTTCCGGAGATAAGCCGGATCAAGTCGGCTATTGCGGCGGGGGATGCGGCCGATGCCCGGGATGCGCTGGAGGCGCTGAGACGCGATTACCCGGATATGGCGGGTCCGGATCTGGATGCGTTTGTTGAGGCGGAGATGTACTTTGCCGACGCAAAGTGGACTAAGGCCGTCAGGAAGTATCGGCAGTTTCTTACGACTTATCCTGACAGCCCGCTGTATCGGGCGGCCCTGGAACGGCTGTATGCGATCGGGGCGGGATTCCTGGCGGGGCAGAAACAGACGATCCTCGGGTTTTTGAAGGTTCCTGCGTGGGATACGGGGGCGGATATGATGCAGGAAGTGGCCGACAAGGCCAGCACCTCGCTGCTGGCGTATCGGGCGCTCAAGACGCTGGCCCAGGCCCAGGATCGGAAAAAGCTGTATATGGAGGCGTACCAGACGTGGGCGGAGATCGAAGACCGGTGGCCGGGAGGGGAGATCGGGATGGAGGCGCTGGTTATGATGGCCCAGACCCTGCATACGGCCTACACGGACCCGGAGAGCGACGCCTCGGTGCTGCGGGGGGCGAGAACCTACTATGAGAGTTTTGTCCAGAAGTACCCGGAGGCGGCCGAAGACTATAAGGTTGCGGAGATCATCGACCTGATCCGGCAGCAGATGGCCTACAAGCAGTACCATGTGGGGATGTACTATGACCGAACGGGGAACCCGCAGGCGGCCGGCCTGTATTATCAGCAGGTGATCGAGAAGTGGCCGGGAACGGAGGCGGCGATGATGGCGGAAGCGCGAATCCAGTCGCTCAAGTCGGGCGAGCCGTTCCAGGGGCCCAACACGGCGGGCCGCAAATTGTTCCGGCTCGGCAACGCCATCCTGGACAGTTGGTTCGGGCTGGATGCGTTTTTGGATTTACCCTCTCCCGAAAAAAGAGAGGGGATTGAAGCAGATGCGACTCGATAACGGACAGTTCCTATGAGAAAAATATTAGAAGCGGCGGTTCGACTCGGCTGTGCGGCGGCGGTCGTGACGGCAGGGGGGTGCAGTCTTGAGGGGTACACGAACGGCTGGCCGTACCCGGAACAATTCGAGACGGTTCATGTCGAGATGTTCGACTCGAAAGGATTTCGCCGGGGGTATGAGTTTACCGCAACGGACGCAATCGCCAAGATGATCGAGGCCCGCACGCCCTATAAGATCGTCTCCAGTGAGGAGCGGGCGGATACGGTGCTTAGCGGCATTGTAAGCACGGGGTCGGCGGTTCTGGCGGGCGACCGGTACACGGGGACGCCGCTGGAACAGGAGGCCCTGGTATCGATTGAATTCACATGGAAAGACCTGAAAACGGGGGAAATTATCCGGCATGATACGGTGTGGGCGTCGGAATCGTTCGCCTCGCGGCTGGGTCAGGACTATGAGTACGCCTTCCGCGAAGCGGTGAACAAAGCGGCCCAAAGGGTCGTAGAGCACATGGAGATTTCCTGGTAATCTTTCTATCCTGCCGGGTCCGGTTTCCCCGATCCGAAATCCGAAACAAGAGAACTTTTTTTAAGTTGTTTGAGAACGAATGGCACAAAAGAATCCGATGAATAACCCGGGGGGGCCTCAATCGCCCCTGCCGAAGTACGGAAATCGCAGCCCCTTCAGTTGGCTCATCATCGGGCTGATCGTCATGATGCTGCTGATGACCCTTACGCAGGTGAACCGCGTACAGGAGCTGAGCTACTTTCCCGACTTCATCGAGGCGGTGAAGGCGGGCCACGTCGAGCGCGTGGAGTTCAAGGAAAATAAGATTGTGGGCCGATTCAACGAGGCGGGGCTCCAGGCCCGCGACGAGAAGGCGCCGGCCCACTTCGAGGTGGTGTACCTGGCATCGATGCGGGATGAGGGTCTGCTGAAACTGCTGGAGCAGAACCAGGTGAAGGTGCGGGGCGAAACGGCGGGGCTGTTCTGGCCGTTCGTACTGAACCTTCTGCCGATCCTGCTGCTGGTGGGTGTGATCTACTTTTTCTTCCTGCGGAACATGCGGGCGGGCGGCGGTATGCTGATGAACTTCGGCCGCAGCAAGCACCGGGTGCGCGGCAAGGAGACGAAGGTAACGTTTGAGCATGTCGCCGGGATCGAAGAGGCCAAGGACGAGGTGGCCGAGATCATCGAATTTCTGAAGAACCCGAAGAAGTTCAAGAAGATCGGCGGCCGCATTCCTCGGGGCGTGCTGCTGGTGGGACCGCCCGGCTGCGGCAAGACGCTGCTGGCCAAGGCGATTGCCGGGGAGGCGGACGTGCCGTTCTTCAGCATCGCCGGCAGCGACTTCGTCGAGATGTTCGTCGGCGTGGGCGCCAGCCGGGTGCGGGACCTGTTCAAGCAGGCCAAGGAGAATTCGCCGTGCATCATCTTCCTCGACGAGATCGACGCGATCGGCAAGAAGCGCGGGCCGGGCTTTGTCAGCGGCGGCCACGACGAGCGGGAACAGACGCTCAACGCGATCCTCGTGGAGATGGACGGCTTCGATACGAACGACCAGGTGATCGTCATCGCGGCGACGAACCGGGCGGACATTCTGGACTATGCCCTGACACGGCCGGGACGGTTTGACCGGCAGGTCGTGGTGCCGCTGCCGGACCTCAAGGGACGGATGAAGATCCTCCAGATCCACGCCCGCAAGATCAAGATCGCCCCGAATATCGACTTCGAGCGTCTGGCCCGCGGAACGCCGATGTTCAGCGGGGCCGAACTGGAGGCCCTGATTAACGAGGCGGCGATCAGCGCGAGCATGGCCAACAAGGACTACGTGGAGATGAGCGACTTCGAGGAGGCCCGCGACAAGGTGCGCTGGGGCCGGGCCAAGCGCAGCCGGGTGGTCGATGAGCAGGACAAGAAGCTCACGGCCTACCACGAGGCGGGGCATGCGCTGGTGCAGTCGATGCTGCCGGACGCCGATCCGCTGCACAAGGTGAGCATCATCCCGCGCGGACCGATGGGCGGGGCGACGTTCGCCCTGCCGGAGAAGGACCGGCTTTTCTATACGCGCAAGTACTGCGAGGCCCAGCTCCAGATCTGCTTTGCGGGGCGAATCGCCGTGCTGATGACGCTCAACGACGTGGACAGCGGGGCCCAGTCGGACATCCGGCAGGCGACGATGATCGCCCGCGAGATGGTGACCGAGTGGGGCATGGGCGAGGAAGTCGGGCCGGTGTACTATTCCTCCGACGGCAAGGGCGAGCTGTATTTCGGGCCCACGGGCAACGAGTACTCGCAAAAGACCGCCGAGGTGATCGACCGCGAGGTCAAGCAGATCCTCGACACGGCCTACCGGAAGGCCAAGGAGCTGCTGGAGTCCAACCGGGACAAACTCGAAGCCCTGATGACGGCCCTGCTCAAGTACGAGACGCTGGACGCCGAGGAGGTTCGGAAGATCCTCGACGGTCAGACGCTGGACAAGCCCACGGTTTCGGACCTGCTGGCGATGGAACAGAAAAAGCAGGATGACCTGAACTGGGACGCCTCGGAGTACGACGATGAGCCGGAGGACAAGGCATCGTAAGGGTCATTCTATAAACTTAAAAACCCTGCCATTTTTCACCCGCCGGGGGGCAAAAATAACAGGGTTTTTTTATGTCCTGTTTTTTTTCTTTTTTTACAACCATTGGATCTGCCGAAACTTAGAGTTGTACGGTTTTTGCGGGCATCATATTTGTACTAATCTTACGCGGAAGTATAGAACAAGACGAGAAAGGGACTCGTAACGAATAAAAAGAGATATACTATGCAGTAACCGGATCGAAAATGCAAGAAACCGTGAAGCGGAGGTTTGTGTTTTTTTTTGAACCCGAAGAAAGGAAAGGAAGACCATGAAGCGGAATTATCCTGTAATCTGGCTGACTGTGCTGGCGGTAAGTCTGGGAGGAGCGGGGACCTGGGCGGCTCAGGAAGAGATGAATCAGGAAGAGGGGGTCAAACTGCTGCGGCAAACTTCGCAGGCCTTTACGGCGGTGGCCGAGAAGGCGGTGCCGGCGGTCGTGGCGGTGCAGGTGGAGCAGGCGGTGCGGCGAGGCCGGCAGCAGTTCGGCTCGCCGTTCGATGAGGATTTTTTCGAACGGTTTTTCGGTCCCCGGTTTCGCCAGTATCAGCAGCCGCGTGAGGAGCGGCGGGTCGGGCAGGGGTCCGGTTTCATTATTTCGGAGGATGGGTACGTTCTGACTAATTACCATGTGGTGGGGGAGGCGGACAAGATTACCCTGACGACCGCCGACGGGCGGAAGTTTGACGAGGTGGAGCTGGTGGGAGCCGACGAGAAAACGGACATCGCCCTGCTGAAGATCCAGGATGTCAGCGATCTGCCGGTGATCGAGCTGGGGGATTCCGATGCGATGCGGATCGGGGAGTGGGTTATCGCCGTGGGCAATCCCTTCGGGCTGACGGAGACCGTGACGGTCGGTGTGGTCAGCGCCAAAGGCCGTCAGGTGCACGGCAATGAGGATGTGTACGAGGACTTCATTCAGACGGACGCGGCGATCAACCCGGGCAACTCGGGCGGGCCGCTTCTGAACCTTGACGGCAAGGCGATCGGCGTCAACTCCGCCATCGTTACCGGCACCGGCGGCTACATGGGCATCGGGCTGGCGATTCCGATCAACATGGCCAAGTCGATTGTCGATCAGCTCAAGGAGACCGGCGAGGTCGTTCGCGGCTACGCGGGTATCCGGATGCAGGACCTGACGGACGAGATCGCCCGGGCGCTGGACCTGAAGATTCGGCGGGGGGCGATTGTAACGTGGGTGGAGGACGGTTCTCCGGCGGCGAAGGCGGGCCTGAAGGAGCAGGACGTGATTGTTGAGATCAACGGCCGCCAGATCACGGGCAGCCAGGACGTGAAGAACATCATCGGCTTTACGGCGCCCGGCAAGGAGGTCGAGATCACTGTCAACCGCGACGGCAAACAGAGGACCCTGACGCTGGTGACCGGCAAGCAGCCCGCAACGGCGGAAGTGGAGACCAAGCTCGGGATGCGCGTCCGGGACAACGGCGATGAGCGGGGCGTGGAGATCGCGGAGGTGGAGCCGGGGTCGGCGGCCGCCAGCGTCGGGCTGGAGGCCGGCATGACGATCCTGTCGATCAACCGCCGGCCGGTCAACACGGTTCGGGATTTCAACGAGGCGATTGCGGCGGCGCGGGAGGCCGGCGCGCGAAGCGTGGCCCTCTTCGTGCGGGGCGAGACGTTTACGTATTATGTGACGCTGCCGCTGGAAAAGTAGCGTGTTTTGATTGCAGCAGCCAGGGGATGTCTTCCATCGGGAGACATCCCTTTTTCATTTCAGAAGCTCTCACGGAAAACGATCAGCGGCTTTGGGTGAGCGTTTCGGTAAGGCGCTCGATGCGGCCGGAAAAGGCGGCGTCCTGAGCGCAAAGCTGTTCGACCTTGCCGCAGGAGTGCAGCACGGTGGAGTGGTCGCGGCCGCCGAGGTGGCCGCCGATCTCCTCCAGACTGTGGCGGGTAAGCCGACGGCCGAGATACATGCAAACCTGACGGGGCAGGGCGATGCTCTGGCTGCGTTTTTTGCTTTGCAGGTCGGTCACACGAACATCAAAGTGGGCGCTGACGGCGTGGATGATCTCCGTCATCGTGATGGTTTTCTGAGTTTCCGACGGCCGGACATCCAGGGCCTGGCGGGCCAGCTCGAGCGTGATGGGCTGCTGGGCCGTCTTGGCGGTGGCGTAGAGGATCGTCAGGGCGCCCTCCAGTTCGCGGATGTTGGTCTGGATGATCTCGGCAATCAGTTCGGCCACGCCCTCCGGCAGGTCGAGGCCGCGGAGGTGGGCCTTCTTCTTGACGATTGCGATGCGGGTCTCGCAGCTGGGCGCATCGAGGCGGGCGACCAGGCCCCACTTGAAACGGCTGACGAGCCGCTCCTCCAGCGAGGAGAGCTGATCGGGGGCGCAGTCGGCCGTGAGCATGATCTGACGGCGGTTGTTGTACAGGGCGTTGAAGGTGTGAAAGAATTCCTCCTGGCTCTGCTCGCGTTCGCGGAGGAACTGGACGTCGTCGATAATCAAAAGGTCCACGCTGCGATAGAGGTTCTGAAAATCCTGGAGCTTGCCCTTCTCGATCGCGCTGATGAAGCCGTTGACGAACTGTTCGCAGGTGAGAAACTGGATCGAGAGCGAATGGCCGTGGCGGCGCGATTCGTGGCAGACGGCGTGGAGCAGGTGGGTCTTGCCCAGACCGACGCTGCCGTAGAGGAAGAGCGGATTGTAGATCGTGCCGGGATTCTGGCTGACGGCGACGCAACTGGCGTGCGCCAGGCGGTTGCAGGGGCCGACGACAAAATTTTCGAAGTTGTAGTCCGGGTGGAGACGCAGGCCCGAGCCGATGTGGGGAACGGTGCCGGTCTTTTTTTCCGGTGCGGCGGCCCGGAAGCCGATGGTGACCAGATGCCCCGTGCAGCGCTGGGCGGCCTGGGTGAAAACGGAGAGGCAATGGTCCTGGAGAAACAGGGCCGTGACCTCGTCGGGACAGCCGATCTCCATGTGGCCGCCGCTGAAGTCGAGCACCGCCAGACGCTCGAACCAGGCGCGGGTATTGATCGGGTCGATGCTTTTGACTTCTTCAAGCATCTGTTCCAAAATCTGTGCAGGGTCCTGTTGTGTCATATTGTCGATCACCCTCCGGCAGGAAACGCAAATACCGGATCGGTAAACGGGATAATATCGGTTCCTTTTTTCAACTTGTCGCCAACCGGGTTCACTGACCCGACGCGGTAAAAAGATGAATGTAGCAGTCCCGGGGGGGGATGTCAAAAACTTTCGGCGGGCCGTCGGGAAAAAACGCCGCAAAAGTTTGTCGGGATGAGACTTGAAAAAAAAGGGAATTTCTGCGAAACTTCGAACTTCCGGACCGTCATTCCCGCGATCTGTCATGAGTTCCTCGAAAGAAGGCGGGAATCCGGAGGGTGCGCCAAAGCCGGACCTCCGCTTGTGCGGGGGCGGCAAAACGATGCTTGTAAAACTCTGAGCGGAGAGAAAATGGGTTTATTCAGCAAAACGATTGATTATCTCAAGGAGCACATGGGCAAGACGCGGAGCAAGATCGCTTCGAGCCTGGCCTCGGTGCTGGCCTTTGGGCGGGATATTGACGATCAGCTTTTGGATGAACTGGAGGGGACGCTGATCCAGGACGATATCGGCGTGGAGACAACCGGGCGGCTGATCGACGACTTGCGGGAGGCCTACAAGAAGCGGCAGATCAAGAAGTCGGAAGATATCATCCCGTTCCTCAAGGAAAAGATGAAGCAGTACTACCCGTTCGAAAACCGGGGGCTGCGGACGGCCGAGAGCGGGCCGACGGTGATCCTCGTGGCGGGAGTGAACGGGTCGGGCAAGACGACGAGCATCGCCAAACTGGCCTACACGCTCAGCCGCGGCGGGCGCAAGGTGATCGTGGCGGCCTGCGATACGTTCCGGGCGGCGGCCGTTGAGCAGCTTACGATCTGGGCGCAGCGGATCGGCGTGCAGATCGTCAAGCATCAGCAGGGAGCCGATCCGGCGGCGGTGGCGTTCGACGCCTGTTCGGCGGCGACGGCGCGGCAGGCGGATTACCTGATCCTCGATACGGCGGGACGGCTGCACACGCAAAAGCACCTGATGGAGGAACTGGCGAAGATCCGCAATGTCGTCGCGAAGCAGATCCCCGGCTCGCCGCACGAGGTGCTGCTGGTGGTGGACGCGACGACGGGACAGAACGCGATCATGCAGGCGAAGATTTTCACGGAGGTTATCCAGGTGACGGGCATCTTTCTGGCCAAGCTGGACGGCACGGCCCGGGGCGGCATCGTCATCGCCATCAAAGACATGCTCGATATTCCGGTGAAGTTTGTCGGGCTCGGGGAGACGCCGGAGGACATCGCCGAGTTTAATCCGGACGAGTTTGTCGAGGCGCTGTTCGCGCAGTAGCCGTTTGGGGCAGAGGAGCCGCCGTTTCGAATGAAAAGGGACAATGAGCCAAACGCTGAAACATCCCGTCGGGGGCGTGGAGACGGCCGAGTGCGGCGACGGCCTGCGGGAGATTCGCGTGCGGACGGCGTCGGGCGAAAATGTCTATAGGACACGCTATTCGCCGGAACTGATCGAGAAGGTGCTGGCGGTGAAGGGGCCGGCCAATGTGATCGATGAGATTCGGCGGGAGGAGGCCCCGGAGTATGTGCAGGTATGCCTGGAGAACGATCTGCTGGGGTATGTGCGGGAGGAGCGTTTCGCGGGCAGGCGAATCCTGGATTTCGGCTGCGGGGGCGGGGCTTCGACGGTGATCCTGTCACGGATGTTTCCGTCGGCGCGCCTCGTGGGGGTGGAGCTTTCGGCGAACCTGGTGGAACTGGCGCAGATGCGGGCGGCGTTTTACGGGCTGAAGAACGTGGAGTTTTATGTCTCGCCCGGCGCGGAGGAACTGCCGGCGGATCTGGGGACCTTTGACTTTGTGATCCTCAGTGCGGTCTTTGAACACCTGCTGGCGGCGGAGCGGAAGACGATACCGGCGGCCTTGTGGCGACTGCTGGAGGAGGGGGGCGTGCTGTTTCTCGATCAGACGCCCAACCGGCGGTTTGTCTTCGAGGGACACACGACGCGGCTGCCCCTGGTGAATTATCTGCCGGACGGGGCCGCGCTGTGGGCTGCGAGGCGATTTTCGCGGCGGGTGGGGAAAGAGGAAAGCTGGGCAAGTCTGCTGCGGCGGGGGATTCGCGGCGGGACGGTCGGCGAGATTCGGGGGCTTTTGAGAGATGCGCAGGCGGGATATGAGGCCGTACTGCTGGAGCCGCGGGAGCGGGGTTTTCGTGATCGGATCGACCTGTGGTATGCGGGGCAGGCGAGGAGTCTCGGGCGACAGCATCCCAAACTCCGGCCGCTGCTGCCGGTTGTCAGGTGGACGGCACGCTGCATCCGCCGGCTGACGGGAGCGGTGTTCGTGCCGACGCTGGCGCTGGCCTTCGAGAAGCGGAAGTTGTAGGTTTTATTCCTTTTTGAGCAGGGCGAGGAAGCCGCCGTCGTGATCGAGCGTTTCGGGGCTGCCGGCGGCGGGGAGGGTGAGGATGCTTTTGACGAGTCGAAACTCGGGATGATTCCCTAAGAAGTGCTGCACGCGGCTGTCGTTTTCCTCCGGCAGGATCGAGCAGGTGGAGTAGAGCAGGTGGCCGTGCTTGCGGACGAAGGGCGCGGCGGTTTCAAGCAGTTCGTCCTGGATGGCGGCGATTTCGGCGACGGCGCGGGGGGTGAGGCGGTGGCGGACCTCGACGCGGCGGGCCAGCACGCCGGTGTTGGAGCAGGGCACATCGAGCAGGACGGAGTGGACCTTGTTCCTGGAGCCGAGGGCCTTCTTTATTTCATCGAGGGGCATGCACTCAATGATCCCGATCCCCAGACGTTTGGCGTTTTCGGCGACGCGCTCCAGCCGCTGCGGGCTGATGTCGGAGGCGAGGATGCGGCCCTGGTTGTTCATCTGCATGGCGAGGCCGGCGGTCTTGCCGCCGGGGGCGGCGCAGAGATCGATGGCCGTCGAGCCGGGCGGCGGGGCGAGGACCTCGGCGGCCATCGCGGCCGTGGGGTCCTGTACGAGGAAGAGCCCCTGCTGAAACGACCAGAGCTCGGTCAGCGAGCGGTGAGTCTGGATGCGCAGGCAGTTGCGCTCGGGGAAAAGCTGCGGGTGGGCGGCCTCGGCTTCGAGGGCGTCGCGGAGCCGGGCAGCGGTGGTCTTGAGCGTGTTGGGCTGGACGATGACGCCGGGCGAGCGGTTGGAACCCAGGCAGATCTGCCGCGTGGTTTCCGTATCGTACGCGTCGAGCCATAAGCGGATGAGCCATCCGGGAATCGAAAAGAGCGTACTGAAATAGTCTGCCTCGTCTTCTTGCGGATCGGGCAGGATGGGGCGGTCGAAGATGCAGCCGGTCGTCTCGGTGAGGGGGATGACACGCGGCGGTTCGAAGGTCGCCGACGGCGCCGATCGGTATTCGACGGCGCGCTGGACGGAGCGGAGGACGGCGTTGACAAAGCCGCGCTGTTTGGGGTGTTTGCCCGCCAGTTCGGCGGCCTCATTGATGATCGCGTACTCGGCCGCCTCCGTCGAAAAGATCAACTCCCATGCGCCGATGCGGAGCAGGGTGACGAGGTTGGGCTGCGTATGGCGGAGCTTGATATGGGCGACGGTTTCCAGCACGCAGTCGAGCAGGGTGAGGTTGCGGATCACGCCATAGACGAGGTCGGTCGTCATGGCGGGCCGGTCGGACTCACAGAGGCGCTTGTCGAGGAGTTCGGCGGCCGTGCGTTTGCCTTTGCGCCAGACGGAGAGGACGTCGAGGGCGACAGCGCGGGCGGATTTGGGGGCGGCCATGTCAGAGGACCTCGCGGAGGACTTTTTCGAGCGGCAGGAAGAGGTCGCCGGGGCGGCAGTTGCGGCCGTTGCAGAAGGCCTCGTAGCTCATCAGGTCGGAGCCGGCGGGCTTGAGCATCTCGATCCGCACGGCGTTCTCGCCGCAGCAGACGCAGAGGTTCTCGTCGAGCAGGCCGGGGGTGGCGCCGCTTTGCATCTGCGTCGGGACCTCGCGGGCGGCGGCGATGATGACACGGTCGGATCGGCCGGTGACGCCGGAGACGAAGACGGCCTGGGCGCCGGGCCAGGGCCACAGGGCGCGGATCTGGTTGACGACGGTGCGGGCGGGCCGGCTCCAGTCGATGTAACCGTGGATCTTTTTGAGCTTGGGAGCGAAGGTAACCTGCGTCTCGTCCTGCGGCGTGTAGGTCTGCGTGCCGGCCTCGATGCGGTCGAGCGTCTCCATGAGGACGGGGGCGGCCAGGCCGGCGAGGCGGTCATGCAGGGTCCGGGCGGTGTCGTAGGGTTCGATGCGGGTTTTGGCGCCGGCGAGTATGAGGCCGGCGTCCATCTTCTCGGCGAGCGTGATGATGGTGACGCCGGTTTCGGTCTCGCCGTTGAGGAGGGCCCAGTGGATCGGGCCGGCGCCGCGGTATTTGGGCAGCAGCGAGGCGTGGACGTTGACGGCGCCTTTGGGGAACAGGTCGATGATTTCGCGGCCGATCTTCTGGCCGAAGGCGATGACGACGAGCAGATCGCCTTTGCAGGCGGCGACCTGTTCGACGATGTTCGGGCTGTTGATGTTCTCGGCTTCGAGGCAGGGGCGGTTATGCTCGACGGCCCAGGCCGCGACGTCGGTGGGCCGCAGCTCGCGGCGGCGGCCGGCGGGTCTGGCGGGCTGCGTGAACAGACCGGCCAGCTCGTGCCGCGAGCGGACGATGGCTTCAAGGCACGGGATACCGAACTGCGATGATCCGAAGAATACGATTCTCATCATGCTTTAATTACGGTTTACGGGGTTTCCTCACGGGCCTCTTCCTCCAGTTCCCGGAGGCGTTTGCGGGCGCGGAGCTTAGCGCCGGCGCCGAAGCGGTCCTTGATCATGATGCCTTCGAGGTGGTCGAACTCGTGCTGGAAGGCGCGGGCCAGCAGTTCCGTGCCGGTCTCGGTGAAGCGGTTGCCGTCGAGGTCGGTCGCCGTCACGGTGCACTCCCTGTAGCGTTTGACCTTGCCCCAGATGCCCGGCAGGGACAGGCAGCCCTCCTCGTTTTCTTCGAAGCCGCCGGAGACTTTGATCTCGGGGTTGATATAGACTTTGGCATTCTCCTTCGTGCCGTCCACGGAGACGACGAAGATGCGGAGGTTGACGCCCGCCTGCGGCCCGGCAAAACCGACGCCCTTGTACTCCACCATGAGATCCTTCATCCGCTCGACCAGCCGCCGGATCGAGTCGTCGATCGTTTCGATCGGCCGGGCCTTCTTGCCCAGCACCGGCGCCGGGTAGCGGGTCATGCAATAGTTATCCGATTCAGCCATTTTCCTTCTCGGTAAAAGAAATTTAACGTATCCACGCTCGGGCGGGTTGTTCGTCGAACTCGTCGCCTTTGAAGGTTGAGCCGAGGTAGCTTTTTTTGACGCGTTCGTCCTGGATGATGTCGCGCGGGGCGCCCTCGGCGATGACCCTGCCGTGGTCGATGATGTAGGCCTTGTCGGAGACCTCGAGGGTCCGCTCGACGTTGTGGTCGGTGATGAGGATGCTCACGCCGGAGGCGACCAGCCGGCGGATTTCGCCCTGGAGTTCCTCGACGGCGATGGGATCGACGCCGCTGAAGGGCTCATCGAGCAGGATCAGCGAGGGGTTGGTTACCATGGCGCGGGCGATTTCGAGCTTGCGGCGCTCGCCGCCGGAGAGGAAGCGGGCCTGGCTGTGGGTGACCTCGGCGAGGTTGAATCGCTCGATGAGGTCGTGGGCCCGGCGCTTGCGCTCGGAGCGGCTGACGGCCATGGTCTCGAGGATGGCGAGGAGGTTTTCCTCGACGGTGAGCCGGTTGAAGACGCTGGGCTCCTGCGAGAGGTAGCCCATGCCCAGGCGGGCGCGTTTGTACATCGGCAGCCTGGTGATGTCGCTGCCCTCGAAGATGACCTGGCCCTTGTCGGGGATGATCATGCCGATGACCATGCGAAAGGTCGTGGTCTTGCCGGCGCCGTTGCGGCCGAGGAGGCCGACGATGCTTCGCTGGGGCACCCGAATCCGCACGTCGTTGACGACGGTGCGGCCGGAATAGGTCTTCACGAGGCCGCGGGTTTCGAGTAAGGTCATCTCCACTATTTATGTCTCCTACGGAGTTTTTGATCCATTCATCCTGAAGGGGGGATTATAACAGACGGGGGCGGGTTTGACAAAAGGGTTTTGTTTTATGCCGCAGAGGGGAATTTTTAGATCAAAAAGAAGAGATCAAAAAGAAGAAACACAAAGAAAAAATCAAAAATATGGAGGAAATGTGCGTTTTTGGGCTGGAAATGCGGTTTTCTGAGGTTTTTATCCGTAAAAATACCTACCTGAAACGACCAAAAACGACCAAAAACGACACGAAAACGACGCGAAACGACATGGTTTCGACACGAAAAGACAAGGGGTAAGACGA
>JBNRMP010000087.1:0-65691 GCA_050309685.1 Anaerohalosphaeraceae bacterium
ACACCGGCAGTCCCGTTAGAGTTCCCGGCATGACCCGCTGGCAACTAACGGTAAGGGTTTCGCTCGTTAAAGGACTTAACCCGACATCTCACGACACGAGCTGACGACAGCCATGCAGCACCTGTGCAAGTTTCACCCGAAGGCAGCCAACCCTGTTTCCAGGGCGGCATCCAAGCATGTCAAACCCAGGTAAGGTTCTGCGCGTTGCTTCGAATTAATCCACATGCTCCACCGCTTGTGTGAGCCCCCGTCAATTCCTTTGAGTTTTAGCCTTGCGACCGTACTCCCCAGGCGGCCTACTTAACACTTTTGCTTCGACTGTAAAGGCGTCAGAACCTCTACAACCTAGTAGGCATCGTTTACGGCGTGGACTACCAGGGTATCTAATCCTGTTTGCTCCCCACGCTTTCGAGCCTCAGCGTCAGGACAAATCCAGTGCACTGTCTTCACCTTCGGCGTTCCTCTTGATATCTACGCATTCCACCGCTCCACCAAGAGTTCCATGCACCCCTATTTGCCTCAAGAACCGCAGTATGCCCTGCCAGTCCACGGTTAAGCCGTGGGATTTCACAAGACACTTTCGGTTCCGCCTACGCTCCCTTTAAGCCCAATGATTTCGAACAACGCTAGCCACCTTCGTATTACCGCGGCTGCTGGCACGAAGTTAGCCGTGACTTCCTCTGAGACTGATCAACCGAAGCTTTCTAGTCTCTGACAGCAGTTTACACCCCGAGAGGCTTCATCCTGCACGCGGCGTCGCTGGGTCAAGCTTTCGCTCATTGCCCAATATTCGTTACTGCAGCCCTCCGTGGAGGTCCGGGCAGTGTCTCAGTCCCGATGTGGCGGGCCAACCTCTCAGTCCCGCTACCCGTCGTCGCCTTGGTGAGCCGTTACCTCACCAACTAGCTGATAGGAATTAGGCCGCTCCTGCACCGATAAATCTTTGATCACCGAAATTAATCCGGGGATATCATCCGGTATTATCGCCCCTTTCAGGACGCTATCCCGGAGTACGGGGTACGTTACCTAACCGTTCCTCACCCTTTCGCCACTAATCATCCGCTCGGTTACCCAATTGGATGATCCGTTCGACTTGCATGTCTTAGCCACGCCGCCAGCGTTCGTTCTGAGCCAGGATCAAACTCTTCAGTTTGTATCGTGGACTGCGCCGCCCCGAAAGGCGACGCCGGTCTACTAAAATCCTGGAATCAACTTAAATCTCGCTCACGCAACGAGATAACCAATTGATTCTTCCGTCGTAAAACGGCGGAGGTTAAATCACACCAATTTGGTTAAAAGGCATCCGGAACTTTTACGTGATCGTTCCATCCGCCTGCGATCTCGCTGCTTCGTAGTGGTATCAACTGTTAACTTTTCAAAGATCTTATTCGATATTCCGGCTCGAACAAAACCTCTTCACTTTTGCCGAAACAAAAACGGGCAAGCAATCACGTGTTCGTTTTCACTTGTCCGCTTCAGTGACTTCGAAGAAACTATTTATAATCATTTTCAAAAGAGTGTCAACCCCTTTTTTTTAATTTTTTATAAATATTTTTTTTGCCCTCGAAGCCGCTCAAGCGAGTCGGTATATTATTCACTCGAGTTCCGGAATACAAGCACTTTTTTTGAAAAAAAGCAATATTTTTTCTCTTTGCCAAAGAGCCCAAAATACATCTTTTTCTCCCGAAAAACTCCCCCGGGATTTCCCGGCCGGCCCATTTTCAGGACCCGCTAAGTCTCCTTAAGGGTGCGTCTTAAATTTCAAACAGCATTGCCGGCCGCCGTATCCGGCCAGCCTTATCAATACGATCCCTCCTTCTAACGGTTCGACCTTTTTCGGCCTTCTGAGGGGGGGGCGGCCTTCCGGTTGCCGGTTGCCATACGACCCGGCAAGCGTCTCGTTTTTCCGGGTCGATCCCTCCGGAAAACACTTGTCGCCGGCCCCCTTCCCGCGCAGAATAAACAAAAAACCAACGGAGGCCACATGATTCATACGGAAAACATAACAATACAAACAAAAGGAAACACGCAGATTCTCGATATCACAGACCGGGCCCGGGAGGTTGTGAGCCGCTCGGGAGCCGCCAACGGCATTGCCGTGCTCTTTCATGTCGGTTCCACCGCCGCTCTCTCCACGATTGAATACGAGCCGGGCCTGGTCAACCACGACATCGCCGCCGCCCTTGAGAAGATCGCCCCCGCCAACGGCCGCTACGAGCACGAGGAGACCTGGCACGATGACAACGGCCACTCCCACGTTCGCGCTACGCTGGTGGGGCCTTCCCTGACCGTCCCCATCGTGAACGGCAAGCTGACGCTCGGGACCTGGCAGCAGATCGTCCTCCTCGATTTCGACACCCGCCCCCGCACCCGAACCATCGTCTGCCAGATCGTGGGAGAATAAAACAACAGTGGGAACGCTTAGAATTTTCCCTACTTGTTTTCGACTGTAAAGAGCGTAAAATCGAATGGGAAAAAATGTAACACTTTAGCCGTTTGCAGAAGAAACAGGAAACTGCCTTCGGCGGAAGCAGTTTGACGCCGGACTGCGGCTCAAGCCCGGAATGACAACGCGTCGCGGACACACAGCTAAAATGTTATGAAACATTAATCGGGAAGGATTCTATGATGAAAACCTTAATTTGGGCACTATGCCCCATGATCGCCCTGATTTGGGGCTGCCAATCCCCGGTTCAAGAAGCCATTCATTACTTTGAAATGTCAGCCGACCAGGTCCGGATTGGCGACTCAAAAGAGAAGGTTTTATCCATCCTCGGCCCGGCCAACAACATGCTGCCCGCCTCCCAAAGAAAGCGGCCGGATATCTATCGCAAAGACGGCAAACTGATCGAGATTTACTACTTCCGTTCTTCGATCCAGAATCCCCAAATTCGCACCGATGACGAATTTACCCCCTATGTCTTTGAGGATGGGCAGTTGGTCGCAATCGGCTGGTCCTATCTCGGCGGCCCCAAGACCCAGGCCCGGCCGACTCCCGAAACCGACGTTTACCTCCACGGCGGCTGGGGCTGGGGCTGGCACTACTATTAAAAGGCACACGGCGTATCCCGCGACAGCGACGGCGGCAAGGCCGGGTTGCTGCGGACACTCTCCGCTCCGGCGGACGGTTCCTGCGACGGCAAGACAGCTATCTTACCCGCCCGGGCGTATAGATTCGACGGATTACCTCGTAATCATCTGAGTTGGTATCGGCCATTTGACCTTTGCCCAACTCGCCCGCCGCCATGGCAATCATATTCTTGTCCGTCCAGCGATGCCGGTCCGCATGACCATCCGCGTAACCGAAGGTACTCGTTCCGTTATGCCAGATGGCAAAGGGGTCCCACCATCGCCGCTGCGTGAAATACATGTTCCAGTAATTGTCGTTCTTGCCCGATTGATCGGCCTCTTCCAGAAAGACGATTTTGCTGCTGGGATTGGTGAAATCGGAATATTTGAGAATTACGGCTTTATTTTCACCCGTCGTCACCGTTCCGGAATCCCCATACATTGCCCCGGCCGAAAGTACGCCGCCGATGGAGTAGCTGCGGTAACCGCCGATCTTGTCGGCGGAGCTGCCGGGAAAGATCGGTTCTTTCAGCCACCGCTTGTCCACCGGGCAGTTGTAAATGTCGGGCGACTGGAGATAGGGCCATAGCCCCCCTTGTTGGAATCCGCGTATTTTATCCTCCAATGTCTCGTTTCGGTAGTTTCCGGCGGCATCCATCGGGTTTGCAACAAAACAGCGGGTGCGATAATCATTTCTGCCACCGCCGTTCGTATCAAAACTCATGTAACCGTCCGAAGTGGTGGCGGGCTTGCCGTCCGTTATAAACCCATTATTCTCTTCGGCATAGGTATAATAGGCCTTGCTCATCTGTCCGCAGTTGGACAGGCACACCGCCGCTGCCGCGATCTGCTTTGCCTTGTTAATAGCAGGCATAATGACGCTCAGCAAGAGGGCAATGATGGCGATGACCACTAGGAGTTCTATGAGGGTAAATGCCTGTTTTTTCATCAAGAACGCTCTCCTTCCCCGACAATCCGTTGCGTATTGGCTATGTCGTCTTACAACGACCCGATACGGGACTATTCCTGTATATTATCTTCAAATCAAATCGCCGTCATTTGTCAACCTCCCACTATTAGTTATTATAGCTTCAAAGTCGGATAATTAGAAAATATTTTGGAGAGATTCCGAAAAAGGACCGCAAAAATAGTGATTTTCCCGGTCTTTTTATTACGGCAACGGCGGATAAGGCCGTCGACCGGCATCGCCGAAACCGCTTTTTTAGAAAAAATCACCCCTTGAATTGCCGATGCGTTTGTGTTATATAGAGGGTTTCAGTGCCGAGGTAGCTCAACGGTAGAGCACAGCTTTCGTAAAGCTGGGGTTGTGGGTTCAAATCCCATCTTCGGCTTTTTTAACCATTTACGGTTTGCCCTCAAAAATAACCTCTCGAATCTGAACTCCCCCTATTTGGTTGCCCGTGGTCAGATTATCCTTCCCCCATACGCCGCCGGCCCGGTCCCTAAGCAGGATGCCCCAGACACCGCCGCTGCAGACGTTTGATTCCACGACCGGCCGCGTTCCCTCCCCCCGGATCAGGATACCTGCCCACAGGTTCCCTTCGCACAGGTTTGCGCGGATCGTCCCCCTTGCCCCTTTATCGAGCAGGATTCCCGCCGGGTAGTTCGCGGTGCACCGGTTTTCCTCCGCCAGCACCGATCCGCTGCGTCCCTCGAAATAGATCCCCGACCGCCGATTCCCTTCAATGGAGTTCCCCGTTACAACCGCCCTGTGAATCTCCTGCACCTGGATGCCCTCCTCATAGTTCCCAATAAGCCGGTTCCATTCAATGGCAACGTCTGAAGTTTTCCCGATAATACAGGTCCCTTCTTCCCGGTTCTCAATACATTCATTATCCTTCACCTCCGCCGTAACATCCCACCCCAGGATTCCCGTATCTACATTCTGAAGACACCGGTTGCCCACGATCTGAGCCACAGATTTCCGAATATCCATTCCCTGCCCCTTGTTCCTGACACACCGGTTTTCGTTCACCTTGACTCGGCTGTCAGTAACGAAAATTCCTTCCTGCCGGTTCCCTTGACACCAGTTGCCGGTTATCGTCCCCGGCCCGGCCGCTTGCGACCAGATCAATTCCGGTGAAATTCTCTCCTTAAGACATATGGCAACCTCTAAAAATTGAAAATTGCAAGGTTTAAGATGGCTGTGCTGCAAAATAACACGGGCAGGATGCCTGTGATACCCTGATTTTTTGAGATTACCTTAATTTGAATGCCCCTTCTTGCGTCCTTGCGTATAATAGCGTATGAAAAGGAAACCGAAGAAGGGAAGAAAATGGATCGAAAACTCGTCAAACGCCGGGATGAATACAAGTGGCTCATCGAGCGCACGGGTCGGATGCACGTGGACGGCATCATCTACGCCTCCGAGGAACTGATCGAAGGGATGGACGACATGGTCGCCAAACAAGTCGCCAACGTCGCCGCCCTGCCGGGCATTGTGGGGGCCTCCTATGCCATGCCCGATGCCCACTGGGGTTACGGCTTCTGCATCGGCGGCGTGGCGGCCTTCGACCCCGCCGCGGGCGGCATCATCTCCGCCGGCGGCGTCGGCTACGACATCTCCTGCGGCGTGCGCACCCTCCGCACCGGCCTGACCGTAAAGGATATGACCCCCCGCCGGAGGGAGCAGATCGCCGAGGCCCTCTTCCATAAGATCCCCGCGGGCGTCGGCTCGACCGGCCCGCTCAAGCTGTCCATGAGCCGTCTCGACGAGCTCCTCGTCGGCGGCGCCGTCTGGGCCGTTGATAACGGATTCGGCCTCCGCGACGATCTGCGCTTCATCGAATCGGGCGGCCGCATGCCCGGCGCCGACCCGTCCAGGGTCTCCGACGGGGCCAAGAATCGCCAGCTCGACGAGATGGGCACGCTCGGCTCGGGCAACCATTATCTCGAGGTGCAGCAGGTCGAAGAGGTTTACGACGTCGAGGCCGCCCGCGCCTTCGGCATCGCCGCCGGCGACATCGTGATCTCCATCCACTGCGGCTCGCGCGGCCTGGGCCACCAGATCGCCACCGACTACCTCAAGCGCATGGTGCTCGCCGCCAAAGAGCACGGCATCGAGCTCGCCGAGCGAGAGCTGGCCTGCGCCCCCATCAACTCCGACGTCGGCAAGGCCTATCTCGCCGCCATGCGCTGCGGCATCAACTGCGCCCTGGCCAATCGCCAGATCCTCATGCATCTCGTCCGCGAGACCTTCGAGCAGGTTTTGCCCTCCGCCGACATCCGCCTGCTCTATGACGTCTCGCACAACACCTGCCAGGAGGAAGATCACGAAGTGGGCGGCAAGATGAAGCGTCTGTTCGTTCACCGCAAAGGCGCCACCCGCGCCCTGGGTCCGGGCCGGGAGTCTTTGCCTTCCGAGTACCGCGCCGTGGGCCAGCCCGTTCTCATCGGCGGCACCATGGGCACCAGCTCCTACATCCTTGTCGGCACCGAGCGCAGCGAGACGCTGGCCTTCAGTTCCTCCTGCCACGGCGCCGGCCGCCAGATGAGCCGCACCGCCGCCACCAAGCGATGGCACGGCAAAGAGGTGCTCAACCGCCTCGCGGGCGAGAACATCATCATCAAGACCCGCTCGATGCGCGGCCTGGCCGAGGAGGCCCCCCAGGCCTACAAGGACGTCAGCGAGGTCGTCGAAGCTTCTCACAACACCGGCCTGGCCGCCAAAGTCGCCAAGCTGATCCCATTAGTCTGTGTCAAAGGATAGTTGAATCCGATTCCGGATCACCTGGATAGAATACGAAGATCGAAAATCCCTCCGGCGTAGTTGCCCGGATGCGCTTTAAAAGTCACCGTGATCTTTTGTTTACCCGTGAGCCTGTCCGCCGGCAGAGGATATCTCACCGCTTCGAACTGTTCTTTGTTCCATTTACCCACGAGGTTTTCCGTCGCCAGCTTCTCGCCGTCAACCTGAATGTCAAAGGTTCGATTGCCGCTCTCTCGCCCCCAGTAAAGTACATAAAGATCGAGCGGCACATCGGGGATAATTTTCAAATCATAGCTGAACCAGCCCGGCGCCCGAACATGTCGAAAATGGCGATCCCGGTACACCCCGCTTTCGGAGTTCTCACCCCGGAAATTATGATCCGCTTCAGGCTGCTGTTCACCCGGGATGACCCGGTCGACGGTCTGCCGGTCCAGGAGCAGTTGCATCTCTTCCCTTGCCTTCAGCTCTCGCTGAATCCGCACATACTCTGCCGGCCGGACCAACCGCCAGTACATGATGTATCGGGCATCGTGGATCTGATAGAACGGTTCCAGAACAAGCGACTTGAAAGACTCCGGCATAATGAGTTCATCGGCCCTGAACCGAAGGTTCCCTGATGCATCGACAGGCGTCACTTTTTCGGCCAGGGAGGATGCCTCGCCTACCAGCATGGGCGCTTCATCCAGCGGCAGCAGTTTGCCGTGTGCAATATGCGCCCATCGCTGATCGTCGGCAATCAGGCCCTGCAGATCCTCCGTTCCGGTCCTGGCCGCCAGGACGATCGGCCCGTGAAGCATCGCGACATAGTCAGGTACATGGGGCATCCTCTCGATCATCGTCCGCATCGGAAGCCGGACCTTCAACTGATCCCCGTCCTGCCAGAGCCGGTCGATCTCCGCATAGGAGGACGGCCTGGAGTGGGAAATCCAGGTCCGATCTTTAAGCTGAAAGGTCAGTTCTCCTTCACGCACCCACGCCGGGTGGCGAACCTTGAGCGTAAAACGCACGGGCTTGTCGGTCAGCACCGTAAGTACCGTTTCGGGTTCGTTGGGAAAACGGGTTTCCTGGCGCAGGCGGATTCCCTTCTCCTGCCAATCCAGTTCAGAGGCGATAAACAGGTTGACCAGCAGCGTATCGTCGGCGTGACTGTAGATGAACCGGCCGTATTGCCCATGATTCTCCATCCCCGTTCCGACGCAGCACCACATGCCCTGGTTCGGGGCCGAATACACCCGGTAATGCCGCGGGCGAACCGGCGTAAAGTAAACATACCCGCCATGCTCCGGGTGCTGAGTGGACAAGCTATGGTTGTAGAGGGCCCGTTCATAGTAATCGGCGTACCCGGCCTGCGGATTCATCCGGTGCAGCGTTTCCGTCAGCTTGAGCATATTGTAGGTGTTGCACGATTCCGGCCCTTCCCGTTCTTCGACAAACTCGGCGCATGCCTCCGCGCTCGGGAAATGCTCCCGCCGGCTGTTTCCGCCAAATGCCAGCGTCCGGTTATGGACGACCGTTTCCCAGAAAAAGGCGGCGGCCTCGGCATACTTCTGATCACCGCCCAGTTCGGCGATCCGCGCAAAACCTACCGCCTTCGGCACCTGGGTGTTGGCATGCCTGTTATCCAGAGTATCCCGTTTCTGCGACATCGGCTCGAGCAGTTGACGGTGCGAAAAGCGGCGTGCCAGGTCGAGGTACTTGGGGTCTCCCGTAATCTCGCTGATATCGGCCAGCACCTCGTTCATGCCGCCGTACTCCTGATCCATCATGGTTTCCATCTGCTCGGGAGAGTAGTCGGCCAGCAGCGCATCGCACCAGTCAGCCAGCCCGATCAGCACGGTTTTGGCCGCTGCGTTGTTCCCGTAGAGCCAGGCGTCCCGCAGCCCCGCAAACGTCTTGTGAAGATTGTACCATGGCACCCAGCCCTTTTGTGTGGCTTTTGGATCGCCTCCGGCCACCTGCCGCCAGATCTCACGACCGTTCGGAACGCCTCCGACATAGCCTTTCCCGTTCGCCTGCTGGCACTTTGCCAGTTCGTCCACCATGTAATCCATTCGGCGCTTGCATTCCTGATGGCCGATGGTCGCCGTATAGATGGCCATGGCAGACAGGTAGTGCCCTCCGATGTGTCCGTCCAGACCGATCCAGTTCGGATAGCTTTCGGCCTTCGGCTTCAACCCCGCCTCCTTACGATAAGGCGCCAGCAACCGGTCCACATCGTACTGTAAAAGGTGCTCCAGATTAACCTCCTGAGCATGCTTAAACGGGCCGTCCAACAAACGCACCCGCTGCAAAGGAAATGACTCGGCCGCGGCGATACGGGTTTTTATATCAGCGCCGATCAGCGCCACGCCGCTTTTTAGCACAATGCGACCGGTGTAGGTCCCCGCCGTCACATCAATCGTATCCCCATCCGCCGCCATATTAATGGCTGTTTGAATCGACTCTCCCGGATGGACGGTATAGGCGGCTGAGAATGCCGTGGAAACAAACAGAAATAATGCTAACACAACTGCCCCGCTCCCGATCTGCTCCGCACCTCGCATCCGCATCTCCTTTTATTGTTGAATCACCCTCTTCCCCTTCCATGCGCCGAATCCGGCCGGCCATCACATCCTCAAATCGTCGGCCCTGATTTTTCGATATAAAGCACCGGTTTTTGCGTCCTGTCAAGGGGAAAAGGCGATCTACACAGAAAAGTCATGAAAAGACAAGATGTCCGCGACTTATAATACCCCCCCGAGAAAGATCAGGACCATGGAAAAGACGACGCCCGCGAAGGTCAGGCGCGACCACTTTTCGTAGCGGTTCATGCCCGCCGCCCGGTCCTCGAACTCCCAATAGATCTCCTCCACGTCCTGCTCTCGCGGCCGCCATTTGATCTTGACATACAGATACCCCGCCGCCGAGACCACGAACAGCGTCCCGCCCCCCAGGATCATAAACAGCTTCAAGGTCGTTAACATTTTCTCTAAAATGTAATCTGCGCCCGCAGCCCCAGGACCAGGGCGTCATCGACGGCCTCATCGCCGCCGGGGTTGGCCACGTACTGCACCGACGGGCTCACGCGCATCCATCGCGTCGCCTTGATGTTATAGTACGCCTCGACCACGCTCTCGAAGTCGTCCGTGTAAATGTTGTTTGCCCGGTCGCTGAAGGCGCCGTGGGCATAGCCGATCCCCAGCACGTCCTCGTCGCGTCCTTCGAAGAGCCCCTCGTACTGCACGCCGAAGCTGACGAAGTGCTCCAGGTCGTTCGACCGCTCATGGGCAAAACCGTAACGGAAGAACGCCCCCAGCCCCTGCTCGTCCTCCTCCGACTCCCGATATACAAGCTGATCAGCGCTGATATAGAAGCCCGTATCGTCGCGGTAGAGCCGCTCCCCCTCCCCCGCCGATTTCGGCTCCGGCCGGTACCACACGCCGAAGCGGTATGCCCCCCGCAGGCCCGATAGTTCGGGCGTAATGCCCGTCTCGGCAATATACAGGAAGTAGTCCTCATCATGGAACGCCGTATTGAAGCCCGTCTCTCGCCGGTCCCCCTGCGAATCCGCCGCCCCCAGCGAGGCATAGAAAATATCCGTCGGATTCCAGTAAACGATCACGGCCAGCGAGTAATCCGGGAACGGGATTGTCGGGTTGTTGACCAGCGCGCCGTTGAGAAACTGGCTCGTCTCGTCATTGGCGTACCGGTTGCCGTCGAACGACACCGGGCATCCGCTGCACTCAAAGCCGCCCGTCAGGTCGATCTTGCCGACCCGGACGGAAAGCGTCCGGTCCCAAAAGTCCTGCTGATAGTACAACTCGGTAACATCCAGCGACCGGTGTTCACCCGCGTCCGCGTTCACCCCGAAATAGCTGCCGACGGACACGTCGTCCACGTTCTCGTCCGGCCAGTTTCCCTCCAGGTGGATAAAGATCAGCGAATCGGGAATCCCGAAATACCGCTCCAGGTCCGCCGCCAGTTCCAGGTCATAGCTGCCCGTGTACCGTCCCCGGTGGCGGCCGGTGCTCCGACCGCCCTTCGCGTTGACCTGATAGATGTTCGTGATGCCGGCATCGACGCTGATCCCGTATTCGCCCAGTTTTTCCGTCAAACCCCAGAGTCCGCCGCTGAGCGTATCCGGGGCCTCTTCGACGTGCATATCCAGCGCCGCCCGGCCAATCCCCGCCAGGCAAAGCAGCAACCCACAACCAATCAGTCTGTTCATGGTGAATCTCCCAAATAAATGTTGAGAATCGACCGGGAATTTAATGGCTTTTTACGACAACTGCAACCTTTTTTTATCCGAAGTTCAAAAATTAACCGTTTACAAATACCTTGGCAAATGATAGAGTATGCGGCAATACAAATCACTGTAACTGTTTTCAGAGTAAGGACATGCGAGAAGAAGAACTGAAAAGCATGAGTCTCGGCGATCATCTGGAGGAGCTCCGTGCCCGCCTTATTCTCGCCCTGGTCGGCTTGGCGGTGGGTCTGGTGGTGGCCCTGTTCTTCGGCAACGCCTTTCTTGATCTTCTGCTGGTACCCTTCAAAAATGCCATGATCGCGGCCCAGGCGGAACCGAAACTTCAGGCCCTCAAGGTCACTGAAACCTTTACCGTCTTCCTGAAGGCCTCCTTCGTCCTGGCCGTCCTGATAACCTGCCCCTGGATCATCTACCAGTTCTGGGCCTTTGTCTCCGCGGGGCTTTATAAACATGAGCGGCGATTTGTCTATGCCGTGGTCCCCTTCTGCACAATCCTGTTCGTCACGGGCGTGGTCTTCTTTCTGTTCGTGGTTGCGCCGCTGGCCCTCAAATTTTTCCTCCGGTTTGATGTCGGTCAGGGAGATCTGGTTGAATACAGACCCTCCATCACCGATTATGTCAACTTTATCCTCATACTCTCACTGGTCTTCGGCGTCACCTTTCAGTCCCCCATCGTCATCGTTTTTGCCGAACGCATGGGACTGGTCTCACTGGAGACACTGACAAAAAGCCGCAAATACGTCCTGCTGGCTATCGCCATCATTGCCGCCGTCGCTACGCCGGGACCCGACGTGATCTCACAGATCCTCCTGGGAATCCCCCTTTATATCCTCTATGAAGCCAGCATCATGATCTGTCGGGTCTGGAGGTCTAAGAGGCAGAATAAAACCGAATAAAAAAGCGGTCAGACCGTTCGCCTGACCGCTGAGAATTGCCGGTAAATGGAACGATGGGTTAAGAGGGATGGTCTTGTTCTTCTGATTCCTGATTGGCAACATGCCGGGAGGCGGCACGATCGGATTCGTCAAGGGCCTTATGGATCTCGTTTTCGGACTCTTTGACTCCTCTTTTGAATTCCGTGATGCTCTTGCCGACGCTGCGGGCAATTTCCGGCAGACGACGGCCGAAAATCAGCACCGCAATTATCAGGATGATGACCAATTCCATCGGACCGGGCATACCTAATCCAAGTATCTGCATCCACAAATCCCTTCAAATAGAATATTTTACAAAAACATTGAAAGATCATTCTATCCGAAAAGAGGGATTGCGTCAAGCACTGCTTTCGATCCTCCGGTTCTGTACTCCGACCAGCGACTTTCTCACTCCGGATTTATCCGTACAGGCCGTTTTGGGCCTTCACGGACTGTCTGACCGGCTTGGAGGACCCGATGGGGACAATCCAATGGGTCCTGATCGATTCAAGAATCAATCAACGGCTTCGGCAGAAGTTCGGCGGCGCAGGAATCCTTTCATCGCCGTATCGGACGGTTCGGCGGAGGTTTGCGCCTGAAGCATCGCCAGCGCCTCCAGTCGGCTGTAGCGGCGAGTCAGCCGCTCCATCGCCCAGAGCCACATCCGGAAAGCCATGTGAAGCTCCCGGAAGACCACAACCCTGGAGGAATCGACGATCTTGAAGCCCGTCGCCTGCAAGCCGCGAAGGATAAAACCTATGGCCCCATTGAGAACATTATGGAGGAAGATATGGTGGGACTTGACGCCATGCCGCTGACGCAGGTAGCGGTAGAATTCCCGGCGGAGCTTCCGGTTTCGCGGGTGGCGGTACGTGGACACGATGGCTTTTTTGCGGAGACCGTAAAGATTGCCGGGGACGCCGGCCTTGTCGGCGATTCGGCGGGCGATGGGACGGTCATACAGTTGACCCGTCCGCCACGGCCGCATTTCCTCCGAGAAGGTAATCCGGTAGATCTCCTTGATCCGGTTGGCCAGCAGGTAAGGAACGGGGGCGGGAACGAAGCCGCATTCAAAACGGTATTCCATCAGGCTGATGCCCGAAAAGTCATCGCGAACCACCTGGTCATCCAGCAGTTGGGCGGGCACGTCCACGCCCCAGACGATATCGCCGTGACAGCCGTTGAAAACGACGCCCAGACGATCCGTGCATTCTTCCTTGATGCATTTGCACATCTCCAGGAGTCTGAGCTCGTTGGTGATCCGGCTGTCGCCCTTTCGGCAGCCGTGGGCCATAAAAAACGTTTCATCCTCATCGATTTGAGTCCGGCGAAGATCAATCGGCCGCACCCGGAGGTTCAGATGCCTGGCTACCGGGCTGCCGTCGTCGCAACCCCGCTGCGAGAAGGAGGGAAAGATGGAGTTTGACCGGACAACGGTAAAGACGTCCTGAAGCCCCAGCGGCCGGGCCAGACAGGTTACCGCCATGGAGTCGAACCCGGAGGACAGCGCGCTGTACATGCGTCCCGGATACCGTCGCCGCGGATCGTGCAAATTGGCGGCCATCCGCTGCAGAATGCCCTGGAGAGAATTGATAAAATCCCCGTAACCGGACAGCGGGTAGTCGGACCGAGGGACGGAGCAGCTCACCCGGCCGCCGTGCCACTCGACGGTCTCATAGTAAATCTGGTAAAAGCAGCGAATCCGGGGATGAATAACCCGGAAGGTCCGGTCGTACTTTTTGACCCCCCAGAGCACGCTGGTGTGCTCCGAATGGTAATCGTGGGCTTCATCCAGCCGGGCCCCTGTGGCCGCCAGCAGAAGAATCAGGCTGTTGGAGGCCAGGAAATTGTCGCCGCTTTGACAGCACAGGAGCCGGGTTTGATTGGTGCAGGAGGTCCGCAGGAAAACGCTCTCGCCCTCCACCCGCAGGCCGGTTCCGAAAAAATGCTCATGCCGGTGAAAGTCCCCTTTGCCGAAGTCGCCGTCCCAGACCCCCTCCACCAGCCACTGGTCGTGCCGCTCCACGTTCGTCCCGCACATCACCCGCACGCGGCCGCTCGGGTCCACCGAGGCAATCCAGCCCAACCGCGGAAAATCGCTGATTATCTCGTATTCAATTGCCATCATTACTGTCCCCGGATATCCAGCACGTCCATTTCCATACCGATACCCGTCGATTCTATATTCGCCGGGAATTTAAACTATCCTCCTCTCCCTGATTCGAATTGCTATAAATGCCATAAATGGTGATTAAAAATGCCGGTCCGCTGTCATCCGCTCTTATTGCGGGTCGATTTAAAACAAATCCGGCGGCGATGGCGTATTTGCAGGCGCCTTCGCCGCCGGTTTTATTAAGCTGTTTTTCGTCGCCGATATACGGCTAAAATGCTGCAAAATTCGTTCGACGATCACTCGATCGGGTCGCCGTAACGCCAGTTGTCGTCGATGGTTACGGCCATCGACTCCTTTGCGGTCGGCTGGGCTTCCTGGGCCTGGCTCACGATTCCGCCGGGACCCTTGTAGTATTCCATTGCCTCGGGCAGCACCTCTTTGATGCCCGCGATCCGCGACTGGTCGGACGGGTGCGTGCTGAGAAATTCCGGCGTCGTTCCCTTGCCCTCCTTGGAGGCCGCCATCCGCTCCCAGAACGGCACCGCCCCCCGCGGGTCATAGCCGGCCATCGCCATGAAGATCATCCCCAGCCGGTCCGCCTCGCGCTCCTGAAGTCGGCTGTACGGCAGCAGCACTCCCAGCTGGCCGCCCAGCCCGTAGGCCGTCATAAAGAGCTGCTGCGCCTGAGCCGGCCGGTTCTGCATCAACTCCGACAGGGCCACCCCTCCGAACTGGAACAGCAGGGCATGGCTCATCCGTTCGCCGCCGTGGTTGGCCAGCACGTGGGCGATTTCGTGCGACATTACCACGGCCAGGCCGTTTTCGTTCTGCGTCACCGGCAGAATGCCCTGATAGACGACCACCTTGCCGCCGGGCATAGCCCAGGCGTTTATCTCATCGCTGACGACCAGGTTGAACTCCCACTCGAAGTCCTCGACCCGGTCGGCCATGCCCTCGGCCTTGAAATACCGCTCCACGGCCGCCGCGATCCGCGTGCCGACCGTCTTGACCATTGCCGCCTCCGGCGTGCCCGTCACCGCGTCGGCGTCCTTGAGGAAGGAGGAATACTCCTGCGCCGCCATGCTGGAGACCAGCGAAGCGGGCACGACGCTGAACTGCTCCCGGCCCGTGATCGGTACGGTCGTGCAGGAAACCGCGAAAATCAACGCCGAACACAGGAAGATCGTCAACCATTTGCGATACTTCATAATACAGGCCCTTTCCAGTCCGTAATACCTTTTAATCACGCCTCCCATTTAAACATATTTCATACGGTTTATGCAAGGATTTTATTGCAGCGGGGACTTAAAAGCCCCCAACAGAAACATACGGAATCGGCTCCTGCCTTTTGGAATAAAGGACAGCTTCAAGGTATAAACCATAAACCGTTTTCGGATTTTGTTATCCCCCCTGTGTTGGTACATACCCGGCGGCGGACAGGGCATGGGCGGCAAATTCCCAATTGGCCAGCTTCATGAAGTTATCAACCCACTGGCCTCGGTTGTTTTGGTACTGGAGATAGTAGGCATGCTCCCAGACATCGCAGACGAGGATCGGCGTCACGCCCCAGATCGTCAGATCCTGATGCTTCTCGCATTGGAGGATGACAAGCCGCTGCGCGATCGGCTCATAGGCGAGGACGCCCCAGCCGCTGGCCTCGACGGCCTTTGAGGCCTCGGCAAACTGCTTTTGGGCCCCTTCCACGGAGCCGAAGCTCTCCTCCATGGCCGCCCGCAGGGCCGGGGGCATGTCGCCGCCGCCGGGCTTCATCGAGTGCCAGAAGAGCGTGTGGAGGACGTGGCCGCTGCCGTTGAAGGCCAGGTCGCGCGACAGGGCCTGAACGCGGGAGAAATCGCCGCTGCTGCGGGCCTCCTTGAGCTGAGCCAGCGTCTTGTTCAGGTTGCGGACGTAGCCGGCGTGATGCTTGTCATGGTGGATTCGCAGCGTTTCGGCGCTGTAGAGCGGTTCAAGGGCGTCGTATGCATAGGGCAGATTGGGCAGGACGTACTCGCCGTCCTTGTAGGCCTGTGCAAAAAGAGCCCGCAGACTGGTTTTGCCGCCGGGCTGCGGTTCTGCCTTTGCCAGCAGGTCCCCCGCTATCATCGCGGCGGCCCCGGCTGCGCCAACCGCCAGAACGCCTCGTCTTGAAAGAGAACTGTCCATAAGACCTCCTTTATGTATTCTTCGTTTTTCTTCTTTTCTGGTCTTGTAGCATCTGCACGAGCGAAAAGCCATAAGAATATGGCTGATTTTGTTCATCCCCATGTCTTTTTCGCGGTTAATGGAACCACGCGGCCATCAGGGCGCCGGCGGAGACAACAAGGATGATGGGACCTGCCAAACAGGCCACGACTCGCGTCAAAGGCGTCTGAAAATAGACGGCGGAGAGGGCCAGACACAGGTGGATCGGGCTGACGGCCAGGCCGCAGACAATGCCGGAGAAGGCGAGCGTCTCAAGGCCCAGGCCAGCCTCGGAGCCGACGCCGATAAAGGGAACCAGAAACGGGAAGGTCATCGCCACGGTGGGTGTCGTCAGTCCCGTCAGGCCGGCCACGAGAAGCGGCAGGAAGAAGACCAGGACCGCCGGAGGGATATTCACGGAAACAAGGAAATCGACGACGGCTTTGACCGCCCCGCCGGCCTCGATATTCACCTTGAAAAGCAGCGCCCCAAGGATCAAAAGCACGAAGTCTAATTCGAAGCCGGTGCGGAAGATGTGTTTGCACTGTCCAAACGGAACCCGGTGGAAGATCAGAAAGAGGACGGTGGCCGCCAGCATACCTGCCGCCGGAGTCAGGTCAAAAGCGACATAGAGACCGGCGACAAGAGCAATCGGCCATAAGGCATGCAAAAAACCGCCGAGGTTGGAGAGAAACGAACCGTGCGAGGCGTGGATATCCTTACGGGGAGGCATCTGGGGCAGCAGGAGGAAGAAGATGCCGCCGAGCGTTCCCGCAAGCAGGATCGGGAGGTTGTAGAGCAGAAGGCGGCCGGCCTGGATGCCGAGCATTCCCTGGATGAGCGGGACGGCGGGAAAGAGGGGCCAGACCGATTCCCACTGGTGACGGAAGAGGTAGTTCAGGGCTGCCTGGCGGCTGCGTTCGATACCGATCCGGTCGCCCAGTTCACGGACCATGGGGGCTGAGAGCATGATCCCGCCGGGCGTGGGCATCATTCCCATCATCAGGGGAATGGCCGCGAGGGCGGCGCGGCGGCTTCGGAACAGGCCTTGGATTGACGGAAGAAGGCGCTGCGAGACGCCGGTTTGACCTAACGCAATCCCAAAGATGTTGACGAACATCAACAGGGCCGTTAGGGTGACGAACAGGTAGCCGGTGGTCTGATCGAGGGGCTTGTCATGCCACTCGCGGGCCAGCGTATGGACAAACAGTGAAGGCGTCACCCTCAGCAGAACGGCCAGGGCCAGGGACGCGAGAATCATGGCTCGCCCGATGGGCGTCTTGAATCGCAGCAGGACGCCCAGCAGGACCAGGGTCAGAAAGATGGCAAACAGTTCATACATACGCCCGGTTATTTGCCGCGGCCGCCGAAGAATCCCAGCTTACGCTGGAGGGATTTGGGCTTGGGGGCAGCCGACGGCTGGGACGGGGACTGCTGAGCATTGACCGGCGCCGGAGAAACCTGGACCGGCGGCGTCTGGGCCTTGCGTCCGCGAAGTTCGAGCTGTTCGAGAAACTGGCGGGCGTTTTTCTGGGCCAGCGACGGCGTGGGACCCTGCGGGGGCACAGCGGGTTCGTGAGCGTACGATTGCTGGGGCTCGGCGGCTTCGACAACGGCCGCGGTTTCCTGGCCGCGCAGTTGGCGAATCGTCTGATGGGCCTTTTTCAGACTTTCCGTACGCTCCTGAAGCTGACAGAGGACCCGCGCGAGGCGAGGATCGGACTGGGCCGCCTTTGCAAGCTGCGGGTCATTCATGTCCTCGTCTTCGACGAGGGGCGGCGTCTCGACTAAGACCGGCGCCGGCTGCGGGGCCGGAGCGCTTTCCTGCGGGCGGCCGCCGAGCTTGATGAAGACTTCCTGGATTTCCTGCATCAGGCCGCGGTGGCGCTCCAGTTCGCCCCGGACGCCCTCAAGCTCGCTCTCCTTCTGCTCCATCCGTTCCTGCAGGTCGTGGAGGTGAAAGCGGGACTCGTGCAGATCGCGGCGGGCCTGCGTCAGTTGGGCGGCGGCGAGGCGGAGGGACTCGACCTGTTTGGAAAGCCGGCTGTTCTCGCGGGCCTGCAGGTCGGATCGCTCGCGGATCTCGTGGAGCTGCATCAGCGTTTTCTCCATGTTCTCCTGCAGGCACTGCTTTTCACTGAGGAGGGTTTGCCGCTCGCTGTCGAGCTCTTCGAGGCGGCCCTGCGCCTGCGTGAGCCGGTCGCGATAAGACGCGACTTCCCGGCGGCCCTCCTCGATCTGCCGCTCGAACGCCTGCCGGTCGGCCTCCAGCCGCTGCTCGAACTCCTGCCGGCGGCTGTCGGCCTCCTGTTCCAACCGGGCGACCTGCTCGCGCAGCCCGTCGAGCCGGGCGCCCAGCGTCAGCGCCTCTTCCTCCAACTGTGTCTTCCGCTGCTCCAGACAGCGGCGATTATCTCTTTCCTGCTCAAGCTGCTGCGTCACGCGGCCCAATTCCTCGGCGAGGGCATCACCGCGGGCCGTGCTGTCGCCCAGCCGGGCCTCGGCCCGGCGGAGTTCCTGCGTTTTCGCCTCGAGGAGGGAGGTCAAACTTCGCCGCCGCTCCTTCTCGTTCTCGAGGGCCTCGCCGACTTCGAGGAGGGCGGCGCCGAGACGGTCCATCTGCTCGGAGAGCTGCTGAAGCTGGTGCTCCTTGGAGCGGACGGTTTCTTCGAGGAATTCCTTCTCCTGCAGGAATTCATTGCGGCGGACCTCCATCGCGGCGTCAAATTCTTCGGACTTTGTGCACAGCGATTGTTCAAGCTCCGCTATGCGGGCCTGCATCGACTGTGTCAGTTCGGCAAGCTGTGTTTCAAGGTTTTGCTTTTCTTCGAGGAGGCCGTCATGCTCCGACCGGAAGGAAGCGATTTGCGATTGCAGTTCCTGCGCCTCTTTCCGGAGCCGGTCGCGTTCCTGCCGGACGGTCCGGAACCGATCTTCGGCCTCTTCAAGCAGGGCCCGCTGGGCCTCCAGCGATTGCCGTTCCTGTTGGGCCTGCTCGCACTCCGCCCGGAGCCGGTCGATTTCCTCGTGCAGTTCGGCGATCTTCTGCTCGGCCAGCCAGGCCGCCTCCGCCTGGACCTCCAGACGGGAGTCTTTCTCGCTTATCTGCCGCTGCATCTGCTGCCGGGTCTGCTCCAGCTCCTGCAGGCGCCGGCGGCCTTCTTCAAGCTGCGAACGGAGGGCCTCCAGCTCTTCGGACTTCGCGGCCAGTTGCGATTCGATCTGCTCTTTGGCCTCGGTCGCGGCGAGGGATTGTGCCTGCGACGTTTCACGGAGCTCTGCCAGTTCCCGCTGCAGGGTCTCTTTGGCGTGCTGTGATTCGGCGAGGGCGGTCCGGACCTGTGTCAGCTCCTCGCGCAGGGCCGCCATCTGCTGCTGGCTGCCTCCCGCCGCCTGCTTATGCTGTCTGAGCAGTTCCCGCATATCCTGAAGCCGGCGGCTGAGCGTCTCGTTTTCCTGCTCGCGCTGTTCCAGCCGATCCTTCAGGTCGGCCATCCGGCACTGTCGGTCCTGCATCTCGTTTTCCAACTGCTCTCGCCGGGCGGTCTGCTCCGACAGGGCGGCCTCCAGGGCCTCGTTGGACTTCCGCAGGCCGGCCAGTTCCTCGCGCAGGTCGGCGATTTCGCTTTCCGCCCGGCCGGTCTCCTGCACCAGGGCCCGGCGATCGGCTTCGGAGCCGCTGCGCAGCTTCATTAGTTCATCCGAGAGCGTTTCCCGGCGGCGTAAGCTCTCCTCGTAACGGACCTGAAGCGTCTCCAGCTCCTCCCGGATTGCTTCCGTCTGTTCCTGGCAGCAAACGGCGAGATTTTTATACTGTTCCAGCGAGGCCCGGAGCTCGCCAAGCTGCTTTCGAAGCTCCCGGTTCTCATGCTGGTGACGGTCGATCTCCTCTTGGAGGACGGCGACTTGGGCGGTGCGGTCCTGGAGTTCCTCAGTAACCTGGTCCAGCCGGGCGGTCTGGCCCGCCAGACGAGAACGGATGGCGCGGTTTTCCTCGATGGCGGCCATGTGATCCTGCGACAGGCCCTCGCCGCGCCGCCGCTGCTCGGCAATCTCTCCCTCCAGCGATTCGATCTTCCGGTGCGACTCCCTGAGCCGTTCGTTCAGTCCGACGATCAGTTCCTGCTGTTCGGATACCAGCGTCTGGAGCGAATTGAGGTTGCGAATCTGCTCCTCCGACCGGCGGCTGCCTTCCTCCAGCTCTTCGAGCCGGTCGGACAGTTGGCGGATTTGATCTTCCTGCGACCGGCAGGTTTCGGAGAGAGTCTGCTGTCGATCGGAGAGCTGGGCGATGTAGCTGTCCTGGTCCTCACAGGTCTGTGAGAGGTTTTCCTTCTGGCGCATCAGCTCGGCGAGTTTGAGCTTGTATTTGCGGAGCTTCTGCTGCATGAGGATGAGCTGCTGACGCGAGCCCTCTTCCCCGGCCCGAAGTTGAGCCAGATCACAGGTCGAATCAGAGATCGCCGGCTGATCCGGCCCCGTCGTTGTTTCATCCTGCCCCACCGGGCACTGCGCATCGGTTTTCGGACTCACCATACGCTCCTGTCACTTGCAACGTCGTTCAATTATTCTATACATTCAATATAAAATGTCGTCATTGCGGCTAAACAGACCAAATTCCGCTTCTTCTTTTTTCGCCCGTTGGGCTGAGTTTTCATTAATGCAATTTCGGGAGGAGCCGGGAAATTGAGGGGTTAAAAAGGGGATATTCGGGACATTGATGGTTCACTGTTTGCCGGTTCCGATAATCTCGGCCAAGCCAGCGTTCAAAGCGGGATTTTTTACGTGCGCAGATCGCCCCGGTATGCGGATTTGGTCGGGGCGTATTTTTTTCCAAAGCGGTAAATTTCGAGACGGTTTGCGCGCCTCGCTATGTGGTTTGGCCGTTCTTTGCCGAGGAGTCTCCCCTGCACGCCCCTGCTGCGTCCGCTTCTGTCAGGGATGATACTTTTTATAGGTCAGCAGCACGGTGGACCACATTCCCGGCCGTTTGGGAGACGCATCGTAATCTTCCTTGATAAAAACGTCCTCTTTTTTCATGTATTCGACATGGCCGTCATAGAATACGAGATCGGCGCCTTCCCGGTGTCGGTAGATGGTCGGGCCGTGAAGATTATACGGCGAATCCTTATACGCCGCGATATTGGCCTGCCCCAGGATATCCCATCCCCGGCTATAGTCGGCGGCATCCCACGAGATCCACCAGTCAATCGTATCCGCAAACGCCAGCCGCTCGGACGGGATCTGAATATCCTTGACTTTATAGCCGGCATAGTTTTCGCTGTTGATCGCGTTCCAGCCGTAATCCGTCACATTGTACCCATAGCTGCCGAGCACGGTACTCGCCGCATTGGCCGGGTCTTTGCTGATCCGATCCGAGGGACACAGGTACTTTTCGGGGAAGAAAAACTGGGACCCCTCAAGGCCCGTAGTCGTGGATTTGTATTCATCGACCGCCCACAACTTCCGAAAGGCCTGGTTTTGAATCCACCACGTCTGGCGTTCCGCAACCGGTGCGGTTTTCCGCGAAGCATCCTTAAGCGGTACAAACGCCCCGTTATACTCGTTGGCATAGAGTTCATTGGCCGATCCGAGCGTCCGGAGGTGGGCGGAGCAAAGGATCTGCCGGCCCATTTCCTTGGCCATCCGCAAGGCGGGCATGAGGACGGCCATCAGCAGGCCGATGATCGCGATCACAACCAGCAGTTCGATCAGCGTGAATCCGTGTGTTGAATCGTCTCTCCTTTTCATAATAATTCCTTCCTTTACCAGGTTGTTCAATGGACCCGCCTTCTGCGCCGGGTCCGCGCCGTACAGCCGACGCCCCTGGGCGTCGAAAACGGCGGTTCGAGGCGAACCGAACCGCCGTCGAATTCATAGATGTTTTACTGCAGTAAAAAACCCGTCTTTACTTTTTTCGGCGAAACATCGCCAGGGCGCCCGCGCCCAGCAGAACCATCGTCGCCGGCTCGGGAACGAGCAATTGGGCGTTGTCGAAATACAGACTGGTATGTGTGTCGTCGCTGTTCGTGGCGAAGACGATTTCAACCCAGTTGGGAACCGCCGGCATGGACGCCTTGTAGGCGCTGTAGTCGAACGTCAGGGTTTTGGTCTGCGCCGGAGAACCGGACCAGAAGCCAAACTGCATTGCCGGCGCCGTAAACTGATCCTGCCAATTATACCCTTCGGCGTTCAGCGTCACATTGTAGATCTCGGTCCATCCGCTCGAGCTTTCAGGAAAATTCGCCGGTACCGTAATATCGATCGAAAAGATCGAATGGGCCATGAAGGCGACCCGCTGATCGTAATCCAGCCTAAGCGCCAGCGTCTGACCCCAAGTGGCGGCCGTCACATGGAGGCTCTGCGAACCATCGGTCACACCGACCGCTGAGTCATAACCGTAAATCGACAGCGAGGGGTCGTCAATACTCAGCCCCGAATCCCAGTCAATCGCATTGCCCGCGGCGCCTTCGAAGCTGTTGATGACAACAGCCGGAACCGGCAGGCTCAATACGGCGAGCATCAAACCAATACTCACAAACTTTTTCATCGTTCTTTCCTCCAAAACCAAACTCATTTTCACTTTCCCATACTCCCCCTGCACGCCAGGGACGAGGTCGGGCTTCACACACTTGCGTCGGCGGGCCCCCGACTATAGCCCGCTCCCTTCACACACTTCATCAACGCCGCCATTCCTACCAGTTCGGCACACAGTCCAGGTCCACGCCGAAAAGGTCCGGATCGTTGCACAGCAGCCAATCCCGCGCGATCACCGCGAAGTCTTCCATATCCACCCGGCAGTCGCCGGTCAGGTCGCCCCGGGACATGGCGCACATGCCCGCGTTGAAATGGGCGGCAACCCGGTCGGCGGGCAGAATCCCCGGATAAATCGCAAACTCATCGATCAGGCCTCGATAATTATTGTAGGACCATCCCAAATCATTGGCGCCGCCGATGACAAGATGATCAAACTCCGGTCCCAGCCGGGCCGGTCGCGTCTCATCGCCGACTACCGTCGAGGCCGCCCGATCGCCATCCACGTAGAGCTGAATTCCCATTCGGTTGGCATCGCCGCCGTAACTTTCGTCATAGACGACGACCACATGGTGCCACTGGCCGTCAAGGGGCGTCGGCACATTCGTGTACCACCATCGCTGCGTTCCGGCGGCGATTTCGGCGGCATTGGGGTCGCCGGATAGAATACGCAGGGTTCCGCCGCTGTTGCTCATGCCCGGCGCCTGATAAAAGCTGTCTTTTACCTGCTGGAAAAAGACGGCATAGGGCTCCAGGCCGTTCGCATCCGTGGGCGTTTGAGCGGTGGAGTTGTACCAGAACTCAAAGGTGATGTCGTCGGGAGCAAATGCAAATTCGTCGCTGAACTCAAACGTCCAGTCAAAGGTGCCCGTATTCCCCGCTGCAATCGCATTTTGGTTGCCCTCGGTTACATCGGGGGTGGCGGGATCATCCGGCAAAGCGGGCAAATAGCGGCAGTTTCCGATGCCCGCATTGGCCCGAAACTCCGTGTTGGCACGCCACAGAGCCCAGTAACCGTTGACGGAGGAATCGGTCAGAAGCCCGCTGCCGGAGCCGGTATTGAGAACCGAATCCTCCTCCAGCCGCAGGTACAGCGCCGGGCTGTCCGCCAGAACTTCGTCCGGATAGGGCCTCAGGGTCCCCAATCCGCCGTAAATCCGGGCATTGTCAAAGTACATGGTCGTCGGGGCGCCGCCGCCGGTATTGAGGGCAAAGATGATCTCAATGTAGCCGGTGCTGGTAATGGCGTCTCGGAAATCGGTATAGTCGATCGTCAGGGTCTGGGTCCGCTCCGGGGAACCGCTCCACCAGTAAAAGTCGATGGGGGGTTCACCGGCCACGGTGGTAAAGCCGGGACCGTCGGCATTCATATAGACCGAATGAATCTGGGTGTAGCCGCCGGTAACGGTCCCGTCATCGGCCGCTACGGACATATCAATCGAGAAAAGGTGGTTGTTCATAAAGGCCGCCCTCTGAGCGGCGTTGAGCCTGATAGCCATGCTCTGGCCCCACCCGGCCTGATCGACCTTGAGCGAATAGCTGCCGCTGGTGGCGCCGATGGTGGACAGGAAGCCGTAGTCGGCCTTGCTCGCCGGCGTACAGGTCGTGCATGTCGTCGCAATCGATTCCTGGCTGTCCCAGTCAATCCAGCCGTCGCCGGCATCGTCCTCCCAGTCGCCGATCAGGTCGGCGTACGTCGGCGCTGCGGAGGCCAGGATCAGAATCGCCGCCAAAAATACCAACAGACCTTTTATTCGTTTACTCATCGTATTATCTCCTCACTTGCATATTGTTCTGTCTTGTTTTCATCGGCCTTCCCTTCTGCTCGTTAGAGCGTGTAGGACCGGGCCCACTCCAGCAGGATCAGGTTCAGGTCTTCGAAATCCACCCGGCAGTCGCCGTTGGCATCCCCGGCCAGGTTAGCCCCGTACCTGTAAACCGCCGCACAGTCCTCCGGATCGGGAGGTCCCACATACGTGAAGATCAGATCGTCAATGTTGCCGCCGTAATAACCGGTGGACTGCCACCTGAGCGTATGGGGGCCTTCGAAGAGCACGATCGGCAGCGGCCCCACCGTTTCCGGACCGTTCGCCTTGCCTTCCAGGACGCCTACCGTCTGGCCGTCGAGAGAGAGGACGATCTCCGTCGCCCCATAGGTCGTATCCATCGTGACCGTCAGGTCGTAACGTCCCTTGTCGTCGGCCGCAACGAAAATGTCGTATTCCATGTAGTCGCCGTTGTCCAGGACATAGACCATATCCGCGTTATTGTCGGGTCCGTAGTAACTGCCCACGCCGTAATCCTCCTCGTCGGAGCGATTGTTCGTATCATAGGCCACATCCCAGTCCGCGGCATTGATGGTATAGTCGTTGGGATCCGTCGTCCGGTCGCTGCGGACGATTGCCTTCGGCGTCCGTTTGCTGACGAGCTGGATGCCGTTGATCTGGCCGGTGTAGTACAGGCGAACGCTGTTGGGGTCGGCGATGCTGACATCGGGAAAGACAACATAGTTCTCGCCTTCGACGAAGCCCGCCGTCGTCCCGGTTACGCTCTTGACGGTCGTCCGGGCGCCGCCGTTTTCGCTGAGGATAAAGTCGCCGGCCGTATTCCCGTACACATACATATTGAACGTGCCCATGTAGGCGTGAATCTCATTCGCCACCTCACCGAAGAGGTCGCCCCCAAAAAACGCCAGGCGGGCATAATTGGGGTCGTCGCCGACCGGTACGCCCTCGTTGACAAATCCGTCTCCGAGGAGGGTGTTCTCGCCGCTGCCGACATAGCCGTGCGACTGCCCGTCATCCCCGATCCAGACCTGCGCCGCATAGATGCTGTCGAGGGTCATGGCGACGATGTCCTCCGGGATCTCCGGCAGCGTCACGGCGTTTCGCAGATTCGCGCTCCGCGGCGAGCCCATCGGGACGCCCCACCCTTCATAGAAGGCAATCCACTGCGTGGCGCCCGGGACGGCGGCTTCGCCGGTAAAGGCGATGTCATTGCCGTAATTGTTGATGTCGATGCTGATGACCTCGTCCGCATAGACAAGGGCGCCCGCCGCCATCCACAAAAGAAATATCGTCAGAAAGCTTTTCTTACCCATAATGCCTCCCAAATAAATGTATGTTCCTGTCCTTTTCATTCTCATCCTCGCTTCCAATCACCTCACCCGTATATCGTTTCCCCATATCCTCACGGGCGTCCGGCGGTATTGACGACTATTCGCCTGTTTCGACGCCTGCAATATCGACGATCCTTCGACGCCCCCCGGCGTTATCCGGGGATTTGGCGGGAGCCGCCGTCGAAGACCGCAGTATGAGTTCCTGACGCATTTTTACGTGTTCCGGCGGCCGTTTCTCCGGCCCCGCCTGGATCTGTTCAAGCAGCATCCGGGCCGCCGTTTGACCGATCTGACGGGACGGGATGCCCATGGTGGTCAGCGGCGGGGTTACGACGTCGCAAAGGTACTCATCGTTAAAGCAGATCAGACTCACCTGGTCGGGAATCGGGATGCGGCGCTGGTTGGCTTCGTGCAGAATTTTCAGGGCGATGACATGGTCATAGGCGAGAATCGCGGTGGCCCGGTTCTTGAGCACGGACGCCATAAAGCCGGCGGCGTCCCGAAAGATCCCTTCGTGACCGGAGACGCATTCGAGGCCGCGACGCTGCAGTTCGGAGAGGTAGGTCTGATGCCGGTCCTGGATACTGGCGTGCCTGCGGTGCTGCGGAGTCGGACCGGCGTAGGCGATGCGCCGATGCCCCAGTTCCACCAGGTGCTCGATCGCGCAGCGGGTGGCCTCGACATCGTCCGGCACCACCGTGTCGCCGTGAGGACCCCCGACGCCGTTGACGACGACATAGGGCAGCTCGATCTTTTCCATCTGCTCAATGGTTTCCGGCGAGCACTCCTGCAAGACAATCACTCCATCCACCCTCCACGGAGGCAGCTCGGTATCGTCACGTTCCAGGTTGGGCGCCGTGATGCAGATGTCGTAATTGTGCCCCTGGAGAAAACGGACGGCGGCCTCGATGGTTACTTGATAGATATTGCTGGGCCATCCGTAAACCGTGTTGCAGCCGAGCACGGCAACGATTTTGGTCTGGCGCTGGACAAGATTCTGAGCGGCAAGATTCGGTCGATATCCCAATTCCTTGGCGACCTGGGTGATTTTCTGTCGAAGCTCTTTGCGGACGGAGAAGCCGTGCTTATAGTTGCCGTTGAGGACGCGGCTGACGGTGGCCTGACTGACGCCGCAGTGGGCGGCAATCTCGCGAACGGTTGGGATGGAACTGGTTTTAGCCATTGTCCGGCTCCTGTCCTTTTTGCAACGCTGCCTGGCCGATGGCGCCTAAGTAAACGTTTACTTAAATATATCCGGAGGCCGATAAAGTGTCAATTATTTTCTTCCTATTTTTTTGCAGGCGGCCGGATGAGCCATAATACCGATAATTTTATATCCATTATTCAACCTTTAATTCTGTTGACTTTCCCCCTGACAGACAGTATAGTAATTTCACGTAAGTAAGCGTTTACTAAATAAACGTTGAACCCTTTGCGCGGGGGTTCCCGCTGTAAGCCTATCTTACGGCTCAACTTAGAACGATCCGGGGAGATGTGGATGAATCTGGTGGGGATATATCGCCGCAAAGATGCGACCCATAACCGCCGCCGCATGCAGAGGAATTTTTTCTTCTTTTTGCCCATCCAACCCAACCGGCAAAGTTCCCGAATCCCCTTGAAAGTCTCAGAATTTTTTTGCCTCGATTTTTTACAAACAGTTTCGCGGTCGAATCAAAACCGTCGGCCTGCATGAATTGTCTTGCCATTTAATGAGAGGAGAGGGTAATGAAACGAATTCGGCATGACGGAAGCACACAGACACGGGTCCCCTGGATAATGACGGCCGGCCTCCTGCTGCTGGCCGCGGCCCAGGCGCGAGCGGATTCCAACGTGCTGGCCAACCCCGGCTTCGAAGACGGCGCGGCGGAATGGACGGCCCGAAACTGCACCTTCACCACGGTCTCAAGTCCCGTTTACGGCGGATCTCGAAGCGGGCGTGCCTCCGGCCGGACGGCTGACTGGCAGGGTATCCAGCAGAACATGCTTAACAAGATGGTCCCCGGCCGGACCTACATCGTTTCAGGCTGGGTCCGAACAAGCACCTCGGCCAACTCCACCGTGCGCATCACGTTTCAAAAAAACGATGGCAGCAATAACGGCGAGCCGCAATACCAATGGGCCGCATCCGGAACCGCCAATAACAGCGGCTGGACGTATCTCTCCGGAAGCTACACCCTGAACGTTACCGGCACGCTCACGCAACTGCTGGTCTATGTCGAGGGGCCTGATGCGGGCGTGGACATCTATCTTGATGACGCCTCTGTTTACGGGCCGGAGCCCGATTCCTCCTCCACCATTGATGTCAGCACCCCGCGCCAGATCATCGAGGGAATCGGCGCTGCGGGGGCATGGTACACTTCCACCCTGGTCAATCACCCGTACCGCAACACCCTCTATGACCTGCTCTTCAACAAGCTGAGTCTGGATATCTACCGTATTCGAAACACCTACGAGATTGAACCGGGGACTCTGAGCGATACCGTGCAAATCATTCAACAGGGAGAAGCGGCTCTGGGGCGGCCGCTGAAGATCCTGATCTCCGCCTGGTCCCCGCCGTCCTATTTGAAAAAGAACGGCGTTATGAACGGCGGTACGCTGGCCAAAGACGCCTACGGCAACTACCTCTACGACGAGTACGCCCAGTGGTGGGCGGACAGTCTGGATTACTATGCCTCGCAGGGGGTGATCCCGGACTACATCAGCATCCAGAATGAGCCGGATTATACGAACTCCGGCTGGCATACCTGCCAGTTGGACGCTACGGAGAACTCAACGAACGCCGGCTACAACCTCGCTTTCGAGGCGGTCTGGCAGGCCCTGAACCAGCGGATGGGCGCAAACATGCCGAAGATGCCGGCTCCGGAAACCACCGGCTTTGCCAATGTCGGCATCTATATCAATAACCTTCTCAACCCGTCCCATGTATATGGATACGCCCACCATCTATATAACTGCTCTGACGGAGGCGAGCCGGGATGCGGTGAGAACCCGGATCAGTACCTGCCCGTAATGGCCAATTTCAATGCGCAGTACGGCGGGAGCAAGCCCCTGTTTCAGACCGAATACGAATACCTGGTGGACACCTGGGACTGTGCCATAAACACGGCGCTGCTGATGCACAACTCGTTCACCGTGGAGGCGGCGGCGGCGTACATCTACTGGGATCTCTTCTGGGGCAGCGGCTCCGGGCTGATCCAGCTTACCTCCAACTCTTATACCATCAATCCCGTGTACTGGAGCTTTAAGCATTATTCCGCTTTCATCGATTCCGGGTGGCAACGGGTCGAGGCCTCCGTAAATTCTCCTCATCTTCGCCTGTCCGCCTACATCAGTCCGGATCATCAGCGGCTCACCGCCGTGTTCATCAATACCAGCACCGGGACCGTAGAGACCCCCCTTTCCTTTACCGGCATCTCCATCGGCAGCGGCCAGATTTATCGAAGCAGCGCGACGGAGAATTGCATTCTCGCAGGCACTTATGCCAACGGCGACCCCGTCACGGTCCCCGCCCGTTCGATTGTCACGCTGTCGCTGACGGCGGCGGCCGAGCCGGATACGACCCCGCCCGCAGTTCCGTCCGGCCTGAGCGTTGCGCCCGGCAACGGGCATGTCCTGCTGGACTGGAACGACAATACGGAGAGCGACCTGGCGGGCTACAACGTCTATCGTTCGACAACGGCCGGCTCGGGGTATGTTCAATTGAATGCCGCCCTCCTGACGGCGTCAACCTATACGGATTTCGACGTCACGAACGGCGTTACGTACTATTACCACGTAACCGCCGTCGATACCTCCGACAACGAATCCGACGGCTGCAACGACGTAGGGGCCATCCCCGGCAACGGCTATCCCCGGATTTACAATTTCGCCGGGATCACGGCGGCCGATACCGACTACAACGTCTATGCCTGCGACGTAGATGTCTTCCCCTTTGCCGGCAACAGCGACAACCTCAACAGCATGGTCGAGGCCACGGATGCCCAGTACGTCAGCATCTCGGCCGACAACACAGACGAATGGGAGACGGCGAATCCCGGTTCGGGCGACGAGATCTTCCTCTGGGTGGAAATGAAGGTGAACGAGCCCCCCGCCGCCATCAGCCGGATCGATCTGACCTTCAGCGGCAACACGGACACCTACAGCGCCATCTTCCGGCTCTATGTGCTGCGGGCCGGCGCCGACTGGACGCAGACAAGCTCATGGGTGCAGGTCGGCTCGGACCTGACGATCCCGCCCGACGTGGATACGACCCTGACCGGCTCGATCACCTCAGACATCGCCGATTACATCGACGCCTCCGGCCGCATCGTCTGGGGCGTGTTCGAGAATATGTCCTCCCAGCCCCTGCGGATCAACTACCTGGAAATGAGGGTGGTCCCGTTCACCTATCTCACCTGTGCGGATGTCCGGGCGGGCGGCTGGGGACTGGCCGCAGACCTGACGGACAACTGTTACGTCGATCTGGACGATCTGGCCGCTTTGAGCGTTTACTGGCTTGAAACCGACTGCGGCCCGCTGGACAACTGCGGCGGCGCGGATTTCGAGCCGACGGACGGCGTTGTTGACTGGGCCGATCTGAGCCGTCTGGCGGAGAGGTGGCTCGACTGCAACGACCCGGCGGACGCGGCCTGCACGCCCAACTGGCCCTGAGCTCAGCGCGGCGTCTCGACCGGCGGCCAGATGCGAAACTGACCGCCGCAATGCAGCAGGCCCATGAGGTAGAGCATCCCGTCATAGTAGCGGTATCGTCCCGTCGGGACCGGCGCCTCCCAAAGCGCCTCCACAAACCGGCGTGAACGCGGATGGGTCGAGGCCAAACTCACTGTCGCGTTGGCCGCTGCAAGGCCCGTCGAGTGCTTCTGCCCGAACGGCTCGCCCGCCAGTGTGTATTGGCCCCCGTAGCTATCGATTCCCCGGGACTCGAAAAACGCCTGAAGGCGGTCGCTGCGCACCCGCGCCCGCTCGTCGGCCGCCCACCACGCCCGGTCAAAGGCCCAGTTCATGCCGGTCCGCCATGCGTCAAACTGGAAGTGGATGGAATCCTTTCTCCAGGGAGCGGCCCACGGTGAGCCGTCGAAGTTGGAATACTCCGGGGTGAGTGCCGTCACCGGGTGGGCGGCGCGTTCAAGAAAATCGCGACTGGCCCGCGCTGCCTCAGCCCAGAACGGCCGATCCGCCTCCGGTCCCCACAGGGCCCACAGTTCATAGAAGGCCGGCAGGTGGTAGGACGGGTCGCTGCGGCTTTGGTTTTCCAGGTCCGGCGTAAACCGCACCATCTTCGTTTCAGGATCGAAGAGGTTGCCCGCCGTTCGCTCGCCGGTTACCGTCGGCCCCGTGATCGGGGTCCGATTCTTCATGTCCTTCAGCAGGCACTCGGCCTCGCGGCGATAGTCATAGATCCCCTCGCCCGAGCCCCAGCGACCCGCGGCAAAGTACAGCGCCGTTGCGAAGTATTCCTCGCCGTCCGGCGCTGGCATCTCATCGCGGGGGGTGCCATCCGGGTTCATCGACCACGAGAAAAAGCCCCGTGCCGGATGTTTCGGCGAATCATGGTACATATACGTCTTGGCCCAGTTCCACAGCGCATCAAACGCGGCCTTCCTGTCGAGCTGCACGGCGATCATCATCCCGTAGCTCATCCCTTCCGAACGCACGTCGCCGTTGTTGATATCTTTGATGACCGCCATCGGACCGTTCTTGTTGCGGCCGGCCGGAAAATACACAGCCTGGCTTTCACGGTCGCCGTAGAACAGTTGCTCAAAGGCGCCGTTGATCTTCGCCGCGACCTCCTCCGGGCTCTTGCCGATCTCGGCGAAGAGGTTGCGATAGGCCCCGCTTCGCCAGGCTCCCGCGTACCGGTTGAAACAACTCTCCGGCGGCCGGAGATAGCCGGACGCCAGCCCACCCGTATCGACGATAATCTTCTGAAGGACCACCGCCGGATCGACCATCCACACCTTCAGGGTATGATAGCCCGCATCCGGCAGGATATGCGTGCTTGTAACGACGCGGGCGTTGCGGCTGACGGCGTCGGCCCAATCGTTATCCCAACTGCCCGCCTCGTAATCCTTCGGGACAACGGTCAGCACCTGGGGCGGCTGGTCATCGAAAGAGACCCCCAGACGCACATCCCTCGCCGGGTCAAAATTCAGCGCCGGCCCGAGCACCGTTTGCACCTCCACTTTGCCGGGGTTAAACAGGTACATCCGGTACTCCAGGCAGGGTGAATCCTTGCCGGGCCGGCGGCTCTCGGCCGTCACGGGGAAGATCGTCATGCCCGAGAGCGTCCGCCCATAGTCGTCGATCTTCTCCCACCGGACCGAGCCCGCATCCGTCCTGCCGGTGTAATGCTCCGGCTCGATGGACACATAGCCGTCCGCCTCCGCGAAGCCGTCCAGCGTCGCCCTCGACGGCGCGGCCGGGTGGAAAACGGACACGGCAACGACAATTTCTTCGCCGCCGCCGGAGATCATAATTGATCCCTTTGAGCGGCCCAACGGGGCCTTTTTCCAGTCCACGCTTACCCGGAGACGATGTTCCTTATCCACCGTGCCCTGGGTCTCACTCAGGACGATCCACGGCTCGCTTGCCCGGGCCGCAAATTCAAACGGCATGCGTCCCCGGTTAAACACATCGACAAATCGCTCCTGCTGACCGAAGACGCTGAACTCCGCCAGCGCCGGCGCTGCCTCGCCCCCCGGCCACGCCTGCTCCGAACCCTCCACGGCTACGCCCATCCTCGCCTCCTCGGCCGGCTCGCTCTCCCGGACCTCGGGCATGATATTTTTCGGCGGGTTGTCCCAGCTCGTGTAGCCGATGTGCGTCTGGTCCATCATGTGATTCCACTTGCCCCCCGCCATTTCCCGGTTGTAATAGCGGCTCAACTCGGCGTCCCGTTCAAACAGCTCTCGCGCCTTATTAGCCAGGTCATTCGTCGAGGCCCGCCCCTGCCGGGCATAGAGCCGGTTGAGCCCAACCGTAACGTACATCTCCGTGAGGTTGCCGCAGGCCCTCACGGGATGCAGCACAAGCTGATAGTAGGCGTCCTTCGACTCGTCGGGCAGCTTTTGATAGATCGCCTCGGCCTGCGCTGTGATGTCCCGCCACTCCGTCAGTACGCGCTGGGCCTCGCGATAGTGGATCAGACTGAAGGTGTCCGGCTCCAGTTGTTCCGGCTTGCGCCGCCCGTTGTACTTGCCGTATTTCGAAACAATCGCCGCGATTTGATCGGCGTACTCCGGGCCGAATTCTCGCTGCGCCCAGAGCCGGGCAAACTCCCCCAGCCGCTCTTTGGGCCACTCGTCCGGGTTCCACGCCATGCGCAGGAAAAACTCTATCGGAAACTCCATCGGCTTGAGGTCGCCCACGTTGACGATCCAGATGCGGTTGGCCCCGTAGCGATACGCCAGGTTCATCTGCTCCCAGATCTTGGGGATCGGGTTCGTGTTGAGCCATCGGTAGGACCGCGGCCCGCCGACATAGTCGAAATGGTAGTAGATCCCCGCCCCGCCGCTGCGCCGGCGTTCCTCGGCCGTCGGCAGCCGCCGGATGTTGCCCCAGTTGTCGTCGCACCACAGCAGCGTCACGTCATCGGGCACCCGCATCCCCCGCTCATAGTAGCCCTGCACCTCCTTGTAGAGCGCCCAGACCTGCGGGACCTTCGTCACGTCCGGGTCGATCACCTCCGCGATGATCTGCCGCTGGTCGGCGACGATCTTCTCGAGCAGCGCAACGTTGGCCGCCTCGCTCATCGGCTCATCGCCGTCGCCCCGCATAGCCAGCGTAATGATCTTCTCATAGTCCCTCGTCCGCTCCAGCCCCTCGCGCCAGAACGCGCGGAGCGTTTCCGGGTTTTTGGAGTAGTCCCACGTCCCCTCGCCGTGTCCGGCCCGGCCCCACTCCTTCCATGCCCGCATCATCGGCTCATGGTGCGAGGTGCTCATCACGATCCCCCACTCATCCGCCAGCTTCGGGTTGAGCGGGTCGTCCGTGTTGAACGAGTTGTCCCACATCGCCGGCCAGAGGAAATTGGCCTTGAGCCGCAGCAGCAGTTCGAAGACCTTCGTATAGAACGCATGATTGTAGCCGCCGAACTTCTCATGCACCCAGCCCGACAGCGCCGGCGCTTCGTCGTTAAGGAAGATTCCGCGATACTCCACCGGCGGTTCGCCCTGCACGATCCGCCCGGCCTTTATGTACAGCCGCTCCCGTTTGCGCACCCGCACATCCGCCCACCAATACCACGGCGAGACCCCGATCTGCTCGGAGAGGTCGTAGAGACCGTAGATCGTTCCCCGCTTGTCGCTGCCGGCGATCACCAGCCCGCTCTCGACGCCTTTCATCGGATCGGACACGGTCTGGATGACGAACGACTCCCGCTTGCCCCTGACATCCGACACATCAATCTTCCCGGCGGCGATCAGTCCATCAATGATCCGGCTCTTGCCGATTGTCCCGATCAGCACCGCCGCCGGGATGGCCTGCCCGGCCTCGTGAACAATTGTCGGCCTGCGGCCCGTGACCCGCTCGATATCCGCCTGCAGATCTCCCACCGCTCGCACCACGCCCGCATAGTCCTCCGCGTCCACGCAGAGGGTCGCCGTTACGGCGTCCCCCGCCAGCGGAAAAAAACCCTCGCCGTCTTCGAAGGCGGCGTACGGCGGCCGACCCAGGCCCCAGCATACGCTCGTAAAGGCGAAAAGAAGAAAACCGTGAAAAACGAATGCGCGGATCGGGCGATAAGCGTTCATAACGGGCCTCCTGCTGCCATGGGCAGTCTGTTTGTCTGTGGTCTTGCCCCGCCGCTTTTTACCGTACGGTCAAAATCACCTTCTGCAGGTCCTCATCCCGCGAGGAGCTGCCGACCATGATCTCGAAGCGGCCGGGCTCAACCGTGTACTCCATGTCGATATTGTAGAACGCCAGGTGCCCCGGCGTAATATCCAGCGAGACGGTCCGGGTTTCTCCGGGCGCCAGCGTGATCCGCTCAAAGCCCTTGAGCTCCTTCACCGGCCGCGTCACCGAGCTGATGCAATCGCGGATATACATCTGCACGACTTCATCCCCCGCCCGCGCGCCGGTATTCGTCACATCGACGCTCACCCGCGTGGACTCATCGGGTCCGATGACCGCCCTCTCAAGCCGCGGCTTGGAGAATTCGAACTGCGTATAGCTCAGGCCATAGCCGAAGGCGAACAGCGGGCTCACCGTGTCGAACAGGTAGCCGCGCCGCGCGGAGGGCTTGTAGTTGTAGTAGGCCGGGACATGCCCCACCGAACGGGGGATTGTAATCGGCAGCTTGCCGCCGGGGTTGATGTCGCCGAACAGCGCCCCCGCCACGGCCTCGCCCGTCTCCTGCCCGAGGTACCAGCACTCGAAGATCACGGGGACCTTCTCGACCAGATTAACCACCGACAGCGGCCGGCCGTTGAACAGCAGCGCAATCACGGGCTTGCCCGTCGCCGCGACGGCATCCACCAGCTCATCCTGGAGGCCCACCATCTGAAGGTTGGTCCGGTCGCCCATGTGGTTCTGATCCCACGCCTCACGCGACGTCTGTTCGTTGCCGCCGATGGCCAGGATCACCGCATCGGCCTGCCGTGCGACCTTGACGGCCTCGGCAATCGATCGGCGATCCTGAACCGGGTCGCTGGGCGTTACGACATCCTCCTGCCATGAGCCGCCGACCGTGATTTTGCAGCCCTCGTGATAGAGCACCCTTACGCCGTCGCCGACGCGCCGGCGAATACCCTCCAATACCGTGGAGACGTGTTTGGGCCGCCCGCTGTAGCCGCCGAGCAGCTCACGGTCGGCGTTGGGACCGATCACCGCCAGCGTCTTGATGCGATTCAGATCCAGCGGCGCCAGCCCGCCGTCGTTTTTCAGCAATATAATCGTCTTCTGCGCCGCCTCCAGCGCCAGCTTTCGGTGGGCCTCGCAGCCGACGATCCGCTCGGCATGATCCTCATCGACATACGGGTCCTCAAAGAGCCCCAGCCGGAATTTCCACTCCAGCATCGGCCGGATCAGCTCATCCAGCAGCGATTCCGGCAGCGTCCCCTCGTTCACCAGTTCGACCAGGTGCAGGTAGCAGTCCCGGTCCGGCAGTTCGATATTGACGCCCGCCCTGACCGCCAGGGCCGCCGCCTGCTTGCCGTCCTCGGCCAGGTACTGCCCGAAGAAGCCCGGCCGCTCGTTGAGTTCGCGAACGGCATAATAGTCCGACACGACATACCCCTCAAAGCCCCACTCCTCGCGCAGCACATCCCGCAGGAGCCGCCTGCTGGCATGTGAAGGTACGCCGTCGATCTCGTTATACGAGGCCATCACGCTGATCACGCCCGCCTCCACCGCCTTGCGGAACGGCGGAAAAAAGACCTCTCGCAAAACTCGTTCCGAGACGTTTACCGGCGCGCAGTTCGTTCCCGACTCCGGCTGCCCGTGGGCGGCGAAATGCTTGAGCGTCGCGATGAGGTGTTTCTTGTCCTTAAAACTCCGGTCCCCCTGGAAGCCCTGAACCGCCGCGACGCCCATCTGCGTCACCAGGTACGGGTCCTCACCGAAGGTCTCCTCCACGCGCCCCCATCGCGGCTCCCGCGCTACGTCCACCACCGGCGTCAGCGCCTGGTGGGTTCCGCGGACCCGCGCCTCCTCGGCCGTCATCGCATAGAGCCGCCGGACCAGGTCCGGATCAAACGTCGCCCCCAGCCCGATCGGCTGCGGGAAACTCGTCGCCCCGACCCCTGCGTGCCCGTGCAGGCATTCCTCATGAAAAACCACCGGGATGCCCAGCCGCGTCTGCTCGCGGAAAAACTTCTGGAGGGCGTTAGTCAGTTGAGCATGGCGCCGCGGCGACAGCCCCCCCGCCGTATCGCTCGGACGCCCGATCTGTCCCAGCCCGTCCTTCAGATGGATGCGGGCTTTTTCGAGCGAAAAATCACACTTATCATCCACAAAGCTGTCCACCTTGCCGTTCCAGATGCACTGCATCTGGGCCGCCTTTTCTTCAAGGGTCATGCGCGACAGAAGGTCATCGACACGCTCTGAAACAGGCAGGGAGGAGTTTCGGTAAGCCGCTTTCTCGACTGTTGAAGACTGCAACACGCTTATTCTCCTGACTCAGTGGTTGCCGCTTTATATTCGAAATAGTCAAAGTCTGCCGGACTGGTGGAAGCTTTTCCGTTGCCCGTCGCGTAAATTCCGATATAAACGCCGGTAAATCCGCCGATCTTCTCGGAGGACAGACCCCCTGTCAAGGCATTTCCAAGCTTGGCCACAGGGTTTTCAGACGTCCGGCAGGCGAACTCGTAGGACAGCGGTGAAGCCGTGATCGTGAAGGTTACCTCGCCGTCCGGCAGCCAGACATAGGTCACCGGTTCGATAGTCCGGCCGTCGAGCACCTTTCTGAAAAACGCCTGCCGCCTGCCGTTCTTCAGCGTCAGTCCCAGGTCATAGTGATACTGGTCATTGCCCCGGACTACCATCCCTGCCTCCTCGTTTTCCCTGTTGGGCACGAAGTCGAGCTTCGCGGAGACCGTACAGTTCAGGTCTCGCTGCCGCTGGCCGACAAAGGTCGGCGAGGCCGCATCGCTCATCGTCACCGCCGAGCCCTTCAGACGCAGGTATCCCGGTCGCTCGCTCAGCGAGTAGTTTTCCTCTTGCGGGTTGCGCAGAAAGTTCCAGGCCAGACCCAGCCGCTCGCCCTCGAATTCATCCCGCGCCGGCTCCTTCGGGAACGGATGGGGCGGCAGCTTCGGCGCCTCCATCACAAGTTCAATGCCCCTGCCCCCGTTGACGGTCGGCCAGCCGTCCGGGCCCCATTCCACCGGAGCCAGGAACGTCTCGCGACCGAGATGGTGCATCGCCCCGCCCTGCGGTCGAATACCCAGGCATACCATCCACCAGCCCGCCGGCGTTTGGACGAGGTCCGCATGTCCCAGCGCCTGGATCGGATGGTCCCTGCGGTCTTTATGCGTCAGGATCGGGTTCTTCGGATTGGACTCGAACGGCCCGAAGGGCGAGTCGCTGCGGGCAATCGTCACCATGTGCCCGTAACTCGTGCCCCCTTCCGCGATCATCAGGTAATATTTGCCGTTGATCTTGTAAAGGTGCGGCCCCTCCGGCCAGATGCCGCCCGTCCCCCGCCAGATCATCTTCATCTCCCCCTTGAGCCGGCCCGTTTTCAGGTCGATCTCCTGCTGGCCGATCCCGCCGCGCTCGCCTCCCTCGTGCCGCATGTAATAGACCCTTCCGTCGTCGTCAAACAGCAGGGACGGATCAATTCCGCTCTGGTCCACCCGTACCGGCGCCGACCACGGCCCGGCCGGATCAGTCGCCGTCACGTAGAAACTCCCCCCCCCGCAGACGTTCGTCGTAATCATGTAGAAGGTCCCATCGTGCCACCGCAGCGTCGGGGCGTAGATCCCCCCCGAAGCCCGGCACTGTTCCAGCGAAAGCTGGCTCTTGCGCGTCAGGCAGTAGCCGATTTGCCGCCAGTGCACCAGGTCCCGGCTGTGAAAGATCGGCACACCCGGAAAGTATTCGAACGTGCTGTGGACCATGTAGTAATCGTCCCCCACCCGGCAGATGCTCGGGTCCGGGTAAAAGCCCGAAAGAACCGGGTTGGTAAACGTTCGGCCGGCCGTCGTCTCTGCCGGGATTGCCGTCACCGCGCTGAGCGCCGCCTTCGGCCGAAGCCGCCGGTCGAACAGCAGCGGGTAGTCCGTCCGTCCCCGCATGGGAAAATTATTCCGCCACGAATTCCCGTCATGCACGCCCCAGAACGTCACCCGGCTGATCTTGTCCGCATGCCTGTGGAACAGAGAAAAGAACTCCGCACACCGTTTCGTAAACTGCCGCTCCAACTCCGCCGGCAGCCCGTCCGGATAGGGATTGAGCCCTTCATTCAACTCAGACCGCCGCTCCACCTCCGCCCCGAAATAATTGTTAACCACGGGCAGCACCGTCACATCCAGCTCCGTGATCATCACCTTCACGCCCAGCGCCGCGAACGCCTCGATGCTCGCCTCGGCCTCCTCCGGCTCCGGGTAATCCAGCCCCCAGTGCCCCTGCATCCCGATGCCGTCGATCCGCAGCCCCCGCGCCTGCAAGTCCTTCACCAGCCGGATCACGCCGTCGCGCTTTTCCTTTTTCCACATATCGAAGTCGTTGTAGTAAAGCTCGGCCTCCGGGTCCGCCTCGCGGGCAAACTCAAAGGCCTTGGCGATGTAATCGTCCCCGATGATCCGCCGCCACCGGCTGTTGCGCAGCGAGCCGTTATCTTCCACCGCTTCGTTCACCACGTCCCAGCCGCCGATGCGCCCCTTGTACCGCCCCATCACCGTGTGAATATGCTCGCGCATCCGCTCCAGCAGCGTCTCACGGTCCGCCGGCTCGCCGTCTTCGCCGCGAAATACCCATCGCGGCGTCTGGCTGTGCCACACGAGCGTATGGCCGACGATGAACATCCCGTGCCGCTCACCGTACTCCACGAAGCGGTCGGCGGGTTCGAAATGATACTCTTTCGGTTCCGGGTGAACCATTTCCCACTTCAGAAGATTTTCCGGCGTGATCGAATTGAAGTGTCTTTCGACCAGCGCCAGTTCCTGGGGCCATTCCCCGAACACCTGGCGGCTGTTCAGCGCCGTGCCGATCAGGAAGTCCTTCGCATACGCTTCCTTCAGCGTCATCGGCTCAGCGGCAAAGACCCGCCCGCCTGCGATACCCATGAGAATAAGGATCAACGAAGTCGTTCTCATGCCTTGGCCTCCTGCGAGACGGAAGACCGCACACCGGCCTGCCGCCGCCGCTCATTCAGATCCGTTTCAATCCGCCGTATCGTTTCCTTGTCCAGTGGGTAGAACATCATGACGACAGCACCGAGCAGGGCGAAAATCGCCGGAAACACCGTCATGCCCAGGCGGATTCCCTGCAACGACTCCGGCGTCTGCTCCATCTGCGGCACATAGCCGTAACCGGCCAGCACCCATCCCATCAGGGCGCCGCCCAGGGCCACTCCCAGTTTCAATGCAAACAACGAGGCCGACATGATGAGGGCCGTTGCCCGGCGTCCCCGAACCCACTCGGAATAATCCGCCGTATCCGTATAGATGGCCCACTGCAAAACGGAGACCGGTCCCATGGCAAACGAACACACCAGTTGCAGCGCAAAGATCCAGATAAGCCGCTCGCGGCCCAGGAAAAAGATCAATCCCCCGCTGATCCCGCTCATCGCCAGGAACCCGATATAGCATTTGGCCTTGCCCATCGCGGCGCTGAAGAACCGGGTCATAATGGCCCCGAGAATCGTCGCCGCCGTTCCCGACATCAGGAAGATCGTCGTCAACTGCTTGAAGCTCATCTCCCGGGTCATCCCCAGGAGCGTCACCGTCTGATCCTTGATGAAGTATTCAAAAAAGTACATGATTGCCCCGCCGCGCATCACGACGTACGTCAGTTGGAACACCGTGGCCCCGCCGATCAGCAGCCAGGGCACGTTGGTCACCAGGTCCTTCAGGTCCTGTCGGATAGGATTCTTCCGGTCCCCAATCGGCTGAACGCGTTCCTTCGTCGTCGCGAAGGTGATCAAAAACAGCGCCGCCGCGGCCGCCGCCAGCACCGCCATCGCCCGCTGCCAGCCGGCCCTTGCGTTGTCCCCGCCGAAAACCTCCACCATCTTCAGCACGGCAAACTGGACCACAAACGTTCCGATAAAAGCCAGCACGAACCGGAACGACGAAACTACCGTTCGGTCCTCTGAATTAGGCGTAATGACGCCCATCAGCGCCGAATACGGCACGTTGATCACCGTATATACCATCGTCATCAGCGTGTAAGTGACATAGGCCCAGATCAGCTTGCCCCCCGGGCTCAGATCCGGCGTCGTAAACATCAGCACGCCGATGAGGCCGAACGGCACGGCAAACCACAGCAGATACGGGCGGAACTTGCCCCACCGCGAATGCGTCCGGTCGGCGATCATCCCCATTATCGGATCGTTGACCGCATCCCAGATCCGCGTGACCAGCATCATGGTCCCGAGCGCCACCGCCGAAATCCCGAAGACATCGGTATAAAAGTATAGAAGAAAGATGATGAACGTCTGAAAGAAGAGATTGGACGCCGTATCCCCCAGCCCGTAGCCGATCTTTTCCCGGATCGACAGTTTCTCCATTCCATCTTGCATGGACCTCTCCTTGGGTGGTGTTTTGCACCGGAAAACGTTTACTAATCCACTGTAACGCTTTCTCGCATAGTACGGCACATGCCGGGAAAACGCAAACAGTTTTTCAAAAAATTCCCGGATCATGTCGGTCTCGCCGACGGTTGTCGTACGACCCATACTATCCAATTTAGGCCTACTATATAGACTTATAGTCGTTAAGATAGGCAATTTCCTTAGATCGCCATAGTAAATTCCCTTGACATGGAGTCGGCCTTTCGCTATCCTGCGTTTTCTATGATGCGGATCTTTATGGGGTTGTTAACTCTTTTCAAAACAGAAGGATATGATTTCAACCGTCTAATCAGTGCCTTCAAACCAGGGTGTCTTTTTGATTTCTATACACCGATTCAGTAGTAGAGAAACAGGACATATAAAATCAGTGTATTTTTAAAGTCATTTTCTCATAATAACCGATTCCAGACAGCAGAGTAAGCTGTCCAAGGATGGAATCCAGACCACAGGAACAGGGACGTTATGAAACAATCAAAAACCGCAGGAATTATTCTCTCTTTAATCAATCTAACTATCTTCGGAGGGTGCTCCGCCTCCAAACGGGTGGCCCAGCAGGAAGTCTTCTTTGCCCCTCAGCAATCCAATGAAATCAAGTTAATGACCTTCAATATCCGCGTCGATACCGTCGTCGACGGTTTTCGCCGCTGGGGGCGGCGTCAGGCCGCCGTTATCAACATGATCGCCCATCACGGCTCCGACATCGTAGGCCTTCAGGAGGCCCTCGACCACCAGGTCAGGGACGTCAGCCGGGCCCTTCCGCAGTACGCCTTTTACGCCGTGGGCCGCAATGACGGTGCCCGCGACGGCGAAACCTGCGCGATCTTCTACCGTCGGGACCGGTTTGCCCTTCAGGACTCCGGCACCTTCTGGTTCACCGACACCCCCGACCGACCCGGTCGAGACTGGGGCGCCCTGTGGCCGCGGATCTGCTCCTGGGTCCGGCTCCGCCAGAAGGACACCGGCCAGTCCTTCTATGTCTATAACGTCCACATGGACCCCCTCTCGCAGCAGTCCCGCCGGAAGAGCGTCCGCCTGCTCGCCCAGCGGATCGCCCATCGCAAAACGAACGATCCCTTCATCGTCATGGGCGATTTCAACATGAAGCTGAGCAACTCCGCCATGGAATACCTCCACGAGGTCGGCCACTACAACCCGCGTGTGGCGATGGTGGATGCGTGGCGATCTCTCAATCCCCGGGGCAACGGCATCGGCACGAAGATCGACCATATCCCGCTGAGCAGCGGATTCCAGGCCCTCCGCGTCGAAGTGGACAAGCGCAAGGTCAACGGCCGGCGTCCCTCCGACCACTACCCGGTCATCGCCTCCGTTCGTATAAAGAAGCCCGCCCTCATGAAGGCGGAGAATACAAAGAAAACGAACCAGGCAGCGACCGCCGCAAATACCCGGCAAGCCGGCGGCACGCTCTGATTTTCAGGTCGGTAAAACAAAAGCACGGCCGGGCCGCAAGGTCCGACCGTGCTTTTTTATTGATTCTCAAATCGATCAGGAGCCATCGGGTTGTCGCCCCGGACTTGATCCGAAGTCCGCAAGCAACCGCGTAATCGGCGGTTGCTTAAAATTTCCCTTACACTGATCGCCGGGCCTGGCGGCTCAGGGCGGCCAGCGTCTCGATGCTGTCCGGCTCCAGCGGGACGACCGAGCGTCCCCCGCGAAGGATTATCGAACAGGCCAGTTCGAAAAACTCCGCGTTCTGGATCGCCGCGTCCAGAGAGCGGGCCGCCGTCACCAGCCCGTGATTTCGCAGCACGGCCAGGTCGTGCCCGCGCATCGTCTCGATCACCGCGCTTGCCAGCTCCGGTGTCCCCGGCGTCAGGTACTCCACCTGCCCGATCGGCCCGATATAGTAGGCAATCTCCGGCAGTACATGGTAGTTGACCGACGCCGGATCCATGCACGCCAGCGTTGTGGCGAAGGGGCTTTGAAAATGCAGCACCACGTTCACCTCCGGCCGCATCCGCAGGATCCCCGCGTGAAATCCCGTCTCCACCGACGGCCGGGCCCCCTCGATGAGCCCGCCGTCCGCGATGCGGCACACGGCAAGCTGCTCGGGCTCGATTCGATCCAGCCAGCTCCGCGAACCTGAGATCAGCATCCGCTCTTCGTCCAGGCGCAGCGACAGGTTCCCGCTGCTGCACTTGACCAGCCCCCGCCGTCCCGCCTCGTGGCAGGCCGCCAGGAACACCGCCGTTGTGCTCTCCGGAACAAAACTCATGTGATTACTTCTCCGTCGTCAAAACAAATCCGCCATGCGGCTTGAGTTCGATCCGCATCGACCGCAGTTCGCCGCCGCCGATCTTGCGTTCCTCAAAGCTTCGGTCTTCGCCGTCCGTGATCAGCGTCCCCTTGGCCCCCGCCGGCAGGAACGACAGGTTCAGCGTCAGCGCCTTCGGCACATCGAGTCCGTTGATCCCCGCGACGTACCACGTATCGCCCGACCGCCGCGCGATCACCACGTACTCGCCCGGCAGACCGTCCACCAGCCGCGTCTCATCCCAGACCGTCAAAACCGCCTGAAGGTACTTTACGACGGCTTCCGTCAGCAGGCCGGTCTCCTCCGGCACAAGCCCCATGTGCTGGATGCCCGACTCGAACACCACCGGCAGCGCAATCTCGAATCCCGGCAGCGTCACCAGCCGCACCCCCCGGATCCGCGGATTGAGCACCACCGGCGTAAAGTCCATCGACCCGATTGCGTTTCGCGTGAACGGCAGGATCGTGCAGTGCCAGGGCTGCCGGTCGGCGTTGCTCTGCTCGAACGTGCAGTACTCCATCCCCCGCACCGACTCCATCGTCATCAGGTTCGGCCATGTCCGCTGCCAGCCCCGCGGGATCGTCGCCCCGTGGAAGTTGACCAGCAGACCGAAGTCCGCCGCGTCCCGCAGCGTCTCCAGGTAAAGCTGCATCGTCGCCTGCTTGTCCCCGGCAAAGAAGTCCACCTTTACCCCCTTCACCCCCATTGCCCGCAGCCGGGCGAATTCCTCCCGCCGCACATCGGTGTTGTGCATCCGGTTCTTCGGCGTCATCGGCGCATCGTTCCACGGGCCGTTCGAGTTATACCACAGGATCACGCCGACGCCTTGGTCGTTCGCCTTCCTGACAAACTCGGCCATCCTCTCGTAGCCGATAAGCTGATCCCAGTTGGCATCCACCAGGACATATTCCCACTTCATCCGGACCGCCAGATTCAGAAACGATTCGGCGTATGTCAAGGTCGAACCGTCGTTGTCGTATCGCAGCCAGGTCCAGGACGCCTTGCCCGGCTTGATAAAGCCGGCGTCCTTGATTTTGCTCGGCGTCGCCACGTCCGTCATAAGCGTCGATTCCACCATCGTCGCCGGCGAGGGCCCGATCATCAGCACCCGCCACGGCGAGCGGAACGGAAAGCCGATCTGCGGAGTAGCCGGGTCCTGCGGCCCGCGGTGGTCCTGTACCTGGGGCAGCGCGATACGATACATCCCGCCCGTCGAATCATGCCCCAACCTCGCCCCAAAGTAAGCGTCATTTACGTCGCTGTCGCAGATCAGCACCCAGATCCCGTCCGCTGTTTTGAACAGGGCCGGCAGACACCAGCCCTGTCCCGCCGGCGACGGCCGTCCCACCGGCTTGCCCGCCTCGTAATACTCTTCATACGACGGCTGCGTTCGCGACCAGCCCGACTTGCTCACCGCCATGAAGTGCAGCCATGACAGCGTATCCTCCGCCAGCGCAAAGCCCGTCTTCTCGTCCGTCACGTACACCGGTTGGCCCGTCTTCTCCTCAAAGCCGTATCGGAAGGCCGCCCCGTCATTCGACACCTGGAACACGATCTCCATCGACTGCCCGTCGGCGTTCTTCAGCCGCAGCACCTTCCGGTTCGCCCGGTATGTGCACTCCTTCCGCTTGCCCGTCAGCATCGTGTAGTCATCCTTCACCGGCTCCGTCTTCGATACGGCCGTCACCGACAGCCCCGTATCGAACGCCCCGTCACTCCGCACCAGCCCCAGCGGCGAGGGTCTGAGTACCGTCTTGCCGTCATACGTCACCGAGTAAAACGGCTGTCCCTCCTCATTCAACCCAAAGCTCACCTTGATCTTCCCGTCCGGACTTGATACGCTCCGATCCATCGCCTGCTCCCCGCTCAGCCCGTGGACATGACACCCCTGGAACCCCAAAAGACCGCTTACGATAAGAACGCACCCATAGATCTGCCTTCTGAACATGAAAATCTCTCCTTATGTTTAAAGTTTTGGAATCAGCTTTATATCCGCTCTCACAACTTTTTTCAACCACCCGGCTCCTTTTTTCCTTGATTAAATTTTTTCCCATTGTTAAGATTGCAGGCATCAACAAAAAAAGATGTATCGGGTCCGCTAATTTTCAGGAGGGTACGATGGCTGCATTCAGGCGTATTTCCGGTTTTTGCATATTGCTGTCCCTTTTTCTAACCCTGATTACCTGTGACGCCCTTGCCCGGCCGATGTCGAAGGATCAGGCCGCACAGGCCGCCCGCGGCTGGCTGCGCCGAAATCCCGCCCCGATGGGTGCTCCCATTCGCGGCGTCCCCGCCGACCTCCGGATTGTCCTCGATGAAGCGGGGCAGCCCCTTTACTATGTCGGCAATCTTCGACCGCAGGGGTTTGTGATCCTCTCCGCCGACGATGCGATTGAGCCCGTCATCGCCTTTTCCCCGACCGGCTGCTATGAGACGGACGAAGACAGCCCCCTCAAAACCCTCCTCAATGAAGACATGAAGGGCCGCCGCCAGGCCGTCGCCCAAAAGCATGACGACGCCGCTCAGATCGACGACGTCCCCCAACACCAGCGCCGCCGCGACCGCGTCTCGCAGCAGTGGGACGAACTCTTCGTCGCCGCTGAATCGGCCGTCGGGATCGAAAGCATCCCCTCCGTCAGCGATATCCGCGTGCCTCCGCTCCTCCAGACCCAGTGGGATCAAAGCAGCGCCGCCGGCGATTACTGCTATAACTATTACACCCCAAGCCACCATCCGGCCGGCTGCGTCGCCACGGCCATGGCCCAGCTCATGCGCTATCACCAGTGGCCCGTCGCCGGCATCGGTTATCATGGTTTTACCATCTCCGTCAACGGTATCGCAACCACCGCCTACACCCGTGGAGGCGACGGCTTCGGCGGTCCCTACAACTGGACCCTGATGCCTCTCATCCCCGCCGCCGGCCTCACTCTCGCCGAGCGACAGGCCATCGGCGCCCTTTGCTATGACGCGGGCGTCGCCGTCAATATGTCTTACGCTGTTGGCGGTTCCTCCGCCTCGACAACCGACGCCGATGCCGAACTGGTCAACACCTTCCTCTATTCCAACAGCATCCACGGCATCGGCTTTCCCGGCTCCGGCAATAACGCCCTCTGGACCATGATTAACTCCAATCTGGATGCCGCCCTGCCCGTCATCCTCAGCATCCGCAGCGCCGCCGAAGGTCACGCCGTCATCGCCGATGGCTACGGCTACAACGCGGGAACCGCCTACCACCACATCAACATGGGCTGGAGCGGTCAGGACGACACATGGTACCAGCTTCCCCTGATCGACGTCTATTATACCTACACAACCATCGACAGCTGCATTTACAATGTCTATACCTCCGGAACCGGCGAGATCGTCAGCGGCCGTGTTACCAGCATGGGCGGCGCACCCCTCGCCAACGCCGTCGTTACCGCCTGGAGCGGCTCGACCCCGGTCCGATCGGCTGCGACCAACAGCCGCGGCATCTATGCCCTCAAAAACCTCGCCTCCAATTCCACCTACCGCCTCTCCGTCTCCCTCAGCGGCTTTATCTTCACCGACCAGTACGTCACCACCGGCCGCTCGCAGGATTGGGGTTCCGCCTCCGGCAACAAGTGGGGCATCGACTTGGCCTCCACCAACGCCTCGCCGCCCATCGCCCAGGATATCAGCGTCACGATCCGCTCCACCGATCCGAACCTGATCACGCTGCTGGCGCCGGATGACGGCCTGCCCGATCCGAACGTCTTCTTCTACACAATCACCTCCCTGCCTGCCCACGGCAAAATCAGCGAGCCCAACGTCGGCCCCATTGACTCCGTCCCGTACTCCATGGCCTACCGGCAGAACCAGGTCCTCTATACGCCTTGCCCCTGCTACGGCGGCCCGGACACCTTCACCTACACGGCCAACGACGGCGGCACCCCGCCCACCGGCGGCCAGTCCAACACCGCCACCGTTACCGTCAACGTGGACGACACGCTCAACTTTGACTACGGCACAAGCTCCAACAGTCCCTTGACCGGCTCCCTCATGCTGGCCACCGGCACTATGTATGACGCACGCACCGAAATCATTCTGCTCCAAAGCGAGATCGGCGCCGCCCGCAATATCACCGATCTGGCCATCCGGGTGAATACGGCCCCCGGCCGCACCCTGTCCAACTGGACCATCCGGATGCAGCACACGACCTGGACCCAGTTTAGCAATCCCAACAGCATGATCCCTGCAACCGGCTGGACCACTGTTTACCAGGCCGATACCACCGTGGGCTCCGGCTGGGTCAACTTCCATTTTCAGCAGCCGTTCGCCTACAACGGCACGCAGAACCTGCTGATCGATATGAGCTATAACAACGCCGGCCTGACAGACCCCGACGGCACCTTCTACGTTCTCCAGGCCGCCGTCGATCGCGTCCTCTCGCTCGGTTCCAAAACCGGCGCCCATGGCGATCCCCTGACCTGGAGCGACTGGTACGGCAAATACTACTCAGTGAATAGCTATATTCCCAGCATGAAGATTCTCGGCAATATCTCGGCTGCTCCCATCACGGGCGACATCGACCGCTCCTGCCGGGTCGGGCTGCCCGACTTTGCCGTCATGGCCCGGGCATGGCAAACGACGCTGGGCGATGCGAATTACAACCCGGGCTGCGACCTCGCGGCCAATAACAGTATCGATATGAACGACCTCGCCGTCCTCGCCGCCCACTGGACCGATATCTACCCCGGCTTCTGACGATGAGAGGATAAATTGATTTTGGCGGGCATGTCGGGCGTCTCCGACAGCAGGATGAGCTGCGCCACGCGGCAGCCGATTATGTGAATCGCCCGACATATAATATCCTTAAATCCTGTAAATCCCGCCTGAAAAAAATCACCCCGCTTGGCTTTTCCGCTTATACCTGCTATAATCCCGCTTTTGCGAGTCGCCTTAAAGGCGGCGAACAGGTAACGGATCTTCGAAAGGAGTATTCAAATGCACATGGCAGATGCGTTGATCAGCCCCGTCGTCGGCGGCGGGTTTTGGGCCGCTTGTGCGGGTCTTGTCGGCCTCAGCAGCCGCCGGCTCCGCCTCGACTTCAGCGAGCGCCGCATCCCCCTCATGGGTGTCGCCGGGGCCTTTGTCTTCGCCGCCCAGATGATTAACTTCGCCATCCCCGGCACCGGCTCCAGCGGTCACATCGGCGGCGGTCTGCTCCTGGCGATCCTTCTGGGCCCCTGGGCGGGCTTCCTCGTCATGGCCTCGATCCTCGTCATTCAGGCCCTCTTCTTCGCCGACGGCGGCCTTCTCGCCCTCGGCTGCAACGTCTTCAACCTGGGCTTCTGGACCTGCTTTGCTGCGTACCCGCTGATCTACAAACCCCTCGCGGGCTCGAATCCCGCCCGGCGATCCCTGCTTGTCGCCTCGATCCTCGCCGCCGTCGTCGGCCTTCAGCTTGGCTCGCTTAGCGTCGTCCTCCAGACCGTTCTCTCCGGCCGATCCGAGCTGCCGTTCGGCCCCTTTCTCCTCGCCATGCAGCCGATCCACCTGGCCATCGGCATCGTCGAAGGCGTCATCACCGCCGCTGTCGTCCTCTTTGTCCGCCAGGTGCGTCCCGAACTGCTGACGACCCCCATGGAATCGCCGCACGCACGCACCGGTCCCGTCATCGCCGGCCTCGCCGTCGCCGCCCTGCTCACCGCGGGCGTTCTGAGCTGGTTCGCCTCCGCCCATCCCGACGGCCTCGAATGGTCCGTCGCCAGGACGGCCGGCAGCGAAGAACTCGCCCCCCCGGAAACGGGCCTTCACTCGCGTCTTGCCGAAGTGCAGGAAAAAACCGCCCTTTTGCCCGACTACACGGCAGCCGAAATTGAAGACAGTCGCGTCTCGACCAGCTTCGCCGGCCTCGTCGGCGGCCTGATTACCTGCCTGGTCGTCGTCGCTATCGGCCTGCTCCTCAAATTCAACCTGCGTCCCCCCGCCCCTCACGGAGCATAGCCCATGTCCAACGCCGTCGCCGGATTAGCCCAGTTCGGAATGCTCGACGACCTCGCCCGTCGGGACTCGCCCGTGCACCGCATCGATCCCCGCGCCAAGCTCCTGGTAACGCTGGTCTTCACCGTCTGCGTCGTCTCCTTCAACAAGTACGCGCTGTCCGCTCTTTTGCCGTTTGCGCTCTATCCGGTCGTCCTCATCGCCGCCGCCGGCCTGCCCGTCGGCGGTCTCCTCAAGCGGCTCCTCTGGGTCAGTCCCTTCGCCGTCCTGCTGGGCCTCTTCAACCCTCTGCTCGACCGCCAGGCCCTTCTCACGCTGGGTCCGCTGACCCTCTCCGGCGGCATGGTCTCCTTTCTGTCGATCCTCCTGCGATTCCTGCTGACCGTCTCGGCCGCCCTGGTCCTCATCGCGACCACCGGCTTCGAGTCCCTCACCGCCGCCATGCAGCGGCTCGGCGTCCCCGTCGTCTTCACAACCCAGCTCCTCCTGCTCTACCGCTACGGCTATGTCCTCATCGATGAGACCGCCCGCGTGCTCCGCGCCCGCTCGCTGCGGTCCTTCGGCCGCCGCCTCGAAATCGCCGAGATGGGCCCCTTTATCGGCCGCCTCCTCCTGCGCACGCTCGATCGCGCCGAGCGCATCCACCGCGCCATGGCCTGCCGCGGCTTCAGCGGCGCGATTCACACGACCCGCCGCCTGCGCTTCGGCGGGGCCGACCTCCTCTTCCTCGTCGGCTGGAGCGCCCTGTTTGTCCTCTTTCGGTTTGTCGATATCCCCAACGTCATCGGAACCTTGCTGGTGAACCTGATATGAGCCATCATCTCGTCGAAGCCATTGATCTCGGTTATACCTACCCGGACGGCACGCCCGGCCTGGACGCCGTCTCTTTTCGCATCACCCACGGCCAGTCCGTCGCCGTCGTCGGCGCCAACGGTGCGGGCAAGTCCACGCTGCTGCTTCATCTCTCCGGCTGCCTGCTGCCCACCCGCGGCACGCTCCGCATCGGCGACCTGCCCCTCGCCGCCGGCACCGTTCCCGCCGTTCGCCGCACCGTCGGCATGGTCTTTCAGGACCCCGACGATCAGCTTTTCATGCCCACCGTTTACGAGGACGTCGCCTTCGGCCCGCTCAACCTGGGCCTCTCGCCCGACCAGGTCGAGCCCCTCGTCATGGCCTCGCTCGAGCGTGTCGGCGCCGCCGCCCTGAAGGACCGCCCGCCCTTCCGCCTCTCCGTCGGCGAAAAACGCCGCGTCTCCATCGCCGCCGTCCTCTCCATGAGCCCCGACATCCTCGTCATGGACGAGCCCAGCGCCAGTCTCGACCCTCGCGCCCGTCGCGGTCTCATCGACCTGCTCAAGAGCTTCGAGCATACCCGGATCATCGCCACTCACGACCTCGACCTTGCCCTCGAATGCTGCGAGCGCACCATCGTCCTCGCCGCCGGCCGCGTCCTCGCCGACGACGCGACGGCCTCCGTCTTCAAAAACGCCGACCTCCTGGCCCGCGCCGGCCTCGAACCACCCCTGAGCATACGGACCTGCCCCGTCTGTAATCCCCCAAAAGAGTGAACCTTCCGTCCCTGCCGACGTGTCTCAATCGTGAAAATAAACGGGCCTTCGCGGCTCCAGCAGCGATGCCTGATCGCCGGTCGTCAGCCACACATCGACCTTCGCATTCGCCGCATCGTCCCATCGGAACGTCATGATCGAACGCGCCGGCTGGCGAACGGCGGCCCACCGGCCGTTCCATTCCAGTTTCAAAACCTCGTCGGAGGCATTCGCATTTACGGCGTAAAGCACCGTCGAGCCGTCCGTGTTCTTAAAGGCGACCGTCCGTATGCGGCCCTCGCCGCTGGCGATTCGAACGGCGCCGGGGCGAACGAACTTGGCGGCGTGCCCCAGGGCATAGTAGTGCGGACGCGGCGCCGCCTGACGGCTCTGCCGGTTGATGGTGACGACGCCGTAACATGTATCGCAGCCGCCGGAGATCTTCGGCCCGTTGTTCTCGTCCAGTGCCAGGTTCCATTTCACCACCGTCTTCGACCAGTTCCGCAGCGTATCGATCACGAAGGTCCCGTTGCGAATCAGATCTGCATCGAACCCCCCGTCGTTCCAGGTCCCGTCCGATCCCTCCGTAAAGTAAACGCCCTTGTCCGGGTAGGCGTCATGCACAACGCTCTGAGCCCCGACGTCGCCCGCATAGTGGTGCCACGCCACACCGTCAATATAAGGCCTCGCCTCGTCATCGCTCAGCACCCTTAGGGCGAAATCCGTATTGTCCCAGTTATGATCCCATATGAGGATCTTCGTCGCAATCCCCGCGTGCTGAAACGCCGGACCCATCTCCTTGACCAGTTTAACCTGATCCGCCGGCTCCATCCGGCAGCCCGGAGAGAACCACGGCTCGTAGTACGGCTCGTTCTGCAGAGTGATCGCGTCAATCGTGATGCCGTGCGCCGCGTACGCCTGCACGTATTTGACAAAATAATTCGCGTAGGTGGGGTAAACGTTGCTCTTAAGACTCCCGCCCCCGATGTGCCCGCTGGTCTTCATCCATACCGGCGGACTCCACGGGCTGCCCATGATCCGCACGTTCGGATTAATCGACAGGATCTGCTGGAGCGTCGGGATAATCGTGCTTTCGTCGTAGGCGATTGAAAAGTAGCTCAGGGTGTAATCCGAACTCACCCCCGGCGGCAAGTCGTCGTAGCTGTAGTCCTGCAGCCGGAAGTCCGAAGCCCCCATCGGCTGGCGCAGGTAGCTCAGACCGATGCCCTCGTCCGGATCGAACAGGTCGGTCAAAACGGCCTGCCGCTCGGAGGCGTTGAGAAATTCGTGGATCAGCCAGGCCGACGAATCCGTCAGGGAAGCGCCGAACCCCTCGATCTCCTGGTAGGTTGTCGCCGGGTCGATCACAATCGCCTGCGCCTCCGCCGGCTCGGGGTAAGCCAGCCAGTCCTCGGCAAAGAACGCCAGGTCCTGGATAGTAATGAGGCCGTCCCCATTCATATCATATGGCGGCGCGGACTGCCCCAGGCAGTGAAAGTAATTCAGATCCATCAGCAGATCCACGTAGTATTCCTGGGCCTCGCGGTTGTTATACAGGAGCGATTCCAGTTCCTCCGGTTCCCCCGGTTTCGCTGACCCGTCACAGCACCGAAGCAGCAGTTCCGAAATGCGAATGGATTCCCGGCTGTCCATTACAGTACCTCCTGTTCCCGGATCGCCCGTTTGACGCACAGGTTCAAAACATGGTGAATCCGCGACAGATGCTTGTACACATGGACCGGTCCAGTTGAACCGCCAGACTCTTGACCCCGTTGTTCAGCTCATAGCGCGCCTTCAGAAACCGCTGGTCCTCAGGTCTGAGTTTCTCAATGCACCGGCGAAGGTACCGAATGCGTTCATCCGTATCCGTCTGCTTCTCGCGGGCCACCTCGCTGAGTTGCTCCAGCAGCCCCTCGCTGAAAACCGCCCGGTCCCTCTGCTGACGTTTGCGGTAGTCCAGAATGCAGTAATAGGCGACCTTCAGCCCCCACCCCGCAAAATCAGTGCCGACCTGAAAAGCGTCAAACCTCCTCCACATCGTCGTGATCGTTTCCTGCATAATATCGTCGGCATCGCTGAAATTAGGTACCAGGGTGAGGATATAGGAATTGATCCGCCGCTGGTTGACCATCAGCAGCGACAAAAAAACTTCCGTTCTCTTATTATTGGAGTCCATCCCTATCCTTTTATTCTATTCAAATTATGGAAAACTCCAACGTTACCTATTTTAAAACGCCGGATCTTTTACATTTTCTACGGAAAAATCCAAAAAAACGGCTGTGACCGGATTTTACAATTCTTTTTGAAATAAACACAAGCGGCCGCAGCAGGCTTTGAAACCAACCGCGGCCGTTTTAATCATTTCAAAAGAACGCATCGATCTCAGTTCGGCTTTATCAGCACCACGTAGTCCAGCGTCTGCCCGCCGATCACCACGTCCTCGCCCGCCTCGACCGTCCGGCTCATCAGCCCATAGTCGCCCAGCCAAAGCCCGTGCCGCCGCCACACCCCGCGGATGCCCGTGTCATTGAAGCCGACGTCCTGCAAGCCCTGCGTCAGCGCCGCCGAGGCCTGCACCGCCGGCGCATAGGGCTCATGCAGCGTATGCGCCGGGAACGTCCCCGTCGCGTACATCACGTACACGGTCGCCGGCCTCGTCACGCGAAACGACAGGTCCGTCTTATTCTTCGCGTCGCTCAGCCGCTTGGTCGTGATCCAGCGAGCCCCCTCGACCGCCTTCGGCAGCACGTCAAACGTGTTGTCCGACGATCCGTCCACCTCACTGTAAAAAGGCCCCTGCGGCTCGACCGGCCGGTCGATAAAGATCGCCGGGTTGTCCGCGTTGGAGCTCTTCAGGTTCACCACTAAGCTGTCGGCGGGCACGGGCATCGCCCCATCCTCGGCCTTCTGGTAGATCACCATCGACGCGGACCGACCCCGGTTGTCGCGTACCTCGACCGTGTTCTTGCCCGGCCGCAGCGGCGCCTTCCAGAAGAACACGTTATTGACCGCGATTCCCTTTACGGGAATCGTCTTGTTGTTTTCCTTCTTCGTCGAATCCGGCTGCACGTAGTCGCCGTTCTTCTTCACGCCCTGCGACACGCCGTTGATAAACAGCTCCACCTCGTCCGCGTTGGAAAAGGCCTTGATCCCGTTATCCGGCGCGAACTGCCGATAGAAGTGGTGCCGCCCGCACAGGTGCAGCACGGGCTCATCCGGCCGCAGAAACGACTGGTACAGGTAGTAAAAATCCTTCGGCATCCCCGCCAGCGTCCAGATCCCCTTGGTGTTCCGGTTCCCCTTGAACTTCTTGTTATAGAACTCCCGGAAGTTCCACCAGAGAAACATCTTGTGCCCGGACGGGTTGTTGCGAAAGATCGTCTGGAAGCGATACTCGGCGAACAGCTCGTTATATTCCTCGGATTCGAACTTGTCCACGTCCCAGCGCTGCGTCCCATACGGCAGGTGGTGCGTGATCCACGACCCCGACCCCGTTTCCGAGATAAACGCGTTCTCCGGCAGCCGGTGGAAATCGGTATAATGGCCCCAGTACCAGCCCTGGTAGGTATTGCCCGCCACGAAGTCCACGTTCGCCGGCTTCTCGCCCGCCGAGGCGTAGGTAATCAGCCGCGTCGTATCCTCCCGGCGAATGATGTCCGCGTAGTGTGACGCCACTTCCTGGTATGTCTCGTTGCCGCTGCTCCAGAAGATGATGCTCGGGTGGTTCCAGTTCTGCCGCACCATCTCGCGCGTGATCCGCTCCCCGTCGGCGTTCGGCGTCGTCTCCCGCTTGACGTCCCCGTCCCACTTCTGCCCCGCCAGGCCGTTCTCCGCCCACACGGCCAGTCCCGCCTCATCGGCCAGGTGATACTCGAAACGCCGGTGCGGATAGTGCGCCAGCCGGATCGTGTTGCAGCCCAGGTCGATCATTCCCTCCATCTCCGCCCGCAGGTCCTCGTCCGTCATCGCGTTCCACTGGTGCTCCCCCTGGTGATGCTTGCAGACCCCGCGGGCCAGCAGTTCCTTGCCGTTGAGCATAAAGCAGCCGTCCTTCATCGCGATGGTCCGAAAGCCCGTCCGCTCCGTCAGGGCATCGACCGTGCGGCCGCCCGCGATTACCTCCGTCTTTACCGTATAAAGGTTCGGCTGACGGATGTCCCACAGCTTCGGATGATCGATGGTCTGCGTCGTCGTCACCGGCTGTATCTGCCCCGCCGGGATCGTCGCCGTCGTCTCGAACCGCGCGCATTGCCTGCCGTCGGGCCCCGTCACCGTATGCACCAGCCGCACCTCGACCGGCCGGTCCTCGCCGTTTCGGATATATGTCCTGACCTCCAGGTCCGCGCTGTCCTTGCCGATGTTCTTCGGCGTCAGATAGACCCCCGTCGATCCCATATCCGGGTAGATGTGCACAGCGCTGGTCTTGATCAGCCACGCCGGCCGGTAAAGCCCGCCGTTGGTATAGTACAGGTTGGACTGCGACAGGCAGTCGGCCGCTTCCGTGTCCCGGTTGGTCACGCGGATCGCCAGGTCGTTGTCCTGCCCGAACTTCACGGCCTTTGTCAGATCGAATGCCGCCGCCGTAAACGCCCCCCGATGCCGGCCGATGGGCTCGCCGTTGACAAACACGTCCGCCACCGACCCCGCCCCCTCCAGCAGCAGCCAGAAGCGCTTGCCCGCCTCCGCCTTGCTCGCGGCAAAGGACGTGCGGTACCACCCCGCCGACTGCTCATGCAGCCCGGACAGTCGAAAGACATGCGGAATGCTCAACTCGGTCCACGCGGCCTCCTGCGGAATGACCGGCGGCGACCCCTCCGGCGACGTATCCTCGCAGAACCGCCACTTCACCAGCCCTTCCTTCGTCCGGACGTCCGACTCAACCGCCGCACATCCCTGGGCCGCAAAAACCCCCAGCACAGCCGCGCCAACAAGAAACTTCGCAAGAGGAAACGTATTTCGCATGTCTCTAAGTCCTTTCTTTTCAAGGAGTAACATTCCACTTCACCCGTTTGCAGGAGGGATGATACCCGAAAGCAACCATTCGACCGCCAAAACCTGCCCCCCTTGTAAACAATTTCCCCGCCCCAGTCAAGCAAGAATCATAACGCCCGCCGTCAGGATCAATTTTTCGACAAGGCAGGAATTATTCAGGGGGCCCGGATTTCTCAGGCAAATGCGTGCAAACGAATGAAGCCCCAGATAGAATAGACCCTGCCGACACTTGGCTAAAGCAACGTCTTTGTTCATCTTTGGAAAGCCGGGGGAAAGGCAAAAAGACGCCCTGAGAGTCAATGCCGGCAGCATAAAGAAAATGCGGAAATAACCCGCTGCGCATGTAAAAGAAAATTAGGATACACCCGGGACCGATGCGAACGCTGATCCATATCGGACAACATAAAACAGGAACGACGTCGATTCAGCATTATTTGCGGCAGAGAAGGACGGAGCTGGCCCAAAGGGGCCTCTATGTGCCTGACTCCGTTGCAGGGTATGACCATCCCTCCCACTATATATTGAACGTATATGCCCTGAACGAGAACCGGTTTTCTTCAATGAAGGAACAGTTGCTGAAAATCAAACCCCCGGAGTATTTTTCCTGATTGCGGCAGGAACTTGAAAGAGATATATCCAAACACTATTCGCGTGCCGACGAACAGGGATGCAAAGATGTTATCTGGACAAATGAAGGGCTGTATTTGCTGAACTCGACACAGGAATACTTTCGACTTCGGGAATTGTTCGACCGTCATTCTTCGAGCATTGTCTGTGTATGCTGTTTTCGAGATGTTGAGTCCTACAGGGAATCTTATGCCCGCCAACTGCTTAAGCAAGCCATTCCCTTGAGTACCGATAAAGATTCCTATCGCTATCTGCACGCCGACTTCTGGCTGTTTGACTATCCGGGAAAGATACGGATGTTGAAGGAGGTCTTTGATCAGGTGATTGCATCTCCCTACGACCCTCTTGATAACGTCGGAGCGTTTCTCGAAAAAATCGGCTATCCCTGGAGCAATACCGAATCAATTCGTCTGAATGTAACAAGGCACACATGATATCTACGGTTGGTATCCTGCTATGTCATAGAGAATTACAAGCAGTATCCATTTTCGGGCTCAATCCTTATTCAACTTTCTATAAAACTTCTACGTTCTGATAGAACCATAAAGGGCTGAAACCGCAAAGATAAGCGTGCTTACGATAACAATGCAGGCGCCGGTCGGCAAATCAAGGTAAAATGACAGAAAGAATCCCGCCGTGGTTGACAGGACGCCAAAGAGTACTGAGGTGATAACAACGGCTTTATGTCCTCGGCAAATTTGGTAGGCGGCGGCGGCAGGATTCGTGATAAGGCTGAAAATCATCAATCCTCCAATTATTTGCAGATTGACTGAAAGTGTAATGCCGCACAGGGCCAAAAAAAGACAATAGACAAGGCCCTCATGTACGCCGGTTGCAGAAGCGATAGAGCGGCTGAATAAAAGCACTTTCATTTCTTTATTAAATAGAACGGAAAATAATACAAGCAGCAATCCGATAGCCGTAATTGCGATTACTGATTTCTTTCGGACAAAAAGAATGCTTCCCCAAAGCAAACCCAGCATTTCGGAACGGCTGTTTTCCATGAGGCCCATACCCAAAAACGTAAGCCCGAGCATAAGGGAAAACATAACAGCCAAACCAACATTTGTATCGAGCCTTGATTTTTCCGGAGGTATGGCCGCCATAGACATTGCAGATGCCACGGAAAAGGCAACGGCTCCGATGAGGGGATTAATTCCCAATAGGCATGAAAATACGGTTCCTGCCATTGCTGCATGAGAAATGCATGTTCCAATGAAAGGCATTCGCATGCCGACAATATACACGCCTAAAAGTCCGGTGCTTGCTCCGGCGACCGCCCCCGCGAATATGATTAAATAGAAAAAAGGATCCATGGTTTATTGCTCGGCCGGTTCACGACTAAACACGTATTTATTGCCTTCCGACTCAAAGATATTGATTTCACATCCATACGCCTGCCGGATAATTCCGGAGGTCAAGACCCGTTCACTGCTGCCGTCGGCAAGGATATTTCCCTGATGGAGTAAAATGGTGCGCTCCGCATTTACATGAATCGACATGAGTTCATGGGAGACCATGAGGATCGTAAGATTCATTTGTTGATGAAGCTCTTGTATGATACGGTTAATTTTTAGTTTCCATTTAAAATCAAGATTCGAAGTCGGCTCATCAAGAATGAGCAGCAGCGGCTGCTGAACCATTGCACGGGCGATGAGAACTTTCTGCTGTTCACCTCCTGAAAGACTCCGGAAGGTCTGGTTTCTCTGACCATCAAGGCCGAGTTTTGTCATCCATAAATCCACCTGCTCATAATCAGATCGGTCTAATCGGCGCATAAGCGGTTTTATACTGGTCCGTCCCATAGTAACTATTTCTCTTGCCGTGAAAGGCAGCTCGGAATTATACTCAGCGGCTTGAGGAATATAGCCGATGTGTTTTCTTAAATTTGCTTTCTGCCGGTAGCTGAGCGTATTTATGGCAATCTGATTAAAAACAACAGTCCCTTTTGACGGCTTTACCAATCCACACAGCACTCGAAGCAGTGTTGTTTTGCCCGCTCCGTTTGTTCCGATGATGTTAATAAAATCGCCGGATTGGATCTGCAAGTAGGGTATATCGAGGATTATCTTGCCCGAACGGATCACCTTCACATCAGATAGTTCCCACATGGCCCCCGACATCAGTTAAGTGCCTCAATAAGATTATTAACATTATCTCGCAGAAGACTGTCAAAAGCCGGTAACTGCGCACAAAAATTTGCTTCGTCCGGAAAATTGCTGAATATCACGAAATGGGTTTTGAGATGTTCGGCAAATGCTTTTGCAAATTCCGTCCCTTCCTGTTTATTGGCGATAACGAAATCAATTTGAGTCCGGCCTGCATCAGAAAGATTCTGATTGATCTGAGTCGGTGTCATTATATCCTGGCCGGAAAATACAGAAACCGGATTTAACCCAAGCCATTGAACAAACTCCACCTGGTGCCGCGATACCGCAACTTTGCTGTCCTTTAACTTGGATTGTCCGATCCGTTCATGTATTTCCCGGCTTAGTTCTTTCATGCGGTTCTCAATTTCCGCCACTCTTGCCGTATAAGAAGCCCGATGAGACGGCTTTTCTTCTGACAAAAATGCAGCGACCTGTTCAACAATCGCCAGATATGTGTCCGGTATGCACATTCCCGAGGGAGGAGTTATACAGCACACTTTGAGTCCTTTATCTTTTATTCGCGGAATTGTCTTTTCAATATTTTTTTGAAAATCAAAAACAAACAGCATCCTGCAATTACAAAGCTGATTGACCTGCGACGGCGATATATCAAAATGCCCCGGACACATCCCCGGCGGCACAAGACTTAAAGTTTGTTTTTGGTTGCCGCAAATATCGACAATAGCTGCTTTCAAATAAGAATTTGCGATGGCTATTTCCGACGTCACAGGATTGTCTTGTTTTTGCCTGCAACCCGCTAATATAAAAACTGTAGAAACAACGAATACAGCAATTTTAACATACTTTCGCATCAATTAGTTTCCTGTCAAAGAGCCGATGTCATCACCGTTTTTCCAATGTATCCTGACTAAAAATCCCCTCCGCTGCTGGGGCGTATACCAGACTTCTTTGGGGATCGGGTATCTGTTTTCCAGTTTGGAGTGAACCCAGTTTTCATCAAAATTCGGCCCCACACTGAAAAGAACCCATTTGACCGGAGATTGATTAATGTTGTCATACCATTTTCCATAAGCCCGATCGACGCTGCTTTGGGCCGGAAATGAATCAGGTATCCAGAGCTGCGCCTTGATCCATTTGTCGATAATGTCTCTGTCCGTAACACATTCACCGATGCTTCTGTATTTATAGGTACGGCCGGCATTAAAACGGTCCTCCATCGTTGTGGACATGGCCTCAAATTCACCGGCAGGCGGCAAATAATGGCCTTTTGTCAATTGGTCAGGAAGCTGGAACAAGTGGTCTTTCAGCGTGCCTGCGATGCAATCCTGCCGGGTAGGCGGGTATTTCTTATGGTCCATATGGTAACATTCGAGGGCCAAACCAATCTGCCTCAAATCGGCATTGACCGCAAGTATTTTAGCTTGAAGGCGTGCACGGGCAAGCGACGGCAGCAGGATTGCCGTCAGCATCCCAATAACGGAAATAACAACCAAAAGCTCAACCAGTGTAAAACCTTTTTTCATTCAATAAGCCGTCAGGCAAAACAAAAGTCTAAGGCGGCAATAAGCCCCTAAGCTCTTGATCTATTTAACTAAAATCATCGATTATCAAAGCCGCATTATCTTATTGGCCGTCCTCATAGAGACCGGCTCTTATTTGCAGCCAATTTTCAGCAAATTCCGCTAAATCGAAAAAATCAACCTTGAAATCTGAGTTTATGTCACCCGGCAGATTGCCGCGTTGGTGACCACGATCCGTTAAAACCAGACCGTGACCGTCATAATTTACTACCCAAATCTGATAGCCCGCGGAATACGGAGATGAGCTGTCTTCCTGATTCATTATCCCAATCAGATCGATTTGTCCTCTCGGACATTCATATCTTGAAAAACCATCTCCCATTCCAAGCTTGACCGGAAAAGTTCTGCCGGTTGGATCTCGGACGGTTATCAACGCATTGGGAGCCCAGTTTTCCGGATCGATGATATTTACGTCCTCAATTCGAACCAGGCATCCCTGATAATATTCACAACCTGTATTCCTGCTTGAATCAAAGAGAAAATTGTCACGGCTGTCTTTGACCTGACTGAGGGTGATTATTTCCGGCTGGGGGAATCCGACGGCCGGCTTTATTACCTCGACTGTAAAATCATAGAACGGATCTACCAAATGTTTTTCATTGACGTTTATTTTCCCGCCGAAAAATTTATACCACCCCGTTACCTTTACCCTATCCCCCGCGGCAAAAACATGGCCCGTGGAGGGGTCTCTGTTTATGCGGAATAAATCGCTGAGATAATCCGGCTCCGTGTAGTCTGTGTAGCCGGCCATAGAATAGTTCTGCCCAAACCATACTGCGGTTCCCGCATGGTCATCACCCTCACCCTGTATAAAAATTTGCCATTGGCCGCCCATACCTGAAGAACCGGGTGTCGGATCAAGCATTTCTTCAGGGTTATTTAAGACAATTCCCTGAATCACAACCTTATCAGTTGCGTTATAAGTGTTTATACCGTCTGCATTTACAGCTTGCAATTGACGGTGAGTAACCACTGCAGCCGTCGGATCGGCAAAGCTTACAGACCCGTAAAGCATTACGATCACAAGCATTAAAACAGTCTTCTTCATCCCTATGACTCCTTAAAAAAAGTAATATTTTCACTTGACATTGCGCATACGATTACTATAATCGTAATACTATCGCGCATAAGAATATAGAATTAGTGCTACGATATCAAATATAAAATAATGGGATTTGTGAAACTTTTTTTGAGGTTGGCAGGAGACTTCTAATGTTTGAAACGGCATTCGTTACCGAACAAAAAGACAGCGATGAGTATCAGCCGATCCTGGTTAGTTCGTCGCAAACATGCGGGATGCGAGCAGGCAGAGTTTATCTTAAATCCTGCCGTGTGGCGCCGATAGGCAGGGAGAAGGAATAAAATGAGCAAGATTGAACGAATAGGTGTTGCAATTGAAAAAGACCTGCTTCCGCTATTTGATAAGCTAATTGTTTCAGAGGGATATGCGACTCGTTCTAAAGCGATTTGCGACCTCATTCGCGAACGCCTGTCGCGCAAACAGTTGTCGAACCCCTCGGCCGATGCCGTAGCCGGCGTGTTTTTGGTTTACGACCATCACGAAGCGAAATTATCTCAACGACTAATCGATCTCCAGCACAACCATTTATTGCATGTCATTGCGTCAACTCATGTCCATCTTAGCCATCACAGTTGCCTTGAGGTGATTATTTTAAAAGGCAAAGTAAAAGAAATTGAAAAACTGGGCAGTAACATTGCATCCTTAAAAGGAGTCAAGCTTAGTAAAATAAATTTTATGGCCGGCAGCGATGATCTCGGTTCTTAGGTAATACCATCGGGATCTGTTGCTTGTATTGTGAATATAAGGGAGGCCTACCCGACTTCTTCATTGAGAGTTCCTTTCAATAGTAAATACTTTTACTCCAGAACTCTCCAGTTTACAATGTTCAATTATAAGGGAGGCCTACCTTTCTCTGGGCCCTGTCTTAACGCTCCAATGCAAATATTATAGCATCCCCACAGCCCCAATCAATCCATTGCTCCTCCACAAACCCGTAAACCCTGTCTCCTGAGCGACTTAGGAACTTTTGGTACGGAATTTTTTTCTCGGACCTTGCCCTGTCAAAAACCCGCTTTCCAAATCAGGGTTTCCCCTTATTCCCGATACCGAAACACCTCTTATGATGGCAGCGCATAAAAAAAGCGGCACCCCGCAGCGCCGGTCTCCTTTGGGCTCATTGCCAGCCGATGGAAGGGAGCACCCAAAGCACGCCGCGGGACTTACCCGCTTTTACCATCCGATCAGCAAATACCGCCTGCTGATCGTTAAAATGTCTCAAAGAAACAAACTGGCATCCACGGAAAAATAGTCGGCGATCTTCTTGATATTCGCCTTGCTGAGTTTCCGCTCGCCCCGCAGGATCTTGGAGCCGATCTGCCGCTGCCCCAGTATCCGCCCCAGGTCCGAACCGCTCAGGCCGTTCTCTTCCAGCAGGAATTTCAGCGTCTCCAGGGGGTCGCCGCCCGTTTCAATTTCAAAATGCTCACTCTCGTAGGCCTCGACGAGGATGGACAGACTCTCCAGGTAGGCCTCCTGATCTTTCGTCAGGTCCGTCCGCCCCGCCAGCAGGTGGATAAAGTGCATGGCCCGGTTATAGTCCCCTTGGGTATGAATGGGCTTGAGCAGGTACAGCTCTTCAACCAGCTCCTTCCAGTGGGTCGGTATGTTTTTAATATCTGCTGCCATGTTTAGCTCTGTTCCCTGTTAAGATCTTCTGTTTCGGTACTTACAAGGTCTCTTTCCATCGGTCCCGGCTGTATTCCTGATGCGTCAGCACCTTCCGGATATACACCCTTTTTGTTTTAAAATGGATATTCACAATCACTCGCGTATTATTCCCGCCGACATCGAAGATATGGTAAAGCCGGTTATCTTTCGTATACGGGTCAACGCTGTTAAACGTCTTTTTGATATCGTCCGGCTTTGCCCAGTCCGATTTCAGGACCACCCTGTACCATTTTTCCAAAGAAGACTTCTCTTGTCCATGTTTTTCCCAATACTCGATGAGTATCGGCCTGGCTATGATTCTCATCTCGATCCCTCTGAGTACATTATGTATTCATTTCGTCACAAAGTCAAGTCTTGTTCACCCTGAAAATGAAAATTTCTTTGTGTTTTTTAAAAATCCTCGAAATCGGGCTGATAGAACGGTTCAGTCACTATATCCTGCCATCCTGTCGGGGCAATGTTTTTTCCGTATTTCTCCCCCGCAATCTCTGTTCGCCGGAAGCGGGTAGCGGGTAGCTGGAATCCATTTTTTCCCTTCCAAATAAGGTTGAAAACGTCCCCTTCAATGAGTATCATGGTTGCCGTTAAAGATTTCGTAGAGTTCAGAGGATGACGGGTATGGATAAGGATGGTTCGCAGGCGGTCAACCTTTTCAAATACTTCCGGCCAGTTTTGGCTGAAGATCTTCTATCTTTTTGGATTTAATATAAAGCAAATCGCGGGTATAGTTTGAGATGACACAAGCTGCTACTACTGCTAGTCGCATAGAGGTTCTAAGGGAAGAGATTGCTAAAGATGCCCCTAAAGTCTTCCAGCAGATCCAAGAGGCCGCCCAGGAATCCAAAGGTAGTGAAGCCAGGTTTCGGACTCGTTTTGCACAAATTATAGAACCTTGGGCTGCAAGGTTAAACATTCCTATACTTGTCCGGGAAGAAAGGACGTTGGCTACCGGCCGTGCGGATGCTACATATAATCGATTGATTATCGAGTATGAAGCGCCCGGGCGATTAAGAGATAATGTCATTCACGGCCCCACCGCCCATGCTATTCAACAAGCTAAAGATTATGTTGAAGGAGTGGCCCAACAAGAGCGCCAGCAAATTCACCGTTTAATTGGTGTCGCTTTCGATGGTTATTATTTTATTTACGTTCGGAAGGTTGACGGCCATTGGACTGATCCGGATGTAGAAGTTGTCAATGTACAGAGTGTCAGCCGATTTCTCCGGCTTTTAGTTTCTTTAACGGCCGGCAAAGCTCTTCTGCCCGATAATTTAATACAAGATTTTGGCAGTAATACATTAACAGCCCAGCGTATATCCCGCTCTTTCTATCATTCTCTTGAGCGCATCTTAGATAACGATAATTCCGGCCTCGTGGGTAAGTTATTTGAGCAGTGGAAACTATTTTTTGGCGAGGTAACGGGGCACGAGCAAGGCGGTAGTGCACTACGCAATAAACCTGAACTTCGGAATTTTGCACGTGGCATGGGTCTTGATGCCAGAACAGTAGATCCTGCTCGTTTGTTTTTTACTGTGCATACCTATTTTGCAGTCCTTATTAAGTTAATTGCTTTCTATGCTTTATCTCGTTTTGTCTCTGGCTTTGGTAAACGTTTCGGGAATATGTACCAACTTTCAGATGAAGAACTTAAAAGAGAAATGGTGGATCTGGAAAGAGGCGGCATTTTCCGCACGCTAGGTATAAGGAACTTTTTGGAAGGTGATTTCTTTAAGTGGTATTTAAATACCTGGGATAATGATGTCTGTAATGCGATTCGGTTGCTTTTAGATCGTTTGAAAGATTATGACCCGGGCACATTAGAAGTCAGTCCCGAGCAGGCAAGAGATTTATTAAAAAAGCTCTATCATCGACTAATGCCAGGAGAGTTAAGGCATGATCTGGGAGAATATTATACACCGGACTGGCTGGCAGAACATGTACTTAATGAACTGGGATACGAAGGGCAAACCGATAAGCGAATCTTAGATCCAGCCTGTGGTTCTGGGACATTCTTAGTTTTAGCCATAAGGAGATTGAAAGAGAAATGTTTCCGTGAGGGTCTCAATGAAGAAGAAACCCTTGAAACAATTCTAAACAATGTCGTCGGTATCGACTTAAACCCGCTGGCTGCTATTGCAGCTCGTACAAACTATGTACTTGCATTAGGTGATTTATTGGTTCATCGTAGGCGGGAGATTGATATTCCTGTTTATCTGGCAGATTCTATTTTGACTCCCTCAGCGGGCCTTGAGCTTTTTAGCCGAGATCGATATGAAATTAGTACCGTAGTAGGTAATTTTGACATTCCGATTTGTCTTAAAACTCATGAACAGATCGACAACTTATGCAATTTGTTGGAAGAATGTGTATACAATGAAATTGATGCCCAAGTGTTTTTAGGACGGGCTCAGGATTGTCTTCACATTGATCAGACAGATTGGGAGGGCGGAGAGGGTCATGGCGATGGAGCTTCAGTTATCCTATCAGAGCTTTACAACAAACTTAAACGTCTTCATGAACAAGGTTTAGATGGTATTTGGGCGAGAATACTACAGAACGCTTTTATGCCTATATTCTTAGGTAACTCAACTTGACTGACTTTTTTCATAGTTTTTATGCGGCGATGAGCAGCCGGCCGAGCTCTTTGACAATTTGCGTTCCACTGGACAACGTCTTGAGATGGTCGGTCAGATCTTCCCAGACGATACG
>JBNRMP010000088.1:0-45365 GCA_050309685.1 Anaerohalosphaeraceae bacterium
CGTATCGTCTGGGAAGATCTGACCGACCATCTCAAGACGTTGTCCAGTGGAACGCAAATTGTCAAAGAGCTCGGCCGGCTGCTCATCGCCGCATAAAAACTATGAAAAAAGTCAGTCAAGTTGAGAACCTTATAATCCTGCAGGCAAAATTAAACGTCCGTTCCTGAATATTTTCTGCTGTTTGAACCCTCATTCTCAATTCTGCATTCTTAATTCTAAATTCTTTTACTGCCCATGAACTCATCGACGGTAACGTGGCCCTCCTTGCTGACGCCCTCACGGCGGAGAACCTGCCAAACCGTCAGAAAGAGAATCTTCAGATCGAGCCGGAGGCTCCAGTGATCGACGTACCAGACATCGTACGCAAACTTTTCCTCCCAGGTCATGTTGTTGCGGCCGTGGACCTGGGCCCAGCCGGTGATGCCGGGGACGACCTCGTGGCGGCGGAACTGCTCAGGGGTGTAGCGGTCCAGGTACTTCATCATCAGCGGCCGCGGGCCGACGAGGGACATCTCGCCCTTGAGGACATTGAAGAGCTCGGGCAGTTCATCAAGACTGGTCGCCCGCAGCCAGAGGCCAAAGGGCGTAAGCCGCCGATCATCGGGCAGGAGACGGCCCTGGTCATCATGCGTTCGCGTAATCATCGTACGAAACTTGAACATCGTAAACGGTCTGCCGTGGAGTCCGGGGCGCTGCTGACAAAAGAGGACGGGCCGGCCGAGCTTGACCCGCACAAGGACGGCCAGCACGAGCAGCACCGGCCAGAGGACCAGCAGGGCTGCCAGGGCGAGGAGGAAGTCAACGATGCGCTTGATTGTTTTAGCCATAATTACTTGAGTTGCCAGCTACCGGCTTCCAGCAGCCAGCTCACTATCAAGCAGGAAGCTGGAGGCTGGAAGCTATTTGAGTTTCTCCAGCTCCCAGATATCGACAGGCCAGCCGGCACGGATGTCGGAGGTCGCCACGTACCTATTATCCGGCGAGAAGGCGATTTTAGAGGATAGTCGGTGGGCACTGGACCAGCGATGGAGCAGTGTGTCCGTCCGGGTATCGATAATATAGGAGACGGGGGTAATCGTCGCCGCCACATACTGCCCTTGGGAATCCGTGGAGAGATTCAGGACGGAGACATCATTGGTGACATCACGGGTCTCACCCTCCTGCAGGAGGACGATCTCCTTTTCCACATTGCCGCTTTCAGGATTGATTTTGTACAGCTTGCCATCCCGATTGCCCGCATACAGGGCGGCGTTGTCCGCGGAAAGCACCACACTGCAGAATTCTTTTGTGTTCTCATAGGTACGGTCCCAAGAGACGGAGCCTTGGTCCAGATCGAGGGCCAACAGACGACCCTGGCCATTTTTAATGCCGGCAACGAGAGCCCTTCCGCCATCCGTAACGGCGAAGTCCACGATGGACTGGTCAGATTCGCTAACGGAAATGACGGTCGGGATGCCGAGCAGCTCATCATCGAGGTTCAGGATCATAAATTCGTAATCATATCGAGCATTGCCGGGGGCGGTAAGGCGGCGAACGATCAGGAGGGTCTGCCCATTGGGAGAGACGGCAGGCCAGACCTCATCGGCGACCGAGCCGACGCGGATATCCCTTTGTTTCTGGCCTGAAGCGAGATCATATAGTGAAAGAAGGGTCGAATTTGCCTTGGCGATCGCCCCCAACCGGCTGCCGGAGAGAAAGACCGCCCGATCCGAGGGGACCTTAAACTGATGCGCCGGTTTGTCCAGACCGCTCCAATCCCAGACGCAGGTCTGTCCATTCTGAAAGACGGCCGCCAGCAAGCCATCCAGGGTGGCCATCCGAGCCATTCCCTTGTTGTTTGGTACCTGCAGGGCTTGTCCCTTTTTGCTTCGGAGAGCCGATACGGCCATCAGAACGATCATTACTAAAAAACCTGCAAGGAAAACCTTCCAACCGGAATTCGATTTTTTTGTTTCCATTTCGCTCGGCATAAAAAGTTACTGTTCTACTTTCATTTCCTGAATCAAGGATGTCCGTGACTGGATGACCTCCTGAATTGAAGCAAATCGGAAATCCGCCAGCAGCCGCTGGATTTTGGCCTTCATGGTAGGCCGGTTCCGAAGCTGCATCCGATGCATCTTCAGCACTTTATTTCTTTCCGATGGAGATAAATTCGAAAAGTCCGGCTCAGCCTCCGGCTGTTCAATTTCATAAGGATGCATATAAATAATTGCCGGGCGCTCTTTTTCAATCTTCCTGATCGCCATCCGGGAAACCCAGTAGGGGAAATGGCGGACATAGCCACCCCCGGCTACGGGGAGACTGCGATTCAGGATTTGAACCGTGGACATGGGCACTTCGATAATGGACCGGCCGGAGGGCAGGTTCAGCTTAATGATATCCCGGGGGAAGCCGGGCCAGCCGTACCGGCGGCCGGCAATGGGAAAGATGCTCGAATCATAGGCGAAACCCTCCTCTGCCAGAATGTCCAAGGCCCATTTCGTCTCCGGCATGATGGAAAAAGCCGGAGCCCGATGGCCGGCCACCGGTAAGGAGGTCAAATCCTCCAGGAGCTTTTTACAGTCCGACACTTCCCTGCGGAACTGGTCGGGCGAGAGCTTAAATACCTGGCGGTGCATAAAACCATGGATGCCAAGCTCATGTCCCGCATCCGCAATCTCCCGCATCAAGGCCGGAAAGGCCTGCGCCACTTCGCCCAAGACAAAGAAGGTGGCCTTGACCCGGTACTTCGCCAACGTCTCCAGATACCAGCGGGTGTTCTTCAGCACAGCCTCCGTCACCGCCGCCTGGGGGGCCTGAAGCCAATCCCGGGAAAAAATGCTCCAGTAGTCTTCGACGTCAATAGACAATATGTTAATCACAGGATATCACTCGGGTACCACAGCCTCGAAGATGAGAAACAAATCGTAACAGAAAATGACCTGAATCATATCTTTCTACAAATTTAAAACCAACCTTTTCAATGGCGGCCAATGATGCTGTATTAAAATCCTTGGCCCCAATGAACACAGATTTAATATTCCGGCTTTGACACTCTTTAACAACATTCACCAGCAAGGTTGCATATACTCTCTGCCGGCGGAAAGCCCTTAATGTCCGGCACTTGTGAATAACGCAATCCTCTCGTGAAACCCTGCTGCTACCATAGGTTAAAGGCCCCGGCTTGATCCATCCCCATCCGGCCAAAACATCCTCTTTGAAAATGACCCCAAGCCACTCACTGCCGGATCGAATTCTGCCCTCACCCTCTTCAGCTAGAAATTCGCAGCCTTTTATACAAGCGAAACTGTCCTTGATCAACTCATATTGGTCACTATTGCTGACCAACGAAAAATGAAATCCGGAATTGATTAAGTCAGCATTTACCTTATCATGATTGGTATTGATCGTGTAAATCTGTTCGACTCCGCTTTTGAACAGGCCATACGCAAACTGGATGCCCCCCTTAAATCCGTATAGTTCAAAGTAGAACAGCACAGATAAATAGATTTTCTTCACTCTTGAGGAAAGATTATTCAACATCTCTGCCCAACTTGGATTTCCAAACGTCCTGGTTACTGTATTTCTTTACATTGCTTAAGATGAATCCCAGTAGAGGCAATGGATCATCCCATCGTAAGGTCTGATAGTGAACATCCTTACCAAGGAAATCCCACCACCGGGGTTGTGTACAGCTCCGCTGAGATTTACCGCTATATTTATACCATAATAAATCAAGACAGAGATTTCGCAAGACAACATTCATTTTATAATCAGTGACTTGGGGGATATCCAATCCCATAGCAAGCCTCATTTGTAAGTCAGCATAGTCAATCCCGGCATCAAACCCAATCTTAATTCCTGCTGTTACCCGGGGGTTAATCTCGAGAATTTTCGCTGTATTGTCTCGAGGATCCAGGATCAAATCCACATCCGCACTGCCCACCCATTTAATTCCCTCCAGGAGTCTCCTTACATTTTCAACAATATCCGGCCTATCCACGGTCACATTACATGTACTGGTTCCACCAGTAACCGGAAAAAATCTTGGTTTCGCAATGACCATGCACACTTTCATTCGGGACTGCTCATCGCAGAAAGCCTCCGCCTGGAACTGGGTTCCTCCTTCTTGGGGAATATACTCCTGTACCTGCAGATTGCCATACTTGCATTGCAGGATAGGAAGATTCTTTGTCAGTTCGTCTATAGAAGCAAATTTATGCAGACCCACCGCCCCAACCCCCCTAACGGGTTTGACAATTACCGGAAAGGATGCTTTTGAAATGATTTCCTTTACAGACTCTATTTGTGGATCGTATGTTTTTGGGCAGGGTATATTGTTCTCCATGCAAAAAGCCATTGTCTTACTTTTATCCGCCGCCTTTATTAACGTATTATAATCCGGAACAGGGGTCTTAACATATTGAGTAAGCTCCTGACGATTTTTTGAAACAAGAATTGCAGTTGCATCCCCCAGTGCTAGCAGAATATTACAATTCCCTTGTTTGACATAATCAAGCAACACTCTATAGTATCGATTTTCTTCCTTGTTGATATCTGGCCAGATTAATCTCTTATTTGGATATCTTGATAAATATCCAGGACAAGATTTCCAAGGACATATCAGAGTAACATGGTGGCCGGCTTGCCTCAGTGATCGTGCAAAGGGCAAAGCTTGTCGCGAATCACCATCCAGTATTAGTACACGTGATGGCCTCATAACTGCTCCACTTTCTCAGATCTACTACATAACGAACATTTACGGTGCAAAATATGTGAGGGCTCAACCGGAGGTTTAATGTTCTTCAGCTTCAGCAGTTCACAAATGTCTCTTAGCTGATTATGCCATACCATTTCCTTATCAAAATATGCTTCTACGCGATTGCGTCCCTGCTGAGCAAGTTTCTCACACAGAATTTGATTTCCAGCTAATAACTCCATCTTTTCCGCCAATCTTGCCGCGTCTCGGGGAGGAACAATTAACCCGGTAACTCCATCGATAACGGAGGAATTATTGACACCAATGATATTAGTCGAAATAACAGGTTTGGACATACTGCTGGCCTCCAGATTGGAGTTACAAAAGCCCTCCCGATAAGTCGGCAGAACGAATATATCGATCGCCGCATAGAAATCCCGTATATCATCCACAAAGCCGACAAATCGAATACCGGGATGATGATCCATGAGATCCAGAATGCGTTGGGCCGGCCTGTTGCGGATGTCATGGCGTCCGGCGATGATCAGGCGATACTCCGGGTGCTTTTCGTAAAGGGTCACAAATGCATCAACAAGCTCCGTGACACCCTTTTCAACATTCACACGCATTACGGAACCAAATACTCTATGTCCTTCCTTTATACTCCATCGATGCCGCAGTTCCTCTCCAATACACTTCCTCTCCTCTGTAAGCAAGAATTGGTCAATATCGATACCAAAAGCACTACCCTGTCCATACACGACTGTCTTATCAGGGCTAGTCCTTTTCGACTTTACCTCTACCTCCTTTAATTCTTGGCAAACTGCGACCACTCTGTCTGCCATTACATTGGACACTTTATGGGCTCCCAAAAGAAGAGTCCTCCTCAAGGGATCGTAATTGCATTCAGCCATAAAACCCCAGAGATGCTTGATGATCACTGGTACCCCTGTCAGCTTTGCAGCTACTGATCCAATCGCACATGGCTTCAGGGTCATCAAATCCACGACATCAGGTTTAATTTTACTGAATGTGCTGATAAATTTATACAAAAGCTGGAGGTCGTTTAACGGATTAAAACGCCTTTCAAAAGGCATCTCGATAAACGTAAATCCCTCATCTTCTATTTTTTCATACAGCATGTCCTTCCTGGCGCACAGGTAGACATCAAAGCCGTGCTGTTTTAGAAATGCAAGGAAACCTTTGCCGAAAACCGCCATAGAGCTGGTCAAAGTAATGCCGACAACAATCTTTGGGCGCACTGGGTCCTTTTGTTCAGTAGCCAAGGTCGATCCCTTCAAAGATGTGATTGACCGATTCACGCAGAGGAATACCAGGCTCCCAGCCGCAATGCTCCCTGAGCTTTTCGTAGCTGCCGTAGACAACGTTCACGTCTGCCCCGGCCAGCAAATTCTGCTCGGCATCCATGACGGCATCGACCTTGTACTGGATCCCCTGCTGGGGCACAAACTCCTGCAGGAAACTTGAGCCATACTTCTCTTGAATCTCGGGAAACCGACTGTGGATTTCCTGTTTACTGCTGCAAAAGGTAATCCCCCGGGCCCCAGCGGAAATCGCCGGCTTAATCAGGACCGGGAAGGCATCGATGTCCTGAACGGCCGCTTCCAATCCGACATCCTCCGGGTACCAGGTGCAGGGAATCGGACAACCGGCCCGTTGGGCCGCCTTCAGGGTCATGACCTTGTTTCGACCCTGGATAAAGATACTATAAGACGGAAGAACAAACCGAGTATGCTGCCGCAGGCGATCCTGGTTTTTGGAGATCAGGTCCGTCATCACATCGCCGACCGGAAACAGGACCGCTATCTGATTTTGTTTTACATACTCTTCTATCGTCTCAATACACTGCTGCGGCTGGGTTTTAGGTGAAGGATAGATCATTTTCTCCTGAACATATTTAGAGCCTAAGCCGCAGCCATGTTTTTTTTCAGAACCGCCGTAGACGGCCATCCCCATATCGGCACAAGACTCAATAATTGGAACGGAGGCCTTGGCCTCACAGGCCAGTACGAGGACTCTATTGTTAAATATCGCTACCACTATCTACCCACGTTGTTTTATTACCCTTGCAGGCACTCCGCCGCAGATGGTATTTTCGGGCAGTTCACCGGTCACAACGGACCCGGCGGCCACAACAACTCCCCGCCGGATTACCGCCCCGGCAACAATCGTAGTGCCCGCTCCCACCCACACATCATCTTCGATGACCACATCCGCCTCAGTATAAGGCTGCTTGATCATAGGAATCTCACATTGTTCCATGCCATGATTATATGCGAATATTTGCACATTCGGACCGCACATAACATAATTGCCAATTTTAATAACCGCGTCTCTCTTCCCTGCCTGCAGCACATTGTTATGATTTAACAAGCACTCATCACCAATAATAATCCGCTCGGGGTATCGCATCAAAACGGTCGGGCTGATATGACATCTCTTTCCTATGCAGGCATACCGGCGTCCCTGAACATAATTAATCAGATAAAAGGCAAATAATAAACAACTATGCTTTAGAAAAGTATACGAGAAAAGATTTCTTATAACCATCAATGTGTACTGATATTTTGTGGCCCTTACATCGTGTATCTTCATTTTCTTCGCCCTCATCTTAAATATCTCCATTGCACAAAGGGCATTGAACCCCAGATATCTCATCAGGCTCAACGGGGGGGACAATTCCTTTTTCCTGGAGCAACTGACACAGACCTTTCAACTGTTGATGCCACACAAATCGATTTGAAAATTCGCGCCGCACCCGTTCCGCGGCATTATCGGCATATTCCCGGCGTTTTTGCGGAGAATCGATCAGGAATTGGATCGCCTCAACAAGCGGCTGGACCTGTCTGGGGGGCACAATCAACCCGGTTTTGCCGTTAATAACAGAGGAGCCGTTCACCCCGATCACATCTGTAGACACCACAGGCAATCCCATCAGACCGGCTTCAATATTTGAATTGCAGAAACCCTCTCTGTAAGTGGGGAGCACAAAAATATCCATAGCTGGATAATAATCTTCAATGTTGGAAACCCAGCCCGTCAGATGAATCTTCGGATGACGGCTAATGGTATCCATGATCTCCGATTCCGGTAGATTGCGAATGTCATAATTGCCGACAATCAGGAGGTGAAGATCGTTGTTGATTTTTTCCAGTTGTTGAAAAGCCCGGATCAACTCTGTAATCCCCTTTTCGATATTGACTCTCATTACGGTCCCCAGCAGTACGGCTTCACGGGGAATACCGTAATGGCTACGGATCTCTCGGGCGACTTGTTTTCGCTTCTCTGTTAGAGCAAACCGCTCAAGATCGATACCATGGCTGGTTCCCTGTCCATAGACGATTATTTTTTCAGGTCGGATGGCGCCAGCATCAATTTCAATCTGTCTCAATTCATGACTCACGGCGACGACCTGATCCGAAAACGCATAGGCGTATTTATCCGCGGCCAGAAGCAGCTTTTTCTTCAAACCGCGATAGTTGCAGTCTCGTGTATACCCCTGCTTATACCGGATGATCAGAGGCACTTTCGCCAGCCTTCCGGCCAGCGATCCCAGAATGCCGGGCTTCAGGGTTTTTAACTGGATCACATCCGGCTTCAGGCGGCGAAACAAGTGATACAGTTTCCAAACCGTCACCAAATCCGCAATGGGACTTAACGCTCTCCGGAAGTCCATCTCATAAAAATCGACCCCCTCGGCGAGAACTACATCCAATCCGTCTCCGGCGGCGGAGCAAAAAATCACTTCAAAACCGTGCTTTCGATAGAAAGCCATCTGACCCCTGCCAAAGGTGGCCATGGTAGAGGGAATCGCCGTCGCCTGAACCATTTTCAAACGTTTCATTTATACTTCCCGCGCCATCATAAAAAATACTCCATTGATTGCTGATTCTTAAGACCGGCAGACCGTCTTTTTTGATTCAGAAACATCCCGCCCCTTCCGAGCGGCCGATCGGAGCAGGCGGGCGGCTTTTTCCGCAACTCGTTTCATCGTGTATTCCCGCATAATGGCCTGACTGCTGCGCCCCATCTTTTCACGAACGGGCTCATGATCACAAAACGTTTGGACCGCCTCAACGCAACCCTGAACATCATTAGGATGGATCAAAAAGGCATTTTGACCCTCCCTTGCCAGTTCCGGTATGCCACCCGCACGAGACCCGATAATCGGGAGGGCGGCCGCCCCCGCCTCCATTAAAACCATTCCCAGGCCCTCCGTAAAGCTTAGCAAATAAAGCAGATGGGCCCGCCGGTAGTATTCCAGCAGTTTCTCTCGTGAGCGGACATATCCGGCGAAGCAAACGGAATCGGCAATACCGAGCTCTCCGGCCAGATGCTGCAGAAACGGCAGATAACCGCCTTTGCCCACGAGGGTGGTTCGAATATCATATCCCTTCTTCCGTAGTGCCGCCACGGCATACAGAAAGAGTTGTGGATTTTTGTGATGCTCTAATCGACCGACATACAGGGCACTTAAAGGCTCCTCCGGAGATCGGGGCCTGAATGGCAGAAAAGAATGCTCCGAAAGCAGGGTATTCGGAATAATCTCCGTCCTTTCAGGACGCCGGCAGTACTTGCGAGCGAGTTCAACTGAAACAGAGGCTTGAAAATCACACCGGTTGGTGATTTGGTACTGCTGATAAAATGCGACTTTCGACGCTATCATCCGCAACAGTGAGGTTGGAATGATTGTCTCATCGGTCCGGAAGACCATCTGGCTGTCGCCGACCAATTGGCAAACCGTCGGAATCCCCATCGAGACAGCGGCCCTTATTCCCGTCGTACTGATCTGGCCGGGAATCCTCAGGAAGCATACATCGACCCCACAGAGTTCCCGCCGTATGGCTTCGGTTATCTGACGGCGCTGTTTCAAAAAACCGCTGAAACCACTGAAATCCGGCAGACGGACAAAACGTATGTTCGGAATATCGATGAGATCCGGAGGTTCGACATCCGCCAGCGGATTCCGAACGCAGCGGCAGAAAAGTCGTATCTCATCAAAATGAGCGGCATATTCGGAAAGCAGCGGTGCCTTCCAATTTGTCCGGGTATAAAAACGATCCTTCCCATCCCAGTAATAGCGACCATCCGTAAACATCCCGAGAATCATTGATTTAAGTCCTTCCTTTCCGTCATACGCCAGACAGATGGGGAGTATCGAACTATACGATCTGAAATCTGGATTGGGTACTGCCAAGAAACACGACAATCAGCGGCAATGTTATCAATTTGAGCAAATTGAATGTCACGTTTCCGAAATCAATATTGATCGCAAGCGTCAGCAGCATCGTCAATACGGGAACGAGGAAAAACCGGGAATCAAGGGGTTCCAGAGTGGCGACTTTCTTCCTGAACCAACCTATCAACCCTCCAAAAATCAGAAAAGCCGGTAGAATGGCATACTGCTTAAAATTCAGCATGGCCTCTCCGGCAAGACCGTACTGACGGCTGGATTCTGATAGGCCTACATATTGCAGGATCTCACTTCCCGCCTCGACTTTTGGATTTTTGGGCTTATTTCTCCAAATCGCACGGGGAACAAACGCCAGAGCGGCCATTCCATAGGACTGTCCATAAATGGGCCGAAATTCATTTCCGGATTCTATTAAACGATACATCATGAAAGCTTGCACATCCGCCCGCGCATAATCGCCAAGCAGTGTCGTTAGAAAAGTGCCGCCCCCTTCATATTCATAACTCAAGCTTTCTCGTGCCTCTGTACTGTAGAAGGCCTCCAACCCCCGATCGCCCATTTTCTTGTAAAAATCATATAAATAAGAAAACATGAACACCAAGCACAACCCCATAATGACAATTTTTATGTTAATCGGTCTTAAACTGTAGTGAATGAAAAGGAGTTCAATAATCAGAACGCTCAAAATAGCGGTACGACTGCTCCGCAATCCAACAAGCATGAACTGAAGAACCGCACAACCAATCAAGAGAACCAGTACAAAGCCGATACCAACCATTCGGCCCTGCTTCTTTGTACGTAGCCAAAAGACCACCGCCATCATTACAAGCAGGGGAGCCGGATCCGCCAACATTAAAACCACACTCAGTTTGCCCATATGTGCCTGGGCTTCGCTTGAAACGTAGATGGTATTCATGCTTTCGACCAAACCACCGAAAAATAGATGAATCACGGTCATTGCCGCCAAACTAATTCCCAGCACGGGAACTAAGATCATCAAAAACTTCCCCGAATTCAACCGCCAAATCGTTCTGACAGGGCGCGAAGACTTAAAAAAGAAATGCTGCGATACATTATACAGGCAAAGTCCTATAGAATTGTATATTGCCATATAGCCGAAGTACTTTGTCGGGTCTGGTGTATGCAATCGTTTACCGTAAACATCAAACGCCAGGTGCAGCAGGGGAGCCAGAAATGTATTGAGGAACAAAATCCCTCCCAGCATCGCCTTGACATCGAAGGTATCGACCTCCTTTCTCAACCAGGCAATAATATCCTTGCCAGACACGACACCGCAGATAAACAGGGGGATCAGGCACCAACTGCGACAGGGAGGAAAAAGAAAAAAGAAAAAAACGACAGCAGTGAAGCTTAGAATGGAAGCATACAGACAGTTTGCAGATAAGGAGGCCTTCCATAACCGCGGCGCCCACGGCGAAGTAAATCCATAGGCATCAAAAGGATGCCACTCTGATACACCCGCATCTGCTATGTATTCATCTTGAATACCATTTTGATACATTTTTATCACCTTTTTAATCTGCTTTTAATATAATATCGCTAGTCGACCGGGACACCTCCGCTTCCGATCTTGTGATCGCCCATACGATAATACAGGAACTACAAATAATCTTAAATAATCCTGCCAGCATCATAGCCCAAGCCGCCCCCTTAAGCCCATGCAGGGGTATCAGATAGTAACTCCCCAGAAAACAGATCAACAGGGTCAGAATATTCAGCGGAACCTGTGATTTAAACCGTTTGGCCGCCGTCACCCCGTATTGCAGCATTGAGCATACGATATTCACGCCGGCTACGCCCATCAGCCATAAGAATATTTCCGGAGATCGAGCATATTCCTGCTTATAAATGAGCGAGAGAAACTGCCGGCCAAAAAAGATGCCGAATAAAAGGACGCCAAGGGCCATCATCACAGCAATGAAAACGATCTTAAACAATAATACGAGATAGGCTTTTCGATTACTAACGAATCTCTTAGCTAAAGGGGATGCCGCCGAATACCCCAGTGATTCAATACAACGGTTGGCCCCCGTTACCACGTAGGCCATGGCGGCGAAAATCCCAAGGCTTTCAAAGCCCAATTGTGATTCAATAAAATAGCGAGGAATGTTATTTATCAGTGAAACGGACCCTCTGGCAATACCCAGAGGAAGACCGATCCAGACAATCGCCAAGATCGTTTTCATGTTAAACCGAGGCCGAAAGCGGAAAAAGAAACTGCAGTTTCTCCTGTCATAAAAGAAGAGCACCAATAGCCACCACATACCGATGGCCAGCAGTCCGACCATCAGATTTCGGGTCAGATATAGACAAAGAATCAATATGATCATCGCACCGATGTTCCTGTATATCATACTTTTAGACGCTTTGTCCAATCGTTCCTGTTTCTGCATTAATCCATAGCAGACATCACTTGTCGCCTCAATGATCTTATTCAGCATTACAATAATAATTACAATATCAACTTCAGCATCGTATCTTGAGGGTGAGAAACAAAGAATTGCAGCAATTACCACAAAAGCGGCAGCGTTGGTAAGAATACGCACTCCCATGTAATCACTAAACTGATATTGCCCCTGAACGTCAGTGACTTGAACGGCGCGCAGTTGAAGCATTGAAAACATAATAGCCGGAGTGGTGATCGCAAGCGCCAAGGCATAATGGCCCACCTGTTCCACCGGAAGCATTTTAGCCATTACCGCCAGCATGGCCCATTGACATCCGGAAGCCACCAGACTTCCGGCCAGAGTCCATGAAAAATTTCGTTTCAAAGAGAGAGGTTTATGCACATGAATTCAGAAATAGGATTGTGGTCAATTCAAAAAAGCAAGCATATCTGTCATTCTGTTGAGTGCTTGTCGAAAGAGTCCGGCTTGGAATTTTCTCTCGGTTTTTCAGCAGGCACCCACGCTAAAGGATCGTCAACCAAAGGATCCCGTGATGCCAGATAAATGTTATCATATTGCGAGGCCAGACGCCGAATGACTTTTAGGGCAAAACTCTGATCCTGTTTGCTGGATGGAATCAACAAAATTATTTTGCCTTTTTGAGCTAATTCCTCATAAGTTATTAATTCTCGATCTAGCATCTTGGCCGCTGTGATGTTGGGATGGAAGGCGATTTCAGTCATTATGCCGTCCACATAAGGACTGATAGCACGAAAAGCATCCGGTATATAACTGGCGATGGTGGCCACATTAACTATGCATTTCAATCCCTTCTCACGGCATGTATTACCCGCGTCCCGGTAAAACTGCATGAAGGCCTCTGACCATTCCGCACTCGAAACAGGAAACTTTTTCATTGGAACGATCCCCCAGTAGCAGTTATCAAAGCATACTGCATCCAGGTTGTAATACTTGGCTCGTGCTATGGATAAACTGATGATCGCCTGTCTAACATCACTCCTTCGCATATCAAGAAAATACCTGCGGTCTTTCTTAGGCCATCTCACAGGCGATTTATCTTCCTCCAGCCGCAGAATCCACGCAGGGTCGCATTGTTCCAGCGGCAACTTCGCCGAGGGAAAACTATCGAGTCTTTCCGGCACGGTTGTACAAGCAGAATTATAGCAACCTATCATGACCTTTGAATTACAGGACCTCAGGTTTTTAACCATATCCCGAAATTCTTTTTCATTATTGAAATGCCTGACATCCCAAATAAAATCAGGTGAAAAATATCTATTTAGAACCGGATCCTTCAGTAATTTGAAATGGGAACGATTTCGCTGAGCGGCAAAATGGATCAGCCGAACTTTATGGGAGGCATGAACAAGATTAGGATCCACAGCCGCTTGGGTCAGGGAACCGATTCCAATCAAACCTATCATGATAGGAATGAGAGTCGCTCGTATTTGAGAACAAAACTTTCGGATTGTATTAAATCCCCAAAACATCAAACATCGACAAGCCAATCCACTCTCACCCGCTCCCTCCATTAAGATCCAGTCAGCCGTAAAAACCATGGTCAGGTAGTATGATAACTGCAACCGGACCTGAACTAACATGTTAACATTGCCGTTTACGCCTTAACTATTTCTCCATCTTCACAACATCTGCTGCATCCCGTTACCTATTACGCGTAATGACCTCTGTAATCCGCTCTGCCGCCTTTCCGTCCCAGAGCCGGGGGATTCGGCCGGAGACGGTGAAACGGGCGGCCTTCAGCGCCCCGTAATTGGCCAGAATGTCCTCCGTCGTCAGCTTCACCAGCCGGTTAGTGCCTTCCGTCACCGTCACCGGCCGCTCCGTATTCTCCCGCAGGGTCAGGCAGGGCACGCCGAGGATCGTCGTCTCCTCCTGGATGCCGCCCGAGTCGGTCATCACCAGCGCTGCGCTGCTGGTAAGCCGCAGAAAATCCAGATACCCCACCGGCTCCAGCAGGACCAGGTTCTCCATCGACTCCAGCCGATTGCCCAGTTCCTTGCCCTTCCAGTTATTCCGCGTTCGCGGATGGATCGGAAAGATGAGTTTGAGATCCTTTTGGATCTCCTCGAACGCCGCCACAATCCGCCCGAAGGTCTCCTCGTGATCCACATTGCTGGGCCGGTGCAGAGTAATGACGGCATAGCCCTTCTCCGTCAGCCCCAGTTTGTCGAGGATGTTCGACCGCTGCGCCCTTTCGCGGTTGGCCAGCAGCGTGTCGATCATCACGTTGCCCACCAGGTGCACCTTGTCGGAGTCGATCCCCTCGCGGCAGAGGTTATCCACCCCGGACTGCTCCGTAACAAAGAGCAGATCCGAGATGCTGTCGGTCAGGATGCGGTTGATCTCCTCGGGCATCGTCCGGTCGAAGCTGCGCAGCCCCGCCTCAACGTGGATCAGTTTGACGCCGAGCTTGACGGCCACCAGCCCGCAGGCGATCGTGCTGTTGACGTCGCCGACCACCAGCACGTAGTCCGGCCCGAAATCCAGCACGACCGGCTCGAACCGCTTCATGATCTCCGCCGTCTGCACGGCATGGGAGCCGGAGCCGACCCCCAGATTGATGTCCGGTCGGGGAATGCCCAGCTCCTCGAAAAAGAGCTGGCTCATCTTCTGATCGTAGTGCTGACCCGTATGTACCAGCAGGGTCTCAAACCCGCCGTGCTCCCGAAATGCCCGCATGATCGGCGCGATCTTCATAAAGTTGGGCCGCGCCCCGCAGACGCAAACAATCTTAATCATTGAGATTTCCGCCAATGGTTCTCTTCACATCTTCGTCGTTCTTTTATACGTCAAACTCGCTACGCCTTGACGATCTTCCCTCGCCCCGTCTTGACGGCGGCCGTGGCATTGCGCGTGTCCACCACGAGCTTTGCGTTCTTGACAATCCACTTGTAGTCGTAGTCGCTGTGGTTGGTCGCGATCAGCACACAGTCGTAGCGCTTGAGCGCCGCCGCCGTCAGCGGCCGGCTCTTCATCTTCAGATCGTACTCGCGCATCTTATGCGTCTTCGGGATGTACGGGTCGTTGTAGTCCACTTTCGCCCCCTGCTCCCGGAGCAGTTCGATGAGCTCCAGCGACGGCGACTCGCGAACGTCGTCGATGTCCGGCTTGTACGCCAGCCCCAGCACGAGCACCTTCGACCCGTTGAGACTCTTCTTTTTGCTGTTGAGCGCCTCCATCACCTTGTGGACCACGTAGTGCGGCATGTTTGTATTGATCTCGCCGGCCAGCTCGATAAACCGCGTCGGCATACCGTACTGCCGGGCCTTCCACGTCAGGTAGAACGGGTCAATCGGGATGCAGTGGCCGCCCAGCCCCGGGCCGGGATAGAACGGCTGATAGCCGAACGGCTTGGTGCTGGCCGCCCGGATCACCTCCCACACATCGATCCCCATCCGGTCGAAGACTATCTTGAGCTCGTTGACCATCGCGATATTGATGCAGCGATAAACGTTCTCGAGAATCTTGGCCGCCTCCGCCGCCTCCAGGCTCGACACCGGCACCATCGTCTCGATGGCCTGGCTGTAGAGCCGCCGCGCCAGCTCCGCATCCTGCGGCGTATAGCCGCCGACGACCTTCGGGATCGTGCGGGTGGTGAACTTCTTGTTGCCCGGGTCCTCGCGCTCCGGCGAATAGACCAGGTGGAAATCCCGGCCCGCCTTGAGTCCGCCCGCCTCAAGGATCGGCTTCATCAGCTCCCGCGTCGTGCCGGGATAGGTCGTGCTCTCTAAGCTGATGAGCTGGCCCGGCCGCAGGTACTTCGCAATCGTCCGGCAGCTATTCTCCACATACTGCATATCCGGCTCGCGGTTCTCCGTCAGCGGCGTCGGCACACAGATCAGAATCGCGTCGGCCTTCTTCATCTGCGACATGTCCGCCGTGGCGGTAAATTTGCCGCTCTTAACCATCTTTTTGACCGTTTCATGCGGAATATTCTTGATGATGCTGCGGCCGGAATTGAGCACCTTAGCCTTCTTCTCATCGATATCGAACCCCATCACCTTCACGCCCGCCGAGGCAAATTCCCGCGCCAGCGGCAGACCGACATACCCCAGCCCCAAAATCCCTACCACCGCCTTCTTATCCGCAATCTTCTTTTCGAGAACGCTCATAAAGACTCCTTAATAATGAATTCTTAATTGTGAATTCTTCAATTCTCAAAGCACCATCGCCGGTCATACGGATTGCCGCAGCGCAGCCACTGATCCGTAAACAGCGCAAAGTCCTCCAGCCCCACCAGGCAGTCGCCCGTCAGATCCGCCGTCAGCGATGCCTCGCACAGAAAAACGGTAAACGGCGCATCGCTGTCATCCGTCACCATCGGATCGGCCGTGGCGGTCACCCGCACCCGGCAGGCGGTTGAATCCAGGTCCGCCGGCAGCGTCCACGCATAGGTCCCGCTGTTGGGCGTGCCCGCCGTCGCCTGCGTCCAATGGGCGCCCCCATCGCCGGAGAACACGATCTTAACATAGGCCGGGGCGGGCCCCTCCGTCATCCAGGCAATCTCCACGGGCGAACCGGCCCGGAATATCTCCCCGCCGTTGGGGGCCAGCACGGTGATCGTCGTCGGCGCCGGCATATCGCCCCCGTAAATATCTCCCCCGTTTGCCCACAGCACCCGGCCGCCGCTGACCGCCGGACGCATCTGGGCGCCGGTCACGGTAACCACTTCCCAGTAGGCCCCGGAACTCAGATCGCAGGCATGAATATCATAGTTCGATATCCCCTTGCGGCCGTCCTCCCAGACGACCAGCGAACCGCTGATAGCGGGCCTCGTCTGTTTTTGAGCATAAACGCAGACAGGAAACTCCGCCCCGTCCGGCAAAATACGACCGTAAATATCCTCATTTGTCGCAGATAGATTTCGCTCGTCCTGCCAGACCGCCACAGCCCCGCTGACATCCGGAAAGTACTGGTTTGCCGGATCGTCGCAGACTACTATCTCCTGAGCGGTCTCGATATTCTTCGCATAAATGTCGTAATTGCCGCGTCGATTATCCATCCAGACCACCCAGGGATAATCAATCGCCGGATACATCTGTGAAGAGGGGTTATCGCAGATGATAAACTCTTGCTGGCCCTCCGGCCGCGACAAATCATACCCGTAAATATCCCAGTTGTTGTTGCGATATTCCTGCCAGACAATGATCGACCCGCTGACATCCGGATTCTGCTGGTTGGCCGACTGCGTACAGACCGCAAATTCCTGCCGGGTCGAAAGATCAAACCCGTAAATATCATAATTCCCCCAGCGGTTATCCTGCCAGACAACAATCGAACCGCTGACGGCCGGCAATGTCTGATCCCCTGCCGACGTGCAGATCGGGATCTCGTTGGGCTCATTAAAAAGGTACCCGTAGATGTCATGATTAACGGTGCCGTTCCGATCATCCTGCCAGACAGCCGTCTGCCCGTCCAGCGCCGGCTGGTCCTGCGAGCCGGACCGCGTACACACGGGAAATATGGGAAAATCCGCTTTATTTAAAGAGGTGAAAGACATGCAGATGGCAACCGATACAAACAATGCGATTCTCATCGTACCTCCTTTTTCAAAAGGTAAACCTAATTTCCTGCCCGATTGATGAGATTGCCAAGACTGCCTGCTTTGACAGGAGCTCATGGGCTTATAACGCATTTTAATGGATCGTAATGGCCTCCAAAGTCACTCTGAAATTCTCGGCCTACGCATAAAAGTCAAGAATCGTCTTGACGACATAATCCTTCATTTCATCGGTCAGTTCCGGGTAGATCGGCAGAGCCAGCACCTCCCCGGCCGCCTTCTCGGCCTGCGGGAAATCGCCTTCCTTATACCCCAGATAACCAAAGCACTCCTGCAGGTGCATGGGAACCGGGTAATAGATCTCACAGCCGATGTGATTGGCGTGAAGATGTTTGAGCAGTTCATCGCGCCGGGGCACACGGATGACGTACTGGTTGAAAATAGATACACAATCCTTTGAAATGACCGGCGTCTGAACGACCGTATTCTTAAACTTTCGGGTATAGTAGGCCGCGTTATTCCGCCGGGACTGCGACCACGAGTCCAGGTGCGGCAGTTTGACCAGCAGGGCCGCCGCCTGGATCGGGTCCAGGCGGAAGTTGCCGCCGATGGAACTGTGGTAATATTTAGGTTCGCTGCCGTGGTTTCGCATAATGAAAAGCTTCTTGTAAAAGCGCTCGTCATTGGTCACCACCATGCCGCCATCGCCGATGCCGCCGAGATTCTTGCTCGGGAAAAAGCTGAAACACCCGCAGGTACCTATAGAACCGGCCTTTTTGCCCTTGTAGGTGCTGGAAATCGCCTGGGCCGCATCCTCAATCACCGCCAGCGAGCTCCGACCGGCAATCTCCATGATCGGGTCCATATCCGCCATCTGCCCAAATAAGTGGACCGGCATGATCGCCTTTGTGCGATTCGTAACAACCGCCTCGATCCGGGCCGGATCGATGTTGTACGTCACCGGGTCGATATCCACAAAGACCGGCTTGGCTCCCACCCGGGCGATGGACCCGGCTGTCGCAAAAAAGGTAAACGGGGTCGTGATCACCTCATCGCCGGGGCCGATCCCCAAACTCATCAGACTCGCCAGTAGAGCGTCGGTCCCGCTGGAGACCCCGACGGCGTATTTGCAATCGCTCAGGTCGGCAATTTGCCGCTCCAGTTCCTCAATCTTCGGACCGCCGATGCAGCGCTGCGAATCGAGCACCTCGTTAATCTGTCGTAATACATCCTCTTTAATCGTCGCGTACTGCGCCTTTAAGTCCAGCAAAGGTACTTGCATTGATCGATCCCCGATTATTGATCCATGGCCTCGTATAAATTTTCCGAATTATACCGATTTTTTATAATCGCGATAGGATTTTTTTCCCGCCGCCAGGTCCGTCGGCAGTGGGGCCTCCTCATCCAGGTCCAAACACCGCAAAATGCCCGGCTTGATTTCCCGATACCGAAAACCGCTTTCCGGGCAGGTCATCACCCCCTCGGCGTCCGGATTTTGCAGCGGGTGGCCGTGACGGCTCATCCAGCCCTTTTGCCGCGCCGGCACGCCGACCATAAACGCATAGTCCGGCACATCCCGCGTCACCACCGCCCCGGCCGCCACGAAGGCATACCGACCGACCGTCGTCCCGCAGACGATAGTCGCGTTGGCCCCGACCGTCGCCCCCCGCCGAAGACGAGTCGTCTCGTACAACTCCCGACGCACCACCTGGCTGCGGGGATTGGAGATATTCGTCAGCACGCAGCTTGGCCCCAAAAACACCTCATCCTCCAGCACCACCCCGTCGTAGATGCTTACATTGTTCTGCACCTTGACCCGCCGGCCGATCACCGCGCCGCCGCCGACAAAGACGTTCTGCCCGAAACTGCACTCCGGGCCGATCTGCGCCCCCGCGCAGATGTGGCAAAAGTGCCAGATCTTCGTCCCCGCCCCGATCGTGCAGGGCTGATCGACCACCGCCGTCGGATGGGCATAGTAAGAAACCGGTTCAGTCATGGTCTTTTATCTTGATTAAAAGCGGATGGAACTCGCCCTTGCAGCCGGTCGGCGTGCTCGTGCGAATCGCATAAACAATCTCCAGCGAGGGCAGCGTCTCGCGCCAGCAAAAGCCCTCGCCGGCAAGAATCTTCTCATAGCTCCGGGTGTGCAGATCGGTAAAGCCCGCCGAAAACTCGACCTCCTCGCCGTCGATCCGGATGGAACGATACGTCTGCGGCTTATCCGCCGCAATGACGACCGGCAGGTCGCGGCGGTCCACCGACAAAAACCAGCGCACCCGCGCCTTATCGAGCTCAAGATACCCGGCCGCCTTGTCCTTCTCGTACAGGTGCACGATATTCAACCGGACCGCCCCGAAGATCCAGGCGAGCATGTCGAAAAAGTGAATGCCGATATTCGTCGCAATGCCGCCGGACTTGGCCTCATCGCCCTTCCATGAGACATGGTACCACCGCCCGCGCGAGGTGATATAGCTCAGATCCACATCATAGACCTTGTCAGCCGGCCCCTCATCCACCTTCTTCTTCAGCGCAACAATCGCCGGGTGCAGGCGAAGCTGGAGGATCGTCCAGATCCGCCGACCCGCCTCCGCCTCGATCTCCCCCAGGGCCGCCGCGTTCCACGGGTTGATCACCAGCGGCTTCTCGCAGATCGCGTCCGCCCCGATCCGCAAAGCAAACCGCACGTGCGCATCGTGCAGGTAGTTGGGCGAACAGATCGAGACATAGTCCACCCGCTCGCCCTTGCGGCGAAGCTTCTCCATGTGCCGGTCGAACCGCTCAAACTCGGTAAAGAAGTGGGCCTCCGGAAAGTACGCATCCATCACCCCCGCCGAGTCGTTTTTGTCCAGCGCCGCAACCAGCGTGTTGCCCGTATCGCGGATCGCCAGCAAATGCCGCGGTGCGATATATCCGCACGCTCCGATCAACGCAAATGTCTTGTTCATTTCAATCAGCCGCAGAGGATACAGAAAAATATTCCAGGATCAAACTCGCCTGTTGGCCCGATACCACTCGATGGTCTTTTTCAGGCCCGTCTCGAAGTCGGTTTTGGCCGTAAAGCCGAACTTCTCCTTCGCCCGGCTCGTATCCAGCCGTCGCCGCGGCTGACCGTCCGGCTTCGTCGGGTCCCAGCGGATCTCGCCGCCAAAGCCCGTCAGCTTCGCGATTCGCTCCGTCAGTTCCCTGATCGTAATCTCAAAGCCCGCGCCGATGTTCACCGGCTCGGACTCGTTGTAATGCTCCGTCGCCAGCAGGATCCCCTCCGCCGCGTCCGCCGCATAGATAAACTCCCGCGACGCGCTGCCCGTCCCCCAGCATTCGATAAAGTCCTTCCCCTCCTCCATCGCATCGACGCACTTTTTAATCAGCGCCGGGATCACATGACTCGACGCCGGATCGAAGTTGTCCCCCGGCCCGTACAGGTTCACCGGCAGCAGAAAGATCGAGTTAAACCCGTACTCCTGCCGATAGGCCTGCGACTGCACCAGCAGCATCTTCTTGGCCAGTCCGTACGGAGCATTCGTCTCCTCCGGGTAGCCGTTCCAGAGGTCCTCCTCCTTAAACGGCACCGGCGTAAACTTCGGATACGCGCAGATCGTCCCGATGGCAACGAACTTCTCCAGCCCATAGAGCCGCCCCTGCTCGATAAGCTGAACGCCCATCATCAGATTCTCATAGAAGAACTTGCCCGGATGCTCGCGGTTGGCCCCGATCCCCCCCACGACGGCCGCCAGGTGGATCACGATATCCGGCCGCATCGTCTCGTACATCCGGACGATATCCTCCATCTTCACCAGATCGTATTCCTCAATCACCGGCACGAGAATCTCCCGACAGCCCCGCGCCTTGAGTCCGTCGAGCACATACCGCCCCAGAAACCCCGCCCCGCCGGTTACGACCACTCGCTTATTTTCAAAGAAACCGCTCATCTCGACCGCTTTCCATTCACATGATCCCGAACAACCTTTTCACGCTCGGCGATCTTCAGATCCGCCTCCGTCATCATTCGCGCCAGCGCCTTGAACGTTATCTTCGGCTCCCACCCGAGCTCCCGGCGGGCCTTCGACGCATCCCCCAGCAGCAGGTCCACCTCCGTCGGACGGTAGTACCGCGGATCAATCTCCACATACTCTTTCCAGTCCAGGTCCAGATAGCCGAACACCTCATCCAGAAACTCCCGCACCGAGTGCGTCTCCCCCGTCGCCACCACATAATCCCCCGGCTCCTCCTGCTGGAGCATCAGCCACATCGCCTCCACATAGTCCCCCGCAAAACCCCAGTCACGCTTCGCATCCAGGTTGCCCAGGTACAGCTTGTTCTGGAGCCCCAGCTTGATCCGCGTCGCCGCCCGCGTGATCTTGCGGGTCACAAACGTCTCGCCCCGCCGAGGCGACTCGTGGTTGAACAGGATGCCGTTGCACGCGAAAAGCCCGTAGGCCTCCCGGTAGTTGACCGTCTGCCAGAAACTATATACTTTGGCGCAGCCGTAGGGACTGCGCGGGTAAAACGGCGTCTTCTCCGTCTGCGGCGTCTCAACCACTTTACCAAACATCTCGCTGCTGGAGGCCTGGTAGAACCGCGGCGGCTTCTTCATCATCCGCAGCGCCTCCAGCAGCCGCAGCGTCCCCAGCCCGTCCACGTTGGCCGTGTAGATCGGCTGATCGAAGCTCACCCGTACATGGCTCTGGGCGCCGAGGTTATAAACCTCATCCGGCTGAACCTCACTGAGAATCGCCGACAGGTTGCCCCCATCCGTCAGGTCGCCGTAGATGAGTTTGAGCGGCGGCTGGTGGTGCGGGTCCTGATACAGATGATCGATCCGGTCCGTCCCGAACGTCGAGCTTCGCCGCACGATCCCGTAAACCTCATATCCCTTCGACAGCAGCAGTTCCGTCAAATACGACCCGTCCTGCCCCGTAATCCCCGTAATGATTGCTTTCTTCATCATTCAAAACCTGCGTTAATCCGTGCCAAAAATCCGCGGCTGCTTTGATTGCTCTCTCATCCACTTCACAAACCGCTCCAGGCCGACTTCAATCGGCGTCTTCGGCTCATACCCCAGCTCGGCCGCCGCCCGGCTCACATCCGCATAGGTCTGCTTCACATCGCCTGGCTGTTCCGGCAGGCGGTTCAGAATCGCCTTTTTCCCCAGCGCCTTCTCAAGTTCCCCGATCAGCGCATCCAGCCGCACCGGCCGCGACTCGCCGAGATTGTAAATCCGGTATCCCCTGCATCGCTCCATCGCGACCGTCATCCCGTCGATGATATCGTCGATGTACGTAAAATCCCGCCGCATGGACCCGTCGCCGAAAACGGGAATCGGCTCGCCCGCCTCGATCAGCCGGGTAAACTTGTGGATCGCCAGGTCCGGCCGCTGCCGCGGACCGTACACCGTAAAGAGCCGCAGGCACGTTACATCCATGCCGTACAGGCGGCTGTACGTATAACCGATCAGCTCGCCCGCCTTCTTCGTCGCCGCGTAGGGCGAGATCGGATGATCCACATTGTCCGTCTCCGAAAACGGCGCCTTCTCGTTGTTGCCGTACACGCTCGAACTGGAGGCGAACACGAATCGCCGAATGCCGTACTTCCTCGCCGCCTCCAGCAGGGTCACCGTCCCGTTGACGTTCACATCCGCATAGCCCGCCGGGTCTTCAATCGACGGCCGCACGCCCGCCTTTGCCGCCAGGTGCACAATGACCGACACCGGCTCCCTTCCAAGGATCGACGCGACGCATGCCGCGTCCCGGATATCCCCCTCAATCAGCGTAAACCGATCCGAGCGACTCAACGCCTCCACGTTGCGCCGCTTGATCGCCGGGTCGTAGAATGGGTCGAAGTTATCCAGCCCCGCCACGGTCCACCCCTGTCCGATCAGCCGCTCGCAGAGATGCGACCCGATGAATCCCGCCGCCCCGGTCACCAATGCCTTCATCGTTATGATTACCTTTGCATCGTCTTTTGCAAAAATGAAGAAACCCGCACAGGATTCCAGCCGTCGCCGTTTCGACGGTTGCGGGTTTCGCACCTCACAGCTTCTTCGCCAGCCCCTTGAGATAGGCCCGCAGATCGTCGGCCATATCGTCCCGCTTAAGCGCAAATTCCAGGTTCGTCTTGATAAATCCCTCCTTGTTGCCGATGTCGCACCGCCGCCCCTCCAGCCGCCGGCCGTACATCGCATGGTCCCTCACCATCAGCCGCATCGCGTCCGTGATCTGGATCTCCCCGCCCTTGCCCGGTCCCGTCCGTTCGATGTACTCGAAGATGCCCGGCGTGAAAATATACCGGCTGGCAATCGCCAGGTTGGACGGTGCCTCCTCCCGCGACGGCTTCTCCACGAAGTCGTGCACGCGAAACAGCCCTTCCTCGATCTCCCGGCCGTCGATCACCCCGTAGCGGCTTACCCGCTCGCGATCCACTTCCTCCAGCAGCACCACCGACTCGCCGTACCGCTCCCAGTCGTGCAGGAGCTGGCCGACCGCCGGCCGCGGGCTGTCGATCAGCGTATCGCCCAGCAGCACCGCGAACGGCTCGCCGTTGACATGAAACCGGCTGCAGTAAATCGCGTCGCCGAGCCCCTTCATCTCCTTCTGCCAGACGAAATGGATGTCCGCCAGCTCGGAGATCCGCCGCATCCGCTCCAGTTCCTCCAGGCGGCCCTTGTCCCGGAGCTGTGCCTCAAGCTGAAAGCTGCGGTCGAAGTGCTCCTCAATCGCCCGCTTGCCCTTGCCGATCACCATCAGGATGTCCGTGATCCCCGCCGCCACCGCCTCCTCGACGACGTACTGGATCACCGGCGTATCCACAATCGGCAGCATCTCCTTGGGCTGCGACTTGGTCGCCGGCAAAAACCGCGTCCCGAATCCCGCCGCCGGGATCACCGCCTTTCGAATCATACCCCGCTCCTCTTCGCCGGCGCAATCTTCGGTTTGATCACGCAGATCTTCAGTTTGCCCAGCTCTTTCTTAAGCCGTTTGAACATCTCCTCATCCTCATAGGTCCCGACGATGGCCCCGCCCGACCCCGTGAACTTGGCGCTGGCCCCCGTGCTCCTCGCCGTATCCACCATCCGCAGGTTGTCCTCGCTGATCCGGTAGATCGAGCGCCGCTTATCGAAGTTGGCGTTGATCAGGGCCGCCATCCGCCCGACATCCCCCTCGAACAGGGCCGTCCGAAACTGATCGGTCAGGTCCGCCCAGTACGCCATGGCCTCGATGATCTCAGGGTCGCCCCGGTTGAACCGCCCGCGAATATCGTTGTGAAAGACCTCCGTCGGCTCGCTTAGTTCGTTGTGGTACGCCACATACAGCTTCGGCAGCAGCCCCGGGTCCAGTTCCTCGTAGCCGCCGAAGCCCTGCCGCTCCATCAGCGCCCGATTGAAGTCCATATACACCAGCCCCTCATAAACCTGGATCACCCGGTCCTGAAGCCCCGCCGCGATTCCCAGTTCATCCGTCTCCGCGCTGAGCACCAGGTTGGCCTGGGCCGGCTTGGGAATGGAGACGCCGTAAAAGGTCATCAGCGCCCGCAGGCACGCCGTGATAATCGCGCTTGAGCCGGCCAGCCCCACGCTGTGCGGAATATCGGAGTCGTAGCGGATCGTAAAATTCTTGTCGTGCAGTTCGATCTCGCGGTCCCGACAGTAATCGTAGAACCGCTTGACCGTCGCCTTGAGCAGCCGGATGCCCCCGTAATAGCCGTGCAGCTTCACGTCCCGAACCAGTTCGCGGATGCTTCCGAACAGCGACCGGTCCTTCTGGGCCGGCAGGATCTCCAGCTCCGGGCTCTCATAGAGCACCACCTCCGCGCAGAAGTTCGTAAACGCAAACGAGATCGTCTTACCGAAGTAACCGTCGGAGGGGTTGCCGATCAGCCCCACCCGCGGATAGGCCCTGGTACGTATAATCATCTAAATATATCCATTATAAACACTTTAGTCATTGTTAAGCGGGCGGCACAGTCCGGCTTCGCCTTCTCGTGATGCAATCATCAACCTTATTGGCGATGGCTGGTAGGGGATTTTATCGGTCTCCGGCTGTACTCCGTCCCCGTCGGTTGCGCCCAAAAAGCGAACCGTTTGGGTTCATAACTTCTTTGAAGAAAATCACTTAACCGCCGCCGGCCCGCCGCCGCAGCGAAGCCCTGTTTCGGACCTCGCCGCCGGCCCGCTCTCCGGCCTTAAATCTAATCTAAGTATCGGTAAAACAGGGATTCGGAATCAATGAAAAACCGCACTCTTCTATCTTCTAACTTCTTCTCAACCTTCCACCGTACAGCAGGTTCGGTCGTTCTCCCACACCTTCACTCGCCGGAGCCGACCGGACGGGAATTTGCCCTTCAGACTGTCCCAGGCCGCCCGGGTGATATTCTCTACGGTCGGGTTCTGCATTTGAAACTCCGGGACATCCATATTGAGATTCTTATGGTCCACTTTATCAACAAACTCGTTCTTGACAACCCGCTCGAACCCGGCGATCCACCCCTCCTTTTCCATCTGCGGTTCTATCTCTACGCTTACCTCCAGCACATAGTTGTGCCCGTGCCCGTTGGGATTGGCGCACTGGCCGAACCGTTCGAAGTTCTCCTCTTCGCTGAACCGGTCGTTCCACAGCCGGTGCATGGCGGCAAACTCGAATTTTTCACTGTAGAGCAGCACGGTAGGATCCTCCGGCAAAAAGGTTAATGAACGAAAGGGGTTCAGACTCAGCACCAGCCGGCTCAGGGAGGCAAAAGGAAAATGCGGTGCCAGATTTCGGCTCGCCGCCTGCAGCAGCCCCGCCAGTTCGGCAAACCGCATCGGGGCCTGCAGTCGGCACAGGCCCCGGATATGCTCGGAAAAATCCGGGATCACGCCCCTTCGCACCTGCCGGTCGATCTCGGAGACGTTCACCACAAATCCCGTGGACGGCTCGACCGGCCCGGTCAGTTCCACCCCCAGCGACAGATACAAGCTCAACCCGTCGCCGCAGGGCTTCGAGGCATACGAATTGGCCCCCGCCTCGGAGACCGCTCCGAACGGATTTACTGAAAACCGGACTTCACGGTACAATTTATACATCAGATTCCTGTTACCCATTACCGGTTACCGGTTAACTGTTGACGGCTAATGGCCGTTCGGCCGCATCAGGGCCAGCACCTCCGCACGGCTGCGCGGGTCCCGCTTGAAGATCCCCCGCAGCGCGCTGGTCACCATCACGGAGCCCGGCTTGCGGATGCCCCGCACCGTCATGCAGCTATGCCCGGCCTCGATTACGACCGCCACGCCCGCCGGTTGCAGGTTCTTCATCAGGAAGTCGGCAATCTGCTCCGTCAGCCGCTCCTGCACCTGGAGCCGCCGCGCGAACGTCTCCACGATCCGCGCCAACTTGCTGACGCCCAGCACCTTGCCGTTGGGCAGGTACGCCACATGCGCCTTGCCGAGAAACGGCATCAGATGATGCTCGCAGGTGCTGCTGAACGGAATGTCGCGCAGCAGCACGATCTCATCGTACTTCTCATGAAAGACGCTCTTGAGGTAATCGTTCGGCTCATGCTGCATCCCCTCCAGCAGTTCCGCGTACATCCGCGCCACCCGGCAGGGCGTCTCGCGCAGCCCTTCCCGATCCGGGTCCTCGCCGACCGCCTCCAGAATCTCCCGGACCGCCCGTTCGATCCGTTTCAAATCAACCGGTTGTTTTCCGTTTTCCATTGTAAAAAATCCATCCGCCTCCGGCGGATTTTGCATTTCCTATATTTGATTTTTAACGTGGACTCTTTCGACCGACGGGCTTTCCGCAGACACCGTGTTTACCGTGATCTCTTCTCTTATACGCTCAGGCACCACGCAGGCCTTCTTCACGCATGCGCACTCGCAACCCGCCGCCAGCAAAAACCCCAAGCCGACAACCGCCATTCCAACCAGTCTTCCCATGACACGATCCTTTCTCATTTCGGTTCTCTTATCGGTTCATTACGAATTCGCTCAGCAGACGCACGCCAAAGCCGATGGACCCGGGCGCATCCTTGTCGCCCGCGCCCCATACGCCCACGCCCGCCATATCGATATGGGCCCACCGGGCCTTGCCGACAAACCGGCTCAGAAACGCCGCCGCCGTGCACGCCCCGGCCCACTTGCCGCCCGTATTCTTCAAATCCGCGATTCGGCTCTTTACCGCCTCGACGTACTCATCGTCGCAGGGCAAACACCACACCCGCTCGCCCGTCCGCTTGGACGCCGCCTGGAGCGCCTCGATCAGCCCGTCGTCGTTGCCCATCAGTCCGGCCCGCTTCGTCCCGATCGCCACCACACACGCCCCGGTGAGCGTCGCAATGTCCACCACCGGGCTGCACCCCAGGTCCGTCGCGGCGTAGTGCAGCGCATCGCAGAGGATCAGCCGCCCCTCCGCGTCCGTACTCAAAATCTCCACCGTCTTGCCGCCGTAGGTCGTCACGATGTCGCCCGGCCGCCAGCTCTTTCCGCCGGGCATATTCTCCGCCGAGGGGATCAGCCCATAGACGACCGACTTCGGTTCAAGCTGGGCAAGCGCCTGCATCGCCCCCAGCACGGCCACCCCGCCGGACATGTCAAACTTCATGTCCTGCATCCCCTCGCTTGGCTTGAGACTGATGCCGCCGGAGTCAAACGTGATCGCCTTGCCGACCAGCGCGATCGGCGACCCCTTCGGCCTGCCCGCAGGCGTGTATTTCAGCACGATCAGCCGCGGCCCGTTCGCCGAGCCCTGCCCGGCCGCCAGGATGCCGCCCATCTTCTTCTCGCGAAGTTCCCGCTCCCTGAACACCGTGCACTTGAGCGAGGCATAGCTCCGGGCCAGCGCCTTCGCCTCCGCCGCCAAGGTCGCCGGCGTAACCGCATTGGGGGGCCGGTTGGCCAGCGTGCGGGCATAGTTCTGCGCTCGCCCCAAAATCTGTCCCGCCGCGACCCCCCGCCTCAGTGCCCGCGTCTGCGCCTCCGAGGCATACGCGACGACCGCCCTGATCCTCGCCGGCCCTCTGTCCGCGCCGTTCTCCTCGGAGTTCATATATTCATCGTATCGGTAGCCGCCGAACAGCAGGCCCTCCGCAACCGCCTTGCCCGCCGCCTCGGCGGTCAGATCTTTTGAAAGAAACTCCCCGTGCAGGGCCGTCGTCAGGTGGGCCGCCTTCAGGTCCGCCGCCTTCGATGCCGCCAGTGCAGCCGCCCGGCGAAGTTGGTCCGCGCCGGCCTTCTTCCGATCCCCCAGGCCGATCAGCAGCACGCGCCGGGCCGCCGCCCGGGGGCTGTAAAACAGCACGCTTGTCCCCGCCTTGCCGGTAAAGTCGTTGAGCCGCACCGCCGCCGCCAGCGCCCCCTCCAGCCGCTCATCCGCGGCCTTCAGCGAATCCGGCAGCCCCTTGCCCTCAAACATCCCCAGCGCCAGCAGGTCCGTCTTGATCGACAACGGCTCTCCCTTCACCGCCGACGCCGAAATCTCCATCATTTTTTTCATATCCCGCTTTCTCGTATTCCCGCCGCTTGTTGTTATTCCCGTTCGCTTCTAACTTCTGTCTTCCGTCTTCTTTGTTTTTCTTTCCCGCCCGCTGCCGCAGGTAGCTGTCGATAAACTCCTCGATCTCCCCGTCCAGCACCGCCGTCACGTTGCCCGTCTGGTGGTCGGTCCGGTGGTCCTTGACCATCTGGTACGGCTGAAGCACGTAGCTGCGAATCTGGCTGCCCCAGGCAATCTGCCCTTTGCTGCTGTAGAGCTTGGCCATCTCCTCGTCGCGCTTCTGCTGTTCGAGCATATACAGACGGCTCTTGAGCATCCGCATCGCCTCCGCCCGGTTCTTGTGCTGGCTGCGGTCGTTCTGACACTGCACCACGATCCCCGTCGGCAGGTGCGTAATCCGCACGGCCGAGCTGGTCTTGTTAACGTGCTGACCGCCCGCCCCGCCGGCCCGATACGTATCCACCCGCAGGTCCTCATCCCGGATCTCGATCTCCACGTCCTCATCGTACTCGGGGATCACATCCACCGCCGCAAAGCTCGTATGCCGCCGCGCGTTGGCGTCAAACGGGCTGATCCGCACCAGCCGGTGCACGCCCGTCTCGCACGAGAGCTTGCCGAACGCAAACGGTCCGGTCACCCGCAGCGTCACCGAACGGATCCCCGCCTCTTCGCCCGGCGTCAGGTCCATCTCCTCGTACTTGTAGCCGTTCTCCTCGAAATACCGCGTGTACATCCGCAGCAGCATGCTCGCCCAGTCGCAGCTCTCCGTCCCGCCGGCCCCTGCGTGAATGCTGAAGAAGCAGCTTCGCATGTCATCCGGGCCGCTGAGCATCCCGGTGATCTCGATCTTGTCGCACCGCCGACTCAGCCGCTCGACGTCCGCGCTGATCGATTCCAGCGTCCCGGCGTCATCTTCCTCGGCCGCCAGCTCAAACAGTTCGTGCAGGTCCGCAATCTCCCGGCGCACCTCCTCCACCGGATCGATCACGGATTTGACGGCGCTGAGATTGGTAACGACGGTGCGAGCCGTCTCCGGGTTGTCCCAGAAGCCCGGCCGCGACATCTCGGCCTCCAACTCGGTGCGAAGGGATATTCTCGAAGGCAGGTCAAAGCCAGTCCCGGATCTGTTCAATCCGGGCCTCCAGCTCGACAATCGCTGTCTTTAACTCACTTTTTTCCAACATTTACTATCGACCTCTCTTTTCCTATAATGCACGAACCCAAAGAGAAAATTCTCTATATAATCGAAATCGGTTTTCTTTTCAAGAAAAGGATTCCAGACTATTTAGATCGACACTACGGCAATATCCACTTTAACCTATTCTGATAATCCATGGAACTTGAACACCGCATCAAATTCAGGGCCAATGAGCTCGGTTTCGACCTCGCCGGCATCACCACCGCCGATCCGATCGATCAAAGTCATCTCGACCGTCTCCAAACGTGGCTTGCCGAGGGCCTTTGCGGGCCGCTCCATTACATGCATAACCACATCGACAAACGCTTCAATCCCGCCGCCCTGCTCGAAAACGCCCGCTCGGTCATCTGCGTCGGCCTCCGTTACGAGACGCTCGCCGCCCAAACCGCCGGACCCGCCAAAATCGCAAGCTACGCCCATTATGAGGATTATCATCCGTTCATCAAAGAACGCCTTTACGCGCTGGCGGCCTTCATCGAAAGCCGGCTTCCAAAGTCCGCAACATGGAGATTCAAAATCGCCGTCGATTCCGTCCCGCTCGCCGAAAAGGCCCTTGCCCAACGGGCCGGGCTGGGCTTTATCGGCCGCAACCGCCTCCTGATCCACCCGAAGTACGGCGGCGCAATCCTGCTGGGAGAGCTAATCACCACACTCGACCTTGCGCCGGACCGGCCGCTTCAAACCGCCGGCTGCGGCGCCTGCGACCGCTGCATCCGGGCCTGCCCGACCGGAGCCCTTCGACCCGACGGCCTTCTCGATGCCCGCCGCTGCATAAGCGGCCTCACTCAATACGATTCAACGGACCCGAAGTTCCCGCAGCCCCCGTCCGACTGGCTCTTCGGCTGCGATGAATGCCTGCTGGCCTGTCCCTACACCCAAAACGCACCGCCGCCCAGTCCCGTCTTCCGGGCCGACCTGACCCGCAAAAAAATAAATCCCAGGGACATTCTTTCCTGGGATCAGACTACCTTTCACAATTTTTTCGGCGATTCCTGCATTCGGCGAATCGGCCTTGAAAAACTCCAAAACAACGCACGACACTGCCTGCGAGCCGGTCGGGCCGAAGAAAACTCAGGGAACTAAAAAGACATCATCCGCATCCACGGGAGCTTCGCGGCCGGTATATTCCAGCACATTGCGAATCGTGAAAATATCGTCATTCTGATATTGCCGATCCTTCAAAAACTCTACGCTTCCGTCGCAGAAAAGAACGTTCTGCCCCCGGTTCCGGTGATTGGGACTCATCAACTGTTTAAGCTGTTCATCCAGGCAGACTTTTTCGAATTCGTTGAGTGTCTGGTAAATGGAGGGGTCGGTGGGAATGCGGGCAAAAACGGGGTTCATATCGCTCATAATCACGCGGCGTCTCGTCAGGGTATGCGTCCGGGCGCCACTCATCAGCATAAAGCTGTAACTGACGTTCAGGCGACAGGGGAAGTCCTGGAGGGTCTGCATCGTAGAGGCGTCGTAGGCCACGGGCACGGCTTCCTTATGGCCGGGACAGACAAACACCTTCCCGTCCACATATCCCAGCCGGACCAATTGCCATACATACCGGGTGTTGGATTGATTCTGAGGGCTTTGATAGCCGATCTTCCACCAGGGTGCCCCGGGCTCAAGCTTCGCAGAGGCAAAATTGCGATTATTATCGTCGGCATAGTGGATCAGGCCCTGCCCGATCTTGCCGAAATTGGCCTGACAGGTCACCTGCTTACTGCGATCCCGCATGGAAGAAAGCGTGGGAAACAGGAGACCGGAAACGAGGACTACAGCCGCCGCCATGGCCCCGATCTCAAAAAAAGCCCTCAAAAAGCCCAGGTTCTTTTCTTCGGGCCGCTTCGCCGAATCGGCGGGAGCTGTTTTGCGATGCTCCTCATCAAGAAGCTCACGCAGCCGCATATTGCTCGAGTGAGCCGTCTGACGGGCCGAGGCCGCCAGTTTCAAACGTGCAAGCGTCAGTTCCGCCAGGTTATCGGGGCAGGGGTCGTGCAAGCCGTCCAGGTGCACCAGCGTCTCTTCAAGGCCGGAATACAGACGTGATGCCTCTGGATTTGAGGCGATCAAATCGCGCCCGCAGCGGATGTCTTCTTCGGATGCGCAACGAAAGTAAAAATCTAAAATAAGCTGCTGTTGCTCAGGAGTCAACTTGCTCATGGATTTTTCATACTCCGATTTGCGGCCTTCCACTTTTTCATGAAATGAACAACAGCCGTATGCAGACGGCTTTTAACGGTTCCAATAGGTATACTAAGTATCTCCGCCATATGTTTGTATGAAAATTGCTCAAAATACGCCAAAATCAGAATTCCGCGCAAATGTTCCGGCATATCCGCTATAATCGCTCTGACCCGCTGGGCCGTCTCGTCTTTGGAAATTTCTTCATCGGGCGTCTCCTCATACGAGGTCAGTATATTTACCACCTCATCTAAGGAAACTTCCCCAGCGTCCGCCAGCGTGCCCATGCTCATGGAGGACTGCCGCTGAATTTTGCGGAGGGCATCCTTGGCCTTGTTGGCGGCAATGGTGAATAGCCAGGGACGAAGCGGACGTTCCGGATCGAAACTGTCCCGACTTGTATAAAGCTGCAAAAAGGTCTCCTGGAAAACATCCTCCACGATATCCTGACGGTTGACAAACCGCCTCAAAAAGGCATATAGAGAGTTCTTATATCGGTTTACGATCTCTCGAAACGCCGCTTCATCCCCCTCACGGTATCGTTTTAGAAGTTCCGCATCGGAAACGTCTTCTGTGATATGGTTTGTCTCTTTTTCGCTCATAATAGCGCTTTTTCTCATAGTATGCGAATACACCTCGTCAATATTATATCCGATTGCAGGACCGTTTGAATCGTAAACTGAAAAAAAACGACCGCAAAGCAGGGATTTTTCCTATTTGACCTGCTATATTTCCGGAACTCGTCCCGCCTGTCCTTTCTTCCGGCCGCACCACGATCCAAACCTTATTATTCGGCTCTTTCGCCTGATCCGGCCCGGAAAAAACCTGATGTCTCAGGTTGTTTCCGGAACGTATCCTAACGGTAGAAGATCGTTCACAAGTTTCATTGCATGGAACGGGAGGTCCCAATGGCAAAGGCCGCCGTTGCCAACGATACGATTGCCGATGAGTTCGATCATGTCGCCGACCTGCTCAGCGTCACCGAGGCCAACGCCTACCGCATCCAGAGCTACCACCGGGCCGCCCGAACCCTGCGTCAAATGAAGCAGCCCGTCTCCAAAATCCTGCAAAAACAGGGCCGCCGGGCCTTGGAGGAGCTTCCCGGCATCGGCAAGGGGCTCGCCGGCTCCATCGAGGAGATCGTCACCACCGGCCGCCTCGGGCTCAGGGAGACCCTCGAAAGTCAGGTCTCGCCGATTGACGTCCTCACTCAGGTCCCCGGCATCGGCCGCGAACTGGCCGAGCGAATCCATGACAAGCTGGGGATCGCCTCGCTCGAAGAGTTGGAGATCGCCGCCCACGACGGCCGCCTCGAAAAACTCGAAGGCATCGGCCCGGTCCGCGCTGAGGGCGTTCGCGTCGCCCTGACGGGCCTGCTCAGCCGCTCCGCCCGGCGAAAAATGCGCCAGGCCGCCGGCGCCCTCAAAACGCCTCCGCCGCCCCCCGTGGATCTCATCCTCGACCTTGACGAAGAGTACCTCGAAAAGGCCAACATCGATAAGCTGCCCAAAATCGCCCCCAAACGCTTCAACCCCGACCGCGAGGCCTGGCTGCCGATCCTGAAAACCAAACGGGAGGACTGGAAGTTCACCCTCCTCTTCTCCAACACCGCCAACGCCCGCCAGCGCGGCAAGACCCGCGACTGGGTCGTCGTTTACTACGAGCGCCGCGGCATCCAGGACCAGTGCACCGTCGTCACCGCCGAATCCGGCCCCCTCAAAGACAAACGCGTCATCCGCGGCCGCGAACTTGAATGTCGCCGCTACTACGGCCTGTAGCGGCGACGCGGATTGGATGATGGTCAACACACCGCAAATCTTCTCGCCGCGGATGCCGGTTGACGAAAAACTCGCTCCTTTCTCTCACAAATGAAAGTCATCATAGTCTTCCGGCTGGTACAGGACCTTCTGAACTGAAAGACCATTCAGAATCCTCTCGCCCTCGCGTTTGCCCAGCAGACACAGGCCCAGCCACGAAAGGATCGAAATCCGGCCCTCGGCCCGGTTCGCCTTCTCCGGATAGACCAGTTGGAGCTGGATCACCCGCTCCCTTTTCGTCAGCACCGTAAACCGGGAATTCATCGTAATCACATCCCGGGGCACGCGCCGCACCGGCAGAACCTCGGTCTTCCGCAGCACATGCTTGAACGCGGTCAGCAGACTCGGCTTAACGGCCTTTCTTTTCTTGCCTTCCCCCAGCACCTTCAACAGCCGGTAGTAATCGTTCTCCGAGACGAGAATCGACTCGTTGCCCCGGTAAATGTTATATAAAAAACCGTGGAGGTGCTGACGTCGCCGGATCCATCCTCTCAGGAACGGAACACAGCGATACAGGCAGGACAAAAAACGGTCGGAAGCCCTCAAGTTCCCGTCTCCTTCTCTTCGGCTTAAGTCCATTGAATTCACAGACTTTAACATAATCGGGTTCCTAATGATAAAAGTTGCCTTCCCTTTCCGGCTGGTACAGCAGCTCCCGGATCTTGAACTTCCGCCGGCCGCCGGGAACCGGCCACGAAACCACATCCCCCACCCGGTAGCCAAGCAGGGCGGTCCCGATCGGGGCCAGGACGGAGATCTTCCCCTGCTCAAGGTCCGCTTCCGACGGGTACACCACCTGGAAAACAAACTCCTCATGGTTGTCCATATCTTCCAGCCGGACCCGGCTGTTCATGGTCACCACGTCGCCCTGAATTTTCTCGGAGGCAACGACCCGGGCTTTCTGCATCTCGCTTTTGAGCAGTTGGACATAAGCGTTGTCTTTCGATTTGCTCGGTTCGAAGGCGGAAAGCATTTCATCCAGCCGCTTCAGGTCGAAATCCGTCATGAAAATCCGTTTGGAATTTTGCATATTAATCCCTTCTATAATCGATAGTGTTGGTTATCTTCCGGCTGGTAATGGATCCGGGCGATTCGCAGCGGTTTAAGGGTCTTGGCCGCCTTCACCTGATCGCCGACCTTATAACCCAGGATCGCAACCCCGTCCTCGGAAATCACGGAAACCTTATGGTCGCCCGGCCCGGCCTCGTCCGGGTAGGCCAGCCAGAAATCCCGGTCCTCACCCGTCTCCATCTCCGTCACCCGGACATGACAGTTCATGGTTACCAGATAGGGAGGAACCTCTTTCTGGGGTACCACGGTGGCGCTGTCAAGCTTGGCCTTCAGCGCAGCCGCCAGCTCCTTTTCTTCCGGAGACCACTGAGCCGATGACCGCAAAAGAGCGCGCAGCCGCTTCATGTCGTAGTCTGTGATGTGAATCGCCTTTTTCGTCATAGCACCTCCTGCAATAAGGTTAAAGTCGTACGGTCCTGCCATCCGCCGTTTCTAAAGCTCCTCCGGGACCGGGGCGCATAAAAAAAGCCGGTCTCGGCCGGCTGTACTTGCTTCCCAAGGGAAAAACCGGCGCGCTACGGAACCTTCTCGCACAGAAAACGACTAGGTTCTATAACCCACATACGGATCCTTTCGATACTTTCCATATTATCCAAAGACCAACAGTTAATTCTTTTATTCCTTAAAACTACAAAATCATAGCTTTTTACACTTTAATAGCAATATAGCACAATCGCAACCCTGTGTCAAGCCCCTTGACGGCAGCCGCGGCAAAAGCGAATCTTTTGAAATGCCCCTTGAGATGCGGCCCCGAATGTCTATACTGGGACAGGCAAGCAATCGAATTCTGCATCTTTTATATCGAGGATCAACCGATGATTTTGGAAGATTTGAAGGACAAGCGGGTACTCGTCACCGGTTCCAGCAGCGGCATCGGGGCGGCGACAGCCGTCCTCTTCGCCCGCCAGGGCAGTTTTGTCGGCGTCCACTACTTCCGCACCCGAGACGGCGGCGAACAAACGCTGGCCGAGGTCCGAAAGCATGCCGACGGCTGCCTGCTCCGGGCCGATATGCGCCAGGAGCGGCAGGTGCGGCAGCTCATCGCCGATTTCACCGCCCGCGCCGGCGGCATCGACATCCTCATCAACAACGCCGGCACGCTCATCGAACGCCAAAACATCGAAGGCATGAGCGTCGAGCAGTTCGACGACCGGTTCGCCACCAACGTCCGCTCCGTCTTCCTGGCCACCCGGTACGCCCTCGAATACCTCAAGGCAAGCCGCGGCTCCATCGTCAACGTCGGCTCCGTCGCCGGTCATCATGGCGGAGGCGGCGGATCGGGCGTCTATGCCGCCGCCAAGGCCGCCGTCCACACCCTCACCATCGCCATGGCCAAGGAGTTCGCCCCCTACGGCATCCGCGTCAACACCGTCGTCCCCGGCCTCATCGAGACCCGCTTCCACGAGCTCTTCTCCACCCCCGAGCGCCGCCGGGCCGTCGCCGCCGACACCCCCCTGGGCCGCAACGGGACCGCCGACGACGTCGCCAAAGCCATCCTGTTTTTGTCCAGCCGCGAGGCCGCCGAGTTCATCAACGGCGAATACCTCGCCGTCAACGGCGGCCTCTATATGCGGGCCTGAAAGCGTCAACGATGAATGCGGACCGCCGCCGGCGTCCTACGGCATCGACGCCTTTTGCGACGGCTCCAGCTCGATCGCCGGCTCGCCGAATACCCCCCAGTCACCCACGTTGCTGCCGTCCGTGCCGCTGGTGCACATCAGCGTTAAAAACCGATCCTCCGGCGTCAGCTTGACATTCGCTTCATACGCCCCCGCCTGCCTGTGCCGGATCATCTGTCGAAATACCTCCCGCCCGTCCACCAGCACCCTCAGTTCCGCATCGACCTGCTTTCCGTCCGAAGCGGCCGGCTCGATTTCCGGGATTCCGCACATCGCATGAAAGCCCGCCGGCTCCACATCCGTCAGCGACTCCCGCAGCGCCGCCAGGTCAAACGTGATCCCCGCGTTGGCATGCACCAGGATCCCCGGCCGCCTCTCCGTCCCATAGACGCCCTCGCCGAGCTTCCACGGCTTCTGCGTCCACGAATGGTCCGTCACGATCATCATCCCGTACGATCCGTCGGAGACCGGCCGGTTCATCTGCACCCCCGTACTGCTGACCGTCAGCGGCCCGGCCCCCCGACCGACCACAAACACCCCGTCCACAAACGCCGTCGTCTGCACCGGGTGAAACATCTCCCCCTCGACCGGCCCCTGCTGTCCGATCCACACCTCCCACGTATTCTCCAGCGTGACGGATTCCCCGCTGAGCGGGTTGATCGCCGCATTGCTCCGCCGCTGGCCGAACCCGCTGCCCCCCGTCGCCAGTCCCGCCACATCCACCCGACGGCCCGGCACGCCGAAGCTCTCCTCCGCCGGCAGCGTCATCGGATACAACGCCCCCCGGAAACTCGCCTGCGTTATCCGTCCGTGTTCATCCGCGACGGCCGCCTCGCCCGCCTCCAGCAGTCGATGCGCCTCGAACCGCAGCAGGTCCGAGCCGCTCCGCAGGTCCGCACGGCCCTCCAGCACATGCACCTCCGTCCGCCCGTAGGCCCCCGCCGTGATCCCATAAACCGTGCTCATAAAGTCCTCCCCCTCCGAGCGGCTGTAGTCCACCACGCTTGCCGCCGCCGTTCGCACCCCAAAGTCGTCCTCCGGAAATACCGTCAGCCGTCCCCGCCGCAGCAGCAGACGCTCGCTCCCTTCCAAAACAATCTCCGCGGGGGCCTGCATAATCACCCGGGTCCCCCCGGCAAACCGCAGCCGCGCAGTCCCCTCCGCCAGACGCAGCGGGCCGGGCAGCAGCTCCATCCCCCGCTCCAGTTCCGCCGCCGCCCCCGTCCACCGGACCTGGGACACCCCCGCCAGCTCCGCCGCCGGCCGGACATGGCCGCCCCCGATATGCACAAAATACAGAGACACGCCCGCCGTCAGCACCAGCAACATCCCCGTCACGGCCGCCAGCCAGCGGTTTACCCGTGCCGGCGGCGCCTTCTCCGGCTCGGGCATGGCCGCAGGCGCCGCCGTTTCAACCGGCCTGCGCTCCGGCGGCCGCTGAGGCATCGGCGGCGCCACCGGCGCCGCCGCCCCGCTCACATCCAGGTCATGGAACGCCTTGATCTGCCCGATCTGCCGCAGCGTCAGGCAGATCTCCAGCAGCTCGAAATAGTACGCCCGCGCCTCGGCCGACTCCAGCATCGCCGTGTTCAGCCGCGCCCGCCCCTCCTCGTCGAGCCGCCCCTCCAGCGCTGCATAAATCCACCCCCGCAGCTCAAGTTTATTCAGTTGTACAATTTCCTTTTCCACGTACTTCTATCTTCTACATCCGATATTTCACCTTCTATCTTTTTTTTATTTCTAACTATATCCCCTCTCTGAGTCCTCTGTGGCAAAAATCATTTCATCGCCCCTTTGACGCAGTCCAGCAGCACATCGCAGATTCGCGCCAGCGCCGCCATCACCCCCTGTTCTGTCCGGATCGAGCCGATGCTGATCTCCTCCAGGGCCTTGCCGTCGATATACCGCGCGCGGATGAGGTGGCGGTCCTTCTCCGGCAGCCTTAAAATACAGCTTTTAAGATCTGATAAAGGGATTTTTTCCCAGATGGCCGCGTTGAGGGCCTCCCGTTTGAGTGCCTCCGTCGCCGCGTCGCTGAAGATCGCCTGCTCGCCCTTCTCCGCGCGGTACTCCAGGATACAGTCATAGGCGATCTGCATCCCCCACAAAAGAAAATCCGTCTGCGGATTGTATTCCCCAAATCGCTGCCCCATCCGCCGACGGGTACGGAGCATTACCGCATCGCCGTCCGTAAAATTACCGACCAGCCCCACAATATACCGGTACAGTCGCGGCTGCACCTCCGCCAAAAGCGGCACAAACCGCCCCGCATAATCCGTAGATGCTTCCATGCCCCTTAATATACCAGATTAATTTTGAATTGTGAATTATGAATTTTCAATTAAGAACTTTGCGGACCCCCTTATGCCCTTTCTGCCTTCTGTCTTCTGGCTTCTAACTTCTTATTTAATCTCTTCCCCGATCCTGCCGATAACACCCCCGTGGAAATTCTCTGTAAAACAGGACAAAAGTTGAAAGAAATCAGTGCGAATCCGTGAAAATCTATGACTAAAACCAATTTGAAATTTGAAATGTGCACTTTGAAATCAGCGGAGAATCCCTCTCCCCTTGTCACGAACCACAAACCACGAACCACAAATTCAAACAACATACAATCCGTTCCCCCCGACCGGTTCCCCCAAAAGCCCCCGGCCGAAAGCCGCCGGCCGCAGGCGGCGGTCAAATTTCTACATTCTAAATTCTACATTCTACATTCAATTCAACGAGCCTTCACCCTCGTTGAACTCATGATCGTCGTCGCCGTCCTCGGCATCCTCGCCGCCATCGTCCTCCCCGAATTCCAGAACCACATCAAACAATCCAAAGAGGCCGCCGCCAAAGACAACCTCAGAATCCTCCGCGAAGCCATCGAACGCTACGCCCTCGACCACAACGGCATCCCGCCCGGATACTCTGGAAACGATCCAACTCAAATCCCGTCATCCGTTTTTGTGATAAGCCAACTAACGATTGTTGAAAAATATCTTTCCGAAATCCCTGAGAACCCATTGAATAGGTATTCGACATTCTATGTCGTAGAAAGCGGTACAATAACAGACGGAATGGCAATAGGTACTCCGCACGGTTGGGTTTATCAGCCTTCTACCAGAACCATTAAAATAAATATGACCGGCACAGACAGCCAAGGGCAAAGCTATTTTAATTATTAAGCGGATACCCCTGACTTCAGTAAAACTTCTTAAGCTCTTCAAGGTCTAACTTTTCAAAAACGATTTCTCCCTGTTCTTCAGTTCCTTCGTAGAATGGCAGTTTATAATCTTGATAGGTCTGATCTCCCGTGGACGCAACAAACTCAGGAAAGCTGATCCATTCCGCCTTCCAAGTTGTCTGCCCATGTTCCGGCGGCATACCCATAAACAGGTCCCGACTGGAACCGCTGACCATATTTCCGCTACCTAAATTATATTCAAAGTGTTCTAATGTGATTTCGATTACGATGTTTTTAGTTTCACCGTTGTATTGTATATACCATGGTCCAGGAATGAGGGTCGCTTTTCCGTTATTAACCAAAGGAATGGTGGTCGTCTGTCCGGCGGCTAAATCCGCTTGTCCTATGATATGTCGGACCTTGGTTAAGTAGCCGTTTTCATCGATCTTGAACATCCACCCATGTTCTTCATTCCGCCAGACCCCTTTCATTTCATCTGGAAACAAACTCGTGCCAGCCAGAATCGTCTTTGTTATATTCGGATCAAATCCTTCGCTCTGCGGGGATATCTCTTCCTTCTGGCAACCGGCCAGAAAAACTGAAAACACCAACAGAGAATAAATCAGATTTCTCATAAAAACTCCATTAAATTCATCTATCCTGTTTTAAAGACTGAAAATACATTCTACCATATTTGCTTTTCTTTTAAAACAAAAAAGAGGCACTCGATTGAGCGCCTCTTTTCACGCGTCAGTTAAACGCCTCTGATTCTTGTTCGAATCACCGCTGAACTATTTGCGGCGACGCAGGAACAGACCGCCCAGACCCAGCAGAGCCATGGTCATCGGTTCCGGGGTAACGAAAGCCGAACCAATAATCCCGCTCAGGTCATAAGCAAGGACATCAATACGGCCAAGACCCATATCGGTATCGCCGAGCATCATGCCGGCCGGCAGGGTGATGACGTAATGAGCACCGGGTACAATGGTCTCACCAACACCGCCACCAACGCTGACATCCATAACCTGTACATCGCCAAGTTCGGCAAAACCCAAATCAGACCCGGGCATTACGCCAAGGTTGTCATTCTTTGACAGGCTCAGAGCGGCATTTTCCGGGGTCAGAGCGCCTTCAGCACCCAGCGAGGCGGTCCATGTTACAAGAGCTGCCCAAGCAACATCGTTATCACTGCTGATGGTGGCAACATTTCCCGCACTGTTCAGTGACAATCCAGCAGAAGCCAGAGCGGCCATTCCAAGAACCAGAGATAAAACTAACAACTTCTTCATCATCGTTCTCCTTTCAACTTTCTTTCTTGTTCGAACAATTCTTTTTTTTAACGTTAACTTCGCGCGTGTGAAGTGTGTGTCACGCTTAATTTAACTTAGTTGGTCCAGAAATTGTAATTTGTCATATCGCAAACCGCAACACCAGGTCCCTTCGTGGGCTCTTTGACGCCATAGCTCGCCAGGAAAATCGGCAGATCCTGCGTGTAGACACGAATGTAACCAGTCACAGCATTACCTTCACGGGTCCTGTTCAGGTCAGCACAGATACCGTCTGTAACACTCATGATGCCGGGACCCTTCGGGGCTTCCTTGACGCCGTAGGCGGCCAGGAAAGTCGGCAGGTCCTGAGTGTAAACCCAGATGTAACCAGTCACAGCATTACCTTCACGGGTACCGTTGATATCACCGCGGCAGTTCCGCTGATAGCACCAGCAATCGGGCTTACCAAAGGCAACCCAGTCCGCATAGAACGGAGCAGTTTCCTTGACGCATTCCGGCTCAGCCAGCGTTACACAGATCTCCGCGGGCATTGTTACTTCGGTCACGCTGTCGCCGACCACGCCGCCGCGCAGGCCGTCTTCGGCAATCGTCACGCAGACCTCGCCGTCAGCATCCGACCCATCGGCAACCGTAAAGGTGCCCAGGACACCGCTGGCGGGCATGCCCGCCTGGCCGCCCAGTTCATCCAGGAAGCCGGCGCAGTACACCGCCTCATTGGCAGGCAGACTCAGGGGTCCGGGGCCGGCCGGATCGGCGATGGGGTGGGCATTGCCTCTGTCATCCAGGCCCTGTGTGAGCAGGTCGTAACCGGTCGTCGTGTAGTAGTCGATGTACGCGTTGACAACGGGCGAGGCGGGCTCGGCAAAATCGTTGATAACGCCGTCAACACCGTCGCCGTCGCCGGCCGTCACCTTGAGGGCGATGCCGCGAACCACTTCGCCGGCCGTGCAGGTGTACTCGAGCTGGATCTGGCCGTCGCCCAGATCCGTCGCCGTGATCTCCACCGCTGCCCACAGCGGCGCAGCCATGGCGGCCACTAACAAAATCGGGAGCACTTTCTTCATGATCTTGTTCCTTTCTTCTTACATCCTCTATTTCATCACCCCTTAGGCCACGCACCTAAAGGTTTTCCCGCGATTTAATTTTTAATTTTGAATTGCGGCCGGCCGGCGGATCACTGGACCGCGGCCGGTTCTGAAATAATTAAAAATTCACAATTCAAAATTCAAAATTATTCACTTTTCACCCCGCCATCCACTCCCGGCGGCATCTTTCCTCTTCGTGTCGTTCCCCCAAGAACGATGTGGCTTTTGCACCACGCCTCCAGTTGGGTCATATGTCCTAAGACTTCTTCCCCAATACAACGTCGATCTTACAATATCCCCGTATTCGAAGCAAGCAAATTCCCGAAAAATTTAAAATTTTCTCGAACAAATCCCCAAATCCGCCGATAAAGCCCTGTTTCACACCCCTGTTTCTCCCTTAAAACCTTACCAGCCAACAATTTATCGGACTATCCGCAGCCCCCCGCCTTCGTTTAAGGAGGGGCGGCCGACGGCCGGGATGGTTATTTTCAGCCCTGATAACCCCCCACTTTGCCCCCCCAAACCAATAATAGATATCCGCGATCCCCAAACCACCAATCAACCCCGCTTTATATTAAGGACAGCCAAAGCGGTCATTTTCAGTCCTGAAAACGCCCTTTTCCGCCAAAACCTCCCCGCCTTACCTCAAAAAGGGGCGGCCCGAAGGCCCAAGGTAGCTCTTTTCAGCCCTGAAAACCCCATTCTTTCGCCCCGCCCCCCTTCTACATTCCTATATTCCAACATTCTACATCCTATGCTTCCCCATTCCCCTTCCCCCAAGTTTTCCCAACTTTCCCATTGAGCTTTTGCCGATAAACGCGATAATCAGGGCAAGCTCCCGGAGACCAGGCGCCGGAAGCCAAAGACTGGAATTTGAAATCTGGAGTCTGGAAGCTGGAAACCGGACGCCGTCAACACTGCGAACTACGAACTACGAACTAAATGCTCTTAGCACTGTTCCACGGCCGACTTTTCGTCACCCGCCTGGCCATGCTTCTGGCGGCGGCGGCCCTCTGCACCCTGGGCATCCTCACCATCTACGCCGCCGGCAACCCCGCCCCGGACCTGCGATACGCCGACAACCTGTCCGTCCCAACCGCCATCGATCCCGACGCCCTCACCGAGATCGCCGACCCCGACCCCGCCGTCCCAACTGCCGCCCCCGATAACTCCATCGAAAATCGTCCATCGTCAATCGCCAATCCCTCCCCCCGCCCGCACCGCTTCGCCGACGCCCACCGCGGCAACTGGCAAAAGCAGCTCATCTACGCCGCCATCGCCCTCGTCGCCCTCATCGCGGTCACCTACTTCGACTACCAGCGTTTCGGCCCCTGCTCCTATGGCCTCTACGCCCTCATGCTCTTTCTGCTGGCCCTGCTCATCGCCGCCAAGCTCGCCGACTCGCGCCTCGGCCTCTCCATCCCCTTCATGGAGGCCCGCAACGGCGCCTACTGCTGGATCCAGGTCAAGCTCGGCTCGCGCACCCTCTTCCAGATCCAGCCCTCCGAGTTCTGCAAAATCGCCTACATCCTCGCGCTGGCCTATTACCTCCGCTTCCGCAAGAACTACCGCACGCTCGCCGGGCTCGTCGGCCCCTTCGCCCTGACGCTGCTGGCGATGGTCCTCATCATCCTCGAGCCGGACCTGGGCACCGTGATCCTCTTTATGCCCATCCTTTTCGCCATGCTCTTCGCCGCCGGCGCCCGCGTCAAACACCTCGTGCTCGTCCTCCTGCTGGCGGCGCTGTCGAGCCCGTTCCTGTGGCTGTCCATGAAGGACTACCAGCGGATGCGGATCTCCAGCGTCCTCCTCCAGAACGAGCGGATCTACCGGGCGGCTCACGACCACCCGCGTATCGCCCGGCTGCTCGTCGGCCGCCCCGAGCGGATCTACGAGTGGCGGCGGCGCGAGGGCTTTCAGCTCCTGCACTCCAAGCAGGCCGTCGCCTCCGGCGGGCTCACCGGCTACGGCTTTGCCCGCGGGCCGTACCTCCAGGACGACTTCTTCTCGCTGCCCGAAAAGCACAACGACTTCATCTTCGCCCTCATCGCCCACCAGTTCGGCCTCGCCGGCTGCCTGGCCACCCTGGGCCTCTATGCCCTCCTCGTCGGCTGCGGCATGGAGATCGCCTACCGCAACACCGACCCCTTCGGCCGGCTCGTCGCCGTCGGCATCACCTCCATGTTCGCCACCCAGGCCCTCATCACCACCTCCATGACCCTCGGCCTTATGCCCATCACCGGCCTGACCCTCCCCTTCGTCTCCTACGGCGGATCAAGCCTCCTGTCCTCCTTCATCGCCCTGGGCCTGCTCAACAGCATCGGCAAACACCGCCCCTTCTCCGTCGCCAAAAAACCCTTCGAATTCTCCCGCGCCGACGACGCGATGATTTACAATTGAAAGTTTTGAGTTCTGAGTTTTGAGTTGTAGGGGAATGTAGAATGAGGAATGTGGTGTGAAGTGTGCGCTGTGAGTTGAGGGGGAGGGGAAAGTAAAAATCAAAGATAAAATAGCAAAATTGAGGGCGGCTTCGCCGGGCTGATTTAATCCTAATACATGCCATTTGGCCCTGTCGGGGACAAAAAAAGCAAAAATTAAAGGCAAAACGGCGAAATTGGGCTGAAAATGCGGTTT
>JBNRMP010000089.1:0-60334 GCA_050309685.1 Anaerohalosphaeraceae bacterium
CGTATCGTCTGGGAAGATCTGACCGACCATCTCAAGACGTTGTCCAGTGGAACGCAAATTGTCAAAGAGCTCGGCCGGCTGCTCATCGCCGCATAAAAACTATGAAAAAAGTCAGTCAAGTTGAGAAATTTACTGAACAGTTCAAAGAAGTAGATTTCAAAGATTTATCGGAGCGCCACATTCAGGAATTGTTAAATCACTATAAATTGTCTGTAGAAGATATATATTCAGATTATACTGAATCTGTATTCTCTAAAGGAAGTAACAAAAAAAAAAGAAATATAGAGATATAATGTTCGTTGCAAGAAAACAAACTGCTACGTAAATATTCTGGGAAATATTAATTGATTATAGCCTAATATTGTAGGTTACGCTGAAAGCGCCATTTACGAGTACCTGTTCGAGTATGCCGACTTTTATCGATATTGTTCGAGTTGGAGAGCGAGGTTTTCGAGGTCGGCGGGGCGTAGGGGATTGCCGCGGGCGGTGGTTACGTTGAGATAGACGCCCTGGCCGCCGATGGCGTCGAGAAGGGGCACGACATCCTCGGTGTCGATGTTGGCGACCCAGACGGCCTTTCGGGCGGCGAGGATCCGTTGGTAGAGGTCGTACCAGTGTGGCGAGCCGCCGGGAGGAACCTGCGGGTCGGGGGTCCATTCGATGGCGTCGAGACCCTCGAGGTCGAGCAGGCAATCGACGTGGACCAGCGCCTGATGGCCGTCCACGTGGAACATGGAATAGTCGAGAAACTCGACGCTCCGGCGCAGATACGGGACGACGAACTGCTCGAACATGGCCGGCGAGAACAGGGCGGCGGCATCGCACTGGAGCAGCCCGGTGCGGCCGGGCCCCCACAGCATAAAGTAGCCGAAGGCCATGCCGCCGTCGGGAGTCTTGATGAGATCATAGAGAGCGTCGAAGGCGAGGCGGTAAGCGGTCTCGATCTCCTGCAGCTTTTCGTGCACCCATTCCGGGCGTTCGATCATGTCGAGGAGCAGGTTCTGAATACCGCGAAGCTCGGCAAGAACGTCGAGGTTGGAAATGACGGCGGGCATGCCGATGAGGTAGTTGCCGCCGCTTGCCTCCACGCTGCGGCGGACGACGGCGGCAAGCGTCCGAAACGCGGGATGGTCCGGATCGAAGCGCAGAGGCGGATGGGCTGCGGGGTCGGCGATGCAGGGCCGGTACCAGATGTTGCCCTCGGCATAGACCGCCTCGGCGCCCAGGCAGGGGGCCAGCGAAACGGTCCCGATCTCCGGCCAGGCGGCGGGCAGAACGTCGGCGGGCCAGACCTTGTGCGACATCTCATAGCGCAGCCGCCGGGCGACGATGTCGGGGTCGGTGTGGTACCGCACCCAATCGACGGGCGGCGGCGGGGCGGCCCCGGGGTCATGGGGCGGACCGTCGTGCTCAAGGCCCGTGCCCCAGCTCGCCAGGATGAGCCCCTTGCGCTGCCACCAGTCGATGAAACGCCGCCGCGTCTGCGGCCAGTTCGTTTTCCACAATGCCTGCATGCTTCGGTTCTTTTAAGGATCGACCGGCCGGATGTCGCGGTATTCGGGCTCAAGGCCCGCCGCGTCGATGATCGCCTGGGCCTCGGGAGACCAGGGCGGGGCGGCCGGCTCGACGATGGTGCCGGTGATCGTGGTGCGGACGGACTTTATCCGCGTGTGATCGTTGCGGACGTAGTTACGGTAGGCCGCGATATCGTGGATGCGGTCGCAGTGGAGAAAGAGCCAGTAGCGGTTCTCGTTGAAGCTGACGTCGTTGTCGATCACGTTGTGATGGATGGACCAGTAGGCCGAGCCGTCGTCGCAGTAGATGGCGCGGGGACCGTGATGGCAGTAGTTGTAGGAGATCTCGGAGCCGGGCTGCTCGCCGAGGACGTAGATGATGCCGCCGTCCTTGAGGGCCGAGTGTGTCGGGCCGACCCGGTTATAGCTGATGCGATTGTTGCCGGGAACGGCGGAGGGCGGGATGCCGGCATTGCCCCACCACCAGCCGAGGGCGATGCCGCCGTAGGGCGTTTCGCCGACCTCGTTGTGGAGGATGCTGACGTTTTGGACGAAGAAGCCGGTCATGCCTTCGACCTGGCGGAAGTCGAGGCAGACGCGGCGGACGAAGTTGTTGGCGATGAGGATATTGCGGCAGACGCCCTCCTCGTCGGCGGTAAACTGCATGCCGTCACCGATCTTGTAGTGCTGAGGATGGCCGGTATTGACGGAGGTCCCCATGAGGTCCTCGAAGCGGTTGCCGACGACGGCGGAGTCGATCACATCGTTTTCAAGGTTGAGGGCGACGGCGCTTTGGAGGTGTTCGAAGCGGTTGCGCTCAAAGCGGAGAGCGGCGGCGTTGCGAACGTTGATCGTGCCCGGCGGCAGCGTGATGTCGTCGTATTCGCTCGGATGCCAGTTGCCGTCCTTCGCGTAGCGGGTAAGCTGGGAAAGACTCTGGATACTGACCCAGCCGCGAGAATCGGCGAGGGAAGACAGCAACCAGTCGTCATAGGCGAAGGCAAGGCCGCAGAACCGGATGTTGCAGACGCGGTCGGTCGTGGAGGCGCCGGCGATGCGGATGAGCCCCTCGGTTGTTGGGGCGATGACCTCGGCGGCGGTCATGTCTTCGCCGCGGGCATAGTAATAGACGATGTCGGCGTCGTCGTCGAAGTAGAATTCGCCGGGAGCGTCGAGAAGCTCATAGGCGTTGCGGACGATGAAGGGGCGGTCGGGCCGGGTGGGGATCCAGCCCATGTTGAAGGCGATGGCGCCGTAGGGCTGCTGGAAGGTAACGACCGTAAAGCCGTCTTCAGAGAAGATGCTCTCGGCGCAGAGGATGGTTTCGCTCCAGGTGTGATCCTGGACGAACTCAACATCGCGGGGATTGCGATAAAGGCCGACATCTTCGGGGAGAAACTTGACGCCGGCGAACTCGGAACCGGAGGCCGTGGCCCAGGGCTCATCGCCGACAATGGTGAATGTGCCCCAGCCGCCCTGGCCGACGGGTTCGCCGGCGGAACGGGCCATCTCAGCGCGGCGGCCGTTGACATAGAGGGCGCGGAGTTTTTTGTCGCGTTTGAGCGGGGCCTTCCAGATATCGCCCTCGTGGCGGGTCCAGCCGGTGACGGCGACGCCGCCGCTGAGGAGGGGGGATTCGCCGGGGAAGGCCTGGTAGATGATGTTATGTCCGTTGCGTCCGGAGTCGGCAGCGCTTAGCTCGAAGGGCTTGTCAAGCGTGTAGGTTCCGCCCCGGAGATAGACGGTGATGTCCTGACGCATGTCGGCGCTGATCGTGCGGATATGGTCGCGGGCCCTTTCGAGGGTGCGCCAGGGACGGGCGAGGGAGCCGTCGGCGCGGTCGTCACCGTCGGGGGAGAGATAGAATTGTGTCTGCGGCGACGGCTGGGCAAAGTTCATGCAGCCGCCCAGGAAGATGAGTGCAATCAGAGCGAAGACGGCCGCCCGGGAGCGGAGCGATACATGCGATTTCATTTACGATCCTCTCATTGCAAATTGAAAGAACAGGTACAAGCCGATCATGACGACAGCCAGGAGGCCCCAGCCGATCAGGCCGGCGCGGCCCAGGCCGGGATTGTCGCGATAGGTCTGACGCAGGGTCGGCAGCGGCGTTTCGGCGGGGCTGTGGGTGGTGAGCAGGGAAACGACCGCCATAAAGATCAGGATGCCGACGAACAGGAAGAAGGACAGGAGCAGGAAATGCGGGAAGATATCGTTGTCGGCGGAATCGGCGAAGCAGTTGGTGATGTCGCAGACGCCGACGGTGAGGGAGACGGCGGTGCCGAGGATCAGGGTCAGCAGGGCCGCCCGGGCGGTGGCGCGCCTCCAAAAGATGCCCAGAACGAAGACGGCGGAGACCGGGGGGGCCATGTAACCGATGATGCCCTGGAAAAGGTTGAAGAGGTTGGTGCCTTCGGCCTTGCTGAGGAGCCAGGCCGCCGCGACGGCGATCAGGGCGGAGGCGAGCGTCGTGAATTGCCCGATCCGTTTGAGCCGGCGTTCGGGGGCGGCCGGATCGATCCAGCGTTTCCAGATGTCGAGCGTGAAAATGGTGCTGAAGGAATTAAGGCCGGAGTCGAGCGTGGAGATCACGGCGGCGACCAGCACGGAGACGATCAGGCCGACGAGGCCGGGCGGCAGGTAGGTATGGACCAGGGTGAGGAACACCTCCTTATCATCGTCGATGCCGGGCAGGAGCTGGGCGGCGAAGATGCCCGGCAGGAGGAACAGAAACGGCGGCAGGATTTTGAGAACGGCGGCGAAGAGCGTGCCGCCCTGGGCGTGGCTGAGGCTGCGGGCCCCGAGGGCACGCTGTACGATGGTCTGATCGGAGCACCAGAACCAGAGCGACAGGACGGGGTAGCCCAGGACGAAGGCGTACCACGGGTTGTCCGAGCCGGAGGGGTGGAGCAGTTTCCAGGTCAGCTCGGGGGGCGTGTTGCCGCAGCGGACATCGATCACGGAAGCGAACGAGTCGAGATGCCCGGCGGCGATGACGGAGAGCAGGGCGGCGCCGACGATCATCAGGATGGACTGGAAGGAGTCGGTGACCATGACCGCGACCAGCCCGCCGGCGATGGTGAAGCTGGCGGCGACCAGCGCAAGGACCCAGATACAGGTCATCAGACTCCATCCGACGAGCTGGCCCAGGAGGGCGCCGCCGGCAAAGAGGGTGCCGCCGATCCAGAGGATGACGGAGCCGAACAGGGCATAGAAGGCCATGAAGGTATAGCAGTCGTCGCCGAAACGTTTGCGCATGAATTCCGGCATGGTGGAGATTTTCGTATTGAGATAGAACGGAACGAAGACCATGCCCAGAAGCAGCAGGAAAATCCACGCCATCCATTCGAAATTGGCGGTGACCATGCCGGTGGTGTAGCCGGCGCCGCAGGTGGCGATGAGAAAAGTCGGGCCGATGTTGGTGCCGAAAATGCTCAGTCCGACGTTGCCCCAGTCCATGGAGCGGTCGCCGAGAAAGAGGTCTTCGCTGTGGCGGCGTCGGTAGCTGACGATCCCGCCGATGGCCAGCAGAGCCAGCAGGTAGGCGGCAAAGACGACCATATCCAGCGGCTGCATGATCATGGTCATATTGGCGAGCGAGGGAAACGAACTCATTTATTCTCTCCCTTTTCGGCGGGTTTCGGCAGAACGGGATTCATGGGGCTCCAGATGTCCGTGCTGCCCGGCAGCGGCTGCTGGCACGGATCGGTATGCTTCCACCACCGCTGATTGACGGGGTCCTGGCGGTTCATGTAGTCGTCCTTTTCGGCGTCCTGTCCCATGTATTCGAGGTAGAAGAACTCATAGAGCTGATCCCCGATCTCTGCGAGGAAGATGGAGAAGTTGCGGATATGGCCGCGGACCATCTGGTCAACGACGCCGGGCCAGACCGTCTGGTGAAGCGTGCGGTACTCCATCTCCTTTTCGGGTTTGATGCCCGTAACCATGGCCGTGATGTCAGTCGGCTTTCGTTTCGCGCTGCATCCGCGGATGTAGTTGATCCATTCCATCTGCAGCCAGGTGCGACCATAGGTCACGGCGCGCGGGTGGGGGATGAGGAAGCCGTTGAGGGTCGGGGCGGCGGATTCGAAGGCCTCGGCGGCGTCGAGATAATTCTTCTTGCCGGAAAAGTCGAAATAGACCATACACCACAGGTCGCCCTGAAGTTCCCGCGTAAAGGCGCTGACATTCGTAATGCCCGCATGTTCGAGCTGGCGCGCCGGCTTTTTGAGGGTCAGTTCGAGCAGGGCATTGGCGAGGGCCTTCTCTTGGCCGGGTTTGACCTGTGCGATGAGGGCGACATGGGTGGTCCGACCGGAGAGCAGGTAGTTTTCATAGGGCGAAAAGGCCCAGCCGCAGGCCCCCCAAAGCAGCAGCGCGACGATGCACGTTTCGATCCATTTGTTAACATTCCGTGTTTGCCTGTCTTTCATACGAACCTCTCAATCTTGCGTTTACTTCTCTTTAATGTGCGGCCATCGGTATTCTGACGGCCTGCATACCGACTCGAACTTCCTTTCCATAGACACGAATCTCAAGCGGGTTGCCTCTGAGTACCTGAAATGAAGCGTATTCAGGGCCAACGACGACCTCGAACATGGAGCCCCTGTACTGAACGCGAAAGCGATAAGATTTCCAACGGGCGGGAATCTGCGGCCGGAATGAAAGCCGGTCGCCGTCGCTGCGCATGCCGCCGCATCCGCAGACAAAGGCGGCCCACACGCCGGCGGCGGACGTGGCGTGCTGACCCTGTTCCGTATTGCGGTTGTAGTTGTCCAGGTCGAGCCGGGCCGCGCAGGTCAGGAACCGGCAGGCCTCCTCGATCTTGCCCAGTTCCCAGGCCAGGATGGAATGCAGGGAAGGAGACAGCGAGGATTCGTGGATCGTGCGGGATTCGTAGAATTCGTAGTTGACCTTTTTTTCTTCAAGGGTAAAATCCTCGCTGAAGAAAAACATGTGATTGAGCACATCCGGCTGCTTGATCATGTTCTTGCGGAAGATGCGGATGTAGGCCCAATTCTTATAGATCGGGATCTGGTCGGGGGGCAGCGCCGCGATCTCGACATGCGGCAGATCGAAATAACCTTCATGCTGTTCGAAGACCTTCGTAAGGGGGTCCTGGTTGATGCGCATTTTTTGCGCCATGTCCTTCCAGTCTGCGGGCTCCCGGGGTTCGAGGGCGGTCTTTCGGACGGCGTTTTCGTAGAGGTCCGGCGCGGCGGTTTTCATCGCTTCGAGCACGTCCAGCGTAAAGTTAAAGATTTTTTTGGCCAGGTAATTCGTGTAGAAATTGTGATTGACCATCATGTGGAACTCATCGGGGCCCATTACGCCGTAGAGGCCGAAATCGCCTTTGACGGGGCTGTAATCGCCGGCGCTGGCGTAAAAGCGGCAGATCTGCAGGAGCATCTCGATGCCTTCGCGGTAGAGAAAGTCCTTATCCCCGGTGACGGCGTCGTACTGCCAGATGGCGTAGCCGACGGCGCCGCTGATGTGATGTTCAAGATCGACGTGCTGCCAGGTGCCGGAATCCTCATAGCCGCTGATCGTTGCGAAGGGAAAGCGGGCGCCGCGGCAGTCGAGATCCTCGGCGCGGCGGAGGGCCTGGGGCAGGGTATGGTAGCGATACAAAAGCAGGTTTTTGGCGGCCGCGGGGTTGACGAAGAGATGAAAGCGGTGACAGTAGATTTCCGTATCCCAGAAGGCCCAGCCGAAATAGACCTCGCCCGTCATGCCTTTGCACAGGGGGTTGAGACGGGGATTCTGCCCGCGGTAGGTTTGATAGCAGGAGAGGGCGGAAAACCGCAGCCCCTGAAGGAGATCGTCGTCCCCGTCGAGCTCGATGCCGAGGGCGGACCAGAAGGTTTCCATAAACGCCGTATGCCGGCTGAGGGCGGCGTCGAACGTGACGCCGTCGTGTTTTCGGATCATCTCGCGGCCGACGGCCCGGCTGGCGTGGGTCTCGCTGTTTTTGGCCCAGGAATTGAGGACGATTTTGTCCAGCCGGGCGACCTGTTTCTCCTTCAGCGGCAGCGTCAGCCGCACGCCGATAAATTTATCGCGTTCGATGATTTCCGGCGTGAAAGATCGGTCGGCGTACAGGCGGAAACTCGAGAACAGTTGAAAGCCCGTTCCTCGCGTTTGCACGAGCAGACTGTACCAGGGGTCGTCGGCTTCCTTTTTGACCTCCTTCCAGAAGTTGACTCCCCGGCCGGCATCGGCGGAGCCGGTGGCCTGAGTCTGATTCCAGCCGGAGGCGATCTCATACTTCGTATTGCCGTCAAGGCCGCAGATTATTTCTATCGGACCGGAAAAATTCAGCGGTTCCAGGAGAATCCGCTGGCAGCCCATTTCCGTCGTTTCCATGTTGGCGAAACGGATGAAGGTAACTTTGAGTTCCTTGCCGGAGCGGGTCTGCCAGATGAAGGAGCGGGTATAGACGAACTCTCTCATATTCAGGGTCCGGCGAAAATCGCGGAATCGAACGGCGGCCAGGTCCAGCGGCTCGCCGTCGAGGGTGAGCCGCGTATAGAGCCAGTCAACGGCGTTAATCATGGCGCCGCCCCTCTGAATCATTCCCTTGAATACCTGGTCGTGGCTGAATTCGAGATAGTCGTAGAGATGGTTAAAGTAACTGCCGAGGAGATGGTCGCCGCCGTACCCCTCCTCGAAATAACCGCGAACTCCCATATGCTCATTGGAAACGGTAAAAATCGATTCGCTGAGCCGCTGGCGGGTGGGATCGAACCCGTCTTCCACGATATTCCATGAGTCGCCCCCGTAAACTTTTGTCGGTTGTTTCGTCAAATGCATGTGGATGGTTTACTCCGTTTCTTTTCTCATCTCATGATATTCGTCCGGGCCTCTGTCTCCTCTTGCCGGTCAGACACTCGGCAATTGTCGGGAAGCGCGGTATTGCCGGGGCGTACAGCCGCAGTGCCGACGGAAGGAGGCGTTAAAACGGCTAAGGGAGTTAAAGCCGGAGGCAAACGCTATGTTCAGTATTTTTTCGTCGGTCGTAACGAGCAAGCGCTGGGCATGCTGGACTCGGTACTGGATGACGAAGTTGTTGACGGTAACGCCGAAGGTTTTTCGGAAGAGGTCGGCGGCATAATCCGGGTGCAGTTTGACCTCGGCGGCGATGTCCGCGGCGCTGATCTGCCGGGTGTAGTTTTCGGCGATATACCGGGCCATTCTTTCGATCTTGCTGACATTCTGCACGCGGGCGGATTTGACCGGGCCGTCGGGCTTATCCATGGCGTCGGTTTCGGACAGCCCGTCGGCCAGCCGCATCAGACGGGCCCTGATCTCCAGCAGCACGATCTCAAGGCGGTTTTGGGCATGGCAGCGCACATCCTGATACCACTGCTCAAAGAGGCCGCGGTCCGGGTAACTGCCCGGGGGGGCGGGTTCCTGGATGAGCCGGCCGTTGAGAATTCTCTGGATGAATGACTCCGGCAGATTCCAGTTCAGAACCCAGGGCAGCGGCAGCGTGATAACGAGATAGGAATCGAGATCCTCAAAATCCACAATCTGGTGAGGGGTGGCGGCCCAGAACAGGGCGGGCCGGCCGCCTTTGACCGTAACCCGCTGACCCCAAAAGAGATAGGTCAGACGGCCCCGGTCGAAGTAATTGATCTCAATTTCAATGTGCTTGTCAGGGCGGTTCATGAGCATGGGCTCCCACCGCTCGCAGGTAAAGCCGTAGGGGGTAAATTCTTTGCGTTTATGGTCAAAATGTTCCATGGGCCTAAGAATATGAGAAAATATTATAAAAATCAAGCTGGAAATTGCCGGATTCCTGTGATAAGATTTGCGAAAACAAATTTTTATAGAACAGCGAGGGTATATTATGAATATTTTACACAAAAAGATAGTCTTTGGGCTGATTGTTGGTACTCGGAATATTTTCAATGCACAATTAGCGACGGCGGCGCGGCAAAAGGCGATTGCCCTCCTGGACCGGCTTGGGTATGGATATGTCATACCGGACAAGAAGGATACGACCGCAGGAGCGATTGAAACGCGGGCGGATGCGAAGCTTTGCGGCGAGCTTTTCAGGTCCCGTCGGGATGACATTGACGGCGTGATCGTCGTGCTGCCCAATTTTGGCGATGAGATAGGGATTGTGCAGACGCTGGAGACGGCGAATCTCGGCGTGCCGGTGCTGGTCCAGGCGTGCAACGATGAGAATGACAAGGTGGATGTTAAGAGCCGACGGGACGCCTTTTGCGGCAAACTGTCGGTCTGCAACAACCTGTACCAGTACAAGATCCCGTTTACGGATACTTCGGAGCATACCTGCGATATTGACGGCGACCTGTTCGAGGCGGACGTGAAGCGGTTTGCGGCGATCTGCCGGGTGGTGAAAGGACTGCGGAATGCACGGATCGGAGCTTTCGGGACGCGGCCGGGGGCTTTCCAGACGGTGCGGTACAGCGAGAAAATCCTGCAGGCGTCGGGGATTACGGTCGTGCCCGTGGACCTGTCGGAGGTTATGGCGCGGGCGCAGGGACTGGATGCGCAGGCGGCCGTCGTGAAGGAAAAGCTGAAGCAGATCCGGGCCTATGGAACGATCCCCGGGGATATCGACGAGGAAAGCATCGTGCGGCAGGCCCAACTGTCGGCGGCGCTGGATGCGCTGATGGAGGAGCACGAACTGGACGCCAGCGCGGTCCAGTGCTGGAATTCGCTGGAAAAAAACTACGGGTGCGCCGCGTGCCTGTCCATGTCGATGATGGGCGAGCGGGGCATGCCCAGCGCCTGCGAAACGGACGTAACGGGCGCGGTGTCGATGTATGCCCTGCTGCTGGCCGGGGGCAATATCCCGGCGCTGCTGGACTGGAACAACAATTACGGCCGCGAGCCGGATCGGTGCGTCTGTACGCACTGCGGCAACTACCCGCGGAGTTTCATGGGCGGCCCGGTGGAGATTTCTCAACTGGACGTGCTGGGGACGGTTCTGGACCGCGGGCGGTGTTTCGGGGCGATCAAGGGAAAAGTGGCGCCGGGGCCGATGTCGTTTTTCCGGATCTCGACGGATGATACTCGGGGACGGATCACCTCCTATCTGGGACAGGGGGAGTTTACGAATGATCCGTACGGGATGGACGGGGGAATTGCCGTGTGCCGGGTCCGGCGGCTGCGGGCGCTGTTGGCGTGGATGTGTCAGAACGGCTTCGAGCATCACGTGGCGATGACGAGGGAGCATTGCGCGGATGTGATTTATGAGGCGGTGTCGAAATATCTGAAGTGGGATGTTTATCATCACACCGATTCGGCGGCAATTATGTAAAAGGTAACAAAATTGGCGGTAAACGAAGTCAGCATGACCGAGCCGATGATCCTGGCGATTGACCAGGGGACCAGCAGCACGAAGGCGGTCCTTTTTGACGCCGTCGGGCGGATCATGGTAAAGGCGGCCTGTTCGCTGACCTCCTGTTTCCCGGAACCCGGATTTGTGGAACAGGAGCCGGAGGACATCTATCAGAGCGTTCTCGGGGCCGTTCGTCAATGCCTGGAGAGTTTCCGTATCCGATACGGGAGGGAGGCCCGGCCGGTGATATGCGGCCTCTCGAACCAGCGGGAGACGTTTCTGCTTTGGGATCGGACGGGCCGCCCCTACGGACGGGCCGTGGTATGGCAGTGCAAGCGGTCGGTGGGCTTCTGCCGGGGGCTGAAAAATACGGATGCCGAGGAACTGATCCGGCAGCGTACCGGGCTGATCGTCGATCCGTACTTTTCGGGCACCAAACTGATGTGGCTCTGCGAGAATGAACCCCGCCTGCGAAGTGCGATCCGGGCGGGCGAGATATTCTTCGGCACGGTCGATACGTGGCTGCTGTATCGGCTGACGGGTGGGAAGCGGTACACGACGGACTATACGAATGCATCGCGGACGCTGTTTTTTAACATCAACACGCTCTCCTGGGACGCGGACCTGCTGGAACGGCTGGGACTGACGGGGCTCAATCTGCCGGAAGCGAAGCCGTCATCCGGAGAATTCGGCCGGACGGATTTTGAGGGGCTGCTGAGGGAGCACCTGCGGATCGGGGCGATGATCGGCGATTCGCACGCCGCCGCCTTTGGGGAGGGCTGTTTCGAAGCGGGCACGGCCAAGATGACGCTTGGGACGGGCTGCTCGATCCTGCTGAATACAGAGCGGACCCGCGCCGTCTCGCGGCAGGGCATGGTGACAACGATCTGCTGGAGTACGCCGGGTCGGACGGATTATGCGCTGGAGGGGGTGATCGTAACCTGCGGGGCGACGATCCAGTGGCTGCGGGACCAGATAGGACTGTTCGCCGAAAGCCGGCAGACGGAGGCGATGGCGCTGGAGGCGGGAGGCAACAACGGCGTGTGCCTGGTGCCGGCGTTCAGCGGGATGGGGACGCCGTACTGGCGGATGGATCTGAGGGCGGCGATCCTCGGGCTTACGTTCGGATGCGGCAAACAGCACATCGTCCGGGCGGCGCTGGAGTCGATCGCGTTTCAGATCAACGATGTGCTGGCGGCCATGAAGGCGGACAGCGGGATCGTGCCGGCAGAGCTGAACGCGGACAGAGGGATTACCGCCAACTCGTTTGTGATGCAGTTCACGGCGGATCTGCTCGGCATCCCGGTTTCCACGATCGGGATGGAGGAGGCGTCGGCGCTGGGGGCGGCGCTGCTGGCGGGCCTGCATGCGGAAGTGTACAGCGGCATCGACGCCCTGAAAACGCTTCGCCGGCCGGGCCGGGTTTATACGCCGGGACCGGGTCGGGCCCAGGCGCAGCGGGCCTATGCCCAATATCAGCAGGGGCTCAGGTGGCTGATGAAGGAGACGAAAACGGCTTCGGAATGAAGGGAGAATTTACCGTCGGCCGGTTCGCCGACTCGTTCTGTGGTAACAACGGAATCCGACACGAATAGAACCAGGGAGGCCTATGAGTACGGAAGTTAAATCAACCCGAGTCGAGGAGAGGGCGAAAGCCGCATCGACCCTCGTCGAGCGGCTCGATGCGCTCTATGAGTATGACCGCGAGCCCGTCGATGAAAACAAACTCTACGGGTGGCGGACGTTTATCGCGATGTTCTCGAGCGAGCATATCGCGGGGACGGAGTTCGTCCTCGGGACGCTGCTGGTGATGCACGGGGTGACGGCGACGGACGTGTTCGGAGGGCTGGCGGTGGGCAACCTGCTGGCGGTGCTGAGCTGGGCGCTGATGTGCGCGCCGATTGCGGTGAAGGAGCGGCTGACGATCTACTGGCAGATCCGCAAGCTCGCCGGGCCGTACCTGACGGTGCTGTATTCGGGGGCCTTTGCGCTGATCCTGTGCCTGATGGCCGGCTCGATGGTGAACGTCTCGACGACGGCGGTGTCGCTGCCGCTGGGGATCGACAGCCCCAATTTCGCAGCGGGGGACATGCGGCCCAGCGCGGCCTGGATGCTGCTGGCGGCGGGCGTCGGGACGGTAATCGCCGTCCTGGCGATCCTCGGCTTTGAGCGGATGGCGCATTTCGCCAAGGTGGTCGCGCCGTGGATGCCGTTCGTGTTCCTGGCGGGGGCCATTGCCTCGCTGCCGTCGCTGGGGGTGACGGGGCCGGCCGCGTTCTGGCAGGCAGCCAATGAGAAGATCTGGACGGGCGTTGCCAGGGAAGGGGTGATTCAGTACGGCTTCTGGCACTGCGCGGGGCTGGCGTGGCTGTGCAACATCGCCCAGCATATGGGGATGGGGGATGTAACGATTTTCCGGTATGCGAAAAAGTGGCAGATGGGCTTCGCCTCGGCCTTCGGGATGTTCCTCGGGCACTACATGGCGTGGATCTGCTCAGGCATCCTGTGCGCGGCCTTTATCCACTCCCAGGCGGCGGCGGGTGTGGCCGATCCCAACCCCACGCCGGGCAATATCGCGATGTTCGGGGCCGGCTACGCCGGGATCGTGTGCGTGCTGCTGGCGGGCTGGACGACGGCGAACCCGACGCTGTATCGGGCGGGGCTGGCGTTTCAGGTGGCCACGCCGAACTGGCGGCGCTGGGTTGTGACGCTGATCGCGGGGGTGCTGATGATCGTAACGGCCTGCATCCCGGCGGTGCTGCATTACCTGGACCGGATCGTCGCCTATTACGGGCTGTTCTTTATGCCGCTGGGGGCGTTTATCTTTATCGATTTCTGGCTGTTTCCGCGGCTGGGGCTGACGCGAAGCTATGCCGAGCGGAAGGGTCTGGCGGCAAGCTGGCCGGCGGCGGTGGGGTGGTTCGGCTCGTTCGGCATCTGTTTTCTTTTGTACGCCAAGGACCAGTACCCCTCGATGGCCTGGATCAACGATCATCTGCCGCCGTTTCTGGCCCGCTACAAGGCGGACCTGTTCCTTCAGGTGCTGCCGGCGTGGATTCTGGCGGTCGTACTGTACACCGTGTGCAGTCTCATTCAGCAGTCCATCCATCCTCTAACCGGCAAGGAGAAGTGAAATGAATACTCTCACCAAACGGATTTTGCAGACGGTCTCTTTTGCGGGGCTGGTGCTGTCGATTGTTCCGGCGCTGATGATGTTCGGCGGGTCGCTCTCACGGGAAAAGTACCTGCACCTGATGGTGCTGGGAATGGTGTTCTGGTTTGGCACGGCGGTGTTCTGGGTCGGCAGGGATCGCCGCGACGGATGAGGGGAGGGAATGATGAGGGCTGTCAACGTTGATTATCTGCGCTGCGAATACATGGTTAACCCGCTGGGGATCGATGAGACGAAACCGCGCCTGAGCTGGGTCATCGAGTCCGAGCGCCGGGGGGCCCGGCAGACGGCCTGGCAGGTACAGGTCGCTTCGACTGCGGAGGCGCTGGCGGCGGGCAGGGCGGACCTGTGGGACAGCGGCCGGGTGGACGATGCCCGAACCTCGCAGATTGAGTACGCAGGGACGCCGCTTCGGTCGCGGATGCAGTGTTACTGGCAGGTGCGGGTGTGGGACGAGAACGGGATGGCGGCGGTTTCCAGGCCCGCATTCTGGAGCATGGGGCTGCTGGAGACGGGGGACTGGCAGGCCAGGTGGATTGAGGCGGCCCCGGCGTTCCGAAAGCAGGCCGGACATGCGGTGGAGCCGACCCCGACGCGGCCGGGAACGCCGCCGTGGCTGCGAAAGGAATTTACGGTTGGCGGCGAAATCCGGCGGGCGACGGTTTACGCCAGTGCCCGGGGACTCTTCGAGCTGCATCTGAACGGACAGCGCATCGGGCGCGATGTGTTTGCGCCGGAGTGGACGGATTATGACAAGCGGATTCAGTACCGGACCTACGATGTCAGCGGACTGGTTGCCGGGGGGGCCAATGTGCTGGGGGCGGTGCTGGGGGACGGCTGGTACAGCGGATATGTCGGCTGGCAGGAGACGCGCGGGCGGTACGGCTGGGAACCGAGTCTGCTGGTGCAGTTGGAGATCGAGCGGACGGACGGTTCGCGGCAGATCATCGGCACGGACGGCTCATGGAAATGCAGCGCAGGGCCGATTGTGTGTTCCGATTTTATGATGGGGGAAGTGTACGATGCGCGGCGGGAGCTGACGGGATGGGACCGGCCGGGGTATGATGACGCGGGATGGACGGGCGTCCGTGAGGCGCCGCCGTGCAGCGCAGCGCTTGTTGCGCAGCGGTCCGAACCGGTGCGGGTGACGGAAACGATTGAGCCGGTGTCGGTGCATGAGGTGCTGCCGGGTCGGTGGATTTACGACCTGGGCCAGAATATCAGCGGCTGGGTGCGTTTGCGGGTGAGCGGACCGGCGGGTACGCGGATCACGCTTCGGCACGGCGAGCGGCTCAATCCGGACGGCACGCTCTACACGGAGAACCTGCGGCGGGCGAAGGCGACGGACGAATATATTTTGCGAGGGGAGGGGGAGGGGGTCTGGGAGCCGCGCTTTACCTTTCACGGATTTCAGTACGTCGAACTGAGCGGACTGTCCGGCCGGCCGCCGGAAGGGACCGTAACGGGATGCGTCGTCGGATCGGACCTGCCCGTCTCCGGGGAGTTTGAGTGTTCGCATGCCGGAGTGAACCGGCTGTGGCTCAACGGCCTGTGGAGTCAGAAGGGCAATTTTTTGTCCGTGCCGACGGACTGTCCGCAGCGTGATGAGCGGCTGGGCTGGACGGGCGATGCACAGGTGTTTCTGCGGACGGCGCTGTACAACATGGACGGAGCGGCGTTCTTTACGAAGTGGATGATCGACGTGGAGGATGACCAGACGGAGGAGGGGATTTTCCCGGACACCGCGCCGCGGCTGCGCGAGGGTGCGAATTTTGTGGGCCTCGACGGGCTGGGCGGTGCGGCGGGCTGGGCGGACATGGGGGTCATCCTTCCGTGGACGCTGTGGCGCGTGTACGGAGATACGCGGATCATCAAGCGGCATTACGAGGCCATGAAGCGATGGCTGGAGTATATCGAGCGGACGAACCCGGACGGGATTCGCCGCCGTGAGCTGGGGAACAACTACGGTGACTGGCTGTGCATCCCGTCGGATACGACGTTTCGAACGCACTCACCCATGAAAACGCTGCTGGCGACGGCGTACTGGGCGGATGACGCAGCGAAGCTGGCGCAGATGGCGCAGGCGACCGGACGCGGCGAGGAGGCCCGGCGATTTCAGGCGATGTTCGAGCGGGTGCGGGCGGCGTTTCAGCAGGAGTTCCTGCGGGAGGACGGGCGGCTGACCGTCGAGACGCAGACGGCTTACCTGCTGGCGCTGGCGTTTGACCTGCTGCCGGAGGAAGTCCGGGGGCGGGCCGCTGAGCATCTTGTGGACAACATCCGCCGCCTGGGCTGGCATCTGAGCACGGGCTTTATCGGCATCCGGCTGCTCAACCCGGTGCTGACGACGACGGGCCATGGAGATGTGGCCTGGCGGCTGCTGCTCAACGAGGACTACCCCTCCTGGCTCTACCCCGTGCGGCACGGGGCGACGACGATCTGGGAACGCTGGAACGGATGGACGGCCGAAGACGGGTTCTTTAATCCGCAGATGAATTCCTTCAATCATTATTCGCTGGGGTCCGTCGGGGAATGGCTCTACCGCTTTGCGGCGGGGATCGAGACGGACTCGGAAGTCGGCGGATTTGAGCGGTTTGTGATCCGGCCGTATCCCGGCGGAGGGCTCCGCTATGCGGGGGCGCGGTATCGCTCGATCCGTGGTTGGATCGAAAGCCGATGGGAGCGCGAAGGGGACCGGCTGACCCTGAAGGTGGCGATCCCGGCGAATACAACGGCCCGCGTCTTTGTGCCCAGCGAAGAGGGGACCGAGGTTCGGGAAGGCGGCCGGCCCGCGGATACGGCCGAAGGAATCGAGCGGATCGGACGTGACGGGATGTTTGCGGTTTTCCGGGTTCAGTCCGGCCGATACGAGTTTACAAGCACTTATTCACTCTGAGGCATCCATGATGCAAAAACGGACCGGCATAAAGCAGTTGTTGGCCGCGATGCTGATTTGGGCGGCGTCATGCGCCCCGGCCTCGCCTCTGAACCCGGTCGGCAGCCCCCCCGACTGGGAGAACGAACAGGTCTTCCAGCGGAACCGGCGGCCGGCCCGGGCGACGTTTACCCCCTATCCGACGGAGGCGATGGCGCTCGGCGGCGAGCCGGAGACCTCGCCGTACCGCATGACGCTCAACGGATCGTGGAAGTTTCACTGGTCGCCGCGGCCGGAGGTTCGGCCGAAAGACTTTTACCGGCCTGAGTATGATGTAACATCGTGGGATGCGATCCGGGTCCCCTCCAACTGGCAGATGGAAGGATACGGGACGCCGATCTACACGAGTTCGCAGTACCCGTTCCGGGTCGATCCGCCGGGGGTCATGGGCGAACCGGAGAAGGACTGGACGGCGTATGTCAACCGCAACCCGGTCGGGTCCTACCGGCGGACGTTCGAACTGCCGCCGGCCTGGGGCGGTCGGAGGGTTTTTCTTCACTTTGCGGGCGTCAGGAGCGCGTTCTACGCATGGGTGAACGGCCGGCCCGTCGGCTACAGCGAGGGAAGCATGACGCCCGCGGAGTTTGAGATTACGCCTTATGTGCAGGACGGGACCAACGTGCTGGCCGTGGAGGTGTATCGCTGGTCGGACGGCAGCTACCTCGAAGACCAGGACATGTGGCGGTTGAGCGGGATTTACCGGGAGGTGTTCCTGTATTCCACGGGGCCGGTGCGGATCGAGGATTTCGCCGTCCGCACGGAGGCGGACCCGAGGATCCGCCGCGGGGCGGTGCTGATTCGCCCGGAGTTGGAGACGGTCGGAGAAACGGATATCACGGGGTGGACGGTCAGCGGTCAGTTGTATGGGCCGGACGGCGCGGCGGTCTGGTCCGAGCCGCTGACACACGATGCCAAAGTCATATTGAATCCGGAGTATTCCGCAGAGATTCTCAATGAGCGAACGCCTCAGCGGGGCCCGGCTAAATTCGAATGGCTGCGCGGGACCGTCGCTGATGTACAGTTGTGGACGGCGGAGACGCCCCGGCTCTATACGCTGGTTCTGGCGCTCAGGGATGCGGACGGCAAAACGGTCGAGGCCGTGTCCTGCCGGGTGGGCTTTCGACAGGTGCGCGTGCAGGACGGTCAACTGCTGATAAACGGGCAGCCGGTCCGATTGTATGGCGTCAACCGGCACGAACACGATCCGGATTTCGGGCAGGCCCTGCCGCCGGAACGGATGATCGAGGACATCACGCTGATGAAGCGGTTCAATATCAACGCCGTGCGGACGGCGCACTATCCCAACGATCCGCGCTGGTATGACCTGTGCGACCGCTACGGCCTTTACGTGATGGATGAGGCGAACATCGAAAGTCACGGCGTTCGAGGGCTGCTCGCCAACGAGCCGACCTGGCAGGCGGCGTTTTGGGATCGCGGAATCCGCATGGTCGAACGCGACAAGAACCATCCTTCCGTCATTATCTGGTCGCTGGGTAACGAGGCGGGATACGGGCCGAATTTCGCGGCGCTCTCGGCGTGGATTCGGGCGTATGATCCGACGCGGCCCATTCATTACGAAGGAGCCCAGGCCTCGGCAAAGGACGTGAACGATCCGCGCGATCCTGCGACGGTCGATTTTATCAGCCGAATGTATCCGCGGGTCCGCGGGCTCTATGATGAATCGCGGGAGGATCGCTGGCCGAAGATCGGGCAGATGGCGGACGATGCGAGGGACAACCGGCCCGTGCTGATGTGCGAATATGCGCACGCGATGGGCAACGCGGTCGGAAACCTGAAGGAGTACTGGGAGGAGATTCACTCGAACCGGCGGATGGCGGGGGGATTTATCTGGGACTGGGCGGACCAGGGGCTGCGCCGCCGCACGTCGGACGGGCGGGCGTATTTTGCCTACGGCGGAGACTTCGGGGACAAACCGAACTTGAAAGATTTCTGCCTGAACGGGCTGGTCTTTGCGGATCGAACCGTGACGGCGAAGCTGTGGGAGGTGAAGAAGGTTTACCAGCCGGTCAGGATCGAGGCGGCGGCCGGCCGACCCGGACAAATCCGACTGACGAATCGGTACGCGTTTACGAATCTGAGCACGCTGGAGCCCCGCTGGACGCTGACGCGGGACGGACTCGAAATTCAGTCGGGGGTGCTGAGACCGATCGAATGCGCTCCCGGCGAACAGGTCCGGGTGGATATTCCGGTGGACCTGCCGGAAGAACCGGCGGCGGGCGACTACCGGCTGCGAGTAAGCTTTCATCTGTCCCGCGAGACGATCTGGGCGCCGGTGGGCCACGAGGTCGCCTGGGAGCAGTTGGAACTGATGCATGTGGCAAAAACCGTCGATTCGCCAACGCTGCCGGAGATCCGTGTTGCACAAGAGGGAGACGCGGTGCATGTGGCGGGACGGAATTTTGAGGCGGTCTTCAGCCGGGAGACGGGGACGCTCTCTTCGCTGGCGTATGGCGGCCGCGAGGTGCTGGCGGCAGGAGGCGGGCCGGTGTTGCAGACTTACAGGGCTCCCACCGGCAATGACAAGGCCTTCGGAAAGGGCCGGGCCCGTGACTGGCGCCGGGCGGGACTGGATCGGCTGACGCGAAAGGTGCAGTCGTTCGAAGTTCGCCGACCGGCCGACGGTTCCGTTGAGGTCGAAACGGCGGCCGTCAGTACGACGCCGACGGGAGCGGGAATTGGGCTTCGGACCGTGTGGACCCTGCGAGGCGACGGAGCCATTGAAATGGCCGGCCGCTTCGAGCCCTTCGGCGAACTGCCGCCGCTGCCGCGGCTGGGCGTGGTGATGCGGATCGCGAAGGACTATGACCGGGTGAAGTGGTACGGACGCGGGCCGTTTGAAAATTATGCGGATCGAAAAGAGGCGGCGGATATCGGGCTGTGGTCGGCGGCGGTGGAGGACTTTTATGTCCCCTATCCACGGCCGCAGGAAACGGGTCTGCGGACGGAGGTGCGATGGCTTTCGCTGACGGATGCGTCCGGGCGGGGCCTGCGGGTTGTCGCGGAGGAACCCATCGCCTTTTCGGCGCTCCATTACACGGCGGCGGACCTGGAGAAGGCGGCGCATCCGTTCGAACTGACAAGACGGGACGAAGTGATCCTGTCGCTCGACGCCCGACACAGTGGCCTGGGCAACGGAAGCTGCGGTCCCGGTGTGCTGCCGGAATATGAAGTGAGCCCGGAACCGGTCGAGCTGCGGTTGCGGTTTTGTCCCGCAAAAACGGACGGCGATTAGGACGAGGAAACGCCGGCTCAGAGTTGAAACAAAAATGTGTTGAGGGAAGTGATGAAACCTTCAGTCTCCACAAAAGCGGCTGTGTTTAAGAATACCAAGTCGCCGGTTCGCGAGATCATGGACCTGGCGGACCCGCAGTTTTTCAGGCAGGCGGGGCTCGACCCTGACGAGGTGATCTCGTTTTCGGGCGGATGGGTCAACCATGAGGCCCCCGATGAACTGCGGGAGGCGTATGCGAATATCATCCGCGATGCCCGGCGATTCCATCGGAGCGGCGCCTATCCGCCTACCATCGGGCTGCCGGAATGCCGCCGCGCCCTCGTCGATTTCGAAAAGTACCTGTACGGCCCGGAGATGAAGCTGAGACCGGAGCATATCGCCATCGGGTGCAGCTCGTCCCAGATGACCTTCAACCTGATGCATATCCTGCTCGACCCGGGCGACACGATTCTCCTGCCGGACCCGGCCTACTGCAACTACCCCTCGCAGATCTCCTCGCTGGAAGGCGTTCAAATCGCGCGTTTTGCCGTGCTGGATACGGAGGCGTGGCGTTACGCCGCCGATGAGCGGCTTGAGTCGTTCGCCGCATTTGTCCGCCGGGTGAAACCGAAGGTGATTCTCCTGTGCGCCCCGGACAATCCGACTTCGCAGATCCCTTCCGACGCCTTCGTGGAAACGGCGCTGGAAGCCGCCCGCGAGGTCGGGGCCTTCCTGGTAATTGATTTCGCCTACAAGGAATTGATTTTCGAGGAGATGCCGGACTATTTTTCATGGGGACCCAACGAGAACTATCTCTCCATTCATTCCAACTCCAAGTGGTGCCGCGGTCTGGGCCGTCGGCTCGGCTGGGTGGAGGCCCCGGTGGAGATCATCGAGGCCCTGGAATCCATTCAGGGATCGGCCATCCTCTGCCCCGACACGCTCCATCAGATGGCGCTGACCGATTACATAACCCGCGGCATTGCCGCCGACCGCATCAGACCCTATATTCGCGAGACGGTCCGGCTCTACCAAACGGCCGCGCAGCGAACCGTTGCGGCCGTTAAGGACTTTTTAAAGATGCCCTGCCTGACGCCGCAGGGAGGGCTCTATACGGTGGTGAAAACGGATGCGGAAAGTTCCGCGTTTACCCGAAGCATTCTGGAGAAGACGGGGGTGATCGTGGTCCCGGGCTGGGGGTTCGGCGAGACCCTCCGGCAGGCCGTTCGCCTCTCCTACGGTCCGCTGGTGCATGATCTTGACAGGATCGACGAGGCGATGCGGCGAATGGGCGCGTTTCTGAAACGGTAGTCCGATCATTCGATAAGGGGAAATCCAAGATGACAAAGCGGCAATTGACAGGCGTTTTAATACTGACGCTAACCTCTCTCGTCGGCGCAGCGGTCCCTATGGTCAGCCCGCATGCCCGGCTTCAGAACGTTGACTTCGGGTCCGTGCGGTGGACGCAGGGCTTCTGGGCGGACCGGTTCAGGGTGTGTCACGAGACAATGATCCCCAACATGTGGCGGCTTTTAGAGGATCCGAAGATCAGCCACTCCTACGCGAACTTCCTGGCGGCCGCCGGCAAAATCGAGGATCGCCACCGCGGGCCGAAATGGCACGACGGCGACTTTTACAAATGGCTCGAAGCGGCGGCCTATGTTTACGGCATCACGCGGGACGAGGCGCTGGATCGGCGGATGGACGAGATCATCGCGGTCATCGCCGCCTCGCAGCGCGAGGACGGGTACATTCACAGCCCGGTCATTATCGCACAGCGCAGCGGCAACGCGGCGGCGGGGGAGTTTGCCGACCGGCTCGATTTCGAGACCTACAACATGGGCCACTTGATGACGTGCGCCTGCGTTCACTACCGGGCGACGGGAAAGACGAACCTGCTGACGATTGCCGAGAAGGCCGCGGACTACCTGTACGGGGTCTATAAGAACGATCCGAAGAATCTGGCAAACAATGCCATCTGCCCGTCGCACTATATGGGAACGGCGGACCTGTACCGGCTTACGGGCCGCCCCCGGTACCGGGAACTGCTGGCGGGGCTGATGGAGATTCGCGGCCTGGTGGAAGGCGGGCATGATGACAACCAGGACCGTATCCCGTTTTACGATCAGCGAAAGGCGGTCGGCCATGCGGTGCGGGCAAACTACCTGTACGCGGGGGCGGCGGACATCTTCGCCGAGACGGGCGACGAGCGGCTTCGGACGGCGCTGGACAGCATCTGGCAGGACGTGGTTTCGAGCAAGCTGTCCGTCACGGGAGGGGCGGGGGCCCTGTATAACGGCGCTTCGCCGGACGGCTCGAAGAAGCAGGACGCCATTCAGCCGATTCACCAGGCTTACGGTCGGCCGTACCAGCTTCCCAATATCACGGCCCATAACGAATCCTGCGCCACGGTGGGGCTGATCCTCTGGAGCAAGCGTATGCTCCTGCTGACGGGCGAGGCCCGGTATGCCGATGTGATGGAGCAGGCGTATTATAACGGGTTGCTGTCGTCGATCAGTCTGGACGGAACCAAATTTTTGTACACGAACGCTTTGCGGGTAACGGATGAGCTGCCGTTCGAGCTGCGCTGGTCGCGCAGGCGGGTGCCGTACATCAGTTGCTTCTGCTGTCCGCCGAACGTGGTGCGGATGGTTGCGGAGGCGGGCGAATACGCTTACTGCCTGTCGCCGGAAGGTGTATGGGTCAATCTGTACGGCGGCAATGTACTGAACACGAAGCTGCCGGGAGGCGAAATGCTCCGGCTGAGGCAAACGACGGATTATCCCTGGGAGGGGACCGTCGAGATTACGATTGCGGCGGCGCCGAAAGAGGCGCTGACGCTGTTTCTGCGGATCCCCGGATGGTCGGAAAAGGCGAGCGTGAAGGTCAACGGCAGGCCGGTTGAGAAGTCCCTTTCGCCGGGGCAATACTATGCGATTCGGCGGGCGTGGAAGACCGGCGACCGGGTTGAGCTGACGATGCCGATGGAGGCAAAGTGGATCGGGGCCCACCCGCTGGCGGAGGAGCTTCGGGGACAGGCGGCCGCGCAGCGCGGGCCGATTGTGTACTGCCTGGAGTCAACGGATCTGCCGGCGGGCGTTGCATTGGAGAACGTTTGCGTGCGGCCGACAGATAAGCTCAAGGCCCGTTACGAAAAGGACCTGCTCGGAGGCGTTGCGGTGCTGGAGGGGCGGGCCGATGCAATCGACGGCGATCCCTGGGAGGAATGCCTCTATCGCCCCATCAGCCCCAGGAAGCCAAAAGCCATCGATCTTCGCCTGATCCCTTACTACGCATGGGACAACCGCGGCCGCTCCGAGATGAGCGTCTGGTTGCCTGTTCGATAGCACGCTCCTGCAAGGACGGGTCGTCGCCGCCGGTTGTCACGCATCCAGGATTTCGATCCCGTACGGCTTGAGTCGTACGGGAATGCGGTCTCCCTTCGCATCGAATACGTCCGTTTGCTCGGGGCTTTCGCTGTTGTTGACGACGACCAGCTTGCCCGCTTTCGGATAGTATGCGCAGTCGGTACGCACGTTACCGCACGTCCAGGGCCGGAAGGCCGTTTCGCGGCCTGCGGCCCAGCAAAGGGCCCGGTGCAGCAGCCGGGTATTCTGGGGAGAGAACCGGAAGCCCGAGAGATAGACGGCGCGTCCCCGTTTGAAGGGATGCACGGCGATTCGGATGCTGCCGTCCTGTTCGGAGAGCACGCGGGTCTCGGGGTCGATGAGATGGACGCCGTCCGTCTCCTTGCCGAAGTCGAAGTCGCCGGCGGCGTCTTCGAGGATGAAGTGATGCGGATCGGAGACGCTGAAGGCGGGCTTGATGCAGCCGAAGGTGGGGCCGGTCTCGCGGTCAAGCCCGAGGACATGGGCGAGCTGAAAGTACTGGCCCGCATGAACGCAGGCGGAGGGTTCTCCGACGCCGATGAAGCCGCCGCCTTGGGCGACCCAGGCGGAGATCGCTTCGACGATCCCGGCGTTTTGCCAGTGCCGCTGACCGACCCAGGCGCTGTTGGCCCGGCCGGCGTTCAGGAGAACCTGCACGTCGTCGGGGATGCCGCCGGCGAGGATATCGTCGAAACTCAGGAAGGAGACCTCGACCGGCAGGCCCGCCAGCGATTCGGTGAGTTCGTAAAGTTCCATGCCGTGGATGAAATGGCCGACATAAACCCAGGAGCGCAGCTTGCCCCAGGCCGTCAGGACGGCGACTTTGACGGGGGCGGTATAGGGGGCGCCGTTTTCGTGGAGGCGGCGAAGGGTGCGAAACTCGTCAGCGATCTGCGCGACCGCCTCGACAAAGTCGGGAAACTTCTCGACCAGGTGCAGATAGCCGCCCAGACCGATCCGGTCCACCGGCTCTCGCAGCAGGCCGCGGCGGATGTTCGCCCAGAATCGCCGGGCGTCCCGGGCCGGGTCGCCGCCTTCCATGAAGGTGGGCTCGCCCTTGAGCCCCGTGGGGAAGAGGTAGGGATGCAGGCGGAGTTCCTTGACCTTCGGACCCTTCACGCCGGCGCAGAGCCGGGCCTCAAAGGCGTTAAAGACGCACTTGATCAGGCCGTCAAAGCCGAGGTCCGGGAACCGGTCGCCGTAGGGCTCTGTGCCGACCCAGTGATCGTCATAGAACATATAGGCCTTTTTGCCCGCCCGGCGAACCCGATCCACACAGATGCGGCCGAAGGAGACGACGAACTCGTTGATGAAGTCCATCCAGTCGAGCAGCCGGGGCGACGGGGTGTTGTGGGTGGAGCAGTAGGCCCCGCCGTTGACAAAGTCCTCGCTGGTCATTTCATAGCCGCGGGACTCGGCGAAACGCTGCATGGCATAAGGGCTGACGGTCATCTCGCAGGAGCCCCAGTCCACGTAGTTGAAGCGGCGGGCGGGAGAGTCGCCCCAGAACCAGGCGAAATTATAGAACAGGGACGTGAAACGCACGATCCGGGTGCGGGAGTGCTCCGCGAGCCAGCGGTCGAGAGAGTCCAGGATGAACGCCTGCGTTTCGGGATAGATCGGGTCAATCGGCATCAGGTGCTCGCGGTCGCCCCAGTTGTTCGTGATGTGATTGTACATGGAGATGGCCTCCCAAATGCGGTAGGCCAAAAAGTTGACGGTATAGCGGTGATACGGCCGGGCGCCGCGGATCGTGAGCCGCCCGGCGGCGGGGTCAAAGTCCCACTGCGCAGCGGGCACTTCCTCGCCTGTGGTGCGGTCAAAGACCTGCCACCACCGTTTGGGGTTGTCGCGGGTGTTCACCTCAAACTGCTCCCGGAAGAAGCCGCTGAGCGGATCGATTGTGACGGTATCGCCTTCCGCCATGACGGGGGCGCTCATGAGGTAGTTCTGCTGGAGCTTGTCGCGGTTGGCTTTGGCCCAGCGGTTGTCCATGCGGATCAGGCAGATGGTCGAGTAGATGTCGTAATCGGCCGCGATGATGTCATCCGAGAGCACCGTGCCGTCGCAGTCGCGGATGGCGTCGGCGCCCCACTTGCGGGCGAGTTCCAGCGTCAGTTTTTCGTATCCCGCCTCGCCCGGCAGGGTGAAGCGGCCGCGGTGGAGTGTGGTCTCAGTCATCTTGGTCTCTCGTGAAATGGGGTTCTCGATTTCTGATTCCGTTTCGAATATGGCCGTAAAAACCGGTTTATCCGGGTTCGCGGTCCCCTCTCTGATTCAGGTCCGCCGCTATTTGCGTCAGCCGCTTCTCATGGATGGGGTAGAAGCAGAGGATCACGCCGCAGACGAAGAGAAATCCGGCCGGGATGAGACTAAAGAGCGTCCGGATGCCTTCGATGACCTCGGGCGTGATCGGCCGGGTCTTGTCATAGCCGTAAAGCCCCAGGATGTACAGCGCGAGAAAGCCGCCGACGGCAACGCCCATCTTGAGCGCAAACATGATGCCGGCGATCACCAGCCCGGTGGCCCGCCGGCCGAACTTCCACTCGTGAAAGTCCGCCACATCGGTAAACGCGGAAAAGAAGAAGACCGGCAGGGCGCCGGCGATAACGGCCCAGACGAAATTAGCGGCCCCGAGCACCCGGAAGTTGTCCTCCGGGAGCCGGTAAAAAACGCCGCTGAGGACGGCGCCGGCGAACGAGAGGAGGACCAGCAGGCATTTCTTGCCGAAACATTTTTTCAGCAGGGTGCTGAGAAAGACGCCGACGATCATGCCGAAGGTGCCGATGGTCAAAAAGACGGTCGTCTGGTCGAAGTCGAGCGCAAGGGGGCCGAGCGTGAGCGACCAGAGGATCTTGCCGCCCTCGCCGTTGACGCAATCGAAGTAGTAGGCCGCCAGACCGTTGCGGATCATGTTATGGATGAGCCAGAAGGCGGTTGCGACGGAGAGGATGATCCACGGCAGGTTGCAGGAGACGTTTTTCAGGTCCTCGATAAACGAGCTCTGCTGCCCCTTGGGCGGCGCGACCCGCTCGCGGGTCGTCGCGAAGGTGATCAGCAGGAGGATGACGGCGATGCCGCCGAAGACGCCCATCGTGGTCTGGTAGCCGAGCGCCTGGCTGTAGCCCAGCTCCGGGTTGTAGCCCGGATGGTTCGGATCGGCGCCGAAAAACTTGGCCAGCGGCAGCGTGAGCGTGGTCACGAGAAACATGCCGACGAAGGCGAAGAAGAAGCGGTACTGCGAAAGCGTCGTTCGTTCCTTCGGGTCCGGCGTGATGACGGCCATCAGGGAGGAATAGGGGATGTTGATGGCGGTGTAGGCCATCGTCGCCAGGATGTAGGTGATATAGGCGTAAATGATCTTGGTGTGCTGAGCCCACTCCGGCGTGATGAACATGGCGCAGGCGAGAACGCCGTAAGGAACGGCCGTCCACAGCAGGTAAGGCCGGAACTTGCCCCAGCGCGTGTTGGTTCGATCGGCGATCATCCCCATGATCGGATCGTTAATCATGTCCCAGATGCGGGTGACGAGGAACATGAAGCTGGCCGTCCGGGCGGGGATGCCGAAAACGTCGGTATAGAAGATCATCAGGAAGAAGCTCCACGCCTGGTAGAGAATGTTGGAGGCGGTATCGCCCAGACCGTAGCCCACCTTTTCGATGACGGACAGCTTGCCGCCGATGCCGCCGGCGGCGTCGGACGATAGACGATCCGGCGTTGAAGTCGTATTCGTATCCATCTGGACGGGTCCTCCTGTTTGAAATACGTCTCGATAAGATTCGCCTTGAAACCCCGGCCGGTTGTCCGTACCGGGGACCGACTTAACAGGGAGTAGTTAACCGCAAAGACCGGCGATCTGCAAGATTAAAATTCAAAGTCCTAAAATAGATTTCGCGTGTCCTTATTGCGGGAGTTTTTAGCCCGATTCGTTCTTGACACACCGTGTTATCCCATTCACAATAGGGGCCTTGGAGCGATTATCCGGTTTTCAAAAAGGAGAAATTCGATGCAGCGCCGTCTAAAAGCCGCCTTTTCACTGTATTTGCCGGTCCTCCTCCTCATTTTGCCGGCGTCAGCCCGGAACAAGCCGTGGCTGACGCTCACGGACCCTTCCGCAGAGGAGGCGGCCGCGGCGTTCTCCGAGCCGCCGGTCGAGTACGGCATGACCTTCTACTGGGGCTGGGACGGCAACGTCACCGAGGAGGTCGTCGCCCGCGACATGGATGCCTTCAGCAAGCGGGGGGTTCGCATCGTCACCCTGGAGCCGGGCTACGGGATGAGCAGCCCGTACCTTTCGGAGGGTTGGTTCAAGAGCGTGAAAATGGCGGTTGAGCAGGCCCGCCGACGCGGAATGCGGGTCTGGCTGGTGGATGAAGGCAAGTACCCCAGCGGGTTTGCCGGCGGCAAGTTCAGTTCCGATCGCCCGGACTTGCGGATGCAGGCGCTGGTCATCGCCGACCGGGTCCGCGTCGGGGCGGGCGAGTCCGTTTCGCGCCGACTCAGGCCGGAGGCCGTCGGCGCCGTCGCCGTCAGCCGGGCGGACAACAGCAGCCGGATTCTGGATGTCAGCGCCGGCGAGTTAAGCTGGACGGCCCCCGAAGGCGATTGGGAGGTGCTGATCGTGGAGCATCAGTTCCGGACCTCGCCGACGCGGGCGGTCAACAACCCCTCGCGCGGAAAGGATACGAGCCATTCCCTGTGCGACTATCTCGATCCGGAGGCGACCAGGCAGTTCATCGCGTTTACGCATGAACAGTACAAGCGGGTCATCGGTTCGGAGTTCGGCGAGACGGTGCTGGGGTTTCGCGGGGACGAGCCGGATTACAGTCTTCGCGGCATCCCGTGGACGCCAAAGCTGTTTGACGAGTTCGAGCGGCGCAAGGGCTACGACGTGCGCCCGTATGTCGCCGCGTTTTTTGCCCCCGCGCTGACCGACGAGCAGAAACGGGTCAAGGCGGACTACTGGGACGTCTGGTCGGACCTGTTCAGCGAAAACTTTTTCGGGGTGCAGGCCCGCTGGTGCGAGGAGAACGGCCTCCAGTACCTGGTCCACCTCAACAAAGAGGATGACCTGATGGCGCTGGCGGCGCATGAGGGCGATTTCTTCAAGGCGATGCGGCAGGTGCAGATGCCGGGGGTGGACGCCATCTGGAACCAGATCTGGCCGGGAACCGTGGCCGATTTCCCAAAGTACGCCTCCTCGGCGGCGCACGTGTACGGCAAGCCGAGGGCCTTCACGGAGAGCTTTGCCGCGTACCTCACCGAACCCAACATCGTCGAGGCCCGGTGGGTGCTGAATCACCAGTTTGCCCGAGGGATCAACATGGTCGAGGTGATGTTCGTGCCGGCTTCGTCGCAGGGCCGGTCGGGGATGCGCGGGTGGCTGGAATCCGAGCGGTTCCCCCGGACGGCGGCGTATATCAACCGGGCCTCGTACCTGCTCTCCCAGGGCCGCCCGGCCGCCCGGATCGCCGTGTATCACCCGATGACGAGCCTGTGGCTCGGCGACGAGGAGGCCGACCGGCATACGCTGGCCCTGATGCAGGCCCTGCTGGAACGCCAGCGGGATTTCGATTTTGTCGATGAGGCCCGGGCTTCGGTAATGATGATTGAGGCGGGGATGATGAAGAACCTCAGCGGCCAGGCATACGAGGCCGTAATTGTTCCATCCATCAGCGTCATCTCGCAAAAAGCGCTGAATCGCCTGCGGGCGTTTGCCGAGTCGGGCGGACGGGTGATCTTCCTGGGCCGCACGCCGGAGATCGTCGCCGGCCAAACCTTCCTCCACGCGGTGAAGGCCCAGCCGCCGGATTGGGCCGTAGTCGAGCCGTCCGGGGAGCTGACGGAAAAGGTAATGGCGGCGCTGCCCGAGCCGGATGTGAAGCTGGATCGGCCCTGCGCAGCCGTGAAGTACACGCATCGCCGCCTGAAAGACGCGGACCTGTATTTCTTCTTCAATGAGAGCGCTCGGCGGCAGTCGCGGCAGGCCGTGCTGGCGGGAAGCGGACAGGTTCAGGTCTGGGATGCGTTTGACGGAACGATTGAAACGATGGAAGGGACGTCGGCCCGGAATGGAACGGTGCGTCTGCCGCTGGATTTGGGACCGTATGAGTCAAAATTCATCGTTATCGGCCCGACGCCGTCGAACCTGAAAACCCGGTAAGCGGAACCTAACCTTCAGCAAGGAGTCAATCGCATGAGAATCTTGAACCTCGTGGGCATTTTCTGCATGTCGGCGGTTCTTCCGGCTGCCGCATCGTCGGCCAAAACTTTCAACGTCCGGGAATACGGCGCGGCCGGGGACGGCAAGGCCCTGGATACGCAGGCGATCAACCGGACCATCGAAGCGGCGGCCGCCGTGGGCGGCGGGACCGTTTATTTCCCGGCGGGGACGTACCGGAGCTTCTCGATCCGCCTGAAAAGCCGCATCGCACTTTTCCTCGATCAGGGCGCAACGATCCTGGCGGCGGACCCCAACGGGCCGGACGGCTATGACCCGGCGGAACCCAACCCCGCCGACATGTACCAGGATCACGGGCACAGCCACTGGCACAACAGTCTGATCTGGGGCGAGGGGCTGGAGAATGTCTCCATCCTCGGACCCGGACTGATCCACGGCAAGGGGCTCGACCGCTGGGACAGCGAGCAGCCGGGCCGGGGCAACAAGGCGGTGGCGCTCAAGCTGTGCCGCAACGTCATCATCCGGGATGTTTCGTTCCTGATGGGCGGACACTTCTGCATCCTGGCGACGGGCGTGGACAACCTCACGCTCGACAACCTCAAGATCGATACCAACCGCGACGGCATCAACATCGACTGCTGCCGGAACGTGCGGGTGTCGAACTGCTCGGTCAACTCGCCCTTCGACGACGGCATCTGCCTCAAGAGCTCCTACGGCCTCGGCTTTGCGCGGGCGACTGAGAACGTTACCATCACCAACTGCCAGGTCAGCGGCTGGGATCCGGGGACCTTTCTCGACGGAACATACGGGACCACGTACACGCAGGCCCCGGACAAGGACGGCGTAACCGGCCGCATCAAGTTCGGCACCGAGTCCAACGGCGGCTTTCGGAACATTACGATCTCCAACTGTGTGTTCCGTCGGTGTCGCGGGCTGGCGCTGGAGACCGTGGACGGCGGTCTGCTGGAGGACGTCTCGATCTCGAACATCGTCATGCACGACATCGTGAACGCGCCGCTGTTCCTGCGGCTGGGACGCCGGATGCGCGGGCCCGAGGGCGTGCCCGTCGGCAAGCTGCGCCGGGTCAGCATCAGCGGCCTCATCGTCTATAACGCCGACCCCCACTTCGGATCGATCATCAGCGGCATTCCCGGCCATGACATCGAGGATATAACGCTTCGCGATATCCGCATCTGGTATCGGGGCGGCGGCACAGACCCGCAGGCGGCCCTGAACCCGCCCGAGCAGGAGGATCAGTACCCCGAGCCGTCGATGTTCGGGGACATGCCCGCATACGGATTTTTCATCCGGCATGTCAAAGGGATCAGGATGAGCGACGTGCAGGTCGGATTCATGGAGGAGGACCGGCGGCCCGCCTTTGTGCTGACCGATGTGAAGGACGCGGACCTGGCGGGCATCGAGGCCGACCGGGCCGAGGGCGTCCCGACCTTGGTTCTGAAGAATGTCGAGGAGTTCCGAATCCGGGACAGCCGGGTGCGGGATGCGGCGTTTAAACGGGTTAAAGAAAAGCGGCTTTAAGACCGGCCGGACGGTTTTTAACGTCAAAGCGGAGGATTGCAATGTTTCATGCAAAGTTGCGGATGCTTCTGATCGCGGTGGCGGTTTTTGCGGCGGGCTGTGCTTCGGACGCACAGTCTAACGCGAAAGGAACCTCGCTCAAGTCGTATGTCATTACCGACTTCGGCGCGGTCGGCGACGGAGCGGCGATGAATACGGCGGCCATCCAGTCGGCGATTGATGCCTGTCATGCGGCGGGCGGCGGCGTGCTGGTGGTCCCTGAGGGAACGTTTCTGACCGGCTCGATCTTCTTCAGGCAGGGCGTCGATCTGCGGGTCGATAAGGGCGGCGTGCTCAAGGGCTCCGTCAACCCCGACGACTACCCCCAGGTTAAGACGCGGTGGGAGGGCGAGGAGATGGTCTGGACGGCGGCGCTGGTGAACTTCTTCGACATGCAGAATGTGAATTTGAGCGGTGAGGGCACAATCGACGGCTCGGGCGATGCGTGGATGGAGAAGTATCCTCGCAGCACCAGCGAACTTCGGATCGGCCGCCCCCGGCTGATCGCGATTCAGAACTGCAAAAACGTGGCGGTCCGCGGCCTGATGCTCAGGAACCAGGCATGTTGGGGGCTGTTCATCCTGTACTCGGAGGATGTGCTCGCGGAAAACCTGACGATCCGGGCCCGCCGCGATATCATCAGCTCGGACGGGATCGACGTGGATTCGAGCCGCCGGGTGCGGATCGCGGGCTGCGACATCGATGTCAACGACGACTGCATCGCCATCAAGTCCGGCAAGGACGAGGACGGGCGGCGGGTGAACCGGCCGGCGGAGGAGATCCTTGTGGAGAAGTGCCATTTCCGTTACGGGCACGGCGGGGTGTCGATGGGCAGCGAGATGTCCGGGGGCATCCGAAACGTGGAGATCCGCGACTGCATCATGGACGCCGACAACTGGGCCCCGATCCGCTTCAAGTCGCAGCCGAGCCGGGGCGGCGTGGTGGAGAACATCACCTACCGGGACATCATTTTGAACAATACCCGCAAGGCCTTCGAGTTCAACATGGCCTGGCGAATGCGCCCGCCGATCAAGCCGCCGTCGGATCCGCTGCCGGTGGTGCGCAACGTGCGGATCATCAACGTCTCCGGCACGACGGACGCGGTGGGGGATATGCACGGGCTGCCGGAAAGCCCGATCCGCAATGTAACCTTTGAGAACTGCCGGATCAAGGCGAAGAAGGGCTTTGTTTTGGAGCATGTGGAGGATGTGGACCTCTCCGGCCTGACGATCGAGGTAGAAGAGGGACCGGCTGTAATCCGCCGCGACAAGCTCTCTCAATCCCCCTAAAAACCTTGCGCCGGGGCAACTGCCCGCACAAGTCCCGCCCCTGTCATGCCGGACCCGTCCGACTCGTCTGATCTGTCCAACCAAAAATCAGTAATTTAAAACCCCTCGGAGTCCTCTGTGTCCTCGGTGGCTGTTTTTTTCATTTTCGCGCAGGCGGGAATCCATCCATTCGCATTAACTGGTCTGGAAGCGGCCGCCGTCAACATGGAGGACCTGCCCCGTCATGTAGGAATTCTCCGGCGAGGCCAGGAAGACATAGGCGGGGGCCACCTCATCGGGCTGCCCGGGCCGCTTCATCGGAGTGTTTTTGCCGAACTTGGTCACGTGCTCCTTCGTGAATGACGAGGGGATCAGCGGCGTCCAGATGGGACCGGGAGCGACGCCGTTGACGCGGATGCCGCGGTCCGCCAGCACCAGCGACAGGGCGCGGACCAGACCCACCAGAGCGCTCTTGGAAGCCGTGTAGTCGATCAGGGTCTTGTGCCCCTCGTAGGCGGTAATGGAGGTGGTAAAGATAACCGACGACCCTTCCTTCATGTGCCGGAGGGCCTCGCGGGTCATGTAAAAGTGTCCGAAGACATTAACCCGAAAGGTATGTTCGAACTGTTCGGGAGTCAGATCTTCGAGCCCCTGAACCGGGTACTGCTGGGCGGCGTTGTTCACGAGGACATCGATTTGGCCGAACTCGTCAACGATAGAGCGGACGGTTTGGCGGCAGAATTCATAGTCGGAAATATCCCCCTTCAAAAGGAGGCACTGCTGTTTCTCCTCCTCGATCAGTTCTTTGGTGCGCCGGGCATCCTTATCCTCCTCGAGGTAGAGAATCGCCACGTCCGCCCCCTCCTTGGCAAAGGCGATGGCGACGGCCTTGCCGATGCCGCTGTCGCCGCCGGAGATGACGGTCTTCTTACCCTTGAGCTTGCCGGCGGGAAGATAATGTTTCATTTCGGATTCGGGCTGCGGCTCCATGGCCTCCTCAACGCCCGGCTGATGACGCTGGCCCTGGGGGGGCGGGCTGAACGATTCCGAATATACGTTGTCGGACGGCTCCTTCGGCTCTGTCATAATGGGCTCCCGTGGATAGCAGGTCAACTTCGTAAGGCCGATCAGATAATGCTGCTGAGCTCTTCCTCCTTGATCCGGTTGAAGTGATCGCCGACGGATTCTGCACGCTGGGAATCCATTATCTTGTGGGCAATCCTGAACACCTCTTCCTCCTCCTCCTCGATATGGTGTTCGATCAGTTCCTTGAGGACCAGGGCGCGGGCCTCCCACCGGGGATCGTCATAGGTCGTATTCTCGAGGCTGCTGAGCACATAACGGGCGGCCTTGTGTTCCTCAATCGCCTCATAGACCTTGACATCATCCTCCGTTTCTTTGGATTCCTTAAGCAGGGTGTTGTAAAAATACTGTTCCTCGGCGGCCATGTGGGGGATCAGTTCTTCTTTCAAAACATGGATGAGATTTTTTCGTTCATCCCCCTGGCTCGTTTGGGTATCGATCATTTTTTTCAGGACGCTTTTGACCTGTTTATGATCGTTTTTCAGAATCTGGAAAATGTCCATACCTTTCTCCTTTTTAGCCGTTCTCTCGGTTGCCCCTGAAGGGGCTTGGAAACAATACCTGCCTGCACGCGTCAATCGGCCTTGCAGGCAAGCGAACCGCAAATATTGCCCAAAGCCCCGTTGAATCGGGGCTCGGCATTAAAAAAGTCAGATGTCCTGTTCCTGTCGTCCCCGTTGAAGATTGAACTCATCCTGGGTGTCGCCGTCGGCCGGCGGGGTCGTCTCCATGCCTTCGCCGTTTGCAGGCGGGGTTGTCTCCATACCATCACCATTGGGCGGGGGAGGCGTTTCCATGTCGTTACCGTTAGACGGAGGCGTCGTCTCCATGCCATCGCCGTTGGACGGTTGGTCCGGGGGGGTCTCGTAACCGTCACCGTTCGTGGTCCCGGTCCGGTCCCCGTTGCCGCTCGTAGTTCTCTTGCAGCCGCTCAGGAGAACCGCGGTGCTGAAGATGATGAGGACGACGGCCAGCAGGGAAACCATTTTTTTCAATAGCGAATTCATGTCATCTCCTTTGTTTCAAATAACTGTTGACGTTCCTGTTTTCAGGGTCTTTCCGTTTCTTACGTTTATCTTTTCCCCTCCGCCTTTTTTTCGCTATAAGGGAACGACCTTATTTCGAGGGGGCAAATCTCTTATCTTCGGAAACAATAAAGCCGCCGTTAAGGCAGAAAATATCGAGATCAAATGTCTGGTATTGTCAATTTGGGTCGATCCAAAAGCCCTGCAATTGAAAAACTTGATTTCCCGGATCACGCCGAAGATGAATCCGCACAGCGACCGCCGCGTCGGCCGTTCGCCGATTTTGGGCGGGGAAGAACACCCCGTTTCAAATCGGGAGATTCCTCATATATTTTTTATGCCTCATGGAGTACCCTCAAATGGACAGAAACTTCCGGGATAATCGGATAAGTAATCCATGGAGGACGACCGATCATTGTTTGAACCGGAGACGATATGAAATTGATGCAGCATAAGGATCTGAAGGAACTGATCGACTTCGAGGGAACCCCCTGTGTTTCCATCTACCTGCCGACGGCCTCAAAGGGCCGGGAGACCAAAGAAGGATCGATTCGATTCAAGAACCTGCTGCGCGAATGCGGCCGGCGGCTTCAGGAGAATCCGGAAATGGGCCGTCGGCTGGAGGCGGAGTTTGCCCGGGCGCAGGCCCTGACGGAGGATGCCCCGTTCTGGCTCCACCAGAATCAGGGGCTGGCCGTCTTCATGGCCCCTTCGTTCTTTCGCTACTACCGGGTCGGCGTGCGATTCCGCCAGCAGCTCCATATCAACCGCCGCTTTTTCATCAAGCCGATGGTCCCGCTCTTCAGCTACGAGCGGCGATTTTACCTGCTGGCGGTGAACCTGAAGCAGGTCCGGTTTTTTGAGATCCAGCAGGACAGCATCTTCGAGCGGGATCTGCCGGAGGCGCCCCGGACAATCGATGAATGGATGCAGTACGAAAACCTGGGTCCGCAGATGGGGCAGCCCCGCGCCATGGCGTCAAACACGGTCGGCGGCGTCAGCAGCACGTTTCACGGTCACGGCAATATCGCCGATAATAAAATCCGCAAAAAAATGGTCGAGCAGTATTTGAAATGGGTGGTCCGCAGATTCGAAGAATTGCTCCGAAACGATTCGACGCGCGTGATCCTGGCGGCCGACCCCTACGTCAGCTCCGTCATCCGGGACGCTCGCCCGCAGTTTACCCTGATCGAAGAGCCGATCCTCGAAAATCCCTCTCGTCTGAAGGCGGAAGAACTGTTGGAGCGGGCCCAGAAGGTGATCCGACCGTATATGAACCGTCAGATACGGGGATTCGTCCGGATGGTCTCGGATATGCTGGGGACGGACCGCACGGCCGTGGAGACCGGCGACGTCCTGACGGCGGCCCGGCTGGGCAAGGTGCAGATCCTGCTGGTGGACCCGCAGGAGAGTCTCTGGGGACGGTACTCTCAGGACGATCAGCAGATCGAGGTGCACGGCAGCCGCCGGGAGGGAGATGAGGACCTGTCCGAGGAGGCGGTGGAACAGACCCTGCTCCACGACGGAATGATCTGTTCGCTCCCGAAGCAGGCCATCCCCGATCAGCGGGTCATGGCGGCGCTGCTGCGATACTAAGCGAAAGACAGGCAAAAGGAGACGATATGTTTGGAAAGAAAATACCCTTATTCAAATTGTTCGGCTTCCATGTCGGGATCGACCTGAGCTGGTTTATCCTGGCGGTCCTGATCACCTGGTCGCTGGCGACGGGCCTGTTCCCGTTCTATTTTGAGGGACTGACCCCCCGCGACTACTGGCTCATGGGCATGATCGGGGCAATCGGGCTTTTCGTCTCCATCATTTTTCATGAGTTCTGCCATTCGCTGGTGGCCCGGCGATTCAACCTGCCGATGAAGGGGATTACGCTCTTCGTCTTCGGCGGGGTGGCGGAGATGTACGATGAACCGCAGACGCCGGGCGCGGAGTTCTTCATGGCGATTGCCGGCCCGATCTCCAGCTTGGTGCTGGGGGGCTTCTTCGGGATTCTCGGCTGGGGGCTGGAGGCGGCCGGCGGGGGCCAGGCGGCCTGGGGCGTCCTCTACTACCTCATGTGGCTCAATGTCATTCTCGCCGTCTTCAACATGATCCCCGCCTTCCCGCTGGACGGGGGGCGGGTGCTGCGGTCGATCCTCTGGAAACTCAAGGGCAACCTCGCCTGGGCGACCCGGATCGCCGCGGCTTTCGGCTCGGGCTTCGGCATCTTTCTGATCGTCCTGGGAGTGCTGGCCTTCATCGGCGGCAGCTTCATCAGCGGGGCGTGGTATTTCCTGATCGGCCTCTTCATTCGCGGCGCTTCGCGATCCTCCTATGAGCACATGGTGGTCCGCCGGGCCCTGGAGGGCGAATCGGTTCGACATTTTATGAAGACCGACCCGATCACGGTGCCCGAAGACGAGGATATCCAGCACCTCGTCGAGGACTACTTTTACCGTCACCATCACAAGATGTATCCCGTGATGGAGGGCGACCGCCTGCGCGGCTGCGTATCCACGCAGGAGGTCAAAGGGATGGACCGCAGCGAGTGGCCCCGCCGCACCGTCCGGGAGATCGCCCGCCCCTGTACCCCCGAGAACACGGTCTCGCCGGACATGGATGCGATGGAGGCCCTGAACAGGATGAACCGAACGGGCAACAGCCGCCTGCTGGTGGTCAGGGATGACCGGCTCGAAGGCATCGTAACGCTCAAGGACCTGCTGGATTTCCTCGCGGTCAAGATGGACCTCGAGGAGGGCGGGCGAACGCCGACGCCGCATGTGCCCCGGCTGTAGCCCGCCCCCCGGATTTTAAGAAACAAGGCGAATTTGTCGATAGTAAAAGTTCGAGCTGTCACAAATGTTCTGTATAAATATGGGAGCCATTATGGAGCCGAAACGGAGAAAAGTCGTGGTCGTGGGGGCCGGGGCCGTCGGTACAACGTATATTTACGCCCTGCTTCAGACGGGTCTGGTCAACGAGGTCGCCCTGATCGATATCGACCGCAAGCGGGTGGAAGGGGAGGTAATGGACCTTCAGCATGGACTGCCGTTCCTGCCGCCGGTGACGGTGACGATGGGAGAATACTCGGATACGCGGGACGCCGATCTCATCGTGATTACGGCCGGGGCCAAGCAGGCGCCGGGCCAGTCGCGAACGGAACTCATCCAAAAGAACGCCGAGATCATCCGCTCGATCTGCGGCCAGATCCGCCGGTACGAGTCGAAGGCCGTCATCGTCATGGTCGCCAACCCCGTCGATACGCTGACATGGGTGGCCCTCGATGAGCTGGGCTGGCCGCGACGGCAGATCTTCGGATCGGGAACGGTCCTGGACAGCTCACGCTTTAAGTTTATGCTCAGCGAACACTGCGGCGTCGATCCCCGCAACGTGCACGCCTACATCCTCGGCGAGCACGGCGACACCGAGCTGGCGGCCTGGAGCATGACCCACCTGGCGGGCGTGCCGATCCGGGAATACTGCCGCATCTGCAAGGTCTGCGATTACCCGAAGCATCACCTCGAAATCGAGGAGCAGGTGCGCAATTCGGCGTACCATATCATCGACTACAAGGGCTCCACCTTCTACGCCATCGGGCTCTCGCTGGTGCGGATCAGCGAAGCGGTCCTGCGCAACGAACGCAGCGTCCTGACGGTGTCGGTCCGGCTGGAAGGCGAGTACGGCGGGCTCCGCGATGTGTGCCTGAGCGTGCCGTGCATCGTCGGCCAGGACGGAATCGAAAAGGTGATCGACGCCCCGATCACCGAGGAGGAACAGGCAAAGCTCCGCGCCTCGGCCGGCGCGATTCGCCGGGTAATCGAGGGGCTGGGACAGAAGGTGTAACGCTCGCTAAGACGGCCGGCTTTCGGATGAATCGTCCGATTTGAGGGCCGGGGTCGAAAGCTCCTCGCGGGCCGGCTCAGGCGGCAGCGACTGGATCGGGATCGGGGCCCGCGGCGGGGCGGCCGATTCCGCCTCACTCGCTTCGGCCTGCGCATCGTCCCACACAAGCTCCTCCTCATCCTCGTACGCTTCCGCGTCCGTCGGGTCGTCCTCCGCGGTGAATGCTTCGGCGGCCGGCGCGGGCTCCATCGGGTGGGGCCGGTCCATCGCCGTGGATTCCTCCCTGTAGAGGGCGTTGCGCACCGCCTCCTCGGCGGGCTCGGCCGTCAGGGGCTTGAGATGGATCGTGCCCCGATCCTCCGTCTGCTCGGCCCAGATGAGCTTGTTGCGGATGAGCTCGAGCATCGCCAGGAACATGCCGATCATCACCAGCCGGTTGTCCTGTTTCTCGAAGACCCGCTCGAACGTCAGCGGGCCCTCCGTCTGGAGCCGGTGCAGGATCTCGATCTGATAGAGGTCGATGGGCGTCTCGTCCTTGATGTGATTGTAGGGACTGGTGAAGCCGGTGGCCTTGAGGATCGCGTCGAAGGCCTCCAGCAGCGTCCAGATGCTGACCTGGTCAAGGTCGAGTTCGGGCTCGCGCTCCGGTTCGAGGCGGTGGAGGATGCTGTCGGGCCGGTTGAAGCGCATCTGCTGACGCTCGGCCGATTCCTCGAGAAAGTTGGCGGCGTCCTTGTACCGCTTGTATTCGAGCAGTTGACGAACCAGCTCGGCGCGGGGATCGCCCGTCTCCTCGCCCTCGGCCGATTCCTCCTGAGTCGCCTGGGGCAAAAGCATGGCCGACTTGATCTCCATGAGCGTGGCGGCCATGATCAGAAAGTCGCCGACGAGATCGATGTCAAGCTGCTTGAGCACCTCAAGGTAGGCGATGTACTGCTCGGTGATCCGCGCGATGGGAATATCGTAGATGTCCACCTCCTCCTTGCGGACGAGATAGAGCAGCAGGTCCAGCGGGCCGGCGAAGATGTCCAGGTTGACTCGGTAATCACTCATCTAATTCGTCCGGCCCTTCCGCGTCTTCGTCTTCGTCAAACCCCTCTAATTCATCAAACTCGCCTTCCTCCTCGGTCTCCTCGAAGTGATCCTCCAGGATCTCCAGGGCCCGCTGCTCATCCTCCTCGAAGACCCGCAGGTCGATAAAGTCCGGCCGGCCGGTCACGACGAGACCGGAAGCGCCGACCAGGTCGGTCCCAAAGAGAACGGCATGAATTCCCGCCTCCTCGAGAAATTCTTTGGCCTGCCGGGCATCGAATTCGCTGTCGAAATGACCGACACTGACGAGTTTCTGATTCTCTTTCATGCCTCGCTTCTCCTTAATCCAGCCCGACGGCCTTGCGGACCTTTTGCATGGTCTGCTGCGCTACGCGGCGGGCCCGCTCGGCCCCGTCCCGCAGAACCTGGTGCACATAGTCCGGATTCTTTTCCAGTTCCTCACGCCTGGCGCGGTACGGCCGGAAGTATTCATGCAAAAGTTCGACCAGCCGTTTTTTGACGGCCCCGTAACCGATGCCGCCCTGGCGGTATTTTCGATCCCATTCGGCAAGCTCCTCCGGCGAAGCGACCAACCTCAGCAGGGCGAAGAGATTGCACTTGTCCGGGTCCTTGGGCTCCTCGACCGGCGTCGAGTCGGTCACCATCCGCATGATCTTCTTTTTGACGCTGCTTTCGGGCTCGAAGATTTCGATCGTGTTGTTGTAGCTCTTGGACATCTTGCGCCCGTCCACGCCGGGGATGACGGCGACCGATTCGAGGATGTGATCCTTCGGCAGGACAAAAAGCTCGCCGTAGATCGCGTTGAACTTCTCGGCGATATCGCGGGTAACCTCGATATGCTGCTTCTGATCGGCCCCGACGGGCACAAGGTCGCTCATAAAGATCAGGATGTCGGCGGCCTGGAGAACGGGATAGGCAAAAAGCCCGTGGTTGGGCGAGAGCCCCTGGGCCACCTTGTCCTTGTAGCTCGTGCATCGCTGGAGCAGGCCCATCGGCGTCTGGCAGGAGAGGATCCACGCCAGTTCCGTCACCTCGGGCACGTCCGACTGCTTCCAGAAGACCGTCTTTTGCGGATCGAGACCGAGGGCCAGGTAGTCCATGGCAACCCCCAGCGTCCTTGCTTTCAGATCTTTTGGGTCCGGATTTGAGGTCATCGCATGGTAATCGGCGATGAAATAAAAGCCCTCATGCTCGGCCTGAAGCTCCAGGTGCTGCCGCATCGCGCCGAAATAGTTGCCGATGTGCAGCTTGCCCGAAGGCTGAATTCCCGACAATACTCTCACAGAAATCTCTCGCTTGCTTCATGGGTTGATACGTTATTCTTAATCCGAAAGAGTACCAATTTATTCATTTTAAATCAAGTTTTCCACTGCAAAAGTCGTGAAAATGGAAAAGATCGAATTATTCACGAAATTTGAATATATCCTGTTTAAAAGTGCAAATCTCACATTTTCGGCTATAGTAACAGGTCAGGATAGATAAAGCTTAAAACAAGGGGAACCTTTATGGATGTTGCGGAGATAATTGAGCGATTGGGGCTGAAACCCCTGGAGCCGGAGGGCGGGTTTTTCCGGGAGACGTACCGCAGCGAGGAGATGGTCGGCCCGGAGGGTCTGCCGTCTCGGTACGGCAAGGCGCGGAGCCATTGCACGGCCATCTATTACCTGCTGACGCCGGAGACGTTTTCGGCTTTGCACCGGGTCAAAAGCGATGAAATTTTCCACTTTTACGCCGGCGATCCGGTCCGCATGTTACAGCTTGACCCCGAGGGCCGGGGCGAGACCGTCATATTGGGCAGCGATCTGAGGGCCGGGCAAACGCCCCAGCATCTCGTCCGCCGGGGGGTGTGGCAGGGCTGTCGGCTGGAGGAGGGCGGCCGCTTCGCCCTGATGGGCACAACCGTCGCCCCGGGATTCGACTACGAGGACTTCGAGCTGGCCGGTCGCGAGGAACTGCTCAAGCAATTTCCCCGATTTGAAAAAGAAATCCGCCGGCTGACGCGGGCCTGATTCAATCCTTAAAGGGAACGAAAAAGCTGAAAAAATTAGACCCCGGAAGCCGGCAAGTCTGATAATATGGGGCGTTTTACGCAGACACTGCCGTTTTTTAGTGTCGCCTTTATAATACGCTGACATTATCTTCATATTTCAGTGTGTTTTCGGATATACTGTTTTCAAAAGATGCCTGTTTGGGGGGCGGATCAATGATTGACTCAATGAATCCTCTCAGGTCCCGGACCGTTCAGGACGTGGCGGAATATGAAGAGTATCTGGAGCGAATGGCCGACGCCGAGCGGGTCAACGAGGCCCGTGACGACGCGGCGGCGCTCGCCCTTATCAATGAGATGACCGCGGACCTGGCGCAATACCGGCAGGAGATGGAGAATGCCCGCGACGGCGTCTCCATGCTTCAGGTCGCCGAGGGGACCCTGCAAACCGTCTCCGACAACCTGACGCGGATGCGGGAACTGGCCATGCAGGCGCAGGGGGGGCTTTATTCGGAGGAACAGATCGCCCTCATGCAGCGCGAGTTTGAGAACCTGGATGAGGCCAACGCGCAGATCGGGATGATGACGGCGTTTAACGGCATTGCCCTTCATCGGGATGGGACCGAGGCGGCCGTCGCGGCAAGCGAAGACCCCCTGAGTTTTGACATGCAGTCAGTTCCCGCGGTTGGAGGCGATCTGACGACCGATCCCGCAGCGGCAGCCGCGGCGGTGGATGAGGCCATCCGCGAGGTGACGGCTTACCGGGGCAGGCTGGGGGAGGGGATGCATCGCCTGGAGGCGCAATTCGAGGGGCTGGCGGAAAAGGCGGAGAACATACTGGAGGCCCGGACCCGCATCGCCGGTACGGATCTGGCACGCGAGGTCGCTTCGAACACCGCCGCACGGATTGAAGCCGCCGTTTATGCCCGGCAGGCGCACTCGCAAAGCGTCCGGCAGATAGCAAAACTCTTCTTCGGATAACCCAAGGCAAGTCTTGACTCCGGCGGCCGCCGGACTATAATTGAAGCTTCACGATGCGATTTGGAGATCGAAAATTGACGTGTTTTCTACAGGAGAGGATTCCATGGATCGATGGAAGACAGGATTCGGTCTGTTGTGTTGTTTTTGTTCCGTTTTGTCATCCGCATCGGTGCCCGCTGGAATGAACCTGTGGACGGATCAGATTCCTTTTGCGCAGAAGCTCTCGGCCCCTGAATCCATGGGAGAGGGCGGCCGTCTTGAGAATATCGAAACGCCCACGCTGACGATCTGCCTGCCGCAGACGGGGCAAAAGCCCGCGGCGGCGGTGATTATCTGCCCCGGCGGCGGCTACGGTTTCCTTTCTTTCGAAAAGGAGGGGCAGGAGATCGCCCGCTGGTACAATACGCTGGGCATCGCAGGGATCATTCTGAAAAATCGCGTCAAGCCCTTCCGACACCCGGCGCCGCTGATGGACGGTCAGCGGGCCGTTCGCATGGTGCGATATCATGCCGGGGAGTGGGGGATCGATCCGCAGCGCATCGGCATCATGGGTTTTTCGGCGGGGGGGCATTTGGCCTCGTCCGTCGGAACGCACTTTGACGACGGCGATCCGAACGCGGCGGACCCGGTCGAGCGCGTAAGCTGCCGACCGGACTTCATGGTGCTCATCTACCCGGTGATCTCCATGCAGGACGGCATCACGCATGGCGGCTCAAAACAGAATCTGCTCGGCGACGACCCGCCCGCCGACCTGGTGGAACTGATGTCCGGCGAGCGGCAGGTGACCGCGCAGGCGCCGCCGACGTTCCTGGTCCATTCGAACGATGACAGGGCGGTACCCTCGGAAAACTCGGTGCTGTTCTACCTGGCTCTCAGGAAGGCCGGCGTGCCCGCGGAGATGCACATCTACCTTGAGGGCGGCCACGGCTACGGCATGCGGCCGTCGTGCTTTGCCGCCCGCGACTGGCCCGGCCGCTGCGAAGCGTGGCTGCGCGCACAAGGTATCCTGTAACGGCCGGCTGACCGCTATTTAAGCATCCGTAAGATAACAAATTATAGTAACAATCCTCTCTTCCGGCAGCAATCCGGATCAATCGTCCATCGTCCATCCAAAACGTCATCCCCGCTTTCGCCGGGTGACAGTATCGATAATAAAATCGAATGATTTTCAGACAATCGACCTTTGGATAAAGTCGTGTTGCACGATTCGGTAAATCCTTATAAAATACGCACTCAAAAATGTTTAAATTGGATAAAAAGGGGCCATTAAACGGCCGAAAAGGACTTTATGGAAAAATATATCTGTATTCATGGGCATTTTTACCAGCCGCCGCGGGAAAATCCGTGGCTGGAGGATGTGGAGCTTCAGGATTCGGCATATCCGCATCATGACTGGAACGCCCGCATTACCGAAGAGTGCTACCGCCAGAACGCCGCGTCCCGCATCCTCGGGGCGGATCGGCGAATTATGCGGATCGTCAATAATTACGAGCGGATCAGTTTCAACTTCGGCCCGACGCTGCTGTCATGGATGGAGACGCATACGCCGGACGTTTACGAGAAGATCCTGGAGGCCGACCGGCTCAGCCGCAAACGCTTCTCGGGACACGGCTCGGCCCTGGCGCAGGTCTATAACCACATGATTATGCCGCTGGCGAACGACCGCGACAAGCTCACGCAGGTGCGGTGGGGAATCGCCGATTTCGAGCATCGGTTCGGCCGCCGGCCGGAGGGAATGTGGCTGGCCGAGACGGCCGTGGATACGCCGACGCTGGAGGTGCTGGCCTCGCAGGGAATCGCCTTTACAATCCTCTCGCCGCGCCAGGCCAGACGGGTGCGCAGGATCGGCGCCAAGAAGTGGAAGGACGTGGACGAGGCCACCGTCGATACGACCGTGCCGTACACGTGCACTCTGCCCTCGGGGGCGCAGATCACGCTGTTTTTCTACAACGGCCCGGTCTCGCACGACGTGGCCTACGGCGGCCTCCTGCACAGCGGAGAAAACATGGCCAACCGGCTGACCGGCGCCTTCCCGGCGGACAACGAGCGCCCGGCCCGGCTGGTGCATATCGCCACCGACGGCGAATCGTTCGGCCACCATCACCGCCACGGCGATATGGCCCTGGCCTACTGCATCCACCAGATTCAAAACGGCGGCCAGGCGAAAATCACGATCTACGGCGAATATCTCGAAAAATATCCGCCGGAAGACGAGGCGGAAATTTTTGAAAATTCCTCGTGGAGCTGCGTGCACGGGGTGGAGCGCTGGCGGAGCAACTGCGGCTGCAGCGGGGACCAGTCCCTTTCGGGACAGCAGACCTGGCGCGAGCCCCTGCGCAGCGCCCTCGACCGGCTGTGCAGGCAGACGGAAGACCTTTACGTGCAGCGGATATCCGCGTTTGTTCAGGACCCGTGGGCGATCCGCAATGACTATATTGCCGTGATCCTGGACTGCTCCGAAGCTCACGTGGACGCATGGCTGGCCAAGTGGATCGGCCGCCAGCCCTCGCCGGAGGAGAAGGTGCTGCTGGTGAAGCTGCTGGAGATGGAGCGCAACGCCATGCTGATGTTCACGAGCTGCGGCTGGTTCTTCGACGACATCAGCGGCATCGAGACCATCCAGATCCTCCAGTACGCCGCCCGCGCGCTCCAGCTTGCCCGCGACATCCAGGGGGTGGACCTGGAGCCGGAGTTCAAGGAGCGGCTCAGTGCGGCGCTGTCGATCAAGCTGCCGAAAAAGACGGGCAGGGATATCTACGAGATGTATGTCGAACCCTGCAAGGTGGACCTCAACCGCGTCGGAGCCCACCTGGCGATGAGCTCGATCTTCCAGGAGGACGGACGCCGGGAAAGCGCGATTTTCGTCTATCGCACGCGAATGGAAATGTTCGACCGGCAGGAGGCGGGTATCCAGGTGCTCACGATGGGCCGGGCGACGATCCGGTCGCAGATCACCTTCGAGCAGAAGTCGGTGGACCTGGTGGGCTTCTATCTCGGCGGGCAGAACCTGTTCTGCGCCGTCGGATCGCAGATGCCGATCGAGGACTACCGGCGGGTCAAACGCAGCTTTCAGGACGCGTTTCGCCGGGGGGACAGCAGCGAGATCCTGCGCCTGATGAACGTGATGATCCTCGGGCAGATCTATACGCTTTCGCACCTGTTCAAGGACGAGCAGCGGCGGATTATGCACCGAATGCTCGACACGACATGGCAGGAGATCGAGGGCTCGTTCCGGCATATCTACGAGCATAACTATTCGATCATGCAGCTCATGCGCAACATGAACATGCCGCTGCCGGCGGGACTGCAGGCGCCGGCCGATTTCATCATCAACCAGGAGCTGTGCCGCGAAATCGCCGCCGAGCCCATGAACCTGGAACGGATGCAGGTGCTGCGCGAGGAGGTCGAACGCTTCTCGCTCAAGCTGGATCAAAAGCGGCTGACGTTCGAGGCCGGCCGGCGGATCAACGCCCTCATGCAGGAGTTCCGACAGGACCCCGAAAACCTCGAAAAGCTGCTTCAGATCGAGCAGATGATGGAGATCCTGCTCTCGATCATCGGCGCCATCGACCTGCAGGAATCGCAGAACCTCTTTTTCAAAATCACCCAGGAGGTCTATCCGTTCGTGCAGAGACGGGCCGGGGAAGGCGATGCGTCGGCTCGTCAGTGGGTGGAACATTTTCAGAAACTGGCCCGGCTTCTCGGGCTGGCGGTATCATAGACAAGGAACCAGGCCATGTTGAAAAAGAGGACCAGCGGGCTGTTGCTGCATCTGACATCGCTGCCGTCGCGCTACGGCATCGGCGACCTCGGGCCGGAGGCATCCCGGTTCGCGGAGTTTCTGGAAAAGGCCGGGCAGGGCCTCTGGCAGATGCTGCCCCTCACCTATGTTTCCGACGCCACGGCGTACTCGCCCTACAGCAGCTTTTCGGCCTTCGCGGGCAACCCGCTGCTGATCAGCCCCGACAAGCTGAAGGAGGAGGGACGGATTACGGAGGACGACCTGGCAGGCTGCCCGCTGGAGGCCGATTCGGACCGCGTGGACTATGAGGCGGTGAATGCGTGGAAGATAGGGCTGCTCCACAAGGCCTGGGAGCATTCCCGCAAACATCCCCGGCCCGGCCGCATGGAGCGATTCTGGAAAGAAAACCACTTCTGGCTGCACGACTTCTGTTTTTTCATGACGATCCGCGAGCAGCAGGGGGGGCGGCCGTGGAACGAGTGGCCGCCGGAGTACCGCGACCGCAATCTCGAGGCGATGGAGGATTTCCGCCGCCGCCACCGGGACGCCATGGACGAGGTCGCCTTCATCCAGTACCTCTTCTGGAAGCAGTATTACGACTTCAAGCTCACCTGCAACCTCCACCGCGTGCTCCTCTTCGGCGACCTGCCGATCTACGTAACCTACGACAGCGCCGACGCCTGGGCGCACCCGTACCTCTTCAAGCTGCGCGAGGACAAGACGCCCGCCGCCGTGGCGGGGGTGCCGCCGGACTACTTCAGTCGGACCGGCCAGCTCTGGGGCAACCCCGTGTATGACTGGGCCGTGCACAGGGAACGCCGCTACAACTGGTGGATGAGCCGCCTGCGCCACAACCTGGCCCAGTTCGATTTTCTGCGCATCGATCACTTCCGGGCGTTCGAGGCCTACTGGGAGGTCCCGGCAAGCGAGGAGACGGCGATCAACGGCCGGTGGGTGGACGGACCCGGCGACGCTTTTTTCAGGGAGCTGTTCCGCAATTTCGCCCAGCCCGCGATCATCGTGGAGGACCTGGGGCTCATCACGCCCGCCGTGCGCGAGCTGATCGGCAGGTTCGACTTCCCCACGATGAAGGTCTTGCAGTTCGCCTTCGACGGCAACTTTGCGGACAATCTCTACCTGCCCCACATGCACGTGGAGAACTCGGTCGTCTATACGGGCACGCACGACAACAACACGACGGTCGGCTGGTTTACGGAGGAGCTCTCGGAAGAGCAGAAGGGGTATATCGCCGAATACATCGGCGGCAAGATAACGCCGGAGAACATCCACTGGGAGATGATCCGCGTGGCCATGCGGTCGGTGGCGCGGGCCTCGATGATCCCCGTCCAGGACGTCCTGGGCCTGGGGGCCGAGGCACGGATGAACATCCCCTCGCAGCAGGAGGGAAACTGGCGATGGAAGCTGCGCCCCGGACAACTCCGGGACGACCACGCCCGGCGCCTCCGCAAAATGACCGAGGTCTTCGGAAGAATTTAGGGCCTGACCTCTTTCTGCAAACGGCCAAAACATTGCGAATTTCTAATATTGTCGTCCCCATAATTTTCGACAGCAAAACCTAAGTCCTTACTCCACCTCAACTTGCGCCGATGCCGTTTGCGCGGCCGCGATTTTTAAAAAAAGTTGTATAAATTCCGCCCGTGAATCGCCGTTGTTAATGAAAGACCGTTAAAATGCCGACTTAATCCTTCGGGAATGCAGGGAAATAACGGGTTTATATGAGCAGCAATGAGAGCCAGCGAAATAAGTTATTCCTTAAGCTGCTGCTGGAGCATCAGCCGAAGATCCATGCCTATATCCTGACGCTCGTGACCAGCCAGGCCGACGCCGATGATTTGCTTCAGGAGGTGTGTTCGCAGATATGGCGGCGCTTTGATCAGTATGAAGAGGGAACCAATTTCCTGGCCTGGGCCCTGCGGTTTGCCTTTTTCGAGGTGCTCAATTTCCGCAGCAAGCGGCATAAGTCGCGACAGATCCTCTTTGATAACGAGGTGCTGGGACAGATGATCCCGATCCTGGATGAAGAAATCAAAAACGCCGACGTCCGTATGGATGCCCTGGAGCAGTGCCTTGAGAAACTCAACGAACGCGGGCGGGAAGTAATCACGATGAAATACAGCAAGGGCCTGAGCGTCGCTCAGATCGGCGAAACGATGAGCTTGTCGCTCCAGGGAGTTTACCGTCTGCTGGCGCGCCTTCACGGCCGGCTTCTTTCGTGCGTGGAACGTGTGATACGCCGGGAGGAAACGCTCTATGGATGATGCCGTCAAGAAACGACTCGAAGAACTGCTGATCCTGGCGATGGACAAGACCATCTCCCCCGAGCAGATCAATGAGGTCAATACGCTGCTTCGGGGACATCCGGACCGCATTCGATTCACCGTCCGCTTCCTGCAGGTCGCATCCCATCTGCGGCAATCCAAGAAACTGGCCTCCATGACGAAATCCTGGCTGGCGGCCGAATCCCAGGATTCATTTGACGGCTTTATGAGACTGATGGCCGAATATGAAAATACCGCCGAAGCCGTAGAATTGGAGAAAGCCGAGGAAGTTCCCGCCCGGCCCCCCGTCAGCCCGGCGCCTGTCGCCCCGGAGCGGCCGCGGGCCAGCCGGCTCTCGATTTTCACCCTGCTGGTTTCCTCCGCGGCGCTCTTTTGCCTGATCGCCTATGTAACCTTCAGCCCGACCGCCGGTCGGGTCGAAACGGCCACGGTCCATGACAGCTTCGGAGCCCGGTGGCTGAATTCGGATCAGGATCAGCAGATGAAGAAGGGATCGCGTCTGGCGACCCATTCCGAGCCGCTGTGCCTGCAGGAGGGGCTGGTGGAACTGCGGTTTGACAACAACGCCCGCGTGGTGATCGAGGGACCGGCTCAGTTTCAGATTGTCACGGGGGACCGGATCGGCCTGGAGTACGGGAAAGTCTATGCGGCCGTTCCGCCCGAGGCGATCGGATTCTCCATTTATACCAAAAACGCCAAGATCATCGACCTGGGAACCGAGTTTGGCATCGAGATCGGCCGCCTCGGCGATACCTGCCTTCACATGATAAAAGGAAAGGCCCGGCTGATTGCCGGAAAGGAATCGGAGCCGGTCAGCATGGAGGTAAGCCAGGGCAGCGCCAAGAAGGTGTCCGGCCGGACGCAGACCGTTTCGGATATGAGCTGCGACGAACGGCTCTTTGTCCGGGCCTTTGACTCCTCCAGCCGCGCTGTCTGGAGACAGGAACCCTTCCTGGACCTGGCCGATATAGTCCGGGGCGGCAACGGCCTGGGAACCGGCAATTCCCGGGTGCGGCTCCATCCGATCAAGGGATTCTGCGAGGAATACTTTACCGGGTTTGCGACGGTCCCCGATTATCTTCCCATTCCGCAGCTTCCCTTCATTGACGGGATATTTGTGCCGGATGGCGAAAAGAAGCAGATTGTCAGCACGCGGGGCGATATCTTTGAGGCCTGCCCCGATACCAGCGGCATCGTGAATATGGACCTGCTGGCCACCCCTGTGCCCGAGATCTTCAAGACGGAACTGAGGGGAGAGGGAACGATCCGCTTCAACGGGCAGGAATACAGCGACCGGGGCAAACCCTGCATCGTAATGCATGCCAACCACGGGATCACGTTTGACCTGGAGGCGATCCGGCAAGCTTACCCGTTTACGATCAGCCGCTTCGTTTCGCAGATCGGAATTGCCGATCTCAGGGAGAATTGTCCCTGCAACGCGGACTTCTGGGTCGTCGTGGACGGTCAGATGCGCTATTCACTGCAGCAGTATCGGCAAAAAGGGGTGTTGAACGATGTGACCGTTGAGATTAAGGACACGGATCGTTTCCTGACGCTGGTGACGACGGACGGCGGGGACCCGGATTATCCGGAAGGGGGCTTTTATAAGCGGGCGATTTCCTGCGACTGGTGCATTTTTGCCGAGCCGCGTTTGGTACTCCGCTGAAGCCCCGCCGTTTTTTTGAGCGGATGACCGGAGGATAAGGAACGGCCCATCCTCCGTCAGGCGGCTTTCGGGGGAATGACAAAGAGAATGAGGACGGGGATGAAAACGGATGAGGGAATTTTGTCGCACTATTTAAAGGAGGGACGGTATGCGCACATGAATCATCGGGGGAACGGATCGGTTCAAGAAGACAAAGGTTTCATTGGTTTAAGGAGGTATGAGAATGCAAAGGCACATTGGACATCTGATACTGATGCTGGTCGTAATGGTCGCCGCGGCCGGCGGCGCGACGATCAGTTTCACGCTGACGGCCCCAACGCCGGGGGCGAACGACATCGCCGCCCTGATGGGGGCCGCCCTCGACCGCGACAATGTCGGCGGCGATGGAACGACGGACGGAACGGCCAATGACAGCGCCACCTACGTGGCCTCAGACCGGCCCGCCCAGGGGCAGACCTTTACAACGGGCCCGGCCATGATGATGGTCGGAGGCATCTGGATTCAGCATCCCGGCTACTCCGGAAACAACCCGCCAGGCGAGGCATCGAACAACACATGGTATGCGATGGCGGCGGGCAGTCAGATTACGCTTCGCATCACCGATCCCGCGGCCTCCGGAACGGCCGGCTTTATCCTCGGCAGTGAAACGGCGGCCATTACGGGAACCGAGCCGGGCGTGCTGCCGGCGGCGACCGCAAATTCGCCCGACGGCACGGCGACCTGGATTCATATCAAACTGGACAGTCCCGTAGCGCTGGCGGCGAATACAACGTATGGATTCGACCTGGGGGCGTCGGCGGGAACCTTCTTTGAGATACTCGGAATCCGGGATGCGGCGGCGGGAGGCAATCCCTATGCGGCCGGTTCGGCTTATACCAGCGGTGCCGGCGGCGTGGGGGCCAATACGCTGACGGCCCAGGCGGGCGACCGGGTCTTTATCGTGGAGATGGTCCCGCTGGCCACGGCGGCGTCTAATCCCAATCCGGCGGACGGCGGGGGCAATGTGGATACCGATGCCCTCGTCACGCTGAGCTGGGATGCGGGCCTGACGGCCGATCCGGATACGCTCGGCGGCACGATACCCAACCCGGATATCCTGTATCACTATGTGTATCTCCGGGTGAACGAGCCGAACTTCCTCGATGTAACGCCGATCATAGTCGGAGCCGATACCGATCCGGCGGACGGAGTGGTGGATTCGAGCGCCGCGACGACCCTGGACTCTTTGCTGACCTCGGATGCCGTGTATTACTGGCGCGTGGACGAGATCCTGGATGACGGGACAGGCGCTCCGCGGAGTGCGGGCGATCCGAACAACATCACGGGACCGGTGTGGTCGTTCGAGACGGAAAAGAAGAATCCGCAGCTCAACCCGGCGCTGCCCGCAAATGTGGCGGCCGATCGGGACGAGACGGTAACGTTTGCGGTTGAGGCCGTCAACCCCCTGACCGGCGACGATACCGGGATGACCTATCAGTGGTATCGAAACGACGTTTTGCTGCCGGACGCAACCCAACCGCGCTATACGCGGATTGTTCAGAGCGGCGACGAGAACAGCACCTATTACTGCCGGGTAACGCTGACGGAGACGGCCCGGACGGTAACCAGCCGCACGGCCGTGCTGCGGATCAAAGAGATGCTGGCCCACTGGACCTTTGACGGCAGCGTCAGCGATGTGACCGGCAACGGCAATGACGGTACGCATATCGGGGATCCGAATTATGCGGCAGGTAAGGTCGGCGATGCGCTGGTCTTTGACGGCGCGGCCGATTATGTCGATCTGCCGGACGGCTTCAGCGATTTCAGAAACGGCCTGACCGTAACGCTCTGGGCGATGCCCGCCGCGGCCGGCAGTTATGCTCGCTTTTTTGACTGGGGTAACGGCGCCTCTAACGACAACATCTTCTTCTGCCGCCTCGGAACCTCCAACACCCTGGCGTTCAACGTCTATCTGGCCGACGTCTCCAGTACGCCGGTAGAGGCCGCCAATGCCCTCGAATTGGACGCCTGGCAGTTCCTGGTCGTAACGATGGACAACGGCGGCAACGTGGTGCTGTATAAGAACGGTGTCCCGCTTCAGACCGGCACGGTATTCGTCCCGGCGGTCGTAACGCGCACGAACAACTTTATCGGCGAAAGCAACTGGGCGGCCGATGCCCTGTACGCGGGACTGATGGACGACATCAAGCTGTATAACTACCCGATGAGCGGGACGGAGGTGGCGGATCTCTACTACGCCTCCGAAGGCGAGTTCTGCCTGGAATATCCCGCCTGGGACCTGTCGGGACCGGAAGGCAGGCCGGACTGTGTCGTGGACCTGTACGACCTGGAGGGCCTGGCCGAGGAATTCCTGGACTGCGGCTACTTCCCGGAGTGTCCGTAACCCGAACCCCAAAGCTGAACTGACGAATCGTCAATACTAAGGAGATATAACCATGCAAAAAAAGAGCATAATTTTCCTGCTGGTTCTGATCGGGGCGGTTGCCGCGCAGGCCGCCGTGCTGACGTTCCATACGACTCAGCCGGCGGTGGATGCGGACGACGTGTATAGCTTGACGGGAGCCGCCCGGGACATGGATAACGTGGGAACCTCCACGGCCGACGGCGCCGCCAATGACGGCCAGACGTATATCGCCCATGACCGAAACGGCAAGGGGCAGACCTTTAAAACGCCCGATGAAGCGGGCTCCTTTCGGATTAACGCCGTAACGGTCAGGCATTGCGGCTACACCTCGGCCAACACGGTCGCGACGTGGTATCAAACGGTTGCCAACAGCCGGTTAATCATTCGCTTGACCGATCCGTCGTTAAAGGACACGGACAACTTTGTGCTGAATTCCGAAACCTATACGATCATCGGAACCGAGGCGAACATCTTTTCTCTCGGGGTAACCTCCAATTCGATGACGGGAACGGGAACATGGATAACGGCCGCCTTTGATACGCCGATTATCCTGCCGCCGAATTCAACCTTCGGTTTTGACTGGACGACCGCCGGCGGCAGCGGCGCCACTTTCTTCGAGCTGCACGGGATCAAGGATACCGCCGTCGGCGGCAATCCCTATCCCGACGGAACGGCGTATTCTACGGGATCGGTCGGCGCGCCGGGCAGCAACATGATCGTCAACCAGGGCGACCGTGTATTTATTGTAGATCTGACAAGGATATACAGCGCCTGGCAGCCGTTCCCCGCCCATAAGGCCGTCGGCGTCGATACCGATGCGGACCTGACCCTCTCCTGGAATACCGGCCTGGACCCCGCGGCCCCCGCGCAGGTCAACCCCGATGTGAAGGTGCACTATCTCTTCGGGAATTTCGCGAACACGTCCGATCCCAACCTGTACCTGATTGCCGCGATGGACGCGGGCAGCCCGGTACAGGAGACGGCCTCCTATGTGCTGCAGGGGCCTTATGCCGTCCAGCGCGACCGGCTCTACCGGTGGCGGATTGTCGAAGGTCTGGACAACGGGCAGGGCGGCGTCTATGGGCCGACCGATCCGAATAATATCGCGGGGGCGATCTGGACCTTTAGGACGGAACTGTCAGCCCCCGAGATCGATCCGGATACGCCGGCCGACCGGCTCATGTTCCCCGGCGAGACGGCCGTCTTCACGATTTCCGCGACCAATCCCTTTACCGGCGATACGAGCGGCCTGGCTTACCAGTGGTATAAGGACGGCACGCCGATGAGCGGACAGACCGGACCGACCCTGTCGATCGCGGCGGCCCAGGAGAGCGATGAGGCCGACTACTACTGCCTCGTCACGCTGACCGCCAACGGTTCGACGTCGCAGTCCCGAACGGCCTTCCTGAAGCTCAAAAAGCTCGTGGCGCACTGGAAGTTTGATCTTGATGCCCTGGACTCGGCCAACAGCTATGACGGGACGCTGGTCGGCAGCCCGGTGTTCGATCCGGCCGGCAAGATCAATCAGGCCCTTGCGTTCGACGGGGTGGATGACTACGTGGACCTGCCGGACGGATTTGCGGACTTTTCGTCCGGTCTGACGATTGCCCTTTGGGCCCGGCCCGCGGCCGCCGGCAGCGCCGCCCGCTTCATCGACTTCGGCAACGGGGCGCCCGGCGAAAACATCTTCCTGGCCCGCCTCGAAACCTCCAATACCCTCCAGTACCAGGTGATGCACATGCTGGTTTCGGGCGGTCAGGTCAATGCGGATGGGGCCCTGACGCTGAATGAATGGCAGATGTTTGTCGTAACGCATGATCCGGTCACGACCATCGCCACAATCTATAAAAACGGCACGGCGATTGCCTCGGGCGGCGTGGCGATTCCGAACAACGTGGTGCGCACCCTCAACTTCATCGGCGAGAGCAACTGGACCGCCGACGCCCTGTACGCCGGCCTGATGGATGACGTCCGCATCTACAACTACCCCGTCACCGAGGATGAGATCGCGGCCCTGTACACGGCGTCGGAGGGGCCGTACTGCCGCTTCAAACCGGCCTATGATTTCAACGACGACTGCTATGTCCGGCTGGATGATTTCGCGGAGATGGCCCGTCACTGGATGGACTGCGGAACGTATCCGACCTGCTATTAAACGATTAACGGCGCTTCCGTATGAAGTGTGTTGTGTGTAAGTGAGTTCGTTTGAACGAAAAAAATCAAAAACAGTTTTGGGAGGTATGAAAGATGAAAAGAGTGATGATGTTGCTGCTGATGGGAACGCTCGCCGGTTCGGCCTCGGCCGTGATCGGCATTACCAACGGGGACTTCGAAACCGACGCCCCCGCCTCGAATACCTACGACGTCGTCGGATGGTTTGACGCCATTACCTCCGGCGCGCAAACCTCCAACTACTGGTGGGAAAGCACCTGGTACGGCCCGACCGTTTCGCCCACGGGAACCTCGGTGATGGGGCTCAGCTATATGTGGGAAACGACCAACTGGGCCTATCAGAGCATCGGCTTCAATACCGAGGGATTGACCTCGCTGAAGCTTCGTTACGATGTCGGCTCCTTTACGGACGCCGGAGTCCCCCGCGACCTGGGCGTTACCGTATCGATTTATGAGTCCGACGGCTCCTTTGTCGGCGCCGACAACGTGGACATCGACGAAGCGGCGGGGATCACGCGGATCGATTCGGTCAGCACCCTCTATGCCTCGGTAGCCGTAGGCGCCTATCTGACGGATACGATAACCCTCGATCTGAGCGCGGCGGGAAGCGGAGAGTTGTTCCTGCGCTTCGAAAATTTTGCCGGATCGGTGGGCGAACCCTGGACCGCCATTGACAACGTTCAGATTGTTCCCGAACCGACGGCGATGGCCCTGCTGACGCTCGGGGGACTGCTGATTCGCCGCAAAGGCTGATACGCTGCGCGCAGCAGCATTCGTTTAAGTTTCGAGTCAACGGGTACCGCGCCTTCGGGCGCGGTACCTATGTCTGTTAAGGCCCCCGAATGGATGGGGCCGGGGGATTGCAAACTTCTGTTTGGGGAATGGGATCATGAAGAGGCGATTGATTGCAGCGGTTATCATCTTGCTGATCGGCACAGCGCCCGGCCTGGCGGTCACGGTTGTCTTCAGTCCTGTCCCGCCGGCCGTCGGTTCGAATGATGTGTCGAGTTTGGTCGGCGGCGTAACGGATCGGGACAACGTGGGGACGACCGTGACGGACGGCAGCGGCAATGACGCCATGACGTACATCGCCTCGGACCGGCCCGCACAGGGACAGACCTTCATGACCGGCTCCCTCTACCCGGCCTACGAGGCGACGGCCGTCACCGTGCGCCATGTCGGCTACAGCGGCAATAATTCCGGCGGCGGCTCCGCCGGCAACACATGGTATTCCATGCCCGCGGGGGGGCGGCTGACGATCCGCCTCACCGACCCGGCCCGCTCGGGCACGGCGGGATTCGTCCTCGGCGGCGAGACTTATACGCTCACCGGTTCCGAAGCGAACCTCTTCGCCCCGGGGGGCGTCGTCAACACCCCCGACGGTACGGGCACATGGGTAACCTTCACCCTGGACGCGCCGATCCGCCTTGCCCCCGATACGCTGTATGGATTCGATATCGCCTCCGACTCCCCGGCGTTCTTCGAGAGCCACGGCATCAAGGATACGGCCGCCGGCGGCAACCCCTACGCGGCCGGCTCGGCCTATACGAGCGGCGCGGGCGGCGTGGGAAACAATACCTTCGTTGCGGCGCCGGGAGATCGCGTCTTTATCGTTCACATGACCCCATGTATTCCAACGGACGGCGATCTGAACGACAGCGGCAAAGTGGACATGGAGGATATCGCCGTGCTGGCGGCCGGCTGGCAAAACATCTACGATTTGTCAACGCTGTCACAGATGGTCGCCAACTGGCTGTTCGTGGAGCCGCCGCTCTTTACGTCTGATCCCATCCTGAAGACGGACGGGCAGGCCGATGCTCCCTATGCCGGCTCCCTGGCCGACGATGTGATTTACTATGATGTCTCCAAACTGACCTTCAGCAGGATCAGCGGTCCCGCCTGGCTGACCGTCGGCCCTGACGGCGCCCTTTCCGGCACGCCCGAAGCCGGGGATGTCGGCCTCAATACTTTTACGGTTGAGGCGGCGGACGGCATCAATGCGCCCGTTCAGGCGGTCCTCCGGATCAATGTTCGGCCGGCCCCCGTTGCTTTCGAGCTGCTCAAGGCCGTCCCGTTTACCGACGTAACCTTGGCCGACGATTTCTGGCTGCCCCGCCTGCAAACCAACCGCCAGGTAACCGTCCCCTACATTTTCGACCGGCTGGAGGGCGACTACAACCCGGCCGACAACCGTATCGACAACTTCGCGATTGCCGGGGGACTGATGATGGGAACGCCTCGCTACGATTTCCCCTTTGACGATACGGACATCTACAAGACGCTGGAGGGCGCCGGCTATTCCCTCATGGTCTCGCCCGATCCGGCCCTCGATCAGTATCTGGACGGCCTGATCGTCAAAATCGCCGCCGCCCAGGCCAACAACGGCTACTTCCCCGGCTACCTGTACACGATTCGCACCAACGGCGTGGACATCTGGTGCGGCCCGGCCCCCTGGACCAACCTTTCCGGCAGCCACGAACTCTACAACGCCGGCCACCTCTTCGAGGCCGCCATCGCCCATTACCGCGCCACCGGCAAGACCTCGCTGCTCAATATCGCAACTCAGTTTGCCGACCTGCTGGTCGATACGTTCCATGACGGCGGCGTGGAGATTCCGCCGGGCCACGAGATCGTCGAATCCGCCCTCGCTCGCCTGTACGATGTCACGGGCAACATCGATTACCTGAACCTCGCCCGCTATTACCTCGACATCCGGGGGACCGTAACCGACGACTACAGCCCCTGGGGCGCCTATCACCAGGACCACCTGCCCGTCCTTCAGCAGACCGAGGCCGTCGGCCACGTCGTCCGCGCGGTCTATCTCTACATGGGCATGGCCGATGTGGCCGTCCGGACCGATGACGCCGCGTACCGCGAGGCGCTGATGACCGCCTTGGACAGCATCTGGCACAGCGTCAACGACACCAAGGCCTACATCACCGGCGGCCTGGGCGCCTCACACGGCGGCGAGGCCTTCGGCGCCCCCTATGAACTGCCCCATGACGGCTACTGCGAAACCTGCGCGCAGATCGCCAATGTGATGTGGAACCATCGGATGTTCCTGGTTTATCGCGACGGCAAATATATCGACGTGCTGGAGCGGACGCTGTACAATTCGCTGATCAGCGGCGTGTCTTTAAAGGGGGATGCGTTCTTCTACCCCAACCCCCTGATCTCCACCGGCGGCTATACCCGCAGCCCGTGGTTTTCCTGCAACTGCTGCGTGAGCAACATTGTCCGCACGATCCCCTCGGTGCCCGGCTATGTTTACTGCAATGACGACGACGAGATCTATGTGAATCTCTATGTCGCCGGCAGCGGCCGCCTGCATCTGCCGCAGGCGGCGGTAATCCTGACGCAGCAGGGCGGTTACCCCTGGAACGGGAATATCGCCATTGCGGTAGATCCCAACCGCCCGGCCGAGTTTACGGTACATCTGCGAATCCCCGGGTGGGCTCGAAATCAGCCGGTGCCGGGCGATCTCTATACCTATAAAACGGCAAGCAGCCAAACGGCGGCCGTGGATGTCAACGGGACCCCGGTGCCCCTGAACATCGTCAAGGGGTACGTGTCGATTTGCCGAACCTGGCAGGCGGGAGACGCGATCCGTCTGTCCCTGCCCATGCCGATCCGTCAGGTGCAGGCGCATCCGAATGTCGCCGCCTGTATCGGGCAGGTCGCCCTCGAACGCGGGCCGATCGTTTACTGCGCCGAGTGGCCCGATTTTGACGGTCGCAGCGTTTTTCACCTGTATGTTCCCGAAACGGCGGCCCTTGCCGGCGAATACCGCGAGAACATGCTCGGCGACCCGACGATTGTCAACAAGGGCTGTGTGCTGACCGGAACGGTGAAGGGCGTGTACGAGGCCGAGGGCGGCGGGACCGTCGAGCGGGACGAACCCTTCACGGCGATTCCCTACTACGCTTGGGCGCATCGCGGGGCGGGGCCGATGTCCGTCTGGCTGCCGGATAATGCAAGCCGCGCAACCCCCATACCATTGCCGACGCCTTCGGAGCTGGTCGGCCGTTGGACGCTGGACGAGACGAGCGGAACGATCGCTGACGACTCCGGCGCCGGCAACATGGACGGGACCCTGATGAACGGCCTTTCCTTCAGCGCGGACTCGGTCCCCGGCCCCGTGGGAACGGCCCTGAGTTTCGACGGCAGCGACGATTACATCGATCTGCCGGACGGCTTTGGCGATTTTGCCAAGGGCTGTACGATCTCGCTCTGGGCCTGCCCGACGGCCGTGCGGAACTGGGCCCGCTTCATGGACCTGGGGAACGGAGCGGCCTCGAATAACATCTGGTTCGGCCGGCAGGGCACAACCGGCAATCTGGCCTTCGAGTGCTGGTCCGGCTCCGGTTCCAACGGACTGGTGGCGGCTCCCGATGCGATCGCGCTGAACGAATGGCAGATGTTCACGGTAACGGTGGACGGATTCGGAAACGTCCGGCTCTTCAAAAACGGCCAACCGATTCAAACGGGCACATCCGCGCCCGCGAGCATCAGGCGGACCAATAACTATATCGGCCGCAGCAACTGGTCGGCGGATGCCTACTACCAGGGCCACCTGGATGACGTCCGCATTTATAATTATAACCTTAGCGACGCGGAAGTTCTCGATCTGTACGCCGGGCATTATAAAAACTCATAAGACGCATGTTTCGCTGCGCCGATCTTTCTTACAGCGCGGGCGGACTTGCTGTTCTTGGGCCATAGGGGCAGGTTGCGGACCGTAAGGAAATCCATATAATCCCTCAGCAGTTCCTCAAAACTCGCGCGGGCTACTCCGGCCAGGTTGAGTTCCAGCTTCTTCGAGGTTCCCGAAACAGTCGATCCTTCCGCCAGATTCTGCTTGCCGCTTCGGGCCGCTTGCACCATCTGATCAAATGTTCGGTCGAATTGGATGATGAACCGTTCGCAGAATCGTACCGTCCCGAGGTAGATGATCTCTGCCTTTTAAAAAGACAGCAGATCGCGGTATCCCCCATGCGGAGGTATGAAGCCGGCCTGAGAACGGTTTTCTTCTTTATTCACCGAAAGCTCCCCTCAAAGAAAATCCCCCCCAACTCCCGCAAACTCATCGGCCGGAATATATGTCCCATAGGCCCTATTCGTCCTATTCATAACGACGCCGGGAACGCAACCTGTTATACTCAAGCCCCATCCGTCCTATATGTCCTATCTCTTTCTGCGCCAGTCCATGCCCCTTCAATATCCATCCAGTCCATCCGGTCCACTTTGTCCACCATGTCCACTTATGTCAATTAAATGCTCCTGGCCCCTTTTTTCTCTGGTCCCAGAAGAGGATCTTGCACTTGTCGCCGGCCTTGTTGAAGAACACGAACAGATGACCGCCCAGCGGGTCCTGGCCCATGAAGGTCTCGGCCAGCATGGACAGTTTGCCAAAGCCGCAGCGCATGTCCGCGGGCCGGGCATACACAAAGATCCTCACCGACGGCGGCAGCATCAGCATAGCCGGGCCTGCCGTATCGCGGT
>JBNRMP010000090.1:0-6320 GCA_050309685.1 Anaerohalosphaeraceae bacterium
GTACCTGTTGTGGCGAAACCGCAAACGCAACATCAGTGTTCAAGATTGGAAAACCTATCGTCGTCATAAGAAAGCAGCATAACCCTTATGAAAAATCACGAAACTCTATTACTGGAAACGGCACTAAGAATGTACGGGAAGAGCCATGTTGATAAAGGGAAGAGTTCTAAAAGAACTCTTCCCTTTTTTGCATTTACATTTCCCTTTGATTGAAAAAATCCGTGAAATCCGCGTTATCCGCGGTTTCATGAATCGATCGTTTTGCCTTCGAGGATGTGCCAGGGCAGGCCGTACTTATTCAGGTCGTCCATGAAGGGATCGGGGTCGAACTGTTCCATGTTCCAGACGCCGGGCTTTTTCCATTTGCTTTCGAGTATCATCTTGGCTCCGATCATCGCCGGCACGCCCGTTGTATAGGATACCGCCTGGGCGCCGACCTCACGGTAGGCCTCGGCATGGTCACAGACGTTGTAGATCATCATCTGCTTGCGCCGGCCGTCTTTGACGCCGTCGAAGATGCAGCCGATGCTCGTCTTGCCCTTGTAGGTGGCCCCCAGCGAACCGGGGTCGGGCAGGACGGCCTTGAGGAACTGGATCGGCACAATCTTGCGGCCCTCGAACTCCACCGGGTCGATCCGCGTCATGCCGACGTTCTGCAACACCCGCAGGTGCGTGAGGTACTCGTCGCCGAAGGTCATCCAGAAACGAATACGCTTGAGGCCGGGGATATGCTTGATCAGCGACTCGAGCTCCTCGTGGTAGAGCACATACGACCGCCGCGGGCCCACCTCGGGATAGTCGATATCCCGCGAGACGCTCATCGGCTCGATCTCGATCCATTGGCCGTTTTCCCAGTAGCGGCCCTTCTGCGTGATCTCGCGGATGTTGATCTCCGGATTGAAGTTGGTCGCAAACGGGTGTCCGTGCTCGCCCGCGTTGCAGTCCACGATGTCCACATAGTGGATCTCGTCGTAGTGATGCTTAAGGGCGTAGGCGCAGAAGACGTTGGTCACGCCGGGATCGAATCCGCTGCCCAGCAGCGCCATGATGCCCTTGCGCTGATAGGTCTCATGGTAGGCCCATTGCCACTTGTACTCGAATTTCGCCACCGTCGGCGGCTCGTAGTTGGCCGTGTCGAGGTAGTCCGTTCGGGTCTCCGCGCACGCGTCCATGATCGGCAGGTCCTGGTAGGGCAGGGCCACGTTGAGGACCAGGTCCGGCGAATGCTTTTGGATCAGGGCGATGACCTCTTCCGCATGATCCGCGTCCACCCGGTCGGTCACGATGGGCCGGTCGATCTCGGCCGTAATCTTATCGCATTTCGCTTTCGTCCGGCTGGCCAGGACGATATCCGTAAATACCTGGGGGACCTGGGCGCATTTTTTCGCTACGACATTGCCGACGCCGCCGGCGCCGATAATCAGGACCTTTGCCATGTTTTGCCTCCCGATTTTATTTTGTTCTCACTGTTTTCGGTTTTATCTAATTCAAAACACAATCAGTATAGTCCCCGCCCGGGTAAAAATCCAGCGTCATCCTGAACATCGCAATCGGAGGGGAGCTTGTATCGAACGGGGCCTTTTAGTCGAGGATTTCCAGCCGCCGGCCCTTTTCATTCTGCCGGACGGCGCAGCGGCAGTCAAACAGTGCCGAGAGCCGCTCCGAGGTAAGCATTTCCTTTGGTGTGCCCTGATCCAGCACCTTGCCCGCCTTGAGCAGCAGCACGTTCGTAATCCACGGCCCGATCTCCTCGATGTGATGGGTAACGTAGAGGATGCAGGGCGAATTCGGCCGGGCGGCCATGAACGCCACATCCTTCAGAAAACGGCCGCGGGCGGCCGGGTCCAGGCCGGCGCAGGGTTCGTCGAGGATCAGCAGTCGCGGGCCGCTGATGAGGCCGCGGGCGATGAGGACCTTCTGCTGCTCGCCCTGGGAGAGTGTCTGGTAGGACTGGGAGGCGATCCCTTCCGCCCGGAGTGAGGCCAGGGCGGCGACGGCCCGCTCCATGTCCTCTTTTCCCATCCGGCGGTAAAGCCCCAGCGAGGCGTCGATGCCCGAGGCGACGATCTGGGCCGCCGTATCCTGCCCCGGCAGGCGGTGCTCCAGCGAGGAACTGACGTGGCCGATGGTCTTGCGCAGGTCGGGGATGCTGGTTCGTCCGAACCGCTTGCCCTGCACCGTAACCTGCCCGAAGGTCGGCCACTCGTAGCCGCTGAGGATCTTGAGCAGGGTCGTCTTGCCCGAGCCGTTGGCTCCCAGCAGGGCCCAGTGCTGGCCCGGCTCCACCCGCCAGTTGATCCGGTCGAGGATTGTCCGCTCTTTGCGGCAGAAGCAGACGTCCTCCAGTTCGATTACCGCTTCGGCCATGACTTATCCTTCGGGCGTGAACTTTTTGCCCGTCAGCCGTTCGTAGGCCTCGATGTACTTGGAACTGGTCTTGACGACGATCTCGGCGGGCAGCTCGATGCCGGGGCCGCTCTTGTCGAAATGGATTTCCTCAAGGTAGTTGCGGACGAACTGCTTATCAAAGCTCTCCTGGTCGCGCCCCGGCTCGTAGGTATCGGCGGGCCAGAACCGGGAGGAATCCGGCGTAAGGACCTCATCGATGAGGATGATCTTGCTACCGATGACGCCCCACTCGAACTTGGTGTCCACCAGGATGATGCCGCGCCGGCGGGCGTACTCGCCGGCCTTCTCAAAGATTTCAATGCTCTTGTCCCGCACGTACTCCGCCCGGTCGCGTCCGAGGATCCGGATGCACCGCTCGAAGTCGATGTTCTCGTCATGTTCCCCCTGCTCGGCCTTGGTGGCGGGAGTAAAGATCGGCTCGGGCAGCTTGTCGCACTGTTTGAGCCCTGCCGGCAATTCCACGCCGCAGACGGTCTGGTTCTTCCGATACTCCTTCCAGCCCGAGCCCGCCAGGTAGCCGCGGACGACGCACTCGACCGGCAGGACCTGCGTCTTCTTCACCAGCATCGACCGGCCGGTGAGCTGGTCGCTGTACCGGCAAAACGGCTCGGGATATTCGCTGACGTCCATCGAGATCAGGTGATTTTCCACGGACCGGCCGAGATACTCGAACCAGAACTTTGAGATCAGGGTGAGCACCTGTCCCTTGTAGGGAATCGGTGTCTTCATAATCACGTCGAAGGCGCTGAGCCGGTCCGTCGCGGCAATGACGAGCTTGTCGCCCGCATCATAGACATCACGAACCTTGCCCCGCCGCACGCTGACATCCGGGATGTCCGTCTTGATTAACGCCTTAGCCATAGTCTCTCTCCGATTGTCAAAGCCGATAGTTCGGGTTCCTGTCGTAAAGTCTCACCATCCTATAAAACCGACCGGCGGTTGTCAAACCTTTCTGCAAATCGCGACGGGTTCAAAGGTTACGGCGAAAAAGCCGGCGGGCGTCCCGGTCAGAGACGCTCCCCGTGCGACCGCACTTCTTCGAGCATCCGGTGAAGAACCTTTCGGCGGGCCTCGTTTTCAGTCCGGGAGGCAATCGACCGGAGGATGGCTGAGAGGTGCTCGCGAACCGCTTTCTGCGGGCCGCAGTTATAGCTGATCTGATAAAAGGCGCTGTGGACGAGTTCGGAAAAGAGGGATGCTTTGGCTATAATGCGAAGCTGCTCCCGGCGGTCGTAACGATAGCGGGAAGGAAATCGACGCCGGGCCAGGATGGTCAGGGCCGCCCCGAGGTGATCAATGCAGACCATGGCCGTGAACGGATCATTCAGGCTGGGCGAAAGTGCCCGCAGGGCGACCTGGACCAGCTCGTCGATGGTAAACCGGACATCCTGTTCGGGGGTGGGCTTGGTGTCAATCAGGAAGGCGCCGATGCTTTTTCTCAGGAGTTCCTCGTCCGGCTCCTCCCGGCTGTAGCAGCGAATCGCTTCCGAATCCGGCATCAGAAAATCGCCCGGTTGACAGCGCAGGCACAGCAGAAGGTCATGTTCCTGCGCCAGCGACATGAGCTTCTCTCCATTGATCGCCTGCAGGTAGCCGGCTTTGGGGACGGGGATTGCGGTCTGCCGCCGGTCCGCGTAGTCTTGCAAAACCCGCTCCTCGTCGGGGTCCGGATCCTGCGTCTCCTGCCCATGCCCCAGGTCCTGCGGATACATGTGGTCGATCCCCCGGCGCAGCTCATGATAGGCCGTCTGGACGATGTTCTCGGCCTGGATGGATTCGGAGATATGATGGATGAAATAGATGAACGCGTAGATGCTGATGACGGCCAGCAGGACGGCGAAGGTGACGGCGATATGGAAGTTCGGTCCGTTCTCGCCCCGGCTCTCGATGGTATGCAGGACCAGCAGGCAGTAGATGAAGGTGCCGACGAAGATGCCCATGACGATCTGGCTGCCGGTGCTGCGCATGTAGTTGCGCAGCACCATCGAACCGTATTCGGAACTGGCCAGTGAGAGGACGACAACGGTGATGGAGAAAATTACGCCGGCAACGGTGATGATCGAGGCGGCGATCGTGTCCAGCAGGGACCGCGATCCCTCCAGGCCACCCCTGTAGAGGAGGCCGAAGACAGAAGGTTCCGACAGGTGCCCGGTCTTGAGGATGACCGTGTCCAGCTCCATCAGGGCGAAGGCCGCCAGAATGGCCAGAGCGACCATGAGGGTGGGCACGAACCAGTAGCTGGTGTGGACCTTTTCCCACAGATTTTCAAGCGGCGTCTTCATCGGGTTTCCCTGGGCCGTTTATTTGCGTCTCAGGGTACCCGATTGCCGCCGCGGCCGCCTTCAGGAAATTCCCGATCCGGGTCAGCGGACGGCCAGTTTGGCGAATTTGCGTTTGCCGACCTGGAGGATCATGCCGGTTTCGGGGGTAATCAGCTCGGCGGGGTCGGCGAGTTTGCGGTCGTTGAGTCGGGCGCCGCCCTGTTTGATGGCGCGCTTGCCCTCGCCGCCGCTCTCGACCAGGCCGCAGATGAAAAGCAGGCGGGAGGCCATAACGGGCTCATGGGGGACTTCGACCGTCGGAATCTCGTCGGGGAGCTGACTCTGGGCGAAGACCTTCTCGAATTCGGCGGCGGCGGCCTCGGCGGCCTCGGGGCCGTAGAACTGCTCGACGATGAGCTTGCCGAGGCGGACCTTGGCCTGCTTGGGGTGGGTGATCGCGGGGTCGGTCAGATCCCGGATCTCCTCCATCGGCACGTCCGTCAGGAGCATGTAGTAGTTTTCCATCAGGTTGTCGGGGATGCTCATGGTCTTGCCGAACATGTCGGCGGGCTTGTCGGTGATGCCGATGTAGTTGCCCTTGGATTTGCTCATCTTCTGGACGCCGTCGAGGCCGACGAGGATGGGCATGGTGATGACAATCTGAGCGGGCTGATCGGCCAGGCGCTGGAGGTCGCGGCCGACGAGATTGTTGAAGGTCTGGTCGGTGCCGCCCAGCTCGACGTCGCTTTGGACGGCGACGGAGTCGTAGCCCTGCATGAGCGGGTAGAGGAACTCGTGGATGCCGATGGGGTCGCCCTTCTTGTAGCGGAGCTCGAAAGTGTCGCGTTCGAGCATGCGGGCGACGGTCATCGAGGCGGTGAGTCGGATGATGTCGGCGAGGCGCAGGTCGGCGAGCCACTCGCTGTTGAAGCGGACCTCGACCTTGTCGGGCGACATGTCGAGGATTTTGCCGGCCTGGTCGAAGTAGGTGCGGGCGTTGGCCTGGATCTGCTCGGGGCTGAGCATGGGGCGGGTGGTGTTCTGGCCGGTCGGGTCGCCGATGCGGGCGGTGTAGTCGCCGATGATGAGGATGGCCTTGTGGCCCAGGTCCTGGAACTGGCGGAGCTTGCGGAGGACGACGGTGTGGCCCAGGTGGATATCCGGGGCGGTGGGGTCCATGCCGAGCTTAACCCGCAGGGGCCGGCGAGCTTTGGCGGCGTCGGCGAGCCGCTGGGCGAGTTCTTCCTCGCGAAACACCTCGACGGTCCCCCGCCGGAGCCATTGTACCTGTTGAGTTATATCCATGTGATTGCACCTGTCACTTGAGTTTTTCGGGTTCGATAAGAGCCGAAGGAAGTGGGATTATAACGAATTTGGGGCAGCGCTGCAACAAGCAGCACGGGATTACGGAAAAAGCAAAAATCAAAGATGAAATAGCAAAATTCAGGACGGCTTCGCCGGGCTGATTTAGTTGGGATACATGCCATTTGGCCCTGTCGGGGACAAAAAAAGCAAAAATTAAAGGCAAAACGGCGAAATTGGGCTGAAAATGCGGTTTTCTGAGGTTTTTATCCGTAAAAATACCTACCTGAAACGACCAAAAACGACCAAAAACGACACGAAAACGACGCGAAACGACATGGTTTCGAC
>JBNRMP010000091.1:0-67134 GCA_050309685.1 Anaerohalosphaeraceae bacterium
AGCCGTTCAGCAGCGGCTTGCTGAACAGGGCACGGCAACGGCATACATTGAGCCAGGCAAGCCATGGCAAAACGGGGTCAATGAAAGCTACAACTCGCGGCGGCGGGATGAATGTTTGAATATGGAATTCATGAACAGCGAAGTTTCTTTGTCAATATTTTGAATTCATTTGTTTTTCGTATGAATCTGCCCAATCTTCCGGCTTTCGAGTCAAATCTGTCAGAGCAGCTAACTCTTGTTTAGAACTTACAGGATAGTAAAGATTGTTATTTTGCATATTAATTGCAAAGTATCCCTTTTCAGTTTTTCCTAAAAGCCACCCTTGTTCGACTGAAAAAGATTGCATATATTCTTCCAAAGGAATTTCAAAATGGTCATAATCGGATGGATCCGGATAAAAATAGAGATGCCCTTTTACCATAATATAGTTGGGGGAAAATGTATATGCCGGGTTGGGTCCTATCTCAATCGCGTTTAGAAAATTTACAGTAAAGTACCATAGTGCACCAAGCAGGATTGCCATCAATATAATAAATGTTTTTTTCTTATTCATTTTGAAGCCGCTCCTAATTTGTGGCAAATATCCTTACATGCTTCCGGACTAAATTCACCGCCTATTATTTTGAGCTTTTTTGAACGTATTTGGTTTTTGGATAACGTATGATTTCTTTTGCACATTTATTATCAGACAAAGCAAAAGGCAACTTTAAAAATTGAAAATTGCACGGTTTAAGACGGCTGTGCCGCAAAACGACACGGGCGGGAGGCCCGGGTCACGGCTGGATTTGCGCCTGCGCGGGAATGACACCAAAATTGAACGGTCCATCATTTCTTCAGGGGGCGGAGGCGACGGCTTGGGCGACTTTGATTACGTCGGCCATTTGGGCTACATCGTGGACACGGAGGATATGGGCGCCTTTGCTGACGGCCAGGGCGACCGTCGCGGCGGTGCCGAAGGCGCAGTCGGCGGGGCGGGCCTTGCCGGTGAGCCGGCCGATGAAACCCTTGCGGCTGGGGCCGACGAGGAGGCGATAGCCAAGGGCGGCGAAAGCGTCGAGGTGTTTGAGGAGCGAGAGGTTGTGCTCCATGGTCTTGCCGAAGCCGATGCCGGGGTCGAGGATGATGCGGTCGGCGGGCAGGCCGGCGGTTTGGGTCTCTTGGGCGCGGGCGGCGAGGAAGGCGGTTACCTCCCCTACCACGTCCGTGTAACGGGGCTGTCGCTGCATGGTTTCGGGGGTGCCCTGCATGTGCATGAGGACGACGGCCATCCGCTCGCGGAGGGCGATCTGCTTCATGCGGTCATCGGCGAGCGCTGTGATGTCGTTGAGGATGGCCGCCCCCGCATCGGCGGCGGCCCGGGCAACGAGGGGGTCGCGGGTGTCGATGCTGACGGGCAGGCGGGTCTCTTTCACCAGCCGCTCGATCACGGGGACCGCGCGGCGAATCTGTTCGTCGGCGGGGACGGGCTTTGAGCCGGGGCGGGTGGATTCGGGGCCGACGTCGAGGATGGCTGCGCCGTCGGCGGCCATTTGGAGGCCGTGGGCAACCGCCCTGCCGGGGTCAACGTATCGGCCGCCGTCGCTGAAGGAGTCGGGGGTGACGTTGAGGATTCCCATCAGGAGCGGGCCGCCGGAAAAGTCCAGCCGGCCTCGCGGCCACTCCATGACGGCAGGCAGCGGATTCATTGACCGATCTCCGGGACGGAAAAAGCTCCTGACCCCTTTTCGGTTTTGAAGCCGATGCCGCTGAGTTTGCGCCTCAGTTCGTCGTGTCCTTCGGGCAGGAGGATCGTTGTTCCCGCGAATTCCCGGCGGACGGGGTAGTTTTTGCGGAGGTCATCGAAGAAGGGGCCCCGCTTTTCGGGGTCGATGAGCAGGAGCTCGCGCATGTTGAAGTCGTCGCGGTTGATCGGATAGACCTTTTGCACGAGGTCGTGGATCAGCCGCTCCTGCGGCGTCTGCTCCGATTCCTCCCGGCTGACGTGAAGCCGGGGCACGAGCGGCTCGGGCAGAAAATCGTGCTCGCCAAACTCTTTGGGCAATCCGAAATAATCGCAGACGGCGTTATACAGCATGACCATTCCCCGCACCTTGCCGTCGAAGGAATAGCCCGCGATGTGCGGGGTGGACAGATCGACCCTGAGGATGAGTTCGGGGTCCGGGTTGGGCTCCCCTTCCCAGACATCCAGCACGACGCCGCCGAGTCTGCCGGCGGCCATCGCTGCTTTGAGGGCGGCCGTATCCATGACGCCGCCGCGGGCCGTATTGAGGAAGAAGGCGCCCGGCTTCATCCGTGCGAAGAAGGCCTCGTCGGCCAAGTGGTATGTCGCGTCCGGTCCGGTCTTCGTCAGGGGCGTATGCATGGTTAGGAAGTCACAGGCCAGCGCCTCCTCCAGCGGCCGGTACTTCGCGTCACCCGTCTGCCGCTCCAGCGGCGGGTCGTTGAGGACCACGCGCATCCCCAGGGCGGCGCAGCGCGCGGCGACGCGCGAGCCGACGTTGCCGACGCCGATGATGCCGATGGAGCGGCCTTCCAGCGTCAGCTTGTGCTTTTTGCCCAGGGCCAGCAGCGCGGCGGTGACGTACTCGGCTACGCTGACTGCGTTGGAGCCCGGCGCGGAGGCAAACCCGATGCCCGCCCTGCGCAGGTAGTCCTGGTCGATGTGATCGACACCGATGGTCGCCGTGCCCGCAAATTTTATGCTGCTGCCGGCCAGCAGACTCTCATCGACTTTGGTGATGCTCCGCACCAGCAGGACATCGGCCCCCCGCAGGGTCGAGGGGGTGATCTGCCGGCCGGGGTGCAGCTCGACCTGGCCGATCGACCGAAAACATTCCCCTACAAACGGTATATTCTGATCCGCAATGATCTTCATTTTCCGGCCTGTAAATCCGAACAATTTCATTCCAAAAACGCAGAACTATGATTGTATCTTAAACGGCTCGAAAATCAAGCCGGGCTGAAAAAAATGCTTTTTTGTTTGAAAAAATTTGTTTCGCTTTTATAGTGGTAAGTTTTTATGAGATCGTCAGTTAGGAACCGCCTATGTCTATAGAACCGCCGAAACCGGACTTTGACAGCGTGTCGAAAAGGCCGCGCCGGCTGGATCTGCGCCTTCGCCATCTCAACCGCACATTGCTGTCGCTGACGATGCCGGCCGTGCTGGAGACCTCCCTTTTCTCGCTGGTGGCGCTTACGGACACGCTGATTGTCGGCTGGCTGCGCAACGAGAGCTACCTGGCCGTCGCCGCCCTGACGGGCGTGGCGACCTTCTTTTTCAACGCCCCCTTTGTCGCGCTGGCCGTCGGCACGGCCTCCATCACCTCGCGGAGCTGGGGCGAAGAGTCCTACGAGGCGGCCCGGAGCAACGCGGGGATTGCCCTGACGATCTCCTTCATCGTCTCGGCGGCGGTTTCGGGGTTTTTCCTGCTCTTTCCCTATGAACTGCTGCGGCTGCTGGGGGCCTCGGAAACCGTATCGACCGTCGGGGTCGGCTACCTGCGGATCCAGTTGGTGTCGCTGTTTTTCGGGCAGTCGATGATCGTCAGCAACAGTGTCCTTCGAAGTGTGGGCCGGATTTTTCCCACGCTGTGGATCACGGGGGTCATGAACCTCGTCAACATCGTTACAAGCATTATGCTGGCCTTCGGCATTCTTGCGCCGCGGCTGGGCTTTGAGGGGGTGGCCTGGGGAACGGTGATCTCGCGGGTTGTCGGTTTTGCAAGCTCGGTCATGGTGCTGTCCTCGGCGCATGGTATGGAGATGCGGCCGGGCCACTTCGTCCGGTTTACGGCAAGCCGCCTCAAACGGCTCTGGCACCTGACGTACCCGGCCCTGGCCGAACGGCTGCTGAATACCGCGTCCTATATGTTCTTTATCCGGCTGGTGGCCAACCTGGGCACGACGATCCTTGCCGGACACCAGATCGCCCTGCAGGTGGAGACGTTCGCCTCTATGCCCACCTGGGGGCTGGCGGTCGCCGTCACAACAGTTGTCGGACAGGCCATCGGGGCGGAACTGGAGCATATCGCTGAAATTGCCGTCAAACGCATCGTCCTGACGGCCGGGGTGTTTATGGTCCTGCTGAGCATCCTGTTCGCTGCGTTCGGGCCGTCGATTGTCCTGATCTTCGGGGCGACAGAGGAGGTGCTGGACCTGGCGGGCTTTGCCCTGCGGATCGCGGCGCTGGAACTGCCGTTCATGGCGTTTACGTTCATCTTCATGGGGGCGCTGCGGGGCGCCGGCGATACGCGAACCTACCTGTACGTCAGCATCACGTCGATGATCGTTATGCGGGTGGGGTCGGTCTGGCTGCTGACGCATTACTTTACGCTGGATCTGGCCGGGGTGTGGCTGGCGACTGCGCTGGACTGGTTTACCCGCGCCGTCTGGCTGTTCCTGGCCTTCCGCCGGGGCGTCTGGAAGGTCCTGCACCACAAGGAAAAGGCCCGGTTTGGGGAGTTTTGAATGACGGCACAGGGGACGGGGCGGAGTTTGGATTTACGCCTGTCTCTCGTCGCCAACCTGGCTCGTTTCTTCTCCCTGCCCTGCCAAGATGACGGATGGGGGGTCGGGGAGGTGTTGAAATTGGCAGAGAACTTAAAAACGGGGCAAATTATCGGGCCTGTCGCCAAGAACATAAGTCCTTTATTTACAATATCTTACTGCGTTTTTGCCGGATCGGGACAGGCAGAGACACTCTTTCTGGTATCAACTTTGCATGTCTGAATACCCCTTATAAGTGAAAATCTATAGTTAAGTAACCAGGAAATGTTTTAACAGGAGAGCAAAACATTATGGCAGCGAAGAATTTAGCGTTTGAAACCCAAGCCCGAGACGCCCTGCTGGCGGGCGTGGAGAAGCTGGCGGCGGCGGTGAAGTCCACCCTGGGCCCTCGCGGCCGAAATGCCATTATCGATAAGGGCTGGGGCGGCCCGACCGTCACCAAGGACGGCGTGACGGTGGCCGAGGAGATCGAGCTGGTTGACAAGACGGAGAACATGGGCGCCAAGCTGGTGCGCGAGGCGGCGAGCAAGACGTCGAAGGTCGCCGGGGACGGGACGACCACGGCGACGGTGCTGACCGAGGCCATTTTCCGCGAGGCGTTCAAGAACCTGGCGGCGGGCGCGGACGCGATGGCCCTCAACCGGGGCATCCAAAAGGCCGTCGCCGCGTCGGTCGATCACCTCAAGTCCATGGCCAAGCCGATCGACATTTCGAAGAAGGACGACATCGTCAACATCGCCTCCGTCAGCGCCAACAACGATTACGAGATCGGCCGGAAGATGGCCGAGGCGTTCATGCGGGTCGGCAAGGACGGCGTCATCACGGTCGAGGAGGGCAAGAGTCTCGATACCACCGTGGAGTACGTGGAGGGCATGCAGTTTGACCGCGGCTATCTCTCGCCGCACTTCGTCACCAATCCCGACAACATGACCTGCGAGCTGGAGAAGCCCTACATCCTCGTGTACGAGGAGAAGATCAGCAGCGTCGCCAAGCTGGTGCCGCTGCTGGAGCAGGTCGCCAAGAGCAAACGTCCCCTGCTGATCATCGCGGAGGACGTGGAGGGCGAGGCGCTGGCGACGCTGGTGGTCAACAAGCTGCGCGGCGTGCTGCAGGTGGCGGCCGTCAAGGCGCCCGGCTACGGCGACCGCCGGAAGGCCATGCTCGAGGATATCGCCGTGCTGACCGGCGCCGAACCGATCTTCAAGGACCTGGGGATCGAGCTTGACAGCATTAAACTCGCGCAGCTCGGCCAGGCCCGCAAGGTAACCATCGACAACGACAACACGATCATCGTCGAAGGCGCCGGAAAAGAAGCCGCCGTCCAGGGCCGCATCAGGCAGATCAAGGACGAGATCGAAGTCACCACCAGCGACTATGACCGCGAGAAGTTCCAGGAGCGGCTGGCCAAGCTCACGGGCGGCGTCGCCCAGATCAATGTCGGGGCCGCCAGCGAGGCGGAAATGAAGGAAAAGAAGGCCCGCATCGAGGACGCCCTGCACGCGACCCGCGCGGCCATCGAGGAAGGCATCGTGCCCGGCGGCGGGGTTGCCCTGATCCGCTGCATCGACGCCGTCAAGAAGCTCAAGCTTGAAGGCGACGAGAAGACCGGCGCGGCCATCGTGGCCCAGTCCCTGCGGATGCCCTGCTACACCATCGCGGAAAACGCCGGCGCCGTCGGCAACCTGGTCGTCAACAAGGTGTCCCAGGGCAAGGACGGTTTCGGGTACAACGCCGATAAGGACCAGTACGAGGACCTGATCGCGGCGGGCGTGGTCGATCCGGTCAAGGTGACCCGCATCGCGCTGCAGAACGCCGCGTCGGTGTCGGGCCTGCTGCTGACGACCGACTGCGCCGTTACCGAAGTGCCGCAGAAAAAGGGCGAGGGCGGCATGGGCGGCGGTATGCCCGGCGGCGGCATGGGGGGTATGGGCGGCATGGGCGGCATGGGCGGCATGGACATGATGTAATCCCGGACCCCGGATAAAAGTCAATAACCCATAAGACAGGAGAGATACTTATGAAACTGATACCATTGGAAGATCGAGTTGTCGTCAAGCCGCAGGAAGCGGAAGAACGGACCGCCGGGGGCATCGTGCTGCCGGATACGGCCAAGGAAAAGCCCCTGACGGGCAAAGTCATCGCCGTCGGCGAAGGCAAGCGGATGAAGAACGGTTCGCTGGCGCCGATGTCGGTCAAGAAAGGCGACCTCGTCCTGTTCGGCAAGTACAGCGGCAGCGAGGTCGAAGTGGACGGCGAGGACCTGAAGATCCTGCGGGAGAGCGAGATCCTCGGCGTGTTTGAAAAGTAAGCAGAACGTTTCCATCGCCGTTCAGGCGGGAGGTTATACACTATGGCAAAACAAATGATGTTTCAGGAAACCGCGCGGGCCCAGCTCAAGGAGGGGCTCTCCAAGCTGGCCAGCGCCGTCAAAGTTACGCTGGGACCGACGGGTCGCAACGTGCTGCTCCAGAAGAGTTTCGGCTCGCCCCGGATCACCAAGGACGGCGTCTCCGTGAGCAAGGAGATCGAGCTGCCGGAGCCGTTCCAGAATATCGGGGCGAAGATGGTCAACCAGGTCGCCTCGAAGACCAGCGACGTCGTCGGCGACGGCACGACGACGGCCACGGTGCTCGCCGAGGCCATCTATAACGAGGGCCTCAAGTACATCGCCTCGGGGGTCAACCCGGTGGCGGTGCAGCGGGGCATCAACAAGGCCACGGCGGTCGCGATCGAGTACATCCAGTCGGTCAGCAAGCCCGTCAAGGGGCACGACGACATCGCCAAGGTCGGCACGATCAGCGCCAACAACAACCCGGCCATCGGTGAGATCTTCGCGCAGGCGATGGACAAGGTCGGCCGGGAAGGCGTGATCGAGGTCGAGGAAGGCAAGGGGATGGAGACCGAGCTGACAGTCGTGGAGGGCATGCAGTTCGACAAGGGCTATATCTCGCCCTACTTCATGACCAACCCGGACACGCTCCAGGCGATTCTGGAGGACTGCTATATCCTGCTGCACGAGAAGAAGCTCAGCTCGCTGAGGGACATCCTTCCGCTGCTGGAGCGGATCGCCCAGATGGGCGCAGCGCTGATGATTATCGCGGAGGACGTGGAGGGCGAGGCGCTGGCGGCGCTGGTGATCAACCGGCTCCAGGGCGTGCTGAAGGTCTGCGCGGTCAAGGCGCCGGGCTTCGGCGACCGCCGCAAGGCCATGCTCCAGGATATCGCCGTGCTCACCGGCGGGCAGGTCATCACCGAGGACCTGGGCATCAAGCTCGAGAAGGTCGAGCTGTCGATGCTGGGCCAGGCCAAGCGGGTCGTCGTCGGCAAGGAAGAGACCACGATCATCGAGGGCGCGGGCAAGAAGAAGGACATCCAGGCCCGCTGCGACCAGATCCGCAACCAGATCGAGAAGACGACGAGCGACTACGATCGGGAGAAGCTCCAGGAGCGGCTGGCGAAAATGACCGGCGGCGTGGCCGTCATCAAGGCCGGGGCTCCCACCGAAGCCGAGATGAAGGAGCGCAAGGACCTGCTCGACGATGCGCTGCACGCGACGAAGGCGGCCGCCCAGGAGGGCGTCATTCCCGGCGGCGGCACGATCTTCCTGCGGGCCATTGCCGAGGTGGAAAAAGGCCGTCAGAAGGCCAAGGGCGACGAGAAGATCGGTTTTGATATCCTGATTAACGCGCTGAAGGCCCCCACCCGCCAGATCGTGGAGAACGGCGGCGGCGAGGGCGACGTGGTCGTGGCCGAACTGCTTGAAAAGAGCGGCAATATCGGCTATGATGCCGTCAGCGGCGAATACGTGGATATGATGAAGGCGGGGATTATCGATCCGGCGAAAGTGGCCCGGACCGCCCTGCAGAACGCCGCCTCGGTGGCCGGGCTCATGCTGACCACCAACGTGGTCATCACCGATCTCAAGGATGACGATCGGGAGAACGCGGTTACCGGCGCGGTTATCTAACCTGCCGCTTTTCGGTGCCGAGGTTCGTTTCCCGGTCAAAACGACAAGCCGGGGCGGACCTCGGCACTGTTCTATTTACGGACACCGGACCTATGGCCAAACGCGATTATTACGAAGTACTCGGGGTCGAGAGGAACGCCAGCCAGGACGACATCAAGCGGGCTTACCGACGGCTGGCGATCAAGTATCATCCCGACAAGAATCCCGGCAACAAAGAGGCCGAAACGAAGTTCAAGGAATGCGCGGAGGCCTACGAGGTGCTCAGCGACCCGGAGAAGCGCAAGCGCTACGACCAGTACGGGCACGAGGGGCTCAAGGGGTTCGGCGTCCACGACTATACCCACATGAACGTCCAGGATATCGGCGATATCTTCGGAGACATGTTCGGGGATCTCTTTGGGGATATTTTCGGCGGCGTCGGGCGCGGGGGACGCCGGAGCGGGCGGGCCCGCGGGCCGTCGAGGGGCTATGACCTGGAGACGGCGGTCGAGCTGACGCTGGAGGAAGTGGCGGAGGGCACGGAGAAGACGATTGAGTTTACGCGGCAGGACACGTGCTTAGAATGCCGGGGGACCGGCGCCGCCAAGGGCAAGACGCCGAGCCGCTGCCCCACCTGCGGCGGCAGCGGTCAGGTGCAGCGGGCGGGACTGGGCGGCTTTTTCCAGATGGTCTCCACGTGCCCGCAGTGCCAGGGCTCCGGTCAGGTGATTACCGATCCGTGCCGGGTGTGCCGGGGCTCGGGGATGGTCCCGAAGAAGCGCACGCTCTCGGTCCGGATTCCCGCGGGCGTCCACGAGGGCCAGGGTATTCGCGTGGCGGGCGAAGGCGAACCGGGACGCCAGGGCGGACCGCACGGCGATCTCTACTGCTACGTCCGCATCAAGGCGCACCTGTTTTTGATGCGCGAGAACTCGAACCTGGTCACGAACGTGCCCCTGCAGTTTACGCAGATGGCGCTGGGCGACACAATCGAGGTACCCACGCTCAAGGGGACCCGCAGCCTGCGGATTCCCCCCGGCACGCAATCGGGCAACGTGTTTCGCATCCGCGGTCAGGGCCTGCCGGACCTTCGGACGGGGACCAAGGGCGACCTGCTTGTGCGGGTTAATGTGGAGATTCCCCGACACCTGACGGGCGAACAGCAGAAGCTCCTTCAGGATTTCGCCCGCATCGAATCGCAGAAGAGCCACTCGGAAAGCAAGAGCTTTTTCGAGCAACTGAAGAAACACTTTGGCGGCTGAACGTTATTCGGAAGGTGAATCATGGAAAAGGACATAAACGAAGAACCCAAAGCGGAGGCGAAGGAAGACGTGAAAAAGACCCACGGGTCCGGGAAGGAAATCGACGAGCTCCGGAAGCAGGTCGAAGAGCTGCAAAACGAGAAACAGCAGCTCTTCGAGCAGCTCCAGCGGCTCAGCGCCGACTATATGAACTATCAGAAGCGGGCGCCCCGGCAGGTGGCCGACTCCATCGCCTACGAGAAGAAGGCGATCTTTCGGTCGCTGCTGCCCTCGCTCGACAACTTCCAGCATGCGCTGTCCGGGGCCGCCGGCGCCCGGGGCGAGGAGGCCCTCGACAAGGTCATCCACGGCATCCAGCTCGTCTTTGACCACATGCTCGACGCCCTCAAGGTCCACGGCGTCGTCAAGATCGAGGCCGCGGGCAAGCCCTTCGACCCGACGATCCACGAGGCGATGATGCAGCGGACCGAGGAGGACAAGCCCGACCACATCGTGCTGGAGGAGTTCCAGTCGGGCTATCTCCTCAATGACCAGGTGCTGCGGCCGGCGAAGGTAATCGTCAACAAGAATCCGGGCATGCCCCTGCCGGAGGAAGCGGAGAAGGCGGCGGCCAAAGAAGAAGACAACCGGCCTGAGCCGGAGATTCAGAACGATGAGACAACAGAGATTGAGCAGTAAGCGCGGGAGATTTGATTATGCCAACCTATGAGTATCTATGCGGCGCGTGCGGCCATACATTCGAGGAGTTCCAGTCCATCAAGGAGGCGCCGAAGAAGATGTGTCCGGCGTGCAAAAAACCCAAGCTGCGGCGTCTGCTGGGCGCCGGCGCGGGCGTTATCTTCAAGGGCAGCGGCTTCTACCAGACGGACTACCGTTCCGAGGGTTACAAGAAGGCCGCCGCAAGCGAGAAAAGCACCCCCGCCGGGGAGAGCAGCAAGGAAAAATCAGCCCCCGCGGCCTCCGCTCCCAAGAGCGACAAGAAAACCGCCTGAGCGTGTTTATTATTGAAACGCCTATGCAAAAAGGGTCGGCTTCCCGATAACAGGGCCGACCCTTTGGCTTGCTCTAACAACGGCTGACGTTTTTTATCGAATATGGTCCGCAACGGCCTTCAGGAGCACCTCGGGCTTGACCGGCTTTTCGAGGACGTCCTTGACCGGCAGCCAGGCTTCATCGGGCTCAAAGCCGAACGGCAGATTCATCTCCCTGCGAACCCCCGTCACCAGGATCACCGGCGTCCCCTTGACCTTCTCATCCTGCTGGAGCTGACGGGCCACGTTGAAGCCCTCGTCCTTCGTCGTCATCATCACGTCGAGGATAATCAGGTCCGGCGTTTCCGTTTGGGCCTTTTCCACGCCTTCCTGCCCGTTGAAGGCGGAGGCCACCCGGTACCCGCGGGCCTCCAGCAGGTTTACGAGGGATTCCACAAAATCCGCATCGTCATCGATGATCAACACCTTTTTCGCCATTTCGATTCTCCTGTTCAAATGCCATTCGCGTTCTTGCAGAGTCAAGCCGATTTTATATCACACTTTCGCCGCCGTGTCTCCAAAAAATTCTTTGGAATCGTGGAAGCCGACGGCGTTTATCGCGATTCGGCGGCGGCCTTGCGATACTGATTCAGGACTTCGACAGTCTTTTTGCTGTCGAGTTCTCCATAAATCTTGTCGTCAATCATAATTACCGGGGCGATCCCGCAGGCCCCGAGGCACCGGGCCTCGTGGAGCGTAAAGAGCCCGTCCTCGGTCGTCCGGCCGACCTCGACGTTGAGCTCCTTCTTCAGGGTATCCAGCACGTTTTCGGCCCCCTTGACGTAGCAGGCCGTGCCCATGCAGATACTGATCGTATGCTTGCCGATCGGCTCAAGGTTGAAGTAGTGATAGAAGGTCGCCACGCCCCAGATGTGGGCCGTGGGGATCTCCAGCGTCAGGGCGACTTCGTCCATCACCTCTCTCGGCAGATAGCCGAAGAGCCCCTGCACCTTGTGCAGCACGGCGATGAGGTACGACTCTGAATAAGGTTTGTCTTTAACCTCCTTCATGTAGGCGCGGAGGTCATCCATTTTTTCCTGTTGCAATTCGACCATCGTTATTCTCCCTTTCGTTCCCTGGGGGGAATAATTCCCCTGGGGCTCTTTTCATGGTAGTGCGTATGCAGGTACTTGTGGGCAATCTCGCTCAGCGGGTGCTGGAGGAATTCCTTGTAAAGCTTCTGCACATCCGGGTTGTCGTGGCTGCGTCGGATCGTCTTGGACGTATCCAGATCGTAAAGCGCCTGGGCGCGTTTGCGCAGGGCCCCGTCATCGAGCGGGATGGTGTTGATCATGGCGTAGGGCTGTCCGCCGCCGCCGACGCATCCGCCGGGGCATCCCATGATCTCGATGAAGTGATAGCGGCCGGGGTCGCGGCGGACGATGTCCAGCAGCTTGCAGGCGTTGCCCAGGCCGTGGGCGACCGCCACGCGGATTTCCGTGCCGTCCAGGTCGATCTTCCCTTCCTTGATGCCCTTGAGGCCGCGGACGGACTCGACGACAATATCCACCAGGGTCTGCCCGGTATAGAGCTCGTAGGCCGTGCGGATGGCGGCCTCCATGACACCGCCGGTGGCGCCGAAGATGGCGCCGGCGCCGCTGGAGAGGCCCAGCGGATGATCCGGCTCTTCCGGCTCGATGTTGACGAAGTCGATTCCGGCCGACTTGATCATCCAGGCGATTTCGCGGGTGGTCACGACGATGTCCACGCCCCTCATGCCGTCCACTTCGAGCTCGGGCCGCGCGGCCTCGTACTTCTTGGCGGTGCAGCACATCACGGCGGCGCTGAGAATCTTTTTGGGATCGACGCCGATCTTGCGGGCGAAGTAGCTCTTGGTAATCGCCCCCTGCATGCTCATCGGGGACTTGCAGGTCGAGACGTTGTCGATCAGGTCGGGATAGAACTGCTCAAGGCACTTCATCCAGCCGCTGGAGCAGGAGGTGATCATGGGCAGCTTGCCGCCGCTCTGCAGACGCTCCAGGAGTTCGCTGGCCTCTTCCATGATCGTCAGGTCGGCCGAGAACTGGGTGTCGAAGACGTATTTGAAGCCCAGCTTCCGCAGTGCGGCGATGAGCTGGCCCTCCATGTTGCGTCCGGCCGGCTGGCCGAAGGCCTCGCCGATGGCGGCCCGGACCGACGGGGCAAACTGGACCACCTGGACCAGGTTCGGGTCGTTGAGCTTCTCGAAAAGCTCCTGCGTGTAGTTCTTTTCGAGGAAGGCCGCCGTGGGGCAGACGTTGATGCACTGGCCGCAGGCCGTGCAGACGCTCTCGCGCATCGGCATGTCGTAGGCGGGCATAACCACCGTGTCGAAGCCGCGATGGGCCTGCGTCAGGTTATGCACCTGCTGAATCTCGGAACACATCCGCACGCACCGGCCGCAGAGGATGCACTTCTCGGGGTCGCGGATCACCGCTTCGCCGGAGAGGTCCTTGTCATAGCGTTTACGTTCGCCCTCGAAGTGGCGGGCACGGATGCCCATCGAGGCCGCCAGCCGCTGCAGCTCGCAGTTGCCGTCGCGTTCGCAGATGTGGCAGTCCAGCGGGTGGTTGTCGAGGATCAGCTCGATGATGTCCCGCCGGGCCTTGCGCAGCTTCTGGGTGTTGGTTCGAATCTTCATGCCGGGGCTGACGGGGTAGGCGCAGGAGGCCACGTAGTTCCTGACGCCCTCCACCTCGACGATGCACACCCGGCAGGCCCCCTCGATCGAGAGCTTGGGATGATAGCACAGGCGGGGGATGCGGAATCCCAGTTTATCGGCCGCCTGCATGATCGTCTGGCCGGCATCCACTTGATATTCCTGATCGTTGATAAAAATGTTTATTTGCTGACTCATAGGTTCCTCTATCCTTTGCTGACCGCATTGAATTTGCATACCTCATAGCACTGGCCGCATTTGATGCACTTGTCCGGAAGGATTCGGTGCTTCTCCTTGCGCGTGCCCTCGATTGCGCCGACCGGGCAGGCCCGCTTGCAGGCCCCGCAGCCGACGCAGGCGTCGGAGATCGTATAGCTCAGCAGCGACTTGCACTGTCCCGCCCGGCACTTTTTCTGATGGATGTGTTCCTCGTATTCCTCGCGGAAGTTCTTGATCGTGCTCAGGATCGGGTTCGGGGCCGACTGGCCCAGGCCGCACAGCGATGCCTTTTTAATCATGCTGCCGAGCCGTTCGAGCTTTTCGATGTCGCCGGGCTGTCCCTGCCCCTTCGTGATCCGGGTGAGGATCTCAAGCATCCGCTTGGTGCCCTCGCGGCACGGGGTACACTTGCCGCACGATTCGTTCTGTGTAAACTCGATGAAGAAGCGGGCCAGGGAGACCATGCAGGAGTCCTCGTCGATGACGATCATCCCGCCGGAGCCCATGATCGAACCGGCTTTGGCCAGCGACTCGTAGTCGATCTGGGTGTCCAGGTATTCGGCGGGCAGACAGCCGCCGCTGGGGCCGCCCGTCTGGACGGCCTTGAGTTTCTTGCCGTTGGGGATTCCCCCGCCGATGTCGTACACGATCTCCCGCAGGGTCGTGCCCATGGGCACTTCGACCAGGCCGGTGTTATGGACCTTGCCGGCGAGGGCGAAGACCTTGGTGCCCTTGCTGCTCTCGGTGCCGATCATGCTGAACCAGGCGCCGCCGTCGAGAATGACGACGGGGATGTTCGCCCAGGTCTCGACGTTGTTGATGAGCGTGGGCTTGCCGAAGAGGCCGCAGACGGCCGGATACGGCGGGCGGGGTCTGGGCATTCCGCGGTCGCCCTCGATGGAGTGGATCAGGGCCGTCTCCTCGCCGCAGACGAACGCGCCGGCGCCCAGCCGGATCTCGATGTCGTAGGAAAAGCCGGAGCCGAGGATATTCTCGCCGAGGAAGCTGTGCTGTCGGGCGTCGGCGATGGCCTTCTCCAGACGGCTGATCGCCAGCGGATACTCCGCACGGATATAGATGATGCCCTTGCGGGCCCCGACGGCATAGCCGCCGATGATCATGCCTTCGAGCACCGTGTGCGGGTCGCCCTCGATCGCGCTGCGGTCCATGAACGCTCCCGGGTCGCCCTCGTCGGCGTTGCAGATCACGTATTTCTCATCGCTTTCGCATTTGGCGGTAAACTCCCACTTGCGTCCCGTGGGGAATCCGGCCCCGCCGCGGCCTCGGAGCCCGCTCTTTTTCACCTCCTCGATCACCTCCTGCGGCGTCATCTCGGTAAGCACCTTTGCCAGGGCCTCGTATCCACGCACGGACAGGTAGTCGTCAATGTTCTCCGGGTCGATGATGCCGCAATTGCGGAGGGTGATCCGCATCTGCTTGCCGAAGAAGTCCACATCGCCGAAGATGCGGAAGAACCGGTTGTAGAGGTGGTCCTCATCAATCACCAGCCGGGCGACGGGCTTGCCGCCGATGAGGTGGGATTCGACGATCTCCGCGACATCTTCGGGCTTGACACGGCCGTAGAGGGTGTACCCCGGATTCACGATCAGGATCGGCCCCTTGTCGGACATGCCCAGGCAGCCGCTCAGATGGATCGTCACGCGGTCTTTGAGGTCCCACTTTTCAAGCTGCGCCTCCAGCGCCAGTCGCAGTTCCTTTGATCCGCCGGAAATGCAGGTCGGTCCGTCGCACATGGTTAATACATATTGATTTGCCACGGTGAAAATCCTTTCTTATATCAGCCACTCGGAGATAACTTCTCCTTTTTTCAAATGCCGTTCGACGATCTCACGGGCCCGCTGGGGCGTGACCTTTCCGTACTTGACGGGGATCTTGCCCCCTTCGATGACCTCGACGGTCGGCTCGAGGTTGCACCGTCCAGCGCAGCCCTTCTGGCTGAGGTACACATCGGTCAGCCCGTTGGCGATGGCCTGGCGGAAGACCTCCATCACCTCTTTGGAGCCGGCGGCGATTTCACAGGTCGCCATTCCCACATACACCCGCTTGGTGGACAGATAGCCCTTGCTGATGATGCGGTTGACCGCCTGAGCCCGTTTTTTTCTTATGACATCCATCGGCGTTACCACTGTTTATCCCCTTTCAATCGTAAAAATGAAACTATTGCCGTGCGGCCTCGGCCGGACCTCGATTTGTCCGCCGTGGGCCTCCACGATTTGCCTGGTAATATACAGTCCCAGCCCGGTGCCCTTGACCTTTTTCTTCTCGGGGTTTTCCAGACGGGAAAATTTCTTAAACAGCCGCGGCTGGTCCTCCTCGGTAATGGGACGGCCGTCATTATATATTTCTACTTGAATTTCGCCGTTTTGTGCGGCCGCCGTGATCTCGATCCGCCCGCCCTCGCTGCCGTATTTGACGGCATTGTTGATCAGGTTATTGGCCACGATCTGCATCAGGTCCTGGTCGGCGCTTACCCGCAGGGCCGGGTCGATCCGGTTGTCCACCTTCATCTTCTTGTCGGAGATCACCTTTGCGAACGTCTGTACGGAGACGTCGAATACGTCCTTGCGGAGACTGAACTCGGTCCGGTTGATCTCGAGGTTGCCCCGCTCGATGCGGCTGAGGTTGAGGAATTTCTTCACCGTGGCATCCAGGTAGTCCAGGTTGCGGCAGATCGAATCCACCGCGCGCTTCTGCTTGAAGTTGATCATTCCCAGAAAGCCGTCGCGGATCGAATAGGCGTTGATCATCGCCGAGGCCAGCAGGCCCTTGAGCTCATGGGCCACGAAGCCCAGCAGGTCGAGGTAGCTCTTGTTGAGCTCCTCCAGCTTGCGGTTGCTGACGGCGAGCATGTTGTTGCTGACCGCCAGCATCTCGTTGCTGATTTGCAGGCTTGCCTCCCGCTCGTTGAGCCGCTCGCTCATTTCGTTGAATGACCGGGCAAAGTACGTCAGTTCGCGGATCGGCGTCTCGAGGTGCACCTTGGTCCCCAGCTCGCCGTGGGCGATCTTCTCCAAGGCCTCCATCATGTGGGTGATCGGCCGCGAGATGGAGCCGGCCAGGATATAGGACAGAATGCCCGCCATCACCAGGGCCAGCAGCGTCACGAGGAGGAACATCAGCACCATACGGGCGGAGAGGTCGCTGATGGGCTCCTCAAGGATTCCCACGTAGAGGATTCCGATGATCGCCCCGTCGATGCCGCGGATCGGCTCGTAGGCCGTTCGGTACCAATGGGTCACCACGAAGGCGCGGTCCTGCCACCGCTCGCCCTGCTCGAGGACGCGATGGTACACCTCCTCGGAGACCCGCGTTCCAATGGCCCGCCGGCCCTGTTCATCGAGTACATTGGTCGATATCCGCGTATCGTCCTGGAAGATCGTTACCGTCCCGGTCGGCTTGCCGTGGTAGAGCTCGTCCCCGAAGACCAGCTTGCGGATTCGGTCCACCAGGGAATAGTCCTGGTTGATGACCCGCCCGCCGTACACGATGGCCCGCAGCGTCTCACCGCCGTTAAACAGCGGCCGGGCGTACTCTTTGGCCATGGCGGTCCGGAGGACCTTTCGGCTGGTGGGCATCGCTTTTTGGGTAAAATGAATCTCGATACTCGTCCGCTCCTGCAGCTCCGGCCGCATCCGTTTGAGTTCCTCTTCGCCGACAATGCGAGTGCCGCCCACCGGCGACTGCTGCTCCATCGCCCGGCGGACGATCTCGCTCGGATGTTCGGCGGCCTCCTCCGGGGACACTGCAAACAGGTAGTCCAGCTCCAGTTTTTGGCGCAGGGGCTCGAGGTCCGTCTCGAAACTGACCAGCGACATCACGTTGCCGATCCGGTCGATCTCGGAGTTGTAAACCAGTCGGGCGCTGTTCAGGTAATTGTCCACCTGCTTCTGGGCCCGCTTGATGATCTGTTCCTGGATCGCCCAGTAGCCCAGTCCGAGCACCAGGACGGCCATGACCAGGATGACGGCCAGGAAAGAGGTTAAAATCTGGTTTTTAATGGTTTTGGGGTTCACGCTTCGGTATCGTCCGTCAATTCCGCTTTGCCGGCGGCGTTGACAAAATAGATCAGGTTTTCCAATTCCACTTCCAGGTTGATATTGCTGACGATCACATCGTCTGCGCCCCGAAGCTGGATCGGGGCAAAGTTGAGGATGCCCTTGATGCCGGCGGAGATCATGATCTCGGAGACGTGGTGCGCCGCCACGTCCGGCACGGCGAGGATTCCGATCTTGATCTCGTGTTCCTGGACGTAGGCGCGAAAGCCGTCCATCGGAAAGACCGGGACCTCGGCATTCTGATCGTACCGGGCCGGATCGATGTCGAAAGCCGCCATGATTTTGATGCCGCCGGCCTCGAAACCCCTGTACCGCATCAGGGCATGCCCGATATTGCCGGCGCCGACCAGCACCACCTTTTGCAGCTCGTTCTTGCCGAGGATCTCCCGGATTCTTTCAATCAGTTCATCCACCCGGTAACCGCCCCGCCGGTTGCCCGTGATGCCAAACAGGGAGAAATCCTTTCTCACCTGCGAGGAGGTTACGCCGGCGGCGTCCGCCAGGTTGCCCGAAAAGACCTTCACAAAACCCAGGGCCTTGAGCCGCTTTAGGGCGTTTTTGTACCTAGATAGTCTTATAATGCATTTTCTATTCATAATCATAGCGAGTTCCCACCTTAACTATACCTGTTCTTCTGTCCGATTAAGGTCGCTAAATCAACCCGAGACTCTCATTACCTGCTATAGTATAATTTTTCACAATAACGAGTCAAGAGTTATTGCTACTTTTTTCACATATTCTTGTGGTTTAGAACATCTTATTGAACACTTGGTAAGTATTATAAGACGAAAAGTCAGGTATGGAGGGGAACAATCACAATTTCGGAGTATAGCACAAAGGTTGTGAGATGCAAGTGATAAATTAAAGATTAATGTAAATAATTCGCTAAATTGCGCTCCAGCCGCATTGTCCTTCGGGCCATAACCGATCCGCCTCGTCCACATTGCTTGCACCTGCCGGGTAGGTGTAGAGAGGTACGTCCGATTGCTCCCAGGCCGACAGTACCGGCATCAGGTACTCCCATGACAATTCGACGCTGTCCCGGCGGGTAAAGAGGGTTGAGTCTCCGATCATGCAGTCCAGCAGCAGCCGCTGGTAGGCCTCGGGCATTTGCACCCCGAAGATCTGCTGGTAATCCATCGCCATCTCGATGGTGCTGATGCACAGCTTGGAGCCGGGCATCTTCGCCTGGAGACTCAGGAAGATTCCCTCCTCCGGCTGGATCTGGAAGCGCAGCACGTTGGGCGGAAAGCCGTCAAGCCCCAGGTCGCGAAACATCGAGTGCGGCACCGTCTTGAACGTTACCACCACCTCCGTGAGTTTGCGCCGCAGCCGCTTGCCCGTCTGGAGGTAGAACGGCACCCCCTGCCATCGCCAGTTGTCTATCCCGATCCGGGCGGCCACATAGGTTTCCGTGCGCGAGCGGGGATCGATCCCCTCCTCCTGGCGGTATCCCGGCACGGCACGGCCGTCCACTTCGCCGGGCCCGTACCGGGCCCGCACGAACGTCCGCCGGACCGTCTCCTCATCGAGCGGCGTCAGCGACCGCAGCAGCTTGGCCTTTTCATCGCGAACGCGATCCGGCTGGAACGAGGTCGGCGGCTCCATGGCAATCAGCGTTACGATCTGGAGCATGTGATTCTGGAAGATGTCCCGCAGCGCCCCCGTTTTGTCGTAGAAGCCGGCCCGGTGCTCGATGCCCAGCGATTCGGCAATCGTTACCCGGACGTGGTCGATATAGTTGCGGTTCCAGACCGGCTCGAAGAGACTGTTGATGAAACGGAAGATGAGGATATTCTGCACCGTCTCCTTGCCCATGTAGTGGTCGATGCGGTAGATCTGCGATTCATCGAAACAGGCGTGCAGTTTTTGATTGAGCTCCACACTGGAGGCCAGGTCCCGTCCGAAGGGTTTTTCGATCACCAGACGCACCTGCTGCATCCGTCCCGAGGCGATCGGACAGGACAGGTTCGTCCTCGCCATCATTTCCCCGATCGTCGCATAGATCTCCGGCGGCACGGAGAAGTAAAAGACCCGCACCCCGTCCATCCCGTACGTCTTATCCAGCCGGGCCATCGCCTCCCGCAGGTTTTCATAGAGCGTTTCGCTCGCGTAGTCCCCCCGCACGTAGAAACAGGCCCTGAGAAACGCCTCGGCACGGTCGCTTCGGTTCTCCGCGGGGGGCAGGGCGCGGCGGATTCCCTCCCGGAACTGCTCGTCATTCATCCCGGTCCGGCCGCATCCGATCAGGTAGAATCGGCGGTCCAGCAGGTCGCGTCTGAACAGCTCAAAGAGACTGGGGTAGAGCTTGCGGTGAGCCAGATCGCCCGAGGCCCCGAACACGACGATGGAGGTCGGGCCGGCCGAGGTCTCTGCGCAGATCGGCTCGCGGGGATTTCGGATGGATGGACAGATCGTTTTCATGGCCGCCGCCCACAGGATAACCCCCGGGCCGCTGACGACCCGGGGGTTTGCATCCGCTTAGTCAATCGCCTCAAAATCCTCTTTGGGCGCCCCGCACTCCGGGCAGACCCAGTCATCGGGGATGTCCTCGAAGGCCGTTCCCGGTTCCACGCCGTTATCCGGGTCGCCGACCTGGGGATCATAGATGTAACCGCAGAGCAAACATTTCCACTTTTGCATTACTAACTCCTTAATTCTGATATTATCTCATTTCAGTTTTCCCGCCGCCCATGCGAGGCCGCGGCTCCGTCAAAATCAAAAGGTTCAATCGAACAAAAACCGCACCAGTTCCTCGGGTTCCAGACGGTAGTCCGATCCCCGCCCCTGGAAGAAGCCGTGCTCCCCGATGAGGTGGATGGTGAGGTCGCTCCAGAAAAGGGTCCGGTCGTTGTCCGTCCGGCGGGCGGTCGTGATCCCCTTGCGGTAGCTGCCCGGATGCGGCCACGGGCACACTTGCGAGCCCTCGTAGTCCTCGTAGCGCACCTCGAAGCGCTCGCCGGCCTTCACCCAGTTGCCCAACTGCGGGCGGGCGAGGTCTCTCAGCTCGCGCATCTTTTCGGCCACGTGTTTGGGGGTGCGCTTGAGCCGGTGGAGCACCTCAAGGTCCTCCTCGATGACCTCTTCCGGCGGGCGCAGGTCCGTCCCCATGAACCCCCCGAGCACCAGTTTGGACGACCGGAGCATCTCCTCCAGCCGCAGGTCTTTGGGTGAGCGTTTCATGCCGTCTCTCCGTTACGCGAACTTGTCATAATAGATTCTCTCCTCGCGCATCCCGAGGCCCGTGAGGACCTTGATCGAGGCGTCGATCATGCCGGGGCTGCCGCAGAGATATCCCTCGTACTCGCTGAGATTCTCGACGTTCCGTTCCACCGCCTGCGTCACCAGGCCCGTCTCGCCCGTCCAGCCGTCTGCCGGGTCGGGGCGGGCCACCACGGGCACGAACCTGAAGTTGGGCAGGCGGCGCTCAAACTGCCGCATCTGCTCATCGAGGCACAGGTCCCGCACGGTATTGCCCCCGAAGAAATACACCGCTTTGCGGGTGTTGCCGGTATTGCACATCGAATGCAGGATCGATACGAACGGCGCCATTCCGCTGCCGCCGGCGATGAAGATCATCGGCGCCTCGGTGTCGCTCAGGCCGAATTCTCCATAGGGGCCGTTGAGGCGTACCTCGTCGCCCTCCTTTAGATAGTCGAACATCCAGGTCGTGCAGATCCCGTTGGGGACCCGCCGGACGATCAAATCCAAATAGTGATTGTCCTGCGGATCGGAGGCGACCGAATAGGCCCGGTAAACCTCCTCGCTGCTGCCCTTGTAGCGCGGGCACAGAAGCTGCACGTACTGCCCCGCCCGGAACGTGATCGTCTCCGGGTCGATGAGTTCGAAGCGGAAGCGCCTCATGTCGTAGGTCAGATCCTCGATTGCCGCACAGCGGCTCTGGTATTCCCGCACGCGGAAAAGCTCGTCGGGGATCTCAATGACGATGTCGCCCCGCACCTTGACCTGGCACGAGAGCCGCACGTTGCCCGCCTGCTCTTCTTTGCTCAGCAGGGGCGTCTCGGTCGGCAGCAGCGGCCCGCCGCCGTCAAGCACCCTGAGCTTGCAGACTCCGCAGGTCCCCCGCCCGCCGCAGGCGCTGGGGATGAAGATTTTTTCCAGCTGGAGCGTGCTCAACAGCGTCCTGCCCCCCTGCACCGTCAGGTCTCGCTCCTCGTTGATCGTTACCTTGCAGGGGCCGTAATTGTTGATGTAGCGGTCGCTGATGACCAGCACCAGCGCCAGTCCCGCCGCCGCCGAGCTGACCACCAAAACCCCGATGAGAATCTCCAGCACCATTTAAGTCAGCACCCCCGTAAAGCCGATGAACGCCAGCGCCATCAGACCCGCGATGATCAGGGTGATTCCCGGCCCCCGAAGCCCCTCGGGGACCCGCGATTCGTTCAGACGCTGGCGAATCCCCGCCATCGCCAGGATTGCCAGCAGCCAGCCGATTCCGCTGCCCAGCCCGAAGCCCGTCGTCACGATCAGCGAGTACTCGCGGATCACCATGAAGAGGACCACGCCGAAGATCGCGCAGTTGACCGTAATCAGCGGCAGAAATATCCCCAGCGCCATGTGCAGCTTGGGCATGTAGCGGTCCATCACCATCTCCACGAACTGGACGAAGGCGGCGATGATGATGATGAACAGGATGAACCGGAAAAACTCCAGGTTCAGCGGCACGAGGATGTAGTAATAGGCCAGCCAGTTGAGCACGGCGGTGCATGTCATCACGAAGATGACCGCCGCCCCGAGTCCCGCCGCCGTTTTGACCTCTCGCGAGACCGAGAGAAACGAGCACATCCCGAGAAAATAGCTCAGGATGATATTATTGGTAAACACGGCGGCGAAGGCCACCATCACCGCCGTCCCGATTTCCGCGGAAAATCCGTTCATCCCTTCGCCTCCTGCTTTTTGGGCCGGATCGACCGGCTCAGCCACACCAGGCACGCCAGTGCGAAGAACGCCCCCGGCGGCATCACCATGATGATCCACTTGTCCCAGTACTCCGAGGAGAAGTACGGCACCGGAACCCCCAGCAGGGTCCCCATCCCCAGCAGCTCGCGCAAGAAGGCCACTCCCAGCAGGATCAGGGAATACCCCAGCCCGTTGGCCAGTCCGTCCAGCAGGGAAGGCAGGGGCTCGTTGGAGCCGGCAAACGCCTCGCAGCGGCCCATGATGATGCAGTTGGTGATAATCAGCCCCACATACGGTCCCAGGCTGCGGCTCATATCCGGCCAGTAGGCCCGGAGGGCCACATCCACGATGATGACATAGAATGCGATGATCAGCGTTTGGACCATCATGCGGATGGTGTGGGGCGTCTGGCGGCGCAGCAGCGACACCGTCAGGCAGCTCAATCCCGTTACCAGCGTCAGGGCGACGCACATGACGAGCGTATTGATCACAAGGTTCGTCACCGCCAGCGCACTGCAGATTCCCAGCACCTGCCGGAAGATCGGATTCTCGTGCCAGAGTCCGTTGAACAGAATTTGCTGATTGACACGAGTGCCGGGCGTCACGGCTGCACCTCCTCCCGGCCCATCGTCTTGAGCCAGGCGCTGACATCCTCATTGATAATCTTTTCCAGACGCACGCAGGTCTGCGTGGCGCCGCTGATGGCGTGGACCTGGCCTTCCGAGAGGGGTGTTCCCGGCGGGCGCATATCCACCGGCTGTGACGGCGGCCCCAGCACCAGCCCCTCGAACTGCCGCGTGAACTCCGGTTCGATGATCCGGGCTCCCAGCCCCGGCGTCTCGCTCTGATCGTAGAAGGCAATTCCCGTCATCGTTCGCCCGTCCGGAGCGATTCCCACAATGCCGGAGATGGGCGCCCAGAATCCTTTGCCCGAAACGGTCAGCGCGTAGCCGGCGACGGCCCCGTCCCTGCGGTACACATACACCCCCTCGGCCTGCGGGCTTTTTTCAAAATGGTTTTTAAAAATCCGATGCGCCTCCTGATCGGTTTGATACGTAATTTCGGGAAACACCGCCAGGACCGCTTTTTCGAAGGCCAGTTGCTGGTTGGCCTCCACCCGCCCGCTTGTCCCTTTCGACAGACTGATCAGCAGCGCGCTGCAGAAAGCGGTGATCAGGAACATAAAGATCACGGCAAAAGAGGCGCCCTTCTTCATGCCGCCGCCTCCTTCATTTTGGCTTTGCGGCGGTCCTGATAGGACTTTACCCCCACGTCGATGATCGGGGCGAACATGTTGCCCAGCAGGATCGAGAACATCAGCCCGCCGTTAAAGATCGAAAAATTGCGGATCACGACCGTGCAGACGCCGATGAGAATCGCGTAGATAATCCGTCCGGGCTGGGTTCGCGGCGAACTGACCGGGTCGGTCGCCATGTAAAAGGCGCCGAACAGGAAGCCCCCGCCCAGCACGGCCGTCCATCCTCGCGGCACCGGCTCGACATTCAGCCAGAACAGCGTCTGGCTCAGCACGGCATAGGTAATAATCAGCGTCAGGATGATGGTTCGGCTGGCGACCCCGCTGAAGAACAGGTATCCCCCCCCGATCAGCAGCAGCAGGGCGCTGGTGACGCCCATCGTTCCGCTCATCTGCCCGAAAAACAGGTTGCTCAGCATCGTCCGCCCGGTTACGGCGACCGGCTCCTTTTCCTCGATCACGAAAGGGATGTCCGGCTGCAGGACGGCGTCTTCCCCCCCCCGGGCAATCGTCAGCCGCCCGCTCTTGAGATAGGCCATCGGGGTGGCGCTGGTAATCGCGGCCGTCCCCTCGGGGCCTTGCATGGTGGACCATTGCCCCAGGGCGCCCCACGGCCCCTCGGCGGCGGGCGCCCAGACGCCCGTCATCGCCACCGGGAAGCAGATATAGACGAAGCATCGCCCCGCCAGGGCGGGGTTGAAAAAGTTGCGTCCGAAGCCCCCGAAGACCTCCTTGGTAAAGATGACGGCGAAGGCCATGCCGACCGCCAGGACATGCCAGCCGACGGTCGGCGGCATAATCAGGGCAAAGAGGACCGCCGTTACGAAGACGGCTTCGCTGACCGATTCGTTGCGTCGGCGGCACATCAGCCATTCCAGCAGGACGCCGACGGCGCAGCAAAAGACGACCATCGCCAGACTGCGCCACCCGAAGAAGTACACCGCTCCCGCCAGCGGCGGCAGCGTTGCCCACAGCACCTTGCGCATGGCCGGCTGGTTCCGAAAGAAGCTTTCTTTTTTCGCCTGCTGCGCCATTGATGTATCGAACACTCCTTTGTTGAAAGCCGCAATAAAAAGTCAAAGGGCCGGCGGAGAACCCCCCCTTCCCCACCGATCCCTTCGATCTCGTTACTTCAGCGCATGCAGCCGCGCGCCCAGGGCGGAGACGTGGGTCATTTCCTCCACGATGATCTTCTCCACCTTGTCACGCCCGGCCTTCGCGGGCACGAGGTTCTTGATGCCGACGTAGAAGGCGATGCCGTCCTTTTCGGTCTGGAGGGCGATCCGGAGGATTTCCTCCATGCTCTCCCTGCCGGTCAGCTTTTGGGTCCGGCTCACCTTGCCCTCGGTCCCGTGGAACTCGGCCATTGTCCGCAGATACTGGATCGCCTCGCCATCCGGATCATACACGGTCGGCTCCTTCTCTCCCTCGGAAAGGCTGCGGCGCATCTGGGCGAAGGTCTTCTCGTGCCCCTCCTCCATCGCCGCCAGGTCCAGCAGCATCTGCTTTGTTTCCTGATCGGACGCCTTGCCGGCGGCCTCCCGGTAGAAGGCGACGGCGTTACGCTCGATAGTTTCGGCCATTTCAAAAATCTCATCGGCATTGAATGTGATACTCATACACTTTCTCCTTTGGTTGTCGCGCCGTCAGGACGCGCAGTCTCATTTCCTTATCCTTTCCACAACCCGTGCAGGTTGCAGTATTCGCGGGCCGTGACCGTCGCGGCCCGGACCGCGAAGAAGGCCTCGGGCTTCTGCCCGGGCTCGAGGTACTGCCGGAAGACCCGGTCGTCGGCGATCAGTTCGATCCATTCAATGTAATGCGCTTCGGTCATCGGGTGCTCCGCACTGCCGACGCGGACCATGAAGCCGTCCGCCGTTTTCTCCACCACCGGCACATGCTTCTCACGGGCGCCGTCCGTCGTATTCTCCATCATCAGCTTCATCGGCTCGCCGCAGCAGACCAGTTCGCCGTCGGCGCCGTGAAGCACCTCCACGATGTTTCCGCAGATAGAACACTTATACACTTCCATCCGTCTTGCCATGAAATTCCCTTTCCTTTGACTCACTGGATTGTTTTTAATGCGGCCAGGACGCCGTCATAGTCCGGTTCCCGGCCGACCTCCGGTACCACCTGGATATATCGAATGATCCCCTGTTTGTCCGCGATGAGAACCGCGCGGGCAAAGAGCTGAAGCTCTTTGATCAGGAGCCCGGTCTTCAGGGCAAAGGCCTTGTCCTGGTAGTCCGACAGCGTGGTCATGTTATCCACGCCCGCCGCCCCGCACCAGCGTTTCTGGGCAAACGGCAGGTCCATACTGACCGTTACGATCCTGATCTCGTCGCCCAGTCTGGCCGCCTCTTCACTGAAGCGGCGGGTCTGCAGGTCGCATACCGACGTGTCCAGCGAGGGCACGGCGGACACCACAAGCGTCCTGCCCCGGTAAGAGGACAAGGTCACAGGGGACAGGTCGGTGGCCGTCAGTGCGGTGTCGGGCAGTGCGTCGCCGACCTTTAGTTCGGGGCCGACCAGGGTCAGCGGGGCTCCCTTAAAAGTGATCACTCCTTTACGTTCTTCCATAGCTTATGCTCCTTTCTCCTGTTTATACTCACCTTTTCAGGCCCCGGGGCCGATCTGACAAGGGCTCGGCGACCGATCTTTGCCGGCCGACCTGATACCGGGAGGTGCTCGGCATAAACTCCGGCCGGCAGTAACTGCCGGCCGGACCGCTGCCTCGGCAAAGGTCATTGTACACAGCGGACTGGGTTTATGCAAAAGAAACGTTCTTAGGGGAATCCCTTAAAAATTGACCGCTTCCAGTTCGAAATAGACCTGCGGATGGGCACACGCCGGGCATGTCTTGGGCGCCTCGGTCCCTTCATGCACATATCCGCAGTTGCGGCACACCCATCGACGGGGCTCCGAACGCCTGAAGACCTGCCCCGTTTCCACGTTTTTCTTCAGCGCGAGGTACCGGTCACGGTGGCGGGCCTCGGCGACGGCCACCTTGCGGAATACGGCGGCGATTTCACAGAACCCCTCCTCTTCCGCCGTCTTTGCAAATTCCGGGTACATCGTGCTCGTTTCGTAGTCCTCTCCCGAAGCCGCCTCAGCCAGATTCTCGACCGTCGTACCGATCTTACCGGCCGGAAATGCCGCAGTGACCTCTAATTCCCCGCCTTCCAAGAATTTAAAGAAACGCTTGGCGTGCTCTTTCTCCTGATTGGCCGTCTCCTCAAAAACGGCTGCGATCTGTTCGTATCCTTCCTTCTTCGCAGCGCTTGCAAAATACGTGTATCGATTCCTTGCCTGCGACTCTCCCGCAAATGAGATCAGAAGATTTTTTTCCGTCTTCGAACCTTTCAATGTCGGCATTTCTTTACTTCCTTTCATTAAATTGACACTATCCATTTACTTATTTAAATTTGCGCACTGGTCGCAAAATCCCTCGAAGTACACGTTTTTGCGGAGCACCCGGCATTTTTCCAGCTCGGCCGGGGTCTCAATCGCATCAAAAGGCGGGTAGTGGAAATCCAATATTTGCCCGCATTTTACGCAACGGAAATGCTGGTGATCCTCCATCCCCGCATCAAATCGCCGCGGCTGCCCCGTCCCTTCGACCACGAAGGCCGCCCCCATCTCCGCCAGGGTCAGCAGGGTCCGGTTGACCGTGTCGAATGAAATATTCCCCATCTCCGCTTTCACCCGCAGATAGACGTCTTCGGCACTGGGGTGGTCTTTCGAACAGAGCAGCGTTCTGTAAATCGCGGTCCGCTGAGGAGTTACCTTCAGCCCCGCCGCACGGCACCGCTGTTCAAACTCATAGACTTTCTGTTCGATATCCAATGTATTCCTGCCTTGCTCACCTGTTCTCCGTTTTAAAGCGGCTCCTTCTATTACTTAATAGCAGTTCCTTATTAGGAGAAACTACTAATTAGATTCTACAAAGGTTTGCCGAAAAATTCCAAGAAAATCAATTTTTTTGGAGTTTTCAGCCGTGTCATCCGCTATTGTTTTAATGGAGCAAGCCAAACAACTTATACTTTTTTGAACTCAATCGAAAATTCCCCGTCCTCCAGCGCCGCTATCGCGTATTGTCGGTCCTTGAAGGGTCCCGGGTTTACCAGCAGGGTTGAGCCGATGCGATCGGTCCCCGATGCCTCATGAATATGGCCTGATACTGCCAGCGGCGGCCGGACCCGCTCGATGAAGGCCCGAATCCGGCGGCTGCCCGAATATCCCCCGCTCGACAGCCGGTCCACCTTTACGCCGTAAGCGGGCTGGTGGGTTATCAGGATCAGCGGTTTTTCGCAGCGAGCCGATCCATAGACCTCTCCGAGCACTCCCTCGAAAAATTCCTCGGGCTCCTCAAAGGGCGTATGCCCCGGACACGGCAGCGAGCCCCCCACACCGATCAGGCATACCCGGTCCAGCTCCACCAGCCGGGCATGTAAGTTCATCCCCTGCGTTTCGAGGTACTGATCCACGCCCGCCAGGTCGCAGTTTCCCGGTACGGCGTAGAAATTCCGGTTATACCGCGTAAACGCCTCCACAACCTTTTCGGCCTTGTCCGCTCCGCCGAAATTGGTCAGGTCGCCTGCCGCCAGCACCAGGTCCGCCGACCTCAGATCTTCGGCGACCTTTAAAATCCGATTTATTTGCCCGTGAATATCCGCAAAAAGAAGTATCTTCACCATTAACCCCTCAACAGGATTTGCATTTTCTTTTCAAGCCGTTATACTATAGGTTTTTATCCTTTTTTCCAGAATTTTCCGGAGAAAACAGTATGATCGTTGTGATGAAACCCGAGGCCGGGCCCGAGCACGTAGCGCATGTCGTCGAGCTCGTCCGTGAATACGGTTTGAAGGAACATATCATTCACGGAACCGACCGCACGGTTATCGCCTGCCTGGGCGACAAGCGTATGGTGGATAAGGGGGCCATCGGAAACGCCCCCATGGTCGAAAAGATCGTCCCCATCCTGGCCCCCTACAAGATGGCCTCGCTTGAGGTCTGTCGGGAGAAGACCCAGATTCCCATCGGTCCCGGTCAATTTCCGCTGGGCGGCACAAAGATCGGCGTCATTGCCGGCCCCTGTGCCGTCGAAACCCCCGATCAGATCATGCAGACCGCCCTCGCGGTCAAAGCGGCCGGGGGCATCGGCCTTCGCGGCGGCGCCTTCAAGCCCCGCACCAGCCCCTACAGCTACCAGGGTCTGGGCGCCAAGGGGCTTGAACTGCTGGCCGAGGCCCGCCAAAAAACCGGCCTGGCCGTCGTTACCGAGGTCATCGGTTTGGAGGTGCTCGATCAGGTTGTCGAGACCGCCGACGTTATTCAGATCGGCGCCCGCAACATGCAGCACTTCCCCCTGCTTGAGGCCGTCGGCAAGACGAACAAGCCCGTCCTCCTCAAGCGCGGCATGAGCGCTACGCTCGATGAATTCCTGCTGGCGGCCGAGTATATCATCAACGCGGGCAATCCCAACGTCATCCTCTGCGAGCGCGGCATCCGCACCTTCGAGACCTATGTCCGCAACACGCTGCCGCTGAGCATCATTCCCGCCCTGCGTCAGCGGACCCATCTGCCCATCGTGATCGACCCGTCGCACGGCACCGGCCACGCCTATATGGTCCCGTCCATGTGCCTGGCCGCCGTCGCCGCCGGGGCCGACGGGCTGATTATCGAGTGTCACCCCGATCCCGAACGCGCCACCTCCGACGGGGCGCAGTCCATCACCCCGCAGACGCTAACGGAATTGATGCCCCGGCTCAAGAAAGTAGCCCAGGCCGTCGATCGCGACCTGTAAGACGGCGGCAATTTTTTTCAGGCGCCGCTACAGGTATCGATGGAACCACCGGGCGGTCTCGGAGGCGACCCGTTCCAGGGCGCCCGACTCCTCGAACAGGTGGGTCGCCTCGGGAACAATCAGGAGCTGCTTCTCCACCCGCAGTAGCTCGTAGGCGCTGCGGTTCATCGCAATCACCTGCTGATCGTTTTCTCCGACAATCAGCAGGGTCGGCGCCTTCACCCGGGGCAGGCAGTCCATCGCCAGATCGGGCCGCCCTCCCCGCGACACGACGGCCTTGATTGCATCCCCCATCTCGGCGGCCGCCACCAGGGCCGCGGCGGCCCCTGTGCTCGATCCGAAGCAGCCGATATGCAGGTCCCGAGTCGCCTCGTCGTCCAGCACCCAGCGAGCGGCGGCCATTACCCGCTCGGCGAGCAGCCCGATATCAAACCGCATCTCGGCCGTTACCATGTCGATGCGTTCCTCCTCCCCCGTCAGCAGATCGATCAGCAGAGTCCCCAGCCCCGTTTCCTGGAGCATTCCCGCGACATAGCGGTTGCGCGGGCTGAAGCGGCTGCTGCCGCTGCCGTGGGCAAACAGGATGAGTCCCGCGGCATTCTCGGGAACGCTCAGCGTGCCGCCGACTCTAACGGGGCCGCCGACCGGGATATCCACCTCTCTCATCGTCTCTATATAGGTTTTACCCATTGCATCGTCTCCTTGCCGGGCTCACTCCTGTTCATCGCTGTGAGGCCCGAGCCGAAAGTCGAGTACCTTTTCGACATGAATCCGCAGTTCCTTTGCCACCTGCGGCAGCGGGGGCATTTGCTCGACGCCGGGGGCGAAGCCGTTCATGATGCCGACGTCCTTCATTTGCTCCAGCCGGCCCAGCAACTGATAGCCCCGGTCGGCCTTCTCGTCCCAGACGACCACCGCGACATGATCGTTGCTTTGCAGATTCTCTACGGTGCCGGGGCAGAACCACTCCGTGATCGTTACGGTCTCCCCTTCGTTTGCCTCCAGTTGACCCGCCGCCGCGATATGGGGCATTCCCTTCGCGTCGGCCGTGGCGACAAACACGTGTCCCGTGCGCCTCGCCAGCTCAGCCGCCGCGTTGAGCCGGCGGGGGTTCATACTCCCCGGCTCCCGGCCTGCTCCTGTTTCAGCAGGTCCATCAGTTCCTTATCCTCGATCTGGCCGAAGTACCTATAGAACCGTCCCAGCGCATCGAAGAACGGCGGGACGCGCAGGCAGACGGTTTCGTCGGCGTCTTCGGCCAATCTCGTTACGCTGTCCCTCGGTCCGACCGGCAGCGCCAGGATCCGCCGTCGCGGCGACTCCCGGCGGATCGCCCACAGGGCCGCCTGCATCGTGGCCCCTGTCGCCACGCCGTCGTCGGTTACGATGACCATTTTGTCTTTCAGCGCAATCTTCGGCAGCAGCGGGCGGTACAACGCCACCTTGCGCCGGATTTCTCTTAACTGATATCCCTTCTCCTGTTCGATGTAGCTGTCGTCGGCCCCAACGGCGTCGGCCACCGGCTGGTTCACAAACAGCGTCCCGTCCTCGCTGACCGCCCCGATGGCCAGTTCGGGGTTGTACGGCGCTGCCAGCTTGTGCGTCAGCACCACATCCATCGGCGCGCCCAGCCGCTCGGCGATCTCGCGGGCGATGATTACGCCGCCGCGCGGAATCCCGCATACGACCGTGCGCTCAGGGTCCATCGAGCCGACGGCCGCCGCCAGCAGCCGCCCCGCCTCGCCGCGGTCGCGAAACGGCTTACCGCTCTCGGATATGATTCTCAGCGTTCCCATATTATTCTTCCTGTCTAATTGGACTACGAACCGCGGTCGCCCGGGGGACCTGACGAACAAGTAAGGGAACTGTTTAAACCGCCTTATGACTTTTGCTTAAATGCCCTGAGGCAAACGATGCGGGATTACGGAAGGGAACGCTAATTCGGGTCACTCGTATATACGATCTCGCCCCGCTTTACGGGGCCGTAGGCAACGCTGTCCTCCAGCCCCTCCGGGCTCATCAGCGAGATCGTGTCTCCGTCGTTGTTCAGCGACATCGGTCGGCGGTTTCGCTCGATGACGAGGGTTTGATGCGGCGGGAGGATCAGCCCCGAAAGCGGCCACTCCCTGCCGCCGAGGTCGCGCAGCGTCCAGAAGTCGAGGTTGAATTCTATGGGGGTGTTGTTCCTGAGGGCCACGGCCTCTTTTTCGAAGTCGCTGCCGTCCGGGTCGGGCAAAAGCCAGAGGATCTTCACGCGGGGCGCGGCCGCGACGGGCTCGCCTGTCTTCAACCGGACTACCACGGGGTAATGATCCGGTCCCTGACGCGGATCGTGATCGTGGGGGATATCGCAGAAAAAGGCGCGGTCGCTCAGCGAGCGGGAGATCAGGATATGATCGATTGACGTCAGTTCGCGGTCGGAGTCGATTTGCCCGTTATCGTTCCGGTCCCAGAAGGCCGTGTATCGGGCGGCCCTGGGGATCCGTTCGGCCGCGTTGAACAGGTCGTCGGCGTCGGTCGAAGGGTCCATTTCCCGAATCATCGAAAGCACATTTGTAATCGGCCGGCTGCCGATATGGTCGCAGCTCTCCGGCGAGCCGTCATAGTCGTTGAAATCGCCTGCGATAATCGGGGCGTAACCCTGAGCCGCCAGCATCATCGCCCGTCTGCGGATCAGGTCCGCCTGGGCCTGGCGCTCCTGTCGCCGATCCTGCGCATCGGGTCGGGCGAGGAAGTGGAGCCCGATGAGTGCGATCTTCAGGTCCTCGCAGATCGAAAAGGTCGCATACAGGTTTTTGGATACCCCTTTGGAGATTTCGCCGCATTGGCCTTTGCCGTTATCCCGGCCGAACTCGCCCGGATCGATCCGCGTCAGCAGGGCCACGTCCTGCCCGGTGTAGGTATCTTTGCCCTTGACGAAGTAAACGACATAGCCCCTGCCGTTCAGGTAGTCCGTATTCAGCTTTTCCACGGCCCGGCGGTTCTCCACCTCCGCCAGGTGGACGATGTCGGGGTCGGAGGCGAGGATGATCTGCGCCACCCGCTGCATGTGAAGAGCGGCCCCGGTCGGATCGTTCTTCCATGCAAAATCGACCTGTCCCTCCTCCGGGGCAATCCCGTCCCACATGAACTCGGTATTGAGCGTCATGATCGTCAGCTCATCCTGCCGGGTTCGCCGATCCTCGGCCGAGGCCGACGGGGAAAGCAGACTGACCGCCAACAGAATGACGGCGAAACATCCCCCCGACCGCATGATTCGATCCCGCACCGGAATCTCCTTCCCTTTCAATCATGCCCTCCTCGCAAAGGCGGGGGCGGGAATGACAAAACGAGACGTCTGTTTCCCGATTCCTCCCATATACGGACCTGCGGCTGCCTCTGTATAGATGCCGCCGGCGCCCCGGCCGTGATTGACGCCGGGAGATAAAATATCTCCCCGGTCACCGGATTTCAGTCGGATTTGCCCGCCAGTTGGCGATTGATGGCGGCCGCCGCGATGCGGCCCTGGCCCATGGCGAGGATGACCGTCGCCGCGCCGAGCACGATGTCGCCGCCGGCGTAAACGCCGGGCAGGCTTGTTTTGCAGTTCTCATCGACCTCGATGTTGCCCCACTTGTTGAACTTCAGCCCCGGCGTTGTCTGCGCCAGCAGCGGGTTGGCCCCGTTGCCGATGGCGACGATCACGGTGTCCACGTCGATTGTGAACTCGCTGCCCTTGATGGGGACCGGCCGCCGGCGGCCCGACTCATCCGGCTCGCCCAGCTCGTACCGCAGGCACTCGATGCCGATGACGTTGCCCCGCTCGTCGCCGAGGATCCGCTTGGGATTTTGCAGCGTGTGGAACTCGACGCCTTCTTCTTTGGCGTGGTGCACTTCCTCCACCCGCGCGGGCATCTCTTTTTCGCTCCGCCGGTAGATCAGATAGACGTGCTCGGCCCCGAGGCGCACGGCCATGCGGGCGGCGTCCATCGCCACGTTGCCGCCGCCGATGACCGCCACGTTTCTGCTGGCGGCAATCGGGGTATCGGCCCCCTTGCCGAACTCATACGCCTTCATCAGATTGGCCCGCGTGAGGTACTCGTTGGCGCTGTACACCCCGACCAGGTGCTCGCCTTCGATGTTCATGAACTTCGGCAGCCCCGCCCCTACGCCGATATAGACGGCGTCGAAACCGTCCTTGTTCATGAGCTGTTCGATGGTCCGCGTGCGGCCGACGATGAAGTTGCAGATGATCTTCACACCCATTTTTTCGAGCACGTCGATCTCCTTCTGCACAATCGACTTGGGCAGACGAAACTCCGGGATGCCGTACACCATCACGCCGCCGGGCTTGTGGAAGGCCTCGAAGACGGTTACTTCGTGGCCCGCGCGCCGCACGTCCGCGGCGACGACGATCCCGCCGGGGCCCGAGCCGATCACGGCGACCTTTTTGCCCGTCGGAGGGGCCACCTTCGGCACGCCGCCCTCGTCCATCGCCAGGTCGGCCACGAACCGCTCCAGCCGACCGATGGAGACGCTCTTTTCCGGGTCCTTGAACTTCAGCCCCACCGTGCACTTCTCCTGGCACTGCACCTCCTGCGGGCAGACGCGGCCGCACACCGCCGGCAGCAGCGAGTTTTCCTTGATGATCTCCAGCGCCCCCTTGAAGTCGCCCGCGGCAATCGCCGCAATGAAATCCTTAATCCGAATCCGCACCGGGCAGCCCTCGACGCAGGGGGCGTTTTTGCACTGGAGGCAGCGCATCGCCTCCAACTGCGCCTGCAGCCGGGTGTAGCCCAGCGTCACCTCGTTCATGTTGCGCCGCCGCTCGCGGGGGTCCTGCGAGGGCATGGGCTGCTGGGGTATCTCATAGCGGTCCTTCGGGCGAAGGGGTCCGGTCTTCTGCTTCTCAAGGATTTCCCGGTAAATTCTTTCTTCTTCAGTCACGATCTATTCCCGAAAAATACTGCAATTTTTGTTTTCCAACCGAAAAAGGAATCAGGAGCCTTTTTGGTCCAGTCCGATCCTGCACCGGTGTCGGTACTGCTCCATCGCCCGGCGTTCCTGCTCCTTATAAGCGCTCATGCGGCTCATCATCCGCTCGAAGTTGACCTGGTGGCCGTCAAACTCGGGCCCGTCCACGCAGACGAACTTCGTTTCGCCGCCGACCTCCACCCGGCAGCCGCCGCACATGCCCGTCCCGTCGATCATGATCGTGTTGAGCGATACCTGCGTGGGCACTTCGAATTCCTTTGTTACGCCGCAGCAGAACTTCATCATGATCGCCGGCCCGATGGCCACCGCCAAATTCGGCTTCTCCGGCCGCGAGCAGATCTCCCGGAGCGGCTCGGTTACCAGCGCCTTGCGCCCGTACGAGCCGTCATCCGTTACCACGATCATCTCGTCGCTGATCGCGCGGAAATCGTCTTCGAGGATCAACAGGTCTTTCGTCCGCGCCCCGATAATGCTGATGATCCGGTTGCCCGCGTTCTTCATGCCCTGGGCAATCGGCAGCAGCGGCGCTGCCCCGATCCCCCCGCCCACGCAGACGACGGTTCCGAACTTTTCGATGTGCGTCGGCCGACCCAGCGGCCCGGCAACATACCCCATCTTGTCTCCCACCTTCAGGTCCGCCAGGTACGCCGTGGACTTGCCTACCCGTTGAAAGATCAGCCGGATCGTCCCCTTGTCCGCGTCGGCCCCCGCAATCGTCAGCGGAATCCGCTCGCCCTCGTTCTCCTCGGCGGCCACGATGACAAACTGCCCCGGCTTGCGGGCGCGGGCCACGTAGGGAGCATAGACGTCCATCTGAAAGACATGCTCAGACAACTGCTTTTTATCAACTATTGTGTACAACGCATCTCCAGTTATAGGGTCTTCAAAATTTGTTACTTGTGAAAAAGACGATCATATAATGAAGGAAACCTCTTTTCAAGAAATATATCACATCCTGAGACAATTTTTTACAGATTCCCCGATATGATTTGCACGATCAACCGTTCCATGGCCGACGGCGCTGTCGTCCGGCCGGTCTTGATTTCGTAATCCATTTCCCCCAGCCGCAGCAGAATCCGGCCGAGCTGGGACAGACTGAACCGCTGAAGCTGGGCAAAGAACTGCGACTGGCGGTTGCCGAACACCCCGGCTTGTTTGGCGGCCTGGCCCGCAGCGACCCCCTTGGCCAGCAGGGCCTTGGCCAGGAACATCTTCCGGAAATGGTACGCGAAGGCCCCGATCACGGTATATTGGGTGTCGGCATCCTGCCCGAACATGTTCCGCAGCTTCTGAAACACCTTCTGCGGCGGCTTTTCGAAGATCGCATCGATCACCTCGAACGCTCCGTCCGCCCGGCTGCCGCCGACCAGCTCATGCACGTGCCGGGACGTGATCGCCGTGCGCTCGCCGACGTACACGGCCAGCTTTTCGAGCTCCTGGCGAATCCGCCCGGTCTCTTCGCCGACCAGGTCCACCAGCAGCGCGGCCGCCTGGGTATCTATCGTCTTTCCCAGCTCGCTTCGGCTCAGCTCGACGATGAACTTCGGAAGCTCCCACGCCTTTTTCACCCCGGCGTCGATCAGCCCGCCCATCTCGCCGAGCCGTTTGGTCAGCTTCCGGCGGCTGTCGAGCTTGCTTACCTGCAGGATCAGCACCCCGCAGGGGCTGGGGCTCTCGAGGTATTTCTCGAGCGCCTCGCGGTTATCCCGGACAAACTTATCGGCGTTCCTGAGCAAAACCACGCGGCGCGAGGCCATCAGCGGCAGCGTCCGCAGCTCGTCGAGCACCTCGGCAATGCTCAGCGCGGCCATCTCGTCTTCAGCGGGCGCCAGCAGCGCCATCATCCGCTCCTCGGGTTTGAGCAGCCCGTCGAGCAGGGCGCGGCAGTGCTTATCGGCCAGGTAGCCGTCCTCCCCGCTGATCGCGATTACGGGGGCCGCCGACCTTTTGGGGCTTGTCTGTCCGGTTGATTTCGCCTTCGCCGCCATGACGTTTGCCTACTCCGCCGCCTCTTCCGAGCCGTTCGTATCGGCGGCGATCCGCGCCGCCGCCACGAGCTTGTCGCCTTTCTTGAGGGTAATCATGCGGACACCCGCCGTGTTGCGGCCGATCTCGCGGACCTCGTCCAGGCCCGTGCGGATAATCATGCCGTTGGCCGTAATCATCATCAGTTCGTCCTCGTCGTGCACCGCCTTGAGGGCGACGACCTTGCCGTTGCGCTGGGTGGTCTTGATGTTGATGAGTCCCAGCCCGCCGCGGCTCTGCACGCGATACTCCTCGATGGGTGTCCGCTTGCCGTAGCCCTGCTCGCAGACCGTCAGCAGCGACCCCTCGGGCTCAACGATCACCATATCGACCACCTCGTCGCCCTCGCGCAGCTTGATCCCGCGCACGCCCTGGCTGACGCGGCCCATGGGCCGCACGTCGCGCTCGTGAAAGCGGATCGCCATGCCGTCGCGCGTGCCGAGGATGACCTCGTCCTCGCCGCTGGTGATCGCCGCTCCGATCAGGTCGTCGTTTTCGTCGAGCTTGATCGCAATGAGCCCGCTGGATCGCGGGTTGCCGTAGGCCGAGAGCACCGTCTTTTTGACCGTGCCGTTTTTCGTGGCCATCATCAGGTGCCGCTTTTCGTCGAATTCGCGCACGTTCAGGATTGAGGCGACCTTCGCCTCGGGCGGCATCTGCAGCAGGTTGACGATGTTGCGTCCCTTGCTCTGGCGGCTCATCTCGGGGATGTTATAGACCTTGAGCCAGTAGCAGATGCCCTGGTTCGTGAAGAACAGCAGGTAGTCGTGCGTCGAGGCGACGAAGAGGTGCTCGATGAAGTCGTCCTCCTTTGTGGCCGAGCCGATGATCCCCTTGCCGCCGCGGCCCTGCCGACGGTAGGTATCCACCGGCATCCGCTTGATGTATCCTTCATGGCTGATCGTTACGAGCGTTTCCTCCTCGGCGATCAGGTCCTCCATGTCGATGTCCTCGGCCTCGCCCTCGATAATCTCCGTCCGGCGGGGGTCTTTGTATTTGTCCTTGATCTCATGCAGGTCCTCGCGGATCACGTCAAGCTGCAGGTCGCGGCTGGCCAGCAGGTCCTCGTAGTCGGCGATTCGCTCGGCCACCTCGGCGTACTCCTTCGCCAGCTTCTCGACCTCGAGGCCGGTAAGCCGCTGGAGCTGCATCATCAGGATGGCATCCGCCTGCGGTCCCGTAAGGAACTGGTCTTCACGGGTTTTGGCCTCGACGAACGCCTCCGGCAGAATCCGCTTGAGCGTGTCGGCCTCGATCAGCCGCAGGGGCTTTTTCATCAGGTTCAGCTTGGCCGTCGGCGCATCGGGCGAGGCCTTAATCAGGTCGATGATCTCGTCGATGTCGCTGACGGCGAGGATCAGACCTTCGAGGATGTGCGCCCGGTTGCGGTTTTTCTTGAGCAGAAAGCGCGTCCGTCGCCGGATCACCGTCAGCCGGTGGGTGATGAACAGCTTGAGCATCTGCTTGATGTTGAGCAGCTCGGGGCGGTTGTTGACCAGCGCCACGTTGTTGATCGCGAACGTCGTCTGCAGCGGTGTGAAGCGGTAGAGCTTATTGAGCACCACGCTGCTGTCGGCGTCCTTTTTCAGTTCGATGACGATCCGCAGCCCCTTGCGGTCGGATTCGTCGCGGATGTCCGAGATCTCGTCGATCTGGCCGTTGTGGACGCAGTCGGCAATCTTTGCGACGATATTGGACTTGACGACCATGTAGGGAATCTCGGTGATAATGATGCTCTCGCGGCCCTTTTTGGAGGTCTCGATGTGCGAGTGAGCCCGCACCCGCAGATGCCCCTTGCCCGTTACATACGCCGACATGATGCCCTTGCGGCCGCAGATGATGCCGCCCGTCGGGAAGTCCGGCCCGGGCAGTTTGGCCAGCAGGTCCTTGAAGCCGCACTCCGGATCGTCGATCATCAGCAGCAGCGCATCGCAGACTTCGCCGACGTTGTGCGGGGGGATATTCGTTGCCATGCCCACGGCGATGCCGCTGCCGCCGTTGACCAGCAGGTTGGGAAACTTCGACGGCAGCACCGTCGGCTCCATTCGCGTCTCGTCGTAGTTGGGCACGAAATCGACCGTGTCCATCTTCAGGTCTTCGAGCATGTCCACCGCCGCCTGGGTCATCCGGGCCTCGGTGTAACGCATGGCCGCCGGCGGGTCTGCGTCGATGCTGCCGAAGTTCCCCTGCGGATCGATCAGCGTCGTGCGCATGTTCCAATCCTGCCCCATCCGCACCAGCGTCCCGTAGGTCGCCTGGTCACCGTGGGGGTGATAGTTGCCGCTCGTATCACCGACGATCTTGGCGCACTTTCGGTGCTTCGACCGCGGCCCGAGGTTCAGGTCGTTCATCGCCACCAAAATCCGCCGCTGGGAGGGTTTGAGCCCGTCCCGCACGTCCGGCAGCGCCCGCGCGACAATCACGCTCATCGCATAGTTCAGATAGGAGGTCCTCAGTTCATCGAGGATCTGTTTGTCTTCGAACCGTTCCGGCCCGAGTGCGTTGGTCTCTTCCATAAAAACAGTGTCCTTTGCCCTCGCGGGCAGTCATTCCATTTTCCGGGAGTTGAGGGAAAATCGGGTTCCATTGGCAAATAATGAATTGTACCCCCAAAACGCCCTCCTGTCAACCCTTCCGGCCCCTCTGAAGGGACAAAAAAGCCCCCTGTCGCAGCGTCTTTAAATGCTTATAATATATATACTTACAAAACCCGCTCCGGTTCATTGGCCGGGGGAGGGTAAAAAGGGCTTCACAGAATCTCCGGATTTAATCAAAATCCGTGTCATTCGTGTAATCCGCGACTGCTTTTATCTTCCCGGCAAAGGCGGCAAGCCGGCTCAATACAGCTCTTGGGAGCTGCCGCAGATCAGCCGCAAACCGTCCAGATTGGGCAGGATCGGCATCATTGTGCTCGTGGGGCGAAATGCGTCGGACCAGTACACGAAAAACGCCTTGCCCAGCATGTATTCGCGGGGCACCGTGCCCATCCTGTAGCGGCGGCCGTTATTGCCGGTCCCCTCCTCCTCCCACAGCCGGCTGTCGGCGCTGTTGGGGCTGTTGTCGCCGCAGACGAAAAACTCATCGTCGTTCAGATGGAACGGCTCGCCCTCCTCGGCCCGCAGCATCCCCTCGCCCATGTAGTAGGTATCCCGATAGAGGGCGATATGCCGCAGCGTCAGGTTCCCGCCGCCCATGATCGAGACTTCGGGCTTTTGCCGGCGAACCCGCAGGTCGTTATCCAGCGGCCCCATATCCATCGACAGACGGTAGGGTCCGTAGCGAAGGACCGCCCGCCGGTCGGCGATGCCAAACTCAAACCAGGCGCCTCTCCTCATATCTCCATAGCCCACCGCCATCCGGCGATCGGAGAGAACCTGCCCGTCCTCCCCGAGGATGCCCACCGTGAGCTGCCCGTAAAAATCCACCCGGCCGAACCATCGAACTCCCTGCTTGCGGAAGACCGCGCTGATAACCCCTTGTTCGCTGCGCGTCTGTGTCCAGAAGCGGATCATCAGGTCGCTGCAGTAGGGCTGACGGATATTCAGATAACGGCTGTTGTAGGCGTACATGGCCCGGAACTCATCGTCCGAACGCGGTACGTACTGAATCGTATGGGTCTGATCGGGCGGAGAGTCCAGGCGAAACACGGTCGGCCCGTCCGCCTCGAGGTCCCAGGCCGATCCCTCCGCATTCGCAAAGGGCGATTTCCAAGGGTGTTCGTCGAGCTCCTGCTGACGGTCGTCGTCCGCATCGTGGCGCGCCCGCGCCTCCATCGGCTGATAGTCGTTGTCGTAGAGGCACATCCACAGCTCCTCCTGGACCTTCCTCGGCTTGCGCACGACCTCGCCGTTGATATAGACGTCCCCGTCAATCAGTTCCACCTTCTCCCCCGGCAGGCCGATCAGGCGTTTGATATACGTCTCCAGCGGGTTGGTGGGATTCTTGAAGATGACCACGTCCCAGCGCCGGGGCTCCGAGAACTGGTAAATGCTCTTGTTGACGAAGATGCGATCTCCCCGGGCCATCGGCTCCGTGGCCTGTTTGGGCTGGGGGTAGCCGCAGCTCGGACACCGGGGCGTGCTGAAGCCCGAATCGGCCCCCAGGTTGTACGCATAGCCGCACCGAAAGCATCGCAGGCGCCAGTGGTCGCCGCTGAGCGTCTCAGCCATGCTCCCCGTCGGGATCTGGAACGCCTCCAGCGCGAAGGCACGGAACAACAGCGCCAGGATAATCGCCACCAGCAGCCAGTCCAGCGTGTTGACGATCCCCTCCAGTGTTTCGCTCCGCCGCTGAACAGGGTAGTCGCGGGTCAGTTCGGTTGTCGATCCCTTCAGGTCCATCGTGTCCTTCCGCAGCTACCGGTCGGCCTTGTCGCCGCCGTAAATGATCTTCATGCCGTCCACGGCAGGGATGAAACGGATAAAGTTCGGGAAGGCCTGATATCCTCCCGGCCAGTGCACAAATACCGCCTTGCCGACCATGTAGTCGCGGGGAACGATTCCCTCGCGGTAGGTTCCGCCGCCGCTTTTGAGTCCCGGCCGGTCCCATAGCCGCCCGTCCAGGCTGTAAGGGCTGTTATCGCCGCAGACGAAATACTGGTCCGCCTCCAGCGTCAGCGGATCGTCCGGCGTGGCCCGCAGGATGCCCTCGCTGATGTAGTGGAGGTCGCGGTAGAGTCCGATATGCGACAGGCGGACCCGCCCCGTCCCGAAAAGCTGCACCTCGGGCAGTCGGGTCCGGTCCGTCCCCGCGTCGTCCGGCCCTCGCCCCATATCATAGGCAATGCTCGCCTCGCCGTATGTGAGGATCAGTTGATGATCCACGTTGGCAAAGCGAAACCGCGTATCGACGTTAAAATCCTCCGGCCGGAACGTCCCTTCCGCCAGCAGCCGCGGCGTCTGTCCGTCGGTTACCTCCACGATCTCCATCCGCCCGTCAACGCTCACCCGGCCCTCGTACCGCCGGCCGTATTTGCCCAGCAGCGCCCCGACCGAGGACGAGTCCCCCAGCTCGGGGTAAAATTGGATCATCAGGTCGCTGGCTACCGGCGCCGTCGCGTAGAACTGCGGCGGATCATAGGCATACACAGCGCGGAAATAACCGTCAAGCTCCGGCCGGTACGCCAGCCGCTGCACCTCAGAGCCCTCGCCGTCGAGTACGAAGACCGTTCCGTCCTCCTGCGAGAGGTCCCACGCGGAATCCTCGGGCGCCGCAAAGGGGTTGCGCCAGGCGTGCCCGTAGTAGGCCCGCAGGGACGGGTTCTCCGGCTGGTAGTCGTTGACATACAGCGGCATCCACATCTCCTCCTGCACCTGGGGCGGCTTGCGGGCGATCAGTCCGTCGATGTAGATGTCCCCGTCCCGGATCACGACCGTTTCGCCCGGCCGGCCGATCAGCCGCTTGATATAGTGAATCTTCGGTTCCAGCGGGTTTTTGAATACGACCACATCCCAGCGGTTCGGCTCGACGAACTGATAGAGACTCTTGACGACACAGATCTGATCTCCCTTGTAAACCGTCCACCTCTCCACGGGGACCATCCTGCCGCCCCGGATTTTGTAGATTCGGCCGTCGTTGCCTCGCTGGCCCATGTCATAGGCATAGCCGCAGTTGGGACACAGGACCGGATCCAGCAGGTGCACGTCGCCCTTGGGAACCTGGTTCTCGCCCAGACGGTACCGCTCGGGTGCGAAATTATAAGCGAACGGATAACCGCACTGTTCGCAGCGAAGACGGAAATGCGCCCCCCGCAGCGTATCGGCCATGCTGCCCGTCGGGATGCGGTACACCTGCATGATGAATACGATGAACACCAGCGTCGAGGTCAGGGCCGTCAGGATCCACTCGGCAAGACCATGATAAAGAAAGTCCACCGTCGAATTCCCGCTTTTTACGATATTTTTTGGATCCTCACCAAACATGAATTTTCCTGAAATACAGATAGAAAATTATAAAAGTTTTTTATTATCTCTTGAATATCGCACGGGGTCAAGTTAACCGTGAGAAAAAGTGTAAAAATTTCCATCGCCCATGTGGCAATACAAGATGTAGTATGGCCTATTTTTTCGAATGTCCTGAAAAAAATTCTGGAAAAAATGCTTGCTGCGCAGAAGTCTTTTATGTATAGTGCTTTGCAGTTCTTCAGCTGGAAGCTTTTGGTCGGCGGGTGTCTTCCTGCCGTACCGTGTCGTTCAATCTTAACTGTCAAGAGGGTAGCCGATGTCAACAATCACAAAAAAAGAGTTGATCGACCGCATCGCAGATTCAACCCAGGCAAAACGAATTATCGTCAAACGGATCATCCAGGCGTTTCTTAATGAGATCGTCACGGAATTGGCCAATGATAATCGCCTGGAGTTTCGCGACTTCGGTGTCTTTGAAACCAGGACCCGGTCTTCCCGCGTCGCCCAAAACCCAAAGACACTGGAGCGGGTCGAGGTACCCCCGAAGAGAAGTGTAAAGTTCAAAATGGGTCGGGTTTTGCGGGAAAAGTTGGTCAGTAATCAGCCGGTTGCCAAAAAGTAAAGAACGTTCCCGGATCTCATCCAGTATAATTGTAATTGAACACAGCAAAACGATCCGATTCGAGCCGCGCTCCTTAAGGCGGCGAAGGGAATTAAAATGGCCGAAGGCAAGGTGAAATGGTTTGACAAGAAAAAAGGGTACGGCTTTATTCTGGACAACACCGGGGACGAGGTTTTTGTCCATTATACCTGTTTCTCCGACCCCGGTATCCAAACCCTCAATGAAGGTGAAGAAGTCTTGTTCGATGTTGTACCCGGCGAGAAGGGACCCCGAGCAAAGAATGTAGCCCGAAGAAAAGTCGCTCTCTGAGTATCGGTCGATTCTCCCTCCGCACCCCCCCACAGACGGCGGCTGGGACGTCCGAAGGCGTGATCCCTGTGCTCACTGTAGTACGTCCTTTTTTTCGCTTGCCAGATCCTTTTCTTTTTGATATTTTTTCACTGAGAGTTCCTGGTTCTGTTTTTGCCTCCGCAAAAGCAGCGCCTCCGACTCCGGTTCGTTTTCGGAGGAGATGATGCTGACGTTGACATCTCACGAAGCAATGGATTGCAGGGTTCTTGTACTCAACAAGCACTACATGGCCCTTCGGGTCATCGGCGTGAAACGGGCGCTTTCTTTGCTTTTTCAGGAGCTGGCCGAGGTAATCTCCTGCGACGAGGATTCCTATTCCAACTATGATTTCCACAGTTGGCGTCAGATCAGCCAGGCAAAGCGGACTTTTGAGCCCCACAAATACGACTGGATTTCCACCGTCAGCTTTGACATCGCCGTTCCCCGCGTCATCCGCCTGCTGACCTATGACCGCCTGCCCCGCCAGAGCGTCAAATTCAATCGCCGCAACATCTTCGCCCGCGACGAAAACCGCTGCCAGTACTGCGGAAAGCGATTTTCGATGTCCGAATTATCCCTTGACCACGTTATCCCTCGCCGCCTCGGTGGCCAAAGCACCTGGGAGAACATCGTCTGCGCCTGTACTCGATGCAACGTCAAAAAAGGCGGACGCACCCCCGAACAGGCCGGCATGCACCTCTTCAAAAAGCCCGAGAAGCCCAAACGCAACCCGGTCATCCACATCCACCTGAGCCATGAGCGCTATCAGAGCTGGAAACAGTTTCTCGAACACGCTTACTGGTCCGTCGAACTGACCTGATCCACCCCGGGGACAGTCACCTGTTTTCGTCTCCCAACCGGAAATCCGCAAACTCCTGTCTGGAAACCAACCGCATTTTGTCTATAATGGTTCCCCTATGGGTAAAACGGATATTGAAATATTGTTTCAAAATGAGGACATCCTCCTCATCAATAAGCCGCCGGGGATTTCGGTTACGGCCGATCGCACCGGCGCTCCGGATCTTCTCCAGGTCCTCAATGCCCAACTCGGTATGCCCGAGCCCCTGCGGCTCGTCCACCGGCTCGACAAGGAGACCAGCGGCATCATGCTCCTGGCCCGCCACCGCGACGCCCAGAGCCGCTATTCCCGCGGCTTTGCCAAGCGCGAGATAAAAAAACTCTACCTGGCCATCGTTCGCGGGCCGCTAAGCCGACCTGAGGGCATCATCAAGGCCCCCATCGCCCGCAGCCAGCGCAATCCGCAGGCCATGCACATCCACCCTCGCAAGGGCAAGCCCGCCATTACGCACTGGAGTAAGCTCATCGACTTCGACTCGCTGGTCCTGCTGGCCGCCCAGCCGCTCACGGGCCGCACGCACCAGATCCGCATCCACATGGCCCACCGCGGCATCCCGCTGGCCATCGACTCCGTGTACGACCGGGCCAACCCGATCCTGCTCAGCGAGTTCAAAAAAGGATACCGCCCCAAGCGCTGGGAGGAGGAGACGCCCCTAATCGACCGGCTCACGCTCCATGCCTATCAGCTTCAGATCCCGATGGGGCCTGCGGACGATCCCCGCGAGCAGATTTTCGTAGCCCCGATGGAGAAGAAGTTCGCCGCCGCCGTCAAGATGCTAACCAAGCACGCCTGCCCCGTCAGCGGCTCACCGCGTGTGCAGGATATCCTCAGCGCCCTGACCAGTGCCGCCCCCCTGCCCTTTCCCGAAGACGAACACGCAAAACTCCACATGCCCGAACCGGTCTCTGAAGACGAAAACACCGGCGATTAATCCTCCCGCCTCCCGGCGGGCGGCACGGTCCGGCTCAAAATCAGAGACAGTCTCTCGGTTTTTATTGGCGAAAGCCTCAAAACCGGTGACTGTTCCTAATTTTAGTCGGCGCCCTTGATCGTGATCGAGCCGTTCGATGTCCGCAGGATCAGCCGCCCTTCGCCGTCGCCGAGCGTCCCGTTAACCGAATTGCTGATCGTTCCGTTTATCGTCAGCGGCAACTGCGTGTGGATTTTTCCGTTGCTCGCCGAGGCGTCCACCTGCGCCGAAAAGTCCCGCGGCAGCTTTACCTCGATGCCGCTGTTGCTCGTCCAGAGTTCCACGTTGCGGGTGCTCGCCTCCGGCACGAAGATAAGACGGATGTTTCCATTGCTCGTCGAAGCCTTTATATCCCCGGCAAGTCCCTCGCCGTGGACCGATCCGTTGGAGGTCTCCACGTCGATCCGATCGGCCGTGATGTCCCGCAACTGCACGTTGCCGTTGCGGGTCCGCGCCGTCACATCCCCCCGGATCGCCGTCATCTTGATCCGCCCGTTGGAGGTGTATGCTGCTGCCGGGGCGTCCAGGCCAGCCACGCTGATCGTCCCATTCCTGGTATGCAGTTCGGCCGCCGCCACATGCGGCACGGTCACGTCGAAGGAGACGCTAACCGACTCGCCGCGGCGAAGATCGGGCCTGCGGACCTGGGCCTTCATTTGACTGCCGTCCTGCACGAGTGATACTTCTGTGGCCTTTGCCAGTGCCTCGGCTTCCTCCGGGGTAAACGAACGGGCGGTAATCTCCGCCGTCACTTCGCACAGGTTCGTGTCCGTTCCCCGCAGGGTAATCGAACCGTTTTCCGTCTGCCCCCAAAAGACGTCCGCCCCTCCCGTCATGGACGCGTTGAGGACCTGGGTCCGATTGAACCGGTCCCTGTCGTTTTCCCATCCCCGGCTGCACCCGCCGATACAGATGCACCCGCTCCCCACTGCCGCCGTCAGCACCGCCAATATAATCCCGTACACGCCTTTTTTCATAATCTCTCCTTTTGCTTTTTAAGGCCCTCCCGCTTCCGGGACGAAGCACGTCCATACCAGGATAGACGGGCCGACCTCAAAATCGTTTCACGGTTCAAGAAAAATAAATTCTCCTGACCTGTTCTGCAGAAAAGCTTAAACTGTCGCCCCTTCGGGGCTGAAAGAAGCTTTTGGAATCCCTCTTTCCGGGGGCTTCCGTCTTCGACTCGCTGGTCCTGCCGGGCGTCCTGCTTTTCATTTGCCCTGTCTTCTGATATAATGCGGCTGCACTGTTAATTCGGTTAAGTTGAATAGGCCAAAGATGACTAATATAGACGATAAATATCGCATTCTGACTGACAACCTCAAGTCGCTGGGCCGTCTTGCCGTCGGCTTCTCGGGCGGCGTGGACAGCACCTTCCTGCTCAAGGCCGCCGCCGAGGCCCTTGGCCCCGCCAATGTCCTCGCCTGTACCGCCGTGAGTCCCTCGCTACCCGCCCGCCTGCTCGCCCAGGCCCGCGAGCTGGCCGCCGCTTTCGGTGTCCGGCTGATCGAACTGCCGATGGCCGAGCATCAAAACGCCGCCTATGCCGCCAACAGGGCCGACCGCTGCTTCCACTGCAAGAGCAGCCACTTCGGCCGCATCATTGAGGTCGCTCGCGAAAACGGCTTTTCGCATGTCGCCTGCGGCACAAATCTCGACGACATGGACGACTATCGCCCCGGCAGCCGTGCCATTCGCGCCCTTGGCGTCCTTACTCCCCTCATGGACGCCGGGCTGACCAAGGACGACATCCGCGTCCTCAGCCGCCGCCTTGGCCTCCCCACCGCCGATCAGCCCGCTTCACCTTGTCTGGCCTCGCGTATTGCCTATGGCAACCCGATTACCGCCGAAAAGCTCGGCCAGGTCGAGGCCGCCGAGGAACTCTTGCGCTCGCTCGGCTTTACGCTCTTTCGTGTCCGCCACCACGGCCCTGTGGCCCGCATCGAAGTCCCCCCGAAGGATTTTGCCCGACTCCTGGCCGACCCCATCCGCACTCGCCTCACCGCCAGCCTCAAAGCCCTCGGTTTCACCTTCGTCTCCCTCGACCTCGACGGCTTTCGCTCCGGCGCCCTCAACGAAACCCTCTCGGAAACCGAAAAACAGGCTGAAACCTGATCTTTTCAGTCTTCGCTGTCCAATAAAAAAGCTGAACATACCCGCGTATGCTCAGCTTCATGCTTTTCAATCCTGAGATAAACGATACCGGCGTGCCGATCGGCTCCGCAGGTTACCACCAGAAATAGTGGCCCATTTGAATCTGGGTTCTGATTTCTCGCCTGTTTTTCCACGTGACATGGCCGTCGGCATATCCGACGTTTCCGCCGGCGACATCCCTCCTGCCGGAGCTGGTACCCTCGGACTGACGACTCATGTGATTTGAGCTGTCCAAAATTCCCATACTTGCCAAGTCCCCCGAGATATCCGTGAACTGACATCCGCCAACAGGAGCCACATTATACCCGGATGAGGTAGTGGCGGGATTCGCACTGATAATATTATCCGCAATCATAACTGTCACGCTGCTGTTGGTCAAATTCGTCAGCTTGCTGATCCAAATCGGCTTCATACCATTCAGCAGATTCCTGCCCGCATACATGGATACGGGCGGATCTACATTATTATTCATTCTTTCAAACATATAGGTATATTCCATTACACGGTACTGTTTTCTTAGACACGCACTGGACGTGGCGCTCCACTCCGGCAATACACTCTCATCTCTGTGAGTAATGGGACGGGTAATCGGGGTAGGCTCCCTAGGACTATACAGGGGACCGTTGATCCATGAAAATTGCCATAGACGGCCATCGTCTGTTGTTTTAACCTTATTGGCCGGACAATCGAATGATTTGTAATCGATCCCGGAAAAATAACTAATCTGGTTGGTACACCAGAAAGTAAGGTCCTGAAACCAGAACCCCCCTTCATTGAGCGGAATAGCCCCGTCGTTTTGTTCCGCATAGAGCCGGACTCCCATCGCCTGATCTTTGATATTCGTGGCGCAGATGGTTCGATAGGCATACTCCTTTGCTCTGCTCAGGGCCGGCATAAGAATGCTCAGCAGCAGCGCGATAATGGCGATGACGACGAGCAATTCGATTAAAGTAAACCCTTTTCGTCCTGTTTTACGCATAATCCTTCCCATTCCTAATGAACTTGGTTAAAGCACGATTTTCTACTTATATATGCGCATTCGGTCCATATTTTTTCACAGGAAGTAAAAAATATTTTCTTTTTATGGCGAAAAATGGACTATTAAAACAGAAATACACCCCTTTTTATTCCCAATTGCCCCTTTCGCATTTAAGATTCACTATATCCTCTTATATGCGGCTTGTGTTTGTTTTGTTCTCTATAATATGCGAATGGCGGATTTTTGCAAGCAGTTTATGCCGACCCCGGGGTGAGAGGTACTTTTCAATCGTCCGCCAGTTGCGTTTGTCGGAATACCGGAGCAAAGACATCTGAAGTCTTTTTTCCGCCTGGCCCTTCGGAACATAGATTTTTTTGCCCTTGGGCGAGAGCCCGGAGACGTACATTGCCGCCGCCAGCGACATCGGCACCGGCACAAAATCCTGCACCTGCTGCGGCCGCCAGTGGCGCTCGACCAGGTACTCCGTCAGTTTTGTCGCCTCCTCGAGCCCGCAGCCCGGATGCGAGCTGATGAAATAGGGCACGAGATACTGTTTTTTGCCCGCCCGGGCCGAGGCCGCCGCGAACTCCTTTTCGAACTGCTCGAACACTTCGAAGTGCGGCTTGTTCATCAGGTCCAGCACGTCCGGGCAGTAATGTTCCGGCGCTACCTTCAGGTGACCGCCGACAAAGTGTTCCGCCAGCAGGCGGATGTATGGGCGGCTCTGAAGCGCAAGGTCGTGCCGGATGCCCGAGGCGACAAAGATTCGCACCTTTCGCTTTTGCCGCCCCGCCCACTCCAAAAGCCGCCGCATCAGCCGCACGACCTCTTTATGGTCCGCCTCCAGGTGCGGACACACGGAGGGATAAAGGCAGCTTGACCGCGGACAGGGGGTCTTTCTCCGGCATCGCATCCCGTACATATTGGCCGTCGGCCCGCCGATGTCCTGGATCGTTCCGGCAAACGCCGGATGCCGCACCAGGGCGTCCGCCTCTGCGAGAATCGACTCAACCGACCGGCCGGCGATTTGTTTGCCCTGGTGAAAATAGATCGAGCAGAAACTGCACCCGCCGAAACAGCCGCGGTGCGTCGTAATGCTGAACCGGACCGGCGCCAGCGCCGGTACTCCCCCCTGCTTGTCATATTTCGGATGCGCCATTCGCGTAAACGGCAGCGCATAAACGGCATCCATCTCCTCCCGGTTCAGCGGCTCGGCGGGCGGATTGACCACAACCGGCTCCGGCTGGGTCTGCACCACCGCCCGGCCGCCCGGCCGCGACTCATGTTGATAGGCCAACTGGGCCTGCATAAACAGTTTGGGGTCCTTTTGCAGGTCCTCATACGACGGCAGCGCGACCGCTCCTTCGGGCCGCTGCACCTCCCTGATCGCCCGGTAGGCCAGGCCGGGGATGTCCGTCATGGCATCGATGTTTTTTCCCGCCCGCAGCCGGTCCGCCACCTCCGCAACCGCCCGCTCCGCCATGCCGAACAGCAACAGGTCCGCCTTGGCCTCCGTGAGGATCGACCGCTTGAGCCGGTCTTCGATATAGTCGTAATGCACCAACCGCTTAAGACTCGCCTCCAGCCCCCCCAGCACGATGGGGGTTCCCCTGGACGCCTCCCGGCAGCGGGCCGCATATACCTGCAGCGGTTTATCCGGCCGCAGACCGGGGCGGCCGCCGGGACTGTACACGTCTTCGTGTCGCCGGTGCCCCAACGAGGCATAGTTATTCAGACGCGCATCGATGCATCCGGAGGTGACGGCCCAGAACAGCCGCGGAGGACCCATCTCGCGAAAGGCGTCCGCCGACCGCCAGTCCGGCTGGGCCAGCACGGCCACACGATAGCCCCGGCTTTCGAGCCATCGTGCGATCAGCGCCGCCCCGAACGAGGGATGATCCACGTAGGCATCCCCCGTCACGAGAATCACATCGGCCTGCTCCCAGCCCCGCTCCTGCATCTCGCGGCGGGTCGTCGGCAGAAACAATTTATTGGAACTCGGATTCATCCTGTTTTTGCTATGAACTGCGATCCATGAACTACGAACTAAGTATTTGACACATCTATCGATTTCCTATACTATATTCGTTTCATCCGGTTCATGAAAGATGAATCTGCCGTCTATAAGGCGGCTGGGAAAAATCCGAATGAACGGGGCCTGTAGCTCAGCGGTAGAGCAGGGGACTCATAATCCCTTGGTCGCAGGTTCGAATCCTGCCGGGCCCAGTTGCATCTGAAGGCAACCAAACTCTGTCCCCCCATCGGCGTTTTGCCGGATTTGTTACGGGAAAGGTAATACTTTAGCCGTTCGCAGAAGAAATGCGCCGCCGACATACGGCTAAATGTTACGAAAAATTTTTCACAATCGAGAGCGCTGCAGTCAAGAGAAGGACCGGAAGACGCGTCCATCCTTTACGGTCAGCGCTCCCTGTGCAAACAGACGCACCGCCTCCGGGTATGCGAGGCATTCCTCTTTGAACACCCTCGCCGCCAGGGAGTCTGCATCGTCGTCGTCCCTCACCTCGCAGCACCGCTGCACGATGATCGGTCCGGCGTCGTATTCGTTTGTGCAGAAGTGCACCGTACAGCCGCTGACCTTGCAGCCCGCCCTGAGCACCGCCTCGTGCACGTGATGGCCCCACATACCCTTCCCGCCAAAACTCGGCAGCAGCGCCGGGTGGATGTTCATCACCCGGTTCTCGTAGGCCGCGGGGATGTGCCACAGGCACAGCCAGCCCGCCTGTACGACCAGGTCCACGCCGGCATTCTCCAGTTCCTCCGCGATGCGTCCGCTGAACGCCGCCACGTCGGGGTAGTCCTTCCTGCGAATGACCACCGGCTCAAGGCCGATTTCACGGGCACGCTCCACGCCCTTCACATCCGGCCGCGAGCTGATTACCAGCACGATCTCGGCATTGAGCCGCCCCGCCCGGATTTCCTCGTGCAGGTTCACCATCGTCCGTCCCCCGCCGCTGAGCAGCACGCCCAGCCGGAGTTTTTTACCCGCGGGCGATGGGGCCGCATCCGGCCGCATCTGAACATCGCAGCGCCGGTCCATCGCCTGGTTGGCCAGCCCGTCCGCCTCAGTATTCCGCTCCCGCGGCACGTGCGTTACCTTCCACGATGCGAAGTGCGAGAGTCGTTCCATACATTGGGAATAGAGCGGCTGAAGAACGGCGCTTTTCACACGGTACTGGCCGTGGATCTGCCGCACGAGGAGTTCGCTGTCGCTGAAGAGTTCGATGGAGTCGGCCCCCCGCCGCTTTGCCGCCTTGAGCGCCCGGAGCACCGCCCGGTACTCGGCATGATTATTCGTCGTCTCCTCCAAGTAGTCCGCCCGGCCCTCCAGCACCTGTCCGGCGGCGTCTTTCATAACATAGGCCGCGGCCCCCGGACCCGGATTCTCCCGGCTGCCCCCATCCGTATAAATCAGGATTTTTTCTTGCTTGTCCGCCTCTGCCATTATGCGATCCCTCGCCCGCCGGATACGGCCGGTCAGATCTCCTCTTCTATCAGGTACAGAATGCGCGAGCAGTTTTTGCAGCGGACGATCTCGTCCTTATTGGTCAGGACGTTCACCAACTCGGCCGGCAGTCCCATGAAGCATCCTCCGCAACTGAACGTATTTGAATTCGCCCCGCCCGACTCAATGGAAGCCATCGCCTCCCCGTCATAGGTTTCAGCCACTCGCTGAAAGATATCCAGGACGGACCTGGGGATTTCCGCCGCGGACCGGTCCCATTCGGACTGGATGGCATCGATTTCCTTCTGGTATTCGGCGGATTTGGCTTCGGCCTCTTTGCGTGCCTCCTCCACTTTGGCCTTCTGGGCGTCGATCTGCTGCTGGATGCCGGCGCACTCGGCGTTGTCAGTCTCGATGTTCTTCATCAGTTCCAGCACCTGGTTTTCCAGCTTGGAATCGTCGGCTTTGGCGGTGTTCAGTTCGGTCAGAATGGCGGAATATTCCTTATTGGTGCGCGCGAGATTGAGCTGGTTGCGGAGTTTGGTGATTTGCTGGTCTCGTTCTTTGAGCTCCATTTCCAGGCGATCCACCTGGATGCGGGTCATCTTGATCTCCTGCTGCTTGGCCTCCAGCTCATTCTGGAGAGTACGGAGCTGGTTTTCCTGAAACAAAACGGCCCGGCGGGTCCGAGCCAGTTTTGATTTCTCCGCACGCAGTCGATTCTCGACCCGCTGAAGCCTGATTAAACCTTCCAATACCGGTCCCATTCTGATCTCTCGCTATTCAGTTGTTAAAAAACTTCGCAATATCAATCGAAAATTTTTATTATGACGCCAAAAAATCCCCCTGCAACAAAAAAATCCCCGACATTTTTTTCTACCTCTCTTTTTTTCTTTTCCGTAAATTATCTGAAAATCCGCTAAAATTCCTGTGTTCCGCGGTTTATTTTAATTTTTCTTCGGGTTATAGTAGCCCCCATGAAAACGCTGCTTCAACAACTGATCCGCTCCGCCCCGGCGGGCAAACAGGGTGAACTGAAGACGGCCGAGATCCTTGGCGACTACTTTGCGGCCATGGATGTCCCCGTCACGATCGACGCATGGGGCGTCAATCGCGCCAATGCCGTCGTCCATATCCGTTCCAAAGGCGCTCGTCCCGGCCTGCTTTTCGGGGCTCATCACGATGTCGTCCCGGCGGACACGGGCTCATGGAGCGTCCCGCCCCACGAGGGCATCGAGCAAGACGGCTGCATCTGGGGACGCGGTTCCGTCGATATGCTGGGTGGATTGGCCGCCGCCGCCCATGCCGTCGCCCAGACTGTTCGCGACGGCAGCGAACTGAAGGGCGACCTCATCCTCGCGGCCACGGCGGGCGAGGAGACCGACAGTTGCGGCGTTGTGCGTTTCGTCGAATCGGCCAAGCTGCCGCCGCTGGCGGGCGTAATCCTGCCCGAGCCGACCGGCCTGCGGGTCCTGACGGCCCATCGCGGCATCCTCTGGGTCCAGCTTACCACCCACGGCAAAAGCGCCCACGGTTCCATGCCGCACCTGGGCATCAACGCCATCGCGAAAGCCAATGCCCTGCTCGATGACTTGCTGGGCTTTCGGATCGATGCGCCGCCGCACCCGGAGCTGGGGCCCGCCACCGTCAGCATCAACCGCATTGCCGGGGGCAGCGCAACGAATATCGTCCCGGATAAGTGCGAGATCGAGATGGACATCCGCACTCTGCCGGGGATGGACATTGACGGGATATTGGCGAGTTTGCAGTCCATCCTGGAGGAGCATAAAAGGAAGGATTCTGATTTCGCCGCCGATCTGTCCGTGATCCGCCGTGCCGACGCCCTTGAGACCAACCCGCAGAGCCCCTTCGTCCGCGAGGTCTGCGCCGCCGCCGGGATTGAAGAGACGACTGTCGCCGCCTTTACCACCGACGGCCCCTACTTCCGCCAGCTCTCCCCCCATGTGATTATCTTCGGCCCCGGCAACCCCGCCCAGTGCCACAAGCCCGACGAACACATCGAGATCGATCAGCTCGAAACCGCCTCGCGCCTCTATCAGCAGATCATTCGCCGGCTGCTCCTGTAGAAACCGGCGGAGTTTATCCTCGTGAAGGCGAGGGCGGGAATGAGAACATGGAATATTGATTCTTTGACTGTTAAAGGATCAATAATTTTCAGCGTACCGAAAACGTATATCCCTTCTCGAACACCTCCTCGAAGTCATACACGTCATTGAAGTCGTCGATACTGTCGGTGTCCTGGCGGGTCATCCACTCGTTTTCGATCATCAAATAGACGATCTCGCCGAAGTCGCGTGTCGTGCGGACACCCCACAGCTGCAGGACCATCCCCGCCAGGCGGCCCCAGCGTTTTGAGGCGATCTCGGCCAGCCCCCATGCCAGCTCCTGCCCCGTGACATGCCGGGGGACGTCGCCGATTCCCTCCTCCTTGCGAATCCTGTCGATTGTCTCGGTGAGCCCCTCAAATACAAACTTCAGCGCCTTGACGTGATAGCGTCCGTCGTCGCGCGCCGCTTCTTCAATCGATTTCTTCATCTCAGCACCGGCCCCTCACGGACCGTTCCCTTTTTCTTCAAACCTCTATATCAAAAACAGGCGACTGTCCCCATTTTAAATACCCCCACATTAAAAAACAGGTGACTGTTCCTATTTTTTATCGGTGAAATTTTTGCGGTTTCTTAATGGACGCGCCAGCCGGGTTGGGCGCCTTCATCGACCGAGAGCAGGAAGACTTCGGCCCCGCCGGCGCCGGCGGCACAGACCATGCCTTCGGAGACGCCGAACTTCATTTTTCGCGGCTTGAGGTTCGCCACGCAGATCACCTTGCGGCCGACGAGGTCCTCCGGTTTGTACGCCTTGGCGATTCCCGCGAAGACGTTCTTTTTCAGGGCTCCCAGGTCCAGCTCCAGCGCCAGCAGCTTGTCGGCGCCTTCGACCTTTTCGGCTTTGGTCACCACGGCCACCCGCAGGTCCACCTTCATGAAATCCTCGATCGTACACTCGGCCTCGATCGGCTCCGCCAGTTGCGGGGCGGGCGGCGTTTGGGCTTGTGTCTCGGTCGGTTTGCTCTCTTCAATCATCTGATCCACCTTTTCCTTATCGACTCGTTCCACCAATCGTATATATTCCGAAATCGTTCGATTCTCAAGCGTCTTTTCGACATCCGCCAGCGTCAGCTCGCCCGTCCCGATGAAGGTCTCCACCTTCGCCGCAAACGACGGCAGCACCGGCTTGAGATAGATCGTCAACACCCGCGCAGCGTTAAGGATCGCCGTCAGGTTCGTCCGCGTTCCCTCGGGGTCGGTTTTGAGTGTGGACCACGGCTTGGTCTCCTCGACGAACCGGTTGCACACATCCGCCAGCGCCATGATCCGCCGGATCGCGGAGGCGTAGTTGAGCGATTCGTAATCCGCGACGATGTCCGCCCTGGCCGCCGTCAGTTCGCCGAGCAGGGCCCGTCCCTTCGCGTCCAGCGTTCCGAGCCGGCCGCCCAGCGACTTCGTCAGCATCGGCCCGGAGCGGCTGGCCAGGTTCGCCAGCTTGCCCACGAGGTCCGAGTTGACTTTGCTGACAAAGTCCTCGAGGTTCAGGTCCAGGTCGCTCACGTCGCCTGCGAGCTTCGAGGCGTAGTAGTACCGCAGGTACTGCGGGTCGAGATGGCGCAGGTAGGTTTCGGCCGTGACGAACGTGCCCTTGCTCTTGCTCATCTTCTGGCCGTTGACCATCAAAAAGCCGTGCACGAACAGCTTGTCCGGCGTCCGCAGTCCCGCGCTCATCAGCAGCGCCGGCCAGAAGAGCGCGTGAAAGTACATGATGTCCTTGCCGATGAAGTGGCAGATCTCGTACTCCCCGCCGTTCCAAATCGCCAGAAAGTCCTTGCCCTGCTTCTCGTAATAGTTCTTCGCCGAGGCCATGTAGCCGATCGGCGCATCGAGCCACACGTAGAAATACTTGTCCTCTTCGCCGGGGATTTTAAAGCCGAAGTACGGCCCGTCCCGCGAGATGTCCCAGTCCTTGAGCCCCTGCTCGAACCACTCGTCCAGCTTGTTCTTCACGGAGGACTGGACATAGCCCCGATCAAAGATTTGGTGCAGGCGCTGCTCGTAATCGCTGAGGCGGAAGAAGTAGTGCACGCTCTCCTTCATCACCGGGGGCTTTCCGCTGACGGTGCTCACGGCGTCGATCAGTTCGGCCGTATCGTAGTGCGCCCCGCACACGTCGCACGAGTCGCCGTACTGGTCCGGCGCCTTGCAGCGCGGACACGTTCCCTTGATGTAACGGTCCGGCAGCCACATTTTCTCCTGCTCGTCATACGCCTGCAGGATCGGCTTTTTGACAATCGACCCGGATCTGACCGCCCCCTCGTAGATCATCTCGCTCAGCTCGCGGTTCTCGACCGAGTGCGTGGAGTAGTAGTTGTCGAAGGCGATGTCGAAACCCATGAAATCGCGTAAATGCTCCGCGTGCACCCGCTCGATCAGATCCTCCGGCCGGACCCCTTCGGCCCGCGCCCGGATCATAATCGCCGTGCCGTGCGTATCGTCCGCGCAGAAGTACCGGCACTCGTTGCCGCAGAGCTTTTGGAAGCGCACCCAGATATCCGTCTGCAGGTACTCCACCAGGTGTCCCAGGTGGATGGGCCCGTTGGCATAGGGCAGCGCCGACGTAACCAGTAATTTTCGACTCATGTATTACTCTCTAATGCTCAAATTTGACAATTTGAAAATGATTTTACTTAAATCCGCGCAATCCGCGGCTGCTTTCGTTTTGTCTGTTTGTTACTGTGCGCCGGACGATGGCTGCGAGCCGCCCTGTCCGCCGGGATTCGGCCGTCCCGACCGATTGCGCCGGCCGCGTCTCCGTCCGCCCCGTCGGCCGCTCCGGGCGTTTGACTCGCCGTCCGCCTGAACCGGCCGGCTGCCGGCGCCCGGGTTCTGATCGGGGCTCGAACCGCCGCCGTGATTGGAGTTGCGCCGGCGATTCTTTCGCTTTCGCGGCCTATTGTTTGACGAGTTCGGTCCACCCGCTTCGGCTCCCCCGGTCCGCCGGGCCGTCGGTTCCGTATCCCGCCGGGGCGTCTCTCTTTCGGGAAACGCCTCCAACTCTTCAGCGGTCTCCTCGTCCGCTTCGGACGACTCCTGCGACCCCATACACCCCTGACAGCCGCCGTTGAAGCCGGCCGGCGGTTCGGCCAGCCGCGTCCCGTCGAGCAGTTCCAGCTCGTCCAGCCGCCATGCCGAGCGGTCGCCGTTTTCCAACTGCACCACGGCGAGCTGCGTCAGGATCTGTCCGTCAACGACCCGGCCGATCCCCTTGGGCGTGCGAACTTCCGTATTCTTTGCCGGCAGGTTCTTCTTCAGTTCCCGGTAGGTCTCGTCCTCGTAGCGCAGACAGCACTTGAGGCGGCCGCAGTGTCCGCTGATCTTCGACGGGTCCAGCGTCGCCTTCTGCAACTTGGCCATCCGCATGTTCACCGGTTCGAGGATTTTCAGGAATCGCTTGCAGCAGCATTCCATTCCGCAGCTTTCGTAGTCGCTGATCAGTCGGGCCTCGTCGCGCGAGCCGATCTGCCGCAGCTCGATCCGCGTCTGGTACTCCCGCGCCAGCCGCTTGACCAGTTCACGGAAATCCACCCGCCCGTCGCTGAGGAAGTAGAAGATGATCCGCTCGCCGCCGAAGAGATGTTCGGCCTCGATGATCTTCATATCCAGCCCCAGCTCCCGCGCGTACTTCTGGCAGCATCTGGCCTCTTCCTGCGCGGAGAGTTCGAGGTGCTCCTGTTCGCACAGATCCTCGGGCGTGGCAAACCGCACCAGCCGCCCGCCGCTCGTAATCTCATAGGTTTGGTCGGCCTGTTTGAAATACCGGTCCACCTGTTCGACGCTGAGCCGAAACCTGCCTCCCTGGTAGCTGTAGGGGCCGATCACCTCCCCCAGTTCCAGCCCGCGGTCGGTTTTGACGATCACGTGCCGCTTGGTTCGGGGGATCGAGTTTTCGTTATGCTCAAACCACCCGAAAACGCCCATTTTTCCGTACCGGACCAGGATCTGTTTGACGGCCCGCGTCGGAGCCGGTTTCGCCTTGCCCTGTTCCTCAGTAATATTGCCTTCCTGTGCCATCGACAAGCTGTCTCCAAAATTATCGTAAAAACCAGGGACAGTCACTGTTTTCGCCGCATATCATCCCAAAAACGAGGACAGTCACCTGTTTTATATAAATCCGTGAAATCCGCGGCTGCTTAATCTCCGCTACTCTGCGAATACCGGAAAACGTAACAGTATATCCGATAAGGCCAGTCTTAACAAGAGCTGCTCAAAAATAAGCTTCTCATTTACGCTCGAATCGATCCACTTTAAGACCGGCTGGATTTTGAGCACATTTTCCGCCGCCGTTTGGGCATCGCATCCCGCCGCGATCTTCTTTATTAGAGCTATCTGGTCCTGATTCACCAAAGCTTTCTCCCTGCCTGAATGCAGATAAATTACATCTCCATAGATGCTCAGTACCATCCGCACCAGCCCCCGCTGTGCCCGTCGGTTCAGATCCGTCGTGCTCAGGTCCGGCTGCTTTTCGCTCCAGGCCGCCCCGATTGTCTTGGCCGACTGCCCCATCCACACCGCTGAATCCAGCGCCGAGACCGCGTCCAGCGCCGCGATCCGTTCCACCAGTTCCCGCTTGATCTCAAACGGGGAGGCGGCCTTCTCGCCGGTGTCCAGTTCGGCCCACGCCATCGCCGTCCCGACGCTTCCCTCGCTGAGCCGCGCCCAGTACAGCGCCGCCGTCGCATCGACCCCGCGCCCCCGCAGCTTCTCGACGATAAACCGCTCATCCACCGGGCCGAACGCCACCGTCTGACACCGCGACCGCGTCGTCGGCAGCATTTTCTCCAGCCGGCTGCACAGCAGAATGATCACGCAGTTCGGCGGCGGCTCCTCCAGGACTTTAAGCATCGCATTCTGGCTGGCCGCGTTGACCTTCTCGGCCTCTTCGATCATATAAACGATATACCGGCTCTCAGTCGGGCGGGTCCCTACCTTATCGATCAGGAACTCGCGGATCACATCGACCGGCATATCCACCGGCGGCCCCTTTCTCTTCCCGTCTTCCGTATATTTAATCAGCTCCTTGTAGATCCACTGGTAATCCGGATGTCCCCCCGATTCGAAGAGCATGCACGAACGGCACGTTCCGCACGAATCATAGCCGGGACCTGTCGCCGTCCGAATCTCCCGGCGGTCATGGCACAGCAGCATCTTCGCAAACGCCTGCGCCGTCGTCCGCTTGCCCACGCCGTCCGCCCCCACGAACAGATATGCATGCGCCGTCCGGCCCGCCGCAACTCCCCGCTGCAACTGCTCAATCGCCCTTTCCTGGCTGTGTATCTCTTTTAATTTCATGTCGATAGATTATAGCCGTTTTTCGATCGCTCTTCGGATGTGTTCTTCCACCGTCTCCACCGTCTCGCCCGCGTTTACTACGACCACGCCCTGTGTAAGTTTGGCCAGTTTCAAAAAGCCCTCCCGCACCCGCCGGTGATAGGCCGCCCCCTTCTGCTCCATTCGGTCGAGTTGGCGGTTCATCCGCCCCGCCGCCGTTTCCGGGTCCACGTCGAGGATTACCGTCACATCGGGCCAGACCCGCTCCAGCGTATCCTCCGCGATGCGGATCACCTTTTCGATCCCGAAGCCCCCCGCCCAGCCCTGGTACGCGCAGGTGCTCGACAGCCAGCGGTCCATGATGACGCAGCGGCCCGCCGTCAGGTCCGTCGAGATCCGTTCCTTCCAGAGCTGCGCCCGGGCGGCCATGTAGAGCATGACCTCCACGTTGTCCCCCATCTCGCCGTGTGCGGGGTCCAGCAGGATTTCGCGAATCCGCTCCCCGATCACCGTGGTTCCCGGGTCGCGGTACGAACAGATCTCCACCCCCGCCGCCCGTACCCACTCCGTCAGCCGCCGGGCCTGGGTGCTCTTGCCGCATCCGTCCGGCCCGTCCAGCACTATAAATTTGCCGTGAAAATCGACCATACCGTTCTCGCAAAACCGGGGACAGTCACTGGTTTTCAAAAGTTTTCGTCTTCCAAGCTCTCATCGTCTTCCTCGTCCGTCTCCGGCAGGTCGTATTCCGCCTCTTCCTGACCCTCCGTTACATAGCGGATCGTTGCCGTGTACAGCCCGAGATACAGCAGTCCTCCGATTATCCCTTCGATGCTTCGGATCACCCAAAGCCGGGGGCCTTCGCCCGCCCCGATTTCGGTCGCCATTCCCATCGCCAGAAAGAATCCGAAAATCGCTCCGAGCACTGCCGGTGCCTGCGGCTGCCAGAAATCCACCCGCCGCATCCCGACAAACGCCTCCCACAGCGTTGCCCCATACGCCAGCACCAGCGACGGCATCACCGCAAACGGCTTGAGCAGCACCAGGTAACCTGCCAAGAACACCGTCATCTTCAGCCAGCGGGCCATTTCCTTATTCCCGTGAACCTGCGGCAGAAATTTCATCAGCACTGCCGCTACCGCGAGGGCGACGACCTGCAGCGCAAAAAAATACAGGAGCTGAAATCCGAACAGCCGCCAGAAAAACGGTGAACCTATCCTGAGCAGTTCCACCGGGCTTTGGGGCCGGGCCGGCGCCAAAGCCATCGTTCTCAGAAATCCCCACCCCTGCATCTGCACGATAATCAGCAGCGACATCGTCCCAAGCCCCAGCAGGAATGCTATGCCCATGGGCATCTGGGCGCCCCTCTCCGCATGGTCAAACTGCGTCAGCATGTGCTGTGACAGCAACGTCCCGCCCGCGTACAGGCCGACCAGCATCACCACTTCCGGCAGGCGAACCTTCAATATTTCCCGGACTTCTCGTGTCAACTTTCCCTCAAAAGTCAGAAAAATGAATTTTACTGTGAAAAGGAGGATTATACCGTCCCTGCCTCCTAAACAAAAGCATTAGTTCCCCCTTTTACCCTCTTTTTCCTCCTCATCCTCCGCGTCCGTCGAATCGAAATGCTCGGCCTTTACTGTCCCCCGCAGTTCCCCGCAGGCCCGAATCCATCCCTCCCGCAGTCCCCTTCGCCGGCGTGTCGACAGGTGCGTCGCCAGTCGGCAGAAGTACAGCTTGTAATAGAGCAGGTGAACCAGTTCCGCCGCCAAGCGAAAGAGCCCGATGCGAATTCGCCGCCCGGCCCCCCGGCCCTCCAGCACGAGCAGCCGCTGCGGCAGGCACCGGCCCTCCAGTTCGCTTTTGTGATCGTAGCGTCCCTGCATGGAGTCGATCCACTTTACCGACTCGATCGCGCAGCGCTTCACCGTCTCCGCGTGGATTACCCGCCCCATCGAGACCCCCTCCGGCGAATCGAACGTCCGCGCCGAGAGGTATTCGTAATACATGTCCCCGCAGCGGTAATTATAGGCATAGCCGCAACTGCCGTCGCTAAAGCCGATCCGCATCAGCCGCAGCCGTTCCTTCTTTATCTGCGCCCGTGCCAGCTCGCTGTGGAACGCGGCCGAATGCGGCCAGTCGCCAAAGTGTCCCAGCTTTCCCTGCTCGTTCCAGTTCTGCTGATGAAGCCGCACAAATTCGTCGAACATCTCCTCCAGGCGTTCCTCCCCGGCGAACTCGATCGTAAACGAGATCGTCTGATTCTCCAGCCGCCGGTACTCCTTTCGAACGCTTTTCCGATGTGATGTTTTGAGTCCCCTGAGCCACTGCTCGTAATCGTCCGCCAGCTTGTAATAGGTCTGCGGATACCGCAGTTGGCGGCAGGTGAATTTCGCCCCGATCATTTTCGACAGGGCCTCTCTGAGCGTCTCGCCGTATTCGTACCGCCCCGCCAGCGGCCCCAGCAAAACCTGGTCGCACCCGAGCCGCCGCAGGTCCTCCAGCATTGCGCCCAGCACCGGCCCGAGGCAATCCGTCACAATTGCCGGCCGGAAGTGCCCGAAGCTGTAATCCGATCCGACCATCTTTGCGCGGCGGACCCAAAGCGGGCCCAGCCGCACGGTCTCCGTAAACATCGGGACCAACCCTACCCATTCCTCGCCGACCCGGAATATGTACACCCGCAGCGACCGCCCCCGGCCGTAATACTTCCACCAGATCCGCTGCCAGTCGAACGTCAAAAAGATATCGCCGCTGACCCGTTCGACAAACGCATCCCACGCCTGGGCGAGACCGCATGAGGCAAAGTCCGTATAGACCTCCATGGTCAGGGCCTCCGCCCCGACCGCCATCGCCTCCGGCGGCCGAAGCGAAGGCTCCGGCTCAGTTTTTGAGCTCATTCAATATTCTCCAGGAACTGCTTCTTTAATTCATTGAGCAAGGATACGTAAACGCGGCGAAGTAGTGAGCCGGAGAAATAACTAATTTATTACCGTTTGAATTCACGATTGAAAATAATCCATATTCTTAACTGAAACCCGATCTCCCGCCGGAGGGCAAATTCCCCGGAACATCCTACAGATTTCCGCATGCCCGTATCCAGCTTTCCCACAGACCCCGCCGATACCGCGGGGGAATCCGAATTCCAAGTCGGCAGAAATAGATCTTGTAGTACACCAAGTGGAACAGCTTTGCCGCCCCGCAGAACAACCCCATTCGTATTCGCCGCAGCAGACCCCCGCGATTCAGGGTGATCGTCCGCAGCGGGTAGCACTCGCCCCCCAGTCTCAGCTTGTACTCATATTTTCCCCGCATGGCGTCGATCCATCGAACCGACTCGAAAACGGCGTGTTTTACCATCTCGGAATGCAGCAGCCGGCTCACGGATACTCCCGTCGGAGAATCCGTCGTCCGTGCCAGCAGCAGGTTAAAGTACATGCCCCCGCACCGGTAGTTATAGGCGTAGGCCCGGCTGCCGTCGCTGCATCGCAGCCGCAGCAGGAGCAGCCGACCTCGTTTTACCTGCGCCCGGGCCACTTCCCGATGAAAGGCGGGCGACTGCGGCCAGTCCCGGAAATGTCCCAGTTTTCCCTGCCCGTTCCAGTACGACTGATGAAACCGTATAAATTCATCGAACATCTCCTCCCACGTCTCTTCGCCGGCCTCCTCAACGGTAAACGAGAGCGATTGCTTTTCCAGATTTCGGTAGTCTCTGCGGACCACGCTCCGCTGGGAGGATGTGAGCCCCCGGACCCACTCCTCGAAATTCTCCCCCAGCGAGTAGTAGGTCTGCACCTGAGTCTTCTCCCGCGGCGCCCGGTAGCCCCCGGCGCATCCCTCCCGCAGGGCTCCGAGCAGGAACGGATACTGCGCGTACCGCCCCGCCATCGGCCCCAGGATAACCTGGTCACAGGAAGAATCTTCAAGGTCTTCGGCCAGGGCCCGCAGGATCGGGCGAAGGTATGCGGGCTCAATCGCCGGTCGGAAATGTCCGAAGCTGCTGTGGCCCGATCCGACCATCTTCGCCTGCCGAATCCAAAGCGGACCGAGCCGCACGGTCTCCGTAAACATCGGAACCAGCCCTACCCACTTCTCATCGGCGCGGAATAAATACACCCGCAGCGACCGTCCCCGGCCGTAATACTTCCACCAGATCCGCTGCCAGTCGAACGTCAAAAAGATATCGCCGCTGATCCGTTCGACAAACGAATCCCACGCCCGGGCCAATGGGCCGCACGAGGCGAAGTCCGTAAAGACCTCCATGGTCACGGTGCCTGTACCAACCTCGCCGGTCTTGGGCCGCAACGGACCTGTTTGTTTCTGGACATTCTGGACATCCTGTTCCATTGTACTAATCTTTCATCATTTGCCGAGCTATACGTTTTTTCCGCGTAATTGCTCCCCGGGATACTCCTTATTTTTGATCTTGTTTTTTTCTGGAAAAATGTCTTCGATCTTCCTATGATGACCCCTGCCTGTAGAAAGAATCGATTAACTTCGGAGACGAGTGCCATGAAAAAGACCTTGATTCTCACAAGTATTATCGTTCTTGCCGCCTTGAAAACGCCCCTTTGCGCCTCCCCGACGCTTACCGTCCGGGCCGACCAGGCCGGCGTAAAGATCGCACCGACCTTCGTCGGCCTCTTCATCGAGGACATCAATTTCAACGGCGACGGCGGCCTCTATGCCGAAAAGATCAAAAACCGCTCCTTCGAGTTCCCGAACGCCCTGATGGGCTGGACCGTCCTCAACGGCAACCGCGGCGATGCGGCGGTCATTCAAAAGCCCGACTACAACAAGTCCAATCCGTATTGCCTTCGCCTGAGGGCCGAAGAAGCGGGTCTGGGCGTCTCCAACGAGGGCTTCCGGGGCATCGGCATCCGTGAGGGGGAAAACTATTACTGCTCCGTCTTTGCAAAGACCGCCGCCCCCGCCATGTCCTTCCGCGTCGAGGTTGTCGCCCCGGACGGGTGTAAACTTCTCGAAGGCACGTTCGACAACATCGCCGGCGACTGGAAAAATTATCATATCCTCATGACTGCAACCGGCACCGAACCCAAAGCCCGGTTCAACCTATACGTCACAACCCCCGGCACCGTCGATCTCGACATGATCTCCCTCTTTCCCGCCGACACCGCCCGCATGACCGACCGTCCCATCCCCGGCCTCCGCAAGGACCTCGTGGAGCGGATGGCCGCCATCAAGCCCGGCTTTCTCCGCTTTCCCGGCGGCTGCATCGTCGAGGGCATGACTCTCGCCAACCGCTACCAGTGGAAAAACACCGTCGGCGACATCGCCGACCGCGACACTATCATCTGCCGTTGGAATCTCGAGTTCAAACACCGCCTCACCCCCGACTATTTCCAGTCCTTCGGCCTGGGCTTCTTCGAATATTTCCTTCTCGCCGAGCAGATCGGCGCCGAGCCCATGCCCATCATCAACTGCGGCATGGCCTGCCAGTTCAACACCGGCGAGACGGCCGATGTTACCAAGCTCCAGCCCTACGTCCAGGACGCCCTCGACCTCATTGAATTCGCCAACGGCCCCGCCGACAGCCGCTGGGGCCGGCTCCGGGCCGAGATGGGCCACCCGGAGCCCTTCAACCTGAAGTTCCTGGGCATCGGCAACGAGCAGTGGGGTCCGCAGTATGTCGAACGCTATAAGATCTTTGAGAAGGCCCTCAAGGGAAAATACCCCGATGTCAAGCTCATCGCCGCCACCGGCTCCGATCCGGAGATCTTTCCCAACGGAGCCGCCGAGGTGAAATATCTCTGGGAGCAGTGGCGCGTGCTCAAGCCCGACATCGTCGATGAGCACTTCTACCGCCGGTGTGAGTGGTTCTTCGAGAATACGAACTATTATGACAGCTATGATCCCGACGGCCCCGAGCTTTTCATCGGCGAGTATGCCGCCATGACCCACGGCGTCGCCAGCCCCGAAAACCGCAACAATCTCATCACCGCCCTCGCCGAAGCCGCCTTTCTTACCGGCATGGAAAAGAACGCCGCCGTCGTCACCATGTCCGCCTATGCCCCCATGGCCGGCCATGTCGATGCCTGGCAATGGAAGCCCAACCTCTTCTGGTTCGACAACCTCACCAGCTATGCCACGCCCAACTACTATGTGCAGCAGCTTTTCTCGCTCCATAAGGGCGAGCGCGTTCTGCCCGCCCGGCTCGACGGCGCCAAGGGCCGCCTCTATACTTGCGCCAGCCGCTCCGGCGACGAGATCATCCTCAAGGTCGTCAACGCCGAACCCGCGGAGGCCGATATCGCCATCGCCCTCGACGGCGTCGAACGGCTCCAATCCCCCGTTCGCGTCATCACCCTCGCCGGCGACCCCGATGATGAAAACTCGATACAGAACCCAACAAAGATTGCCCCCGTTGAAACGACGATGAAGATCGGCTCCGCCCCGCGGCTCAGATGCACCTTCAAATCCTACTCCCTGACCGTCCTGCGATTTTCCGCACGATGATTCGGAGCACCCTACAAAGCCGGAGCCAAAGACTGTTTCCCTGAATCGGGGCTCTCACAGGCGGCCGATTGTCCGCCTGCGCCTACACATTGAAGCGGAAGTTGATGATATCTCCGTCCTGCACGACGTAGGTCTTGCCTTCCAGCCGCATCTTGCCCGCCGCCCTGACGGCCTTTTCGTCTCCCAGCTCGCGCAGGTCCGCATACGCCATCGTCTCCGCCCGGATAAAGCCCCGCTTGATATCGCTGTGGATCTTCCCCGCCGCATCCAGCGCCGTCGTGCCTTTCTCAATGGGCCACGCCCGCACCTCATCCTTGCCCACCGTCAGAAAGCTGATGAGCCCCAGCGTCGCGTAGCAGCTTTGTACGAACCGGCTCGCCGCCGACTCGGTGATTCCCATATCCTTCATGAATTCCGCCCGGCTCTCGGGGTCCAGTTTCGCCAGCTCGCTCTCGATCTCCGCCGACAGCGTAATCGTCTCCATCCCTTCGGCGCCCGGCAGATCGATCGTCTCGCCGATCCGGTCCTCGCCCACGTTCACCACCGCCATCATCGGCTTGAGCGTCAGGAAATTCAGCGCCCGCACCAGCTCCATGTCATCCTCCGTGATCGCGCTGCGGATCGGCTTTTCCGCTTCAATCGCTTCCTGCAGGCGAAGCTGAAGCTCCAGTTCCGCCTTGTCCCGCGCCTGCGTCTTTGTCGGCTTGTGCACCTGCTTTTCCAGACGCTCGATCCGCGTCGTTACCATCTCCAGGTCCGCCAGCAGCAGCTCCGTCCGCAGTTCCTCGAAGTCCTTCGCCGCATCCACCCGGTTGCGGTACGCCGGCACGGACGGGTTGTCAAACGCCCGCACTACGATCACGAACATATCCGCCGTCCGTACCTGGTTCAAAAGCCGCCGCGCCGCCGCCCGCCCGTGCTCATCCGTGAAGCTCAGTCCCGGCAGGTCCAGGCAGTCGATGGTCGCCCGCACCTTCTTGTTCGACTCGTACAGCGGCTCCAGCCAGTCCAGCCGCTCGTCCGGCACCGGCACCACCTGCTCGACGATGTCCGATGACCCCATCGGCGCCGCCTCCCGCCCGCTGATCGCCGACAGCAGCGTACTCTTGCCCGACTGCATCATTCCGATTAAAGCAACTTTCATCTCAAACTCCGTTGGTCAGTTTTTTTAAGTTCGTAGTTCGTAGTTCGTGGTTCGTAGTGCCGTTTCCAGTAATGGAGTTACGCCTTTTTTGAGTGATCTGTAAGTTTCTTGTAATATTAGACTTGCGCTATCGCCTATCGTGTTATAAATAGGTTCTCCACAGGCTGTATGAGGCAGCCGT